>JBEQUE010000245.1:0-9035 GCA_040349255.1 Acidobacteriota bacterium | reverse complement strand
AGCGCCTCGACGAGCAAGGCGTAGGCCATGCGCTGCTGCGGCAGGCGGGCGACGAGGTCGCGCAGGACCTCGGCGGCCTTCTCGGGCTGGCGCTGGTCGAGGTAGATCTGGCCCAGGGTGAGCGACGCCTGCGGGTCCTCGGGATCGCGCTGGCGCACGGTCTCCAGGGCCTCCTGGGCGGTGGCGAGGGCCGACGGGTCCTGGGCCGAGAGGTCGAGGTAGACCTCGCCCACGGCGCGCAGCACGTCGAGGTTGTCCGGCGCGAGCTCGCGCGCCCGGCCGAGCGTCCCGGCGGCCTTCTTGAGGTACTCCTCGCGCACGCCGGGCGCGCGCGAGTACTGGGCCAGGCGGGCCAGGAGCTGGCCGTGCTCGAGGCGCACATAGACCGAGTCGGGAGCCAGGCGCTCGGCCTCCTCGAAGGCGGTCAGGGCCTCGGGCAGCGAGCCCTCGACGGCCAGCGTCTTGGCCAGGGCGAACTGGAAGGCCGCCTCGGCGGGTATGGGTGCGACGGGCGCGGGCCTGGACGGCGCCGGAGAGGTCGGATCGGGGGAGCTTTGGGCCGCCCGCGCCTCCACGGTGCTCCAGGACACCAGGAGGACGGCCGGCAGCAGGACGGAAAAACCCTTCACACCCAGCAGGATAGCAGCCGGCCGAGCCGCTTTACAAGGCCGCCGGGCCGCCCATAGAATGACGCCCTTGCGGTTTACTGACGTAAGTTGAAGGGGTTAGAAGGCGGACACGGACCTGCGATCAGCGATTTGCGGATGAACAAGCTCGGACAGCTCCTGGTGGCGCGCGGCTGGATCACGGTCCAGCAGCTCAACCGTGCCCTGCAGAATCAGGGCGTGGTCGGCGGACGCGTGGGGACCTGTCTGCTGGAGATGGAGGCCATCTCGGAGGACAACCTGCTCAAGGGTCTCTCCGAGCACATGGGCGTGCCGCCCGTGAGCCTCGACGACCTGCGCGGCATCCCCGACGAGGTCCTGGGCCTGATCCCCGACAAGATCGCCCGCCGCTGCCGGGCCGTCCCCTTCCGCGTGGTGGGCAGCCGCCTGGACGTGGCCATGGTGGACCCGCGCAACCTGGCCGCCCTGGACGAGATCGCGTTCGCCTCGGGCAAGCGGGTCAACGTCCACGTGGCCGACGAGCTGCGCATCCTGGAGGCGCTGGAGCGCTACTACCGCGAAGAGATGTCGTCGCGGCTCTCCCTGCTGGTCGAGCGCCTGAACCGCGCGCGCTACTTCTGGGAGCGCGACAAGCCGGCCGAGCCCGAGACCCTGTCCGGCGGCCTGGGCGACGTGGAGCTGCCGCCGCTCGGCCCGCGGCTCGAGGCGGGTCCGCCGCGGCTCGCCCGCGCGGTGCCGAAGCCCGCCGCTCCGCCGTCTCCTCCGCCGCCTCCCCCGGCGCCCGTGCGCCTCGCTCCGCCGCCGCCCGTGGCGCCGGCTCCCGCCGCGGCGAAGCCGGCGGCGGCCCAGGCCCCGGCCCGGCCCGCTCCTCCGCGGCCGTCGTTCCAGACCGTGACCATGACCGAGGAGGAGCGCGCCGCGCTCGCGCCGGCCGCCGCACCACCGCAGCAGGCCCCGCAGACTCCGGCTCCGCCGGAGAAGGCCACGCCCGCCTCCCTGCCGGGCCCGGTCTCCATGGAGGAGGCCGAGGCGGCGCTCGCGAAGACCACCGACCGCGAGGAGGTCGCCCGCATCGTGCTCGGCTTCGTGGCGCGCAGCTATGCCCGGGCCGCCCTGTTCCAGGTGACGAAGGAGCGCGTCTCGGCCTGGATGGGACAGGGCGAGATGGACATCCCCATCTTCCAGAAGTTCTCGGCCGGGTTCGACCAGCCGTCGCTCTTCCTGAACCTGCGCCAGGGCAGCTCGCTCTACATCGGTCCGCTGCCGCCCATGCCGGCCCACCGCGAGCTGGCCCGGGCCTGGGGCGGCGAGCTGCCCAGGGACTGCATCCTGCTGCCGGTGCGGATCAAGGACCGGCTGGTGGCCGTCCTCTACGCGGACGGCGGGCTCAGATCGGACAAGGGGGGAATCGGAGGGATCGGCCTGCCGCAGCTCCAGAGCGTGGCCGCCGCCGCCGGCGCCGCCCTGGAGCGTTGTATCCTTCATCGAAAACGGGCCGAAGCGAAGTAACCACAACGTTGTGTTTCGTTGACACCTTCAGGAGCCAATTGCTATGCTCGGCGCCGTTTCGGAGCACTCATGATCAAGTCGGATATCGTAGACCGCGTCGCGGACAGCACGGACGTACCCAGGGTGAAGGCCGCCCAGGCCGTGGACACCATCATCGAGGCCATGAAGAACGCTCTGTGCGACGGCAAGCGCATCGAGCTGCGGGGCTTCGGGGTGTTCCAGGTCCGGGACCGGAAAAAGGGTGTGGGGAGAAATCCGAAGACCGGCGTCGAGGTCGCGATCTCCCCTGGCAAGACGGTCCGCTTCAAGCCCGGCAAGGACCTGAAGAACATCTGACGGCCGGGCCTTGGACGGCTTCGACGATCGAGCTCCGCGACCGGCTCCGCCGGTCATCGAGCTGCTGCCCACCGGGCCCGCCGGCTATGCACCGGCCGAGCCGGCGCTCCCGCCGCCTCCCCGCACGCGCTGGCGGCTGGCCCTGCTCCTCCTGGGCCTGACGTTTTTCACCACCACGACACTCGGCCCCGCCTTCTGGGCCTGGACCCGCACCGACCTCACCACGGACCTGGTCCCGTTCCTGTCGTCCGGTCTCGTCCGCCGCGTCTGGACCGACCCCGGCGTCCTCCGCCTCGGGCTCTCCTTCTCGGTGCCGCTCCTGCTCATCCTCCTGGCCCACGAGCTGGGCCATTACATCGCCTGCGTGCGCTACCGGTTGGCGGCCACGCTGCCCTACTTCCTCCCCATTCCCTGGACGCTCGGCACGCTCGGCGCGTTCATCCGCATCCGCTCCCCCCTGCGCAGCCGCAAGGAGCTGTTCGACGTGGGCATCGCCGGTCCGCTGGCCGGCTTCGTAGTGCTGATCCCATTCCTGGTCTATGGGGTCGCCCACTCCCACCTGGCGCCGCGGCCCGAGGAGCTGCGGCTCGGCGAGACGATCGCCCTGCCCGGCCGCTGCCTGGCGATCGAGCTCGTGGCGCGCCTCTTGCTCGGACCGCTCGGTCGCGACGAAGTGCTCAACCTCCACCCCTACGCCCTGGCGGCCTGGTTCGGCCTGCTGGCGACCTCGATCAACCTGATCCCGCTCGGCCAGCTCGACGGCGGCCATATCCTCTACGCCGTGTCCCGGCACTGGCAGCGCCGCCTGGCGCCATCGGTCTGGCTCGGGCTGGCCGCGGCCGGTTTCCTCTGGCCGGGATGGTGGGTCTGGTGCGTGCTCACGGTGGTGTTCCGCCTGTTCCACCCGCCGGTCCAGAACGAATCGGCGCCGCTCGGCCGCGGCCGGAAGGTCCTGGCCGCGGTCGCGCTGGCGATCCTCGTGCTCTCCTTCACGCCCCGGGGCATCGTGATCCTGGAGGCCGTGCCGGAGGACGGGCCGGCCCAGGAGGACGGCGGCACCTGGGTGCAGAATCTTCAGAAGTCCGCAACCAGCGTCACCGGCCCGTCGTTGATCAGCGCCACCTCCATGTGAGCCCGGAACCGCCCGGTCTCGACGTGGAAGCCGCGGCCCCGCAGGTCCTCGACCAGCGCCTCGACGAGCGGCGCGGCCTCCTCGGGCGGCGCGGCGCGGTCGAAGGACGGCCTCCGGCCCCGGGCCAGGGAACCGGCCAGCGTGAACTGGGAGACCACCAGGAAGGCGCCGCCGGCCGCGGCGATATCCAGGTTCATCTTCCCAGCCTCGTCCTCGAACACCCGCAGGCCGGCCAGCTTGTCGGCGGCGGCCCGGACCGCCTCGATCCCGTCGCCCCGCTCGACGCCAGCCAGGACCAGGAGCCCGCGGCCGATCCTGCCCACCACCTCACCCTCGGTTGTCCCCTTGATGAGCACCGAGGCCGAGGATACTCTCTGAATCACGAGTCGCACGTTTGCGTTCCTTTTCTCCGGTGATAGCGTACCCCCTCAGAACGGAGGAGAACCGAAGCATGGTGAACAAAGTCATTCTGATCGGCAACCTCGGCCGCGACCCGGAGGTCCGGTCGACGCCCTGGGGCAGCCGGTGGCGAGCTTCACGCTGGCGACCAGCCGGCGCTGGCGGGACAAGAACGGGCAGAAGCAGGAACAGACCGAGTGGCACCAGATCGTGGTCTGGGGCAAGCAGGCCGAGATCGCCGGGCAGTATCTGACGAAGGGCAAGCAGATCTACCTGGAGGGACGCCTCCAGACGCGCTCCTGGGATGACCGGCAGACCGGCGAGAAGCGCTATCGGACGGAGGTGGTCTGCGACAACTTCCAGATGCTCGGCTCGCGCGGCGGCGGTGGCGGCGACTTCGAGCAGGGCGGCCCCTCCTCCGGCGGAGGAGGGGGAGGCGGCGGTTACGACGAGGGCGGCTACGGGGGCGGAGGCGGCGGCGACCTGGACGACGACGACATCCCGTTTTAGGAGTACAGCCGCTCGATCTCCTCCGCGTGGTTCTGGTGGATGACCCTCCGCTTGAGCTTGAGCGTGGGGGTCAGCTCCCCCTCCTCGATGCTCAGCTCGCGCGGGAGGATCGAGAACCGCTTGATCGTCTCGTAGCGGGCGAGGGTGCGGTTGATCTCCTCGACCTGCTTCTCCAGGTGGGCGCGGAAAACCGCGCAGCCGGCGAGATCCTTCGGGTCGCGGTGCGGGCTGCCCGCGATCTCGGCCTCGATCGGGGCGCGCAGCGGGTCGAGGGTGAGGAGCGCCGCCAGGTAGTTGCGGCGGTCGCCGAGCACCACGGCCTGCGAGACGACCGGGATCTGCTTGAGCTTGTTCTCGAGGATCTGCGGGCCGACGTTCTTGCCACCCGAGGTGATGATCAGCTCCTTCTTGCGGTCGGTGATGCGCAGAAAACCCTTGTCGTCGAGATCTCCCAATTCGCCGATATCGCCCGAATGGAGCCAGCCGTCAGAGTCGAGGGCCTCGCGGGTCGCCTCCTCGTTCTTGAAGTAGCCCGGGAAGACGTGCGGGCCGCGCATCATCACCTCGCCATCCTCGGCGATGCGAACCTCGGTGCCCTCGATGGCGAAGCCCACCTTGCCCAGGCGGAAGCGGTCGGGCGTCGAGAAGGTCGCCGGGCCGGTGCACTCGCTCATCCCGTAGACCTCCAGGATCGGGATGCCGAGGCTCAGGAAGAAGCGCAGGGTCTCGACCGAGATCGGCGCCGTGGAGGTGGCGCAGACGCGCGCCCGGTCCAGGCCCAGCCGTTCGCGCACCGTCGAGAAGACCAGCTTGTGGGCCAGGCCGTAGAGGAAGGGCCTGTCCGAGCGGCCCGCCTCCAGCGCCTCGCCGGCCTTCATGCCCACGCCGCGCGCCCAGGCCGAGATCTTCTTCTTGAGCGGCGGGTTCTTCGCGCCTGCCGCCTGGATGCCGGCCTGCATCTTCTCCCACACGCGCGGCACGGCGAAGAAGAACTGCGGCCGGACCTCGCGCAGGTTGTCCGCCAGCTTCTCCATCCCCTCGGCGAACCAGGCGCAGGCGCCGGTGGACATCGGGCAGTGGAGGGAGACGACCTGCTCGGCGATATGGCTGAGCGGCAGGTAGCTCAGCAGCTCGTCGCTCTCGTTGAGGTCGTAGGCCTCGACCACCCGCCGCGCGGTCCAGGTGACGTTGTGGTGGGTGAGCATCACGGCCTTGGGCGGCCCGGTGGTGCCCGAGGTGTAGATCAGGGTGCAGAGGTCCTCGGGCTTCTGCGCGTCGATCCGCGCCTGGAGGTCGGCCTCGGGAACCTCGGCGCCCAGCGCCAGGAGCCGGTCCCAGGAGTGGGCGCCTTCCGCCTCTCCGGTCATCAGGACGATCGCCTTGAGCTTCGGCAGGCGGTCGCGGATCGAGAGAAAGACCTGGAGGTACTGCTCGTTCTCGACCACGGCCACCGAGGCCTCGGCGTGCTCGGCGATGTACTGGCACTGCTCGGCGGTGTTGGTGATGTAGATGCCGGCCGGCAGGCCGCCGGCCAGGATGGCGCCGACGTCGGCCAGGAACCACTCCGGCCGGTTGTAGCCCATGATCACGACGCCGTCGCGCGGCTGGAGGCCCAGGCGGAGGAAGCCGCGGGCCGCGAGCCGCGCCTGGTCGCGGTACTCCTTCCAGGACGTGGTCCGCCACTGGCCGTCCCGCTTGGCCTTCATGGCCGGGCGGTCGCCGTGGGCACCGACGGTGCGCTCCAGAACCTGCGCTACGGTCTCCGGGAGGCTAGGCATTTTCGGTCCCCTCCTGCATCTGCTCGAAAGCCTGCTTGATGTTCTCCAGGCGCTCGCCGCGGTTGCTCTCCCGCATCAGGTTCACATAGTCGCGGGCAGAGCGCAGGGTGCGGAGGCGCTGGCGGTAGGTCTCCAGGCGGCGGCGGGCCTCGACGCGGCGCTCCTCCAGGGCGGGGTCCTCCAGCCGCGCCACCACCTCGGGCAGGGCCTCCAGGGTGTGGCAGAGGAGGATCACATCGCAGCCGGCCGCGAAGGCGAGCACCGAGCGCTCGGCCAGGTCGCCCCAGTCGTCCAGCGCCTTCATCTCCATGTCGTCGCTGAAGCACAGGCCGTCGAAGTGGAGGCGGCCGCGCAGCAGGCCGCCCAGGATCGGCGGCGACAGGGTGCCCGGCCGCTGCTCGGCGTCGTAGGCCGGATAGATGGCGTGGCCCACCATCACCGAGCCGGCCAGCCGCGCCAGCGCGTCGAACGGGTCGAGGTCGGCCTGGAGCGCGTTCGACGGCAGGTAGATCGTGGCCATCCTCAAGTGGGTGTCGGCCGGCGCGCCGCCGAGACCCGGGAAGTGCTTGAGCACCCCGCCGGCCCCGCCCATGTGCAGGCCACGCACGAAGGCCCGCGCCCGCGGCGTCACCTCGGCCGGGGTCGCCCCCAGGTAGCGGCCGTCGAGCGCGTTGTCGGTCTCGCCGCGGTCGAGGTCCACCACCGGCGCGAAGGTCACGTCGAGGTCGAACAGCCGCAGCGACTGGGCGATCCACAGCCCGGCCTGGAGCGACAGGCTCGGCGGGCGCTTCGCCAGCAGGCCCGCGGGCGGCGCCGGCGCCACCACGTCCTTCAGGCGGTCCACCTTGCCGCCCTCGGCGTCGATGCACAGCACGGCATCCGGCAGGATACGGCGGACCGCCGAGACCAGCTCGCCGAGCTGCTCCACCTCCTTGATGTTCCTCTTGAAGAGGATCACTCCGCCCGGGCGGTGCTCCGCGAGGAGAGCCGCCGAGCGGGAATCCAGCTCGGGTCCGGGAATTCCTACAAAGACCTGGTCCGCGGCGCTCATCGGCTCTGCCCCTCCCTCAGACGAGCCGCGATTTTAGACTATGGAGGAGGTTCAGGGCTGCAATAGGCGTCAGACGTTCTACATCCAGATCCTTCAGGATGTTCGCGATCACCTGTTCCGGCGGCGCGAACAGCGTGAGCTGGGACGGCTGGGAGGACTCTTCGGCGACCGGCGCACTGCTGCCGCGGGCGAGACGCGGCTTGCCGGTGGGGTCGTACTCGTAGGCCTCCAGGTTGGCCAGAATCTCGCCCGCGCGGTCGATCACCGCCGGCGGCAGCCCGGCCAGCCGCGCCACGTGCAGGCCGTAGGACTTGTCCGCCGCGCCCGGCGCCACCCGGCGCAGGAAGAGGATCCGGTCGTCCCACTCCTTGACCGCCATCGTGCGGTTGACCACCCGGGGGAGCAGCGACGACAGCTCGGTCAGCTCGTGGTAGTGGGTGGCGAAGAGCGTCTTCGGCCGCCGGTGCTCGTGCAGGTACTCGACGATCGCCCAGGCGAGCGACAGGCCGTCGAAGGTCGCCGTGCCGCGCCCCACCTCGTCCAGGATGACCAGGCTGCGTTCCGTGGCATGGCGCAGGATGTTGGCGGTCTCGATCATCTCCACCATGAAGGTGGACTCGCCGCGGGCGAGGTCGTCCGAGGCGCCGACGCGGGTGAAGATGCGGTCCACGACCGCGATCTCGGCCTCCTCGGCCGGCACGAAGCTCCCGGCCTGGGCCATGAGGACGATGAGCGCCACCTGTCGCAGATAGGTGGACTTGCCGCCCATGTTCGGACCGGTGAGGAGGACGATCTGCGCCCGGCCCCCCTCCTCCCCCTCGACGCCGTCGAGCTCGGCGTCGTTCGGCACGAATGCGTCCCGGCTCGCCAGCTCGACCACCGGGTGGCGACCCTCCTTGATGCAGAGCCGTCCGCCGGCCGGAGTCATCGTGGGCCGGACATAGCGGTGGCGGGCCGCGGCCTCGGCAAAGGAGGCCAGGGCGTCGAGCGCGCCCAGGGCCTCGGCGAGCGCGGTCAGCCCCGGCGCCGCGGCCGCGATCCGCGCCGTGAGCTTGCGGAAGTGCTCCTCCTCCAGCTCGATCTGGCGCTCCTCCGCGGAGAGGATCTGCTCCTCCAGGTCCTTGATCTCCGGCGTGACGTAGCGCTCCGCGTTGACCAGTGTCTGGCGTCGGATGTAGTCGGCCGGTACCCGCTGCTGGTTGGCCTTGGTGACCTCCAGGTAGTAGCCGAAGACGCGGTTGAAGCGGATCTTGAGCGACGGGATGCCGGTGCGCTCGCGCTCGCGGATCTCCAGCGCCAGGATGTGCCGCTTGCTGTCGCGGGTGAGCGAGCGGTAGCGGTCCAGCTCCTCGTCGACGCCCTCCGCGATCACACCGCCCTCGTTGAGCGTCGGAGCCGGCGACTCCTCCAGCATCCGCGCCAGCTCGGCGTGCAGGCCGGCCAGCGGATCGACGGCGCCGATGGCCGCCAGCAGGCCGGTGTTCACCGCATCGCGGATCGCGCCGTCCACGGGCGCCAGCTCCGCGAGGATTCCCGGCACCTCGGCGAGGCCGTCGCGCAGCGCTCCGGCCTCGCGCGGGGTCAGCGTGCCGAGCACGGACCGGGACAGGATGCGCTCGGGGTCGCCCACCCGCGCCAGCCGCTCGCGGATCCGCTCGCGGCGCGGGTTGTCCCCCACCAGCTCGGCCACGGAC
>JBEQUE010000225.1:0-7500 GCA_040349255.1 Acidobacteriota bacterium | reverse complement strand
GGCGAGGAGCTGGCGCCGGAGCGCGACCGCACCCGCACGCCGCTCTTCCAGGCCGTGTTCGCGCTCCAGAACGCAGGGATCGCCGGAGGGGCTCCCACCGCGATCCCCGGCCTGTCGCTGGAGACGCTGCCGGTCCATCCCGGCATCTCCAAGTTCGACCTCACCCTGACGCTCTCCGAGACCCCGGACGGCCTGGCTGGCGCGATCGAGCACAGCCGCGACCTGTGGGACGCCGCCACGGTCTCGCGCCTGGCGGGCTGGCTCGGCACGCTCCTCGCCGGCGCCGTGGCCGATCCGGACCTCGCCCTGTCTGCCCTGCCGCTCCTCGACGAGGCCGAGACCCGCCAGGTGCTGACAGAGTGGAACCGCACCGACGCCGAGATTCCGGAGACGCCGCTCCACCGCCTCTTCGAGGCCCGCGCCGCCGCGAGACCGCGGTCTCTCGCGATCGAGTTGGGCAAGGTTCGGCTGACCTACGGCGAGCTGAACCGGCGCGCCAACCGCCTGGCCCATCGCCTGCGGAAGCTCGGCGTCGGACCGGACACCGTGGTCGCCTTCCGCCTGCCGCGCTCGCCCGAGCTGATCGTGGCCTCCGTGGCCGTGTTCAAGGCGGGCGGCGCCTACCTGCCGATCGACCCTGCGCACCCGATCGAGCGCGCCGCGACCATCCTGCGCGAGTCCGGCGCCGCGCTGCTCCTGACGCGCAAGGGCATGGAGACCGGCTTCGACGTGCCGGTCCTGACCGTCGGCGACTTCCGGAGCGAGAGCGCGGAGAACCTGGACGTCGATCCGCTGCCGGACAACCTGTCCTACGTCATCTACACCTCGGGCTCGACCGGCGTGCCCAAGGGCGCCATGCTGCGCCACGAGAGCCTGTCGAGCCTGTGCGCCTGGCACCTGCGGTTCTTCGGCTCCGGGCCGGACGACCGCGCCTCGCTGGTGGCCGGGCCGGGCTTCGACGCCTCGGTCTGGGAGGTCTGGGCGAACCTGGTCTCGGGCGCCTCGATCCACATCCCGCCGGCCGAGCTGGTGACCTCGCCGCCCGACCTGATCGACTGGGTCGCCGAGCGGCGCATCACCCTCTTCTTCCTGCCCACGCCGCTCGCCGACGCGGTGGTGACCGAGGGCCTGCCCGACGGCATCCCGCTGCGCGCCATCATGACCGGCGGCGACCGCCTGCACCGCCGTCCGCCGCAGGGAGCCGCCTGGTTCCTGAGCAATCACTACGGACCGACCGAGTGCACGGTCATCATGACCGCCGGCAAGGTCGGGCCGAGTGAGGACGACAGGCTGCCGACCCTGGGCGGTCCGCTCGCCAACAACCGCGTCTACATGCTCGACCGGACGATGACCCCGGTGCCCGACGGCGTGCCGGGCGAGCTCTACATCGCCGGGGTCGGCCTGGGCCGGGGCTACCGCAACCGGCCCGACATGACGGCCGAGCGCTTCCTGCCCGACCCCTTCGGCCGACCCGGAGACCGGATGTACCGCACCGGCGACCTGGCGCGCTGGGTGGAGGGCGAGATCGAATTCCTGGGCCGCATCGACCACCAGGTCAAGATCCGCGGCATCCGCATCGAGCTGGGAGAGGTCGAGGCCGCCCTGACCTCGCACCCCGAAGTCCGTGAGGCCGTGGTCCTCGTGCGAGACAGGAGTCTCGTCGCCTACGTAACGTCCACCACTGGGACCGCCGGCGTCCCGCCGGCCCTCTCCCGGACGCTGCGCGAGCATCTGGAGGCCCGGCTTCCGCTCGCCATGGTCCCGGCCAACTGGGTGATCCTCGACACCCTGCCGCTCACCCCGAACGGCAAGGTGGACCGTCGCGCGCTCGAAAAGATCGACCCGAAGGCCGTCGAGCCGGAGGCCGCCGAAGCCGACCTCGCGCCGCTCCGCACGCCGACCGAGGAGATGGTGGCCGCCGTCTGGTCCAACCTTCTCGGCGTCGATCGCATCGGCGCCCAGGATGAGTTCTTCGAGCTCGGCGGCCATTCGCTGCTCGCCACGCGCCTGATCTCCCGCTTCCGCGACGTCTTCGGCGTGGATCTGCCGCTCAGCCTCGTCTTCGAGCGGCCGACCCTGGAGGCCCTGGCTGCGGCCGTGGACGAGGCGAGCGCGCGCCGCGAAGGCCTGGCCGTGCCGCCGCTCACGGCGGTCCGCGGTGGGGACGAGACCCGCTTCCCGCTGAGCTTCGCCCAGGAGCGCCTCTGGTTCCTCGACCGCATGGCGCCCGGCGCCGCGAGCTACAACGTGCCGGTCGCCCTGCGCCTCACCGGTCCGCTCGACGTCGCGGCGCTGGTCCGGGCGCTGGCCGGCATCCTCGACCGCCACTCCGCCCTCCGCGCCGTCTTCGGACAGGACGAGGGAGAGGCATTCCAGACGATCGAGCGCGACCAGCCGCTCGCCTTCATCCTGGCCGATCTCCGCGGCGTGCCCGATCGTGACGGGGAGGTGAAGCGCGCATTGCGGACCGAGGCCGCGCGGCCGTTCGACCTCACCCGCGGACCGCTGCTCCGGACGCTCCTTCTGCGCCTCGGCGAGGAGGAGTGGACCGCGCTGCTCAACCTGCACCACATCGCGAGCGACGGCTGGTCCATGGGCATCCTGATCCGCGAGCTGGTCGTCCTCTACGCGGGGTCCTTCGAGCTGCCGGAGCTGCCGATCCAGTACTCGGACTACGTGCGCTGGCAGCGCGGCTGGCTCAAGGGCGACGTCCTGGCCGCGCAGCTCCGTTTCTGGCGGGAGACCCTGGACGGCGCGCCGACCGTGCTGGAGCTGCCCTCCGACCGCCCACGCCCGCCGGTCCAGACCTTCCGCGGCGCGCGCGAGCCGCTGGCGCTACCGGCGCCAGTCGCAGCGGCCCTCCGCGGCGTGGCCCGGCGCGAGTCGTCCACCCTCTTCATGGTCCTGATGACCTCCTTCGCCGGCCTGCTGCAGCGCTACACGGGCGAGGAGGACATCCTCGTCGGCACGCCGGTCGCCGGCCGCACCCTGGGCGAGACCGAGGGGCTGATCGGCCTCTTCGTGAACGTGCTCGTCCTGCGCGGCGAGATCGATCCGGCGCAGCCGCTCTTCGGCGCCCCGCTCGCGAAGATGAGGGAGCGCTCGCTCGCCGCCTTCGCTCACCAGGACCTGCCGGTGGAGCGCCTCGTCGAGGTGCTGGACATCGAGCGCAGCCTGTCGCGCAACCCGCTCTACCAGGTGGTGTTCGCGCTCCAGAATGCTCCGATGGATGCTCCACCTCTGTCCGGCCTGTCGCTGGAGATGATGGGGGTGGACGGCGCCACGGCCAAGACCGACCTGCTCCTCGCGCTCTCCGAGGGTCCGGGAGGAGGGATCGGCGGCGGCTGGGAGTACAGCACCGACCTCTTCGACGCGGCCACGATCCGGCGCCTCTCCGGCCATCTGGTGACCCTGCTGGAGGGGGCCGTGGCCGAGCCGGAGCGCAGGCTCGGCGACCTTCCGCTGCTGACCGCGGCCGAGCGCACCCTCCTGCTCCGCGACTGGAACGACACGGAGAGGCCGGCGCTCGACGTCTGCCTCCACGAGCCGTTCGAGGAGCGCGCCCGGGAGCGGCCGGACGCCGTGGCCCTGCGCTTCGACGGCGCCAGCCTCACCTACGGCGAGCTGGACGCCCGCGCCGAGCGCCTCGCGAACCGGCTGCGCGCGCTGGGCGTCGGACCCGAAGTGCTGATCGGCATCTGCGCCGAGGAGGGGCTGGAGAGGGTGGTGGCCGTCGTCGCCGTGTTCAAGGCCGGCGGCGCCTACCTGCCGCTCGACCCCGCGCACCCGCACGACCGGCTGGCCTTCATGATGGAGGACTCGGGCATCCCGATCGTCCTCACCCAGGGCCACCTGCTGCCGTCGCTGCCGGAGAGCGGCGCCGAGGTGGTCCTTCTGGAGGACGACCGCGAGACCCCATCCGTGGAAGGCCCGCGGGCCCGGCCGGAGAACCTGGCCTACGTGATCTACACCTCGGGCTCGACCGGGACGCCGAACGGCGTGCTCGTCCAGCACCGCTCGGCGGCGCGGCTCCTCGGCCAGGCGATCGAGCACACCGGCGCGGACCGGGCCAGCCGCATCCTCCAGTCGGTCTCGTTCAGCTTCGACGCCTCGGTCCTGGAGACCTGGATGGCGCTCTGGAGCGGCGCCGAGCTGTGCATCTGCCGCAAGGACGAGCGCGGCTCCGGAGAGGGCCTGGCGGAGAGGATCCGCCGCGACGCCGTGACCACCGTGGTGATCACGCCGTCCACCCTGAACCTCCTGCCGGAGGACGCCCTGCCGAGCCTGGACTCGCTGCTCGTCGGCGGAGAGAGCTGTCCGGGCGAGCTGGCCAGCCGCTGGGTGCCGCGCGTGCGCCGGATCTACAACTGCTACGGTCCGACCGAGACCTCGATCTACGCCTCGGCCCACCTCTGCGCCGGGGTCTACCGCAAGGAGCCGCCGATCGGGCGTCCGAACGCGGGCACCCGGATGTACGTCCTCGATCCGCAAGGCCAGCCGGTGCCGGCCGGCGTGCCTGGCGAGCTGTGGGTCGGAGGCGAGGCCCCGGCCCGCGGCTACCTGCGGCGGCCCGGCCTGACCGCCGACCGCTTCCGGCCCGACCCGTTCGCGGACGAGCCCGGCCTGCGCCTCTACAAGAGCGGCGACCGGGTGCGCTGGACCGCCGGCGGCGAGCTGGAGTTCCTGGGCCGCGTGGACCGGCAGGTCAAGATCCGCGGCCTGCGCATCGAGCTGGGCGAGATCGAGGCGGCGCTCGGCGGCCATCCGGCGGTCAGCGAGTGCGCGGTGCTGGTCCGCCCCGAGGGGGACAACCAGCGCCTGGTGGCCTGGCTCGTGCCGAAGGAGGGCGCCGACGTCCAGGACGCCAAGGCCCTGCGGGAGCACCTCCGCAACCGCCTGCCGGACTACATGGTGCCGGCGAGCTTCCTGGTCCTGCCCGCGCTGCCGCTCACGCCGACCGGCAAGGTGGACCGCCGCGCGCTGTCCAAGCTGCGGGCCACCACGGAGAGGGAGGCCCAGGTCGAGCCCCGCGACACCCTGGAGCTGCGCCTCGCGCAGATCTGGAAGGAGGTGCTCGGCGTGACCCGGCTCGGAGTGCGCGACAACTTCTTCGAGCTCGGCGGCCACTCGCTCCTTGCCGTCAAGCTGATGGCCCGCGTCCGGCAGGAGATGGGCAGGGAGCTGCCGCTGTCGGCCCTTTTCGCGGGCGGCACCGTCGAGGAGATGGCCCGTCTGCTGCGTTCCGAAGAGGCCGGAGGGCCGTCCTCCCTGGTCGGCATCCAGACCGCGGGCACCGGGACGCCGTTCTTCTGCGTCCACCCGGCGGGCGGCGACGTCCTGGCCTTCGCCGCTCTCGCCCGCGCGCTCGGCGCCGGCCGTCCGTTCTACGGCCTGCAGTCGCGCGGCCTGGACGGCGGAGAGCCGCTGTCCACGATCGAGGACATGGCGGCGGCCTACATCGGGGAGATCCGGACCGTGCAGCCCGAGGGGCCGTACCTCCTGGGCGGCTGGTCGCTGGGCTCGCTGATCGCCTTCGAGATGGCCCGCCAGCTCGGAGAGGAAGTGGCGCTCCTGGCCGTCCTCGACAGCTCGCCCTCCATCGCCGGAGGCCCGCAGCCGGACGACGTGGCGATCCTGCTCGACGTGGCCTCCTACGTGGAGCAGTTCTGGAAGGCGAGCCTCGGCCTCACCCGCGAGGATCTGGAGGACCTGGAGCCGGCCGCGCGCGTGGACCTCCTCGCGGGCCGTCTCCAGGCGGCCGACCTCCTGCCGCCGGAAGCCGGAGCCGACCGCGTGCGCCGCATCCTGGCGGTCTACAAGGCGAACGGCCAGGCGGTGAGCCGCTACGAGCCGGCGTTCTACCCGGGCCGGGTGACGCTCTTCAAGGCAACGGCCACCCCGGTGCCGGACGGAGGCGAGGACTACGGCTGGGGGCCGCTCTCGGGCCAGCCGGTCGAGGTCTGCGCCGTGCCCGGCTCCCACACCGGCATCCTGACCGAGCCGCACGTCCAGGCGCTCGCCCAGGAGCTGGGCGCCCGCCTGGAATCGGCCGCCGGCGAGGAGATGGAGGACGCAGGGTGAGGCGACAGGCTCCAGATTCAAGCCCTGGGCGCTTGCTTGCCTCAAGCGTGACGCCCGTTGCTTCCTCGAATTGAACCTGCGTCATTTTCGCGAGCGCTCTACGCAGCCTCACCATCTTATTTGCGTGACTGATTTTGGATGTCTGATATTCCGCTCTCGCTTTGCAAGATCGGGATTTTTTGCCAGACTCCCCAAGATTGCCGCACTCTATCGGATGATGACAGCCCTGCTCCCGTCAATGGAGACGGCGCACCGGGGTCTGTTCTTGGGAGACCAATCATGCGCACTGTCCACGCCCTCGTCCTCGCCGTCGCCCTGCTCGGTGGATCAGGTTCCTTCCTCGACGAGATCTCGTCCCTCTTCTCCTCTCTCTGGGCCTCGTCATCCTCGGTCGACAACGGTTGCCAACTCGATCCCTGGGGAGGGTGCAGGCCTGCTCCCACTCAGGACGGAGGCTGCGAGCTCGACCCGAACGGCAAGCCTGTCTGCTCCCCTGTGGGTTCCTAAAGATCGCATTGGAAGACCAACGCCTGGATGCCTGACGCCGGAGGTTTGCGAAGCTCCTCCGCAAACCTCCGGCCCGGTCCGCGCCCTCCCCGGTCGGCGGACCTGCAGGCACGGGACGGCGGAGGCCTTGGACACGGCGGCCGCCATCCACCCAGATTGTCAAAGAGCTACTGGACTCCCCGAAGCCCGAGGCTCCCGGAAATCCCCTGCAACAGACCTTCTACGGACCTGCCTGCCGTCTCGTCGCCTTGCCGGAGGCTCGATAACCTTGTTTGTCACGACTCAAGGTTGTATCGCCGTGGATAACCTTGAATTGCGGCGGATAACGTTACCTTGCGGCGGATAACCTTGTTTTGCGATGGATAAGGTTGCATCAGCCCGGATAACGCTCTTTTCTTGTGGATAACCTTGTTCCGGCCTGGATAATCTCGTCTGGTCCGCGGATGAGCTTGTTTCGGCCCGGATAAGGTTGATCCGCCGAGGATAACGTTGAAACGGCGTGGATAAGCCCATCTTGCGGTAGATAAGCTTGTCTTGCCGTGGATAAGCCCGCGTTGTGATGGATAAGCTTCCGTCGCCGCAAACAAGCTTGCGTCGTCTCCGAAACGCCATCTCGCCCTCCTTCCCGCCGCGGCCTCAACCGGCGACTCAGGTTCCCCTCTATATATAAGTTGCCGCAGGGGCCGATTTTGTGACAGGTCGATTTTGGTCGAAAAAGTGCCGATTTGAGAATATCGGCTCAGACAGGCGGGATTCCGTGTATCCTCGGCGGTCTCGCGGGCGACGGATCCAGGAGCACGTCCGTATACCCTCGATGCCGGCCGGTTCGCCGGGCGGCAGGGTTCCTTGACAATCGATTCACCATCGCCGGGGGCCCGCGCGGGCCGGCAGGCCCCCGGCCTGTCTTTTTAC
>JBEQUE010000214.1:0-50351 GCA_040349255.1 Acidobacteriota bacterium | reverse complement strand
GTGCAGGGGATAGATGCTGCCGCACGTGTGACAGAACCGGCCGACCGACCGGCCCCGCCGCTCTTCGGCGATCTGGCTCTGCGGAGCCGCTTCGGGAATCCGGTAGACCATGGCGTCCTCCCTACCGGGCGGCGAGCAGCTCGGTGCGCGAGAAGAAGAAGGAGAGCTCGATCGCCGCGTTCTCCGGCGAATCGCTGCCGTGGATCGCGTTGCGCTCGATCGACGTGCCGAACAGCGCCCGGACCGTGCCCGGAGCCGCCTTCGCCACATCCGTCGCTCCCATCACCTCGCGCAGGTTGCTCACCGCGTCTCCTTCCTTCTCCAGGGCCACGGGCATGACCGGTCCGCTGGTCATGAACTCCACCAGGCTGCCGTAGAACGGCCTCTCCTTGTGGACCTCGTAAAACGCCCGTGCCTGCGTTTCCGTCAGACGAAGCATCTTGATCCCGCGAATCGTGAAACCGACTTCCTGAAGTTTTGCAAGAACCTTGCCCGCATTCCCCGCCTCCACCGCGTCGGGCTTGACAATCGCCAGCGTCATGGCCATAAACAGTCTTTCTCCTTGGTAAAATTTACTGCTCAACTCTCGAAGGCAGGTCCCTCCAGGACCTCCATCTCTCCATCCGGACCCTCGACGTAGTAGGCGCTGCCGACCACTTCCACCGCGCCGTCCGGACCGAGCAGCACCGCCGACTCGGCCGGGATGCCCAGGCCCCAGCGCACGCCGTCCTGTTCGAGCAGCTTGCGCAGGCGCCGGTCGTGGCCGGGGTCGAAGTTCGGCTCGACCACGCCGTCCGGGAGCCAGCCGAAGCCGGGGATGAGCCGTCCGGGCGCGATGCTGCGCACCACCCGGCCGGCGGCCTGCGCGGCGGCGGCGATCGCCACCACCACGCCACCGGTCTCCAATTTGCGGGTGAGCGCCTCGGCAGCCGGCGACCCGGCGAGCGCCTCGAGCAGATGATCCGCGACGCCGCCGCCGAGGTAGACCGCCGGCACCGCCGCGATGCGCTCCGCGTTGCGGCCGCGCCGGGCGTCCCGGCCACGGTAGACGGGGATGAGCTCCACGTCCCGCTCCAGCTCTTCCTTCAGATACTCGCCGAAGTGCCGCGCGTAGTCGTCCGACCCGCTGGCGGCGGGGATGAAGCCGACAGGCCCGGGCGCGGCCTTCGCCACCCATGCCTCGTCGGCGTCGAACGTCTCCCCGAAGGTGAGCTCGCCGCCGCCGAGAAGCGCCAGCCAGCCGCCCCCGGGGATCCGCCGTATCTCAGCCATCCACTACTTCCCGAGCGCCTGGGCCAGGGTCTCGCCCAGCTTGGCCGGCGACTCGACCACGTGGATGCCGGCGGACTTCATGGCCTCCATCTTCTCGGCCGCGGTGCCCTTGCCGCCGGCCACGATGGCTCCGGCGTGGCCCATGCGGCGTCCGGGCGGCGCGGTGCGGCCGGCGATGAAGCCGACCACCGGCTTCTTCATGTTGGCCTTCACCCACTCGGCGGCTTCCTCTTCGGCGCTGCCGCCGATCTCGCCGATCATGATGACCCCCTCCGTAGCGGGGTCGGCCGCGAACTGCTCCAGCACGTCGATGAAGTTCGTGCCGTTGATGGGATCGCCGCCGATGCCCACGCAGGTGGACTGGCCGAGGCCCAGGTTGGTGAGCTGCCAGACCGCCTCGTAGGTCAAGGTGCCCGAGCGGCTGACCACGCCAATCGAGCCCTGCTTGTGGATGTGGCCCGGCATGATGCCGATCTTCGCCATGCCCGGCGAGATCACGCCCGGACAGTTGGGACCGACCAGGCGGGTGGGATGGTCCCGAAGGAGCGCCTTGGCCTTGATCATGTCGGCGACCGGGATGCCCTCGGTGATGCAGACCACCAGCTCGATCTCGGCCGCGGCGGCCTCCATGATGGCGTCGGCGGCGAACGGCGGCGGCACGAAGATCATCGACGCGTTGGCGCCAGTGGCCGCGCGGGCCTCCTCGACCGAGTCGAAGACCGGGATGCCCTCGACCATCTCCCCGCCCTTGCCGGGCGTGACGCCGGCCACCACCTTGGTGCCATAGTCGCGGCAGCCGAGAGCGTGGAAGGTGCCCTCCTTGCCGGTGATGCCCTGCACGAGCAGGCGCGTGTCGTTGTCCACCCAGACGGCCATGACTAAGCTCCTCCCTTCGCAGCAGCCACGGCTTTTTCGGCACCATCGGCCATCTGCTCGGCGACGATGAACTGGAACGGGGCTTCCCTGAGAATACGGCGGCCCTCTTCGACGTTGGTACCTTCGAGGCGGACGATCACGGGGATCTGGACGTTGCCCAGCTCCTCGATGGCGCCGACCACGCCGCGGGCGATGCGGTCGGTGCGGGCGATGCCGCCGAAGATGTTGATGAGCACCGCGCGCACGGCGGGGTCGGAGATCAGCAGGCGGAACGCGTTCTTGACCGCCTCCTGGCTGGCGCCGCCGCCGACGTCGAGGAAGTTCGCGGGCTCGCCGCCGTAGAGCTTGATGATGTCCATCGTGGCCATGGCCAGTCCGGCGCCGTTGACCATGCAGGCGATGTTGCCGTCGAGCTTGATGTAGTTCAGGTTGAACTTGGAGGCCTCGACCTCCATCGGGTTCTCCTCGGCGAGATCGCGCATCTCGACGATGTCCTTGTGCCGATAGAGAGCGTTGTCATCGAAATTCATCTTGGCGTCGAGCGCCATGACGTCGCCGTCCCGGGTTACCATGAGCGGGTTGATTTCCGCCAGGGAGGCATCCGTGTCAAGATATGCGCTGACCAGGGCGGAGATGAGCTTCGCCGCCTTCGCGGCCGTCTGGCCCTTGAGACCGAGATTGCGGGCGACGGAGCGGGCCTGGAACGGCTGGATGCCCAGGTTGTGGTCGATCCAGGCGCGGTAGATGGCCTTGGGATCGCGGGCGGCGACCTCCTCGATGTCCATGCCGCCGGAGGCGGACGCCATGACGACGTGCTTGCCCCTGGCGCGATCCAGGGTGATCGACAGGTAGAGCTCCTGGGCAATGTCGGCCGTCTCCTCGATGAGGACCTTGCGGACGAGCTGGCCTTCGGGGCCGGTCTGGTGGGTGATGAGCTGCATGCCCAGGATCTTCCCGGCGAGCTCGCGGGCCTCCTCGGGGGACTTCGCGAGCTTGACGCCGCCGCCCTTGCCGCGACCGCCGGCATGGATCTGGGCCTTGACGACGCAACGGCCGCCGAGCTCCTCGCAGATGCGGGCGGCTTCATCGGGATCCTCGGTCACCTTGCCGCGCGGGGTGGCCACCCCATAGCGGCGCAGGATCTCCTTGGCCTGATACTCGTGGATCTTCAAGACGATCTCCTCCGGAAGAAAAGGTTCCTGGGGGAACGGATTCAGAGATGGAGCCCCGAAGGGGCGTAAGCGCGGCCCGGAACGGCCTGGGCCGGCGGAAGCATATCAGAGGGATTGGAACGACCGTTCCATTCCCGCGGAGGTAACGGCCAGCATGTCGAGAACGACTCTCGCCGCAGTCCTCGCGGACCGTGTGCCGTCACGGGTCCGCCACCGGGGACAGCGCTATTTCCAGCAGGGCCGGGTCCGCATCCTGGCCTGCGACGCCCAGAAGGTGGAGGCCCTCGTCTCCGGCTCCGCCCGCTACAAGGTCCGCTTGGTCCAGGAGGGCGGCGATGTCCGCAGCACCTGCACCTGTCCCTACTTCGATCGCAGCCGGACCTGCAAGCACATCTGGGCCACCGTGCTCGCCGCCGACGCCAGGACCTCCCGGGCCGAGCGCGGCCAGCCGGGCCAGCAGGGGCAACCGGGGCAAGCGGGCCAGCGCGGACCGAGAGGACAACGGGGCCAGCGCGGGCGAGGCCAGCGCGGGCAGCAGCCGAACCGGAACGAGGCCGCCCAGGCCCCGGTCGAGGGTCAGATCCAGGAGCCCCAGGAGGACCAGGCCCAGACTGCGCGGCCGGCCGGACGCCAGCCCGGCAAGCGCAACCCGCAGCGCCGCCGGCTGCCCCGGAAGGGCGATACCACCCGCCGCCCCCCCCGCCGGAACATCCCGTTGTGGATGGAGGTCCTGGACACCCTGCCGCCCGACGCCGCCGATCTGCCGCGCGAGGCCCTGCTCTACGAGATCGACGAGGCCGCCACGCGCGAGGCCGGCCGGCTCGCGCTGACCGTGCTCGAAGGCCGCAAGCGGCCCGACGGCGGCTGGGACCTCGTCCACCCCCTCCAGCTCCGCCGCGCCGAGGTGCCCGAGCTGCCCGACGCGATCGACCGGAAGATCCTCCCGATCCTGATCGGCTCGAACGCGGACCCCAACCGCGCCCGAGCCTCCGTGGAAGCCGCGCCGGTCCCGGCCCGCTGGGACGTCTCCTCCGACCTCGCCGGCGACCTCCTGCCGCTCCTCTGCGAGACCGGCCGCTGCCGGGTCCGCCGCCTGCCGGGCCGGCGCGGCGGCGGCGGCGTGCTGGCTCTCGACGAAGGCCCGCCCTGGGAGCTCTGGCTGGAGGTGCGCGAGAGCTCCAAGGGCGGCTGCTCCGTGACCGGCTCCCTGCGGCGCAACGGCAAGCGCATCCCGCTCGCCGAGCCGCTGCTCCTCTTCCCGTCCGGCTGGATGCTCACCGCCGACCGCGCCTCCCGCCACAACGCCGGCGAGGCGTTCAGCTGGATCTCGCTGCTGCGCGGGTCCGGCGCCCTGCGGGTCCAGTCGGAGTGGAAGGAGGACCTGCTGGAGCGCCTGGTCTCGCACCAGCCGCTCGCCCAGATCGAGCTGCCGAAGAGCCTCGCCCTCGAAGAGATCCGGCCGCCGCTGCGCCCCCACGTCCGCATCACGCAGCCGTTGATCCAGTTCCGCGGCCTGCTCGACGCCGAGGTCGCCTTCGGCTACGAGGACCGCGAGATCCCCGCCTTCACCCCCGGCCGCGCCATCTATCTCAAAGACCGGCGGCTCCTCCTGGCGCGCGACTCCGAGGCCGAGCGCCGGGCCCTCGAACAGCTCGAGCAGCTCGACTTCCGGCCCGGCGACGGCCCGCTGCACCAGATGAAGGTGCCGCAGGGCTGGGCCTCCTCGGCGCTGGTCAAGCTCCTCGCCGAGGGCTGGTCCGTCGAGCTGCACGGCCGGCTCTATCGTCCGCCCGGCCTCTCGCGCCTCTCCGTGTCCTCGGGCTTCGACTGGTTCGACGTCCGCGGCGAGGTCGACTTCGAAGGCGTCACCGTCCGCCTCCCGCAGGTGCTCGACGCGCTCCGGCGCGGCTCGACGTTCCTGGCGCTGCCCGACGGCAGCGAGGGCCTGATCCCGGAGGACTGGGTGAAGCGTCTCGCCGGCCTGGCCGACCTCGGGAAGCTCGACGGAGACCACCTGCGCTTCCAGGCCCAGCAGGCCACGCTCCTCGACGCCTGGCTGGCCGACCAGCCGGGCGTCACCTGGGACGAGACGTTCGACGCCGCGCGCACCCGGCTCCACACCTTCGAGGGCATCGTGCCGGCCGAGGCGCCGGCCGCCTTCGAGGGCGAGCTGCGCGGCTACCAGCGCATCGGCCTCGGCTGGCTCTACTTCCTGCGCGAGCTCGGCTTCGGCGGGTGTCTCGCGGACGACATGGGCCTCGGCAAGACCGTCCAGGTGCTCGCCCTGCTCGAAGCCCGCCGCGAGGCCCGGGAGAAGGAAGAGCTTCCCCCCTCCCTGGTCATCGTGCCGCGCTCGCTGATCTTCAACTGGAAGGCCGAGACCGCGCGCTTCACGCCGAAGATCCGCATCCTCGACCACACCGGCCTCGGCCGGCCGCGGGAAGCCGAGGGCTTCGCGGGCTACGACGTGGTCCTCACCACCTACGGCACCCTGCGCCAGGACATCGAGCTGCTGCGCCAGGTGGAGTTCGACTACCTGGTCCTCGACGAGGCGCAGGCGATCAAGAACGCCTCCAGCCAGACTGCCAAGGCCGCCCGCCTGCTGCGCGGCAGGCACCGCCTGGCCATGAGCGGCACGCCGATCGAGAACCACCTCGGCGAGCTGTGGAGCCTGGTCGAGTTCCTGAACCCCGGCCTGCTCGGCGCCTCGGCGCTCCTCTCCACCACCTCGGAGATGCGGACGCCCGACGCCGCCACGCGCGAGCTGCTGGCCCGCGCCCTGCGGCCGTTCTTCCTGCGCCGCACCAAGGAGCAGGTGGCGCCCGAGCTGCCGGCCAAGATCGAGCAGACCCTCATCTGCGAGCTGCCGCCCGACCAGCGCCGCCTCTACGACGAGCTCCGGGCCCACTACCGCGACACCCTGGGAGCCAAGATCGGCAGCCAGGGCCTCGGCCGGACCAAGATCCTGGTCCTCGAAGCCCTGCTCCGCCTGCGCCAGGCCGCCTGCCACCCCGGCCTGCTCGACCCCGGGCGCGCCGACGAGCCCTGCGCCAAGCTCGACGTGCTCCTGCCGCAGCTCCGGGAGATCGCGGACGAGGGCCACAAGGCGCTCGTGTTCTCGCAGTTCACGAGCTTCCTGGCCCTGCTGCGCCGGCAGCTCGACGCCGAGGGCGTCCCCTATCTCTACCTGGACGGCCGCACGCGCGACCGCCAGGAGAAGGTCGAGCAGTTCCAGAACGATCCGTCCTGCACGCTCTTCCTGATCAGCCTGAAGGCGGGCGGCCTGGGTCTCAACCTGACCGCGGCGGACTACGTCTACCTGCTCGACCCGTGGTGGAACCCGGCCGTCGAGGCGCAGGCCATCGACCGCGCCCACCGCATCGGCCAGACCCGGCCCGTGTTCGCCAGCCGGATCGTGGCCAAGGACACGGTCGAGGAGAAGATCGTGGCGCTCCAGAAGAGCAAGCGCGAGCTCGCCGACGCCATCCTGCAGGCCGACGAGAGCCTGATCGCGTCGCTCAGCCGCGAGGACCTGGAGCTGCTGCTGTCCTGAATCGGTCCTTGACGAAACAGCGCAGGCTGGATAGCCTGGGGACAGCAACCAGTCAAGCAGGTGCGCACGTACGGAGGATCGCCGTGCCCAGGAAGAAGCGCGTCCTCGTCGTCAACGGCTACTTTCCCGAAACCCGCGAGCCCGTGCGGCTCACGCACGAGGTGCCCAACACCCTGGCGCCGGTGCTGCTCGCGGGCGCCTTCGCGCCGGAGCGTTGCGCCATCCGTCTCTACAACGAGGTCTCGAGCGGGTTCCTGGAGGTCTTCGAGCCCGACCTGATCCAGTGGCCGGACATGGTCGTCCTGACCGGCCTGATCGCCTCGTACGACCGCCTCAAGCATCTCGCGGCCTACTTCCGCACCGCCAACCCGCGCGTGATCCTCGTGGCGGGAGGCCAGGCGATCCGCGCCTTCCCGTGCCATTCGAAACCCTTTTTCGACCATGTCTGCCTGGGCGACGTCGAGCAGCTCCGCGACGTCGTGCGCGAGGCCTGGGGCGCGGAGCACGTGGCGGACGAGATGCTGCCACGCTATGACCTCGCCGACTGGATACGCGGCATCGGATATGCCGAGTCCAGCCGCAACTGCAACTTCCGCTGCAACTTCTGCTCACTCACCGGAGAGGGCGTGCGCTACCGCAAGCAGCCGGTCGACGCGCTGCGCAAGCAGCTCGAAGCGCTCGGCCGGCGGCGCGCCGTGGTCTTCGTGGACAACCAGTTCTACGGCCCGGACCGCGACTTCTTCCTCGAGCGCATGGCCCTGCTGCGCGAGCTGCGGGCGGCGGGCAAGCTCGGCCGCTGGACCGCCATCTGCACCAACACGTTCCTCTGGGACGAGGAGAACCTCGCGCTCGCCCGCGAGGCCGGCTGCGCGGCGCTCTTCATCGGCGTCGAATCGTTCGACGAGGCCTGGCTGCGCAGCGTCAACAAGACGCACAACAACCGCCGCTCGCAGATCGAGCTGATCGAGCGCTGCCTGCGCGCCGGGATCCTGTTCCAGTACGGCATCGTCTACGACCCGACCGAGCGCCGCATCTCCGAGTTGGAGCGCGAGCTGCGGCTGATCTGCGACTCGCCGGAGATCCCGCCGCCCAACTTCATCTTCCTGGCCATCCCGTTCCCCGGCACGCCGTTCTTCCACGACCGGCTGGCCCAGGGGCTCCTGCTGCCGAACACGAAGACGCGCGATCTCGAAGGCTCGACCCTGTCCATGAACCCTCTGGACGGCGCCGAGGAGGTCGGGAATTTCATCCGGCGCATCAAGTACTTCCACGGTTTCCGCAAGGCGATCGCGAAGCACCAGGCGCGCTTCCTCTGGCACTACCGCAAGAGCCTCGACCCGATCCAGGCGGCGGCGTCCTCCTCCTGCATGCTGAGCCTGTTCTCGCCGAGCGCCGTCGCCAATCCGAAAAACCTTTTCATCGCGAAACGGCCGCGCACCCACGTCAGCACCACCGACCGCCTCGACTGCGTCTACACGCCGAGGCTCCGCGTGGACTCCGCCTACGAGCACTACTTCGAGCCCACGGCCGTGACGGACGCGGCCGGCGAGCTCAGCGAGGCGCTGATCGAGGACGCGATGGACGTGCGGTACCAGCCGCTGCGCGCGGCGCAGGGATGACGGGCCTCCGGTTCAAGCTCGCGAGCGAGGCGTCGGAGCTGGAGCAGATCCACCGGCTCAACCACGCGACCTTCGCCGAGGAGATCCCGCAGCACAAGGCGGATCCGAAGGGTCTCCTCGTGGATCGGTTCCACGACGAGAACACCTACGTCATCGCGCTCGACGGCGACCGGCTCGTCGGCATGGTGGCCCTGCGGACGACCCGGCCGTTCTCTCTCGACTCCAAGCTGGAGAACCTCGACAGCTATCTGCCCGCCGGCCGTTCCGTTTTCGAGGCTCGCCTCCTCGCCGTGGCTCGGGAGCGCCGCCGGGGGCCCGTCTTCCGCGGCCTGATGCGCCTGGTCGTCGAGCACGGCCGGCACCTGGGCTACGATCTCGCCGTCATCTCGGCGACGGTGCGCCAGCTCAAGCTTTACAACCACCTCGGATTCATCCCGTTCGGCCCGCTGGTCGGCACGCCCGAGGCGCGTTTCCAGCCGATGTATGTGACCCTCGAAGCCATCCGGGAACACGGCAGGGCCTTCGTGCAGGAGACCTCGCGCGTCCGTCTCCTGCCAGGCCCCGTGAGCTTCCATCCCGACGTCCTCGCGGCCTTCGCGGCGCCGCCCGTCTCGCACCGGGGCGTCGAGTTCTCCGGCACCCTGCGGCACGTGAAAGCCCGCCTGCGCGAGATGACCGGGGCCGAGCGCGTCGCGCTCCTCTTCGGCAGCGGCACCCTGGCCAACGACGCCGTCGCCGGCCGCCTCTCGGTCGAGGGCGGGCAGGGTCTCATCCTGAGCAACGGCGAGTTCGGAGACCGCCTGGCCGACCACGCCCGCCGCTGGAAGCTGCCGCACACCGTCCTGCGGTCCGGCTGGGGCGAGCCGCTCGACTACGACCGCATCCCGGCGAACGGTTTCGACTGGCTGTGGGCGGTCCACTGCGAGACCTCGACGGGCATCCTCAACGATCTGGAAGCCCTGAAGCGGATCTGCCGCGAGCGCGGCGCGAGGCTCTGCCTCGACGGCATCAGCTCGATCGCCACCGTGCCCGTGGACCTCTCCGGCGTGCACCTCGCCTCGGGCGTGAGCGGCAAGGGGATCGGCTCGCTGGCCGGCATCTCGGTGGTGTTCCACCAGGAGGCCATCCAGCCCTCCGAGCTGCCGCGCTACCTGGACCTCGGCTGCTACCAGCAGGAGGACGGCGTGCCGTACACCGTCTGCTCGAACCTCGTCTTCGCGCTCCGGGCGGCGCTGGATCGCCACCGGCCCGAGGACCGCTTCCCGAGGATCGCGGAGCTCGCGTCCGGCCTCCGCGCCGGCCTGCGGAAACACGGCCTGCGCATCGTGGCCCCGGATGCGCACGCCTCGCCGGCGGTGACCACGATCGCGCTGCCGCCGGAGGCCTCGTCCATCCGGGCCGGGCGCGAGCTCGAACGGCGGGGCTACGAGCTCAGCTACCTCAGCGGGTATCTCGTCGAGCGGAACTGGATCCAGGTCTGCCTCATGGGCGAGCACACCTGCGAGGACCTGGAGCCCCTGCCGCAGGCGCTTGCGGAGGCTGCCGGTCGTCCCGGATAGAACGCGCATAGAATGGCGCCGTCCGACCGACCCCTGGTAGGAGGTGCGCGATGTGGACCGTTCTCCTGACTTCCGTGATGCTGGCGCAGGCCCCCGCGGCCCAGCCGAGCCCTCAACCCGATCCCCACGCCGGGCACGCCATGCCGGCTCCCACCCCGCAGGCCGCTCCGGCGCCCAGGGACGCCAACCTGCCGCCGTCCGAGCCGCAGGGCGAGGCCGTGGTGAAGGCGTCGCCGCGCCACGGCGAGTTCGTGGACATCAAGACGGCCTCCGGCACGCCGATCCGGACCTGGGTGGTCTACCCCGAGCGCAAGGACAAGGCGGGCGTGGTGATCGTGATCTTCGACGTCCACGGCCTCGGCTTCTGGATCCGGGGCGTGGCCGACCAGCTCGCCAAGGAGGGCTTCATCGCCCTGGTCCCCGACCTGATCTCCGGAATGGGACCCAACGGCGGTGGCAGCGATACCGCGGCCAACGACGACGAGATGGTCAAGCTCGTGCGGGCTCTCGAGCGGCCCGAGGCGGTGACCCGCCTGAACGCCATCCGGGACTACGCCACGAAGATCCCCTCCGCGAACGGCAAGACCGCCACTCTCGGCTTCTGCTGGGGAGGAGGCACGAGCTTCGCCTACGCGGTCGCGCAGCCGGCCCTGGACGCCGCCGTGGTGTTCTACGGCGCCGCGCCCGAAACCGCGGCGGACCTCGCCAAGATCAAGGCGCCGGTCCTGGGCCTCTACGGCAGCGACGACGCCCGCGTGAATGTCACCATCCCCCCGGCCGAGGCCGAAATGAAGAAGCTCGGGAAGACCTTCGAGGTCCACACCTACGAAGGAGCCGGCCACGGCTTTCTGCGCACGCAGGACGGCCGCGACGGCGCCAACTACAAGGCCACGCAGCAGGCCTGGCCGCGGGTGCTGGCGTTCCTGCGGGAGCACCTGAAGTAGGCGGCTACAGCCCGAAACGCCCCTTCTCCGCCTCGAAGGCCGCCTTCCCGGCGGCCTCCACGAGGGGGTCGAGCTCGTCCTCCCAGGGTCCCGGACGGTAGGCCAGGATCTCCCACCAGGCGGCCTTGGCGCCGACCGTCCGGGTCAGGACCGTCCAGGTAGGGCGATACCACTTCGGCGGAGTCACGGCCGGGATGCGCGGCTCGCGGATCCCGGACGGCACCACCTGCCCCTCCTTGCCGGGGTGGTACCGGGCCGCGAAGACGGTGACCCAGTTGCCGTCCTGGAGGGCGTCGATGCTCGGCGAGCTGCCGCCGGTGACGCGCAGGGTCGCGGACTGGCAGGTTCCGGTGTCCGGGGCCAAGCCCCGCGCGATGGCCTGGGCCTTCTCGGCGATCTTGCGGTCGAGCGCGTCGTCTTTCCGGTCCTCGATCTCCCCTTCCACCTTGCGCCGCCGCTCCCCTGCCGTCTCCAGCCGCCGGAAGGTCCAGACGAAGGCATAGGCCGGCACTCCGATCAAGGGAATGGCCGAGAGCACCTGCGCGGCCCCTTCCGGCAGAAGGTTGGCCAGCGCGGCGGCGATGGCGAGCCCGACGAAAACTCCGATCGCGGCGGCAGCCAGTCCTGCGAGGAGGCGGAGAAGAACCATGGGAGGATCAAGTCTAGCAGCCGGCGGGCCGGCGCAAACCGCGACAGATCGCGCATTCCCCTCGAACGCCGGCGAAAAGGTCCTGGGGGACGGACGATTCCCCTCGGGGAATCGGGAAACGGTCGAGGGGAATGGGCAGCCCCCCTTGGTTTCTGGAGAAAATTCCTCGGGGAATGGCGAGATTTCCCAGGGGAACGGAGAAAATGCCGCGGGGATTCGACGGGCCCCTGTGACGAACGGAGGAAACGCGTCGGGGACTCGGCAAAACCCCGGCTCGGACGCGCCTGCTGCACGACCGACCTCTCCCGTGGGCGGTCCCGGCTCCGGACCGTCCTCCGCCGAGGCCGGGGTTGCGACCCTGCTATCCTCTCGGATCTATGCGTACGAAGCTCCTCTTCCTTTCGCTTCTCCTTCTTCCCTTCTCGATAGGGGCCGAGGTTCTCCCCTGCATGCCCTGCGCGGGTGTGCGGTTCGAGCCGGTCCAGTCCGTTCCCGTATCCATGGCAGAGCCCCTTCCCACGGCTCCCGTCCCAGACGTCCAGGCGCAGCCGGCCCAGCCGGCGGTGCCGAACAACCCGGCCGACTTCGTCGCGCTTCTCCAGCAGGCGAAGCTCGAGAAGGGCAGCCCGCTCTTCGTGGCCTGGGAGGTGCCGCTCGATGGAACGGCCAATCCCGGGGAGACCGCCAGCCGGATCGTCGAGGCCGGCGGCACGCCCTGGATCTCGCTCGTGTTCCGGACTCCGGCCCCGGTGGCCCAGAACGCCGAGCGGCTCCAGGCCGAGCTCCGCGCCGCGGTCGCCATCGCGTCGTCCTCTCCGGCCCAGGCGTGGTTCCAGATCGTCTGGCGGCCCGAGGGCCAGGAAGGCCCGATGGCTCCGGCCGAGTATGCGTTCCTCATCAAGCGCGCCGCGGTGACGCTCACCGGCGCCCGCGCAGACGCCCGGGTCGCCTCCGACGCCCTGCCTGCCGATCCGAAGTTCCTGGAGACGTTCTACGGCGAGGAGGTCACGGCGTACGTGGATGCGGTCGCTCTCAAGCCGGCGGACGGCAAGGCCCTGGAAGCCGCCGCCACCGCGGTCCAGAACCTCGATCCGGGCCGGCCCGTGGTGCTCGATTCGCTCCCGCTTCCGGCTGCGGCCGGCGAGGTCCTCTCGGACTCCGCCCGGAACGCGGTCCTGGGCATCGGGCTCACCCTGTTCCGGACGCAGCAGGTCGGACCGCTCGTCCTCTCCCCGCTCGCCCTGCTCGCGCGGGAGTTCGCCGGCGACGTCTCCTACGGCGCCGGCGACGTGCCGACCGGCGCCCGCGAGGCGTGGACGTTCGTGCGCAGCGTGCCGAAAAGCGAGGACGTGGCGCTCCGCGTCATCGCCCTCGCGCCCGAGGGCGCCGGCGAGCTGACGCCCAAGTTCCCCGACGCCTACCTGAAACGGCCGTCGCGGTTCCCGTACACCTACGACAAGGTCGGCGCTCCCCAAGGGGAGGTCCAAGGGCAGAACCTCGTGGTCCGCGTCGACAACCCCGGCCGCGTGGCCGTGATCGGCCTCGAACGGGCCACCGCCGCCGAGCGCGAGGGGATCGAGGAGAAGGTGAGCGTGGCCACCGAGCGCGAGATGCCGGTCGAGGAGATCCTCCGCCGGCTGCAGGCGTTCGAGGACGCGCAGGACCGCAAGCTCGACCACTACCAGGCGGTCAACACCACCCACCTGCGCTTCCAGCCCGCCGCCGGCTCGCAGGCCTTCGAGGCCACGCTTCAGGGGCCGTTCTTCGTCGGCGACAAGACCGGCTCCGACTGGGCCTGGCAGACGCTCTACGTCAACGGCGTCAAGTGGCGCAGCAAGTCGATCCCCGAGATCCCGCTCGTCCAGCCGGAGAAGGCCGCGGCGCTGCCGCTCCAGATCCACTTCACGAAGCAGTACCGCTACCGACTGCGCGGCACGGACAAGGTCGACGGCCGCGACGCCTGGGTGGTCGACTTCGCGCCGGCGGGGCCCGGCGAGCCCGGCAAGCTCTACCAGGGCACGGTCTGGGTGGACCGCCAGATCTATGCGCGGCTCAAGACCCGCGCCGTCCAGGTCGGCCTCGAGGGCGAGGTCATCTCGAACGAGGAGACCATGACCTACTCCCCGATCGACGCCAATGGCCAGCCGGCCGCCTGGTCGGGCGAGAGCTTCGTGCTGCCGCTCAAGATCGTGGCGCAGCAGATCCTCTCGGTGGTCAACGCCACCACGGTGGTCGAGCGCGAGACCGAGCTGACCGAGGTCAAGGTCAACTCCGCCGACTTCGAGGAGAAGCGCAAGGAGATCGCCGACACGGACGTCACCATGGTCCGCGACACGGACAAGGGGCTGCGCTACCTGGTCAAGGAGGAGGGCTCGGAGGACCGCGTGGTCAAGGAGGGCTTCGACACCAACAAGCTCTTCCTGGCCGGCGGCGTGTTCTACGACGACGCGCTCGACTATCCCCTGCCGCTCGGCGGCGTCAACTACTTCGATTTCAACTTCCGCAACACGGGCAAGCAGGTGAACGTGTTCTTCGCCGGCGCCCTGCTCACCGCGAACGTGGCCGAGCCGCGGCTCTTCGGCAGCAAGTTCGACCTCGGCGGGCAGCTCTTCGCGCTGGCGGTCCCCTTCGCCGACACGCTCTACCGCGACGGCGAGGAGGTCCCGGGCGAGGAGGTCAACCTGCGGACCGGCAGCTTCGGCCTGAAGCTCGGCCGGCCGCTCGGCAACTTCATCAAGGTCGGGCTCGACTATGACGTGCTGTTCCTCAACTACGGCGACACCGACAACACCGCCGACGGCTTCGTGCCGCCGAGCGACAACCAGACGCACTCGCTCGAAGGGACGTTCAGCTTCTCGCGCAGCGGCTACGGCTTCAGCACCCACTACGGCGTCAGTCGGCGCTCGGAGTGGGACCCCTGGGGCTTCCCGGGCAACCCGGACTACGACCCGGACAACAAGGAGTTCACGCGCTGGGGCGCCCGCGTGAGCAAGAACTGGTATCTGCCGAAGTTCCAGAAGATCGGCGCCGAGCTGGACTACGTCTCGGGCTCGCACCTGGACCGCTTCAACAAGTACCAGTTCGGGTTCTTCGGCAGCACGCGGGTGCACGGCTACCAGTCGAACCGGGTACGCGCCGAGGAGGCGCTGGCGGTCCACGGGACCTACGGCTTCGAGGTCGGAGAGCTGCTGCGCCTGGACGCGGTCGGGGACGTGGCCTGGGCCACGGACGAGGCGGCCGGGCTGGACAACGAGCTGCTCGGAGGCGTGGGGCTGGCCGGGACGTTCATCGGCCCGTGGCAGACGGTGGTGAACCTGGACGTGGGCGTCCCCGTCGCCGGCCCGGACGACGGGTTCGTGTTCTACATCGTGTTCCTCAAACTCTTCAAGTAGGCCGGGCACGCAGGAGCAGGGGCAGCTCCTGCGTGAGCTCGCTGAACGACGAGCTGTCGACCGGCTCGCCCGGGCCGATCTCGGCCATGAAGTCCATGCGCTTGAGCGCGGTCGTGGTGCAGGGCCGGCAGAGCAGGTAGCCCTGGAGAAGCGAGATGCCCGCGGCCTTGGCCACCGCCAGGTCGCGCTCGTCCTCGATGCCCTCGGCCACGGCCCGGCCGCCGAGGCGGCAGGCGAGGTCCGAGATCGACTCCAGCACGGCCCGGCGCGACGGGTCGGCGTGGGCGCCGTCCACGAAGTGCCGGTCGATCTTGAGCAGGTCGGGCCGGCAGTCCACGATCATGCGGAAGTTGGACTGGCCGAGGCCGACGTCGTCGAGCGCGATGCGCACGCCCAGGCTGCGCAGCCGTTCGAGCGCGTCGAGGAAGTGCGGGCCGCTCCACGGCGGCGCATGCTCGACGATCTCGATGATCAGCCCGCCGAGCGCGATGCCGTACTCGGCGGCCAGCTCGGCGAGCCAGAGCGGCAGCCGCTTCTCGCTCTCCAGGGTGACCGCGTGGACGTTCAGGCAGAGCCCCGGCACCTTGGGCAGGCCGCGCGCCTGGCGCAGGGCCGAGGCGATGGCCAGCAGGTCCACCTGGGCCTCGCCGCGCTTGCGGCGCACGTACTCGAAGAGCACGTCCGAGCGCTCGATGTTGGTGTGCCGGGGGCCCCGGGTCAGGGCCTCCAGGGCGAAGAGCCTCTGGCCGGCCGGGCCCGCCTCGAAGATGGGCTGGAACAGGGTGCTGAGTCCCTGCGGCTCGAGGATCAGGTCCCAAAGGCGGCTCGTGTTCATACCCCGCGGCTCTCCCCGTCGAGGATCGGCCAGGTTCTCCATCGTTCAGTCCCCCTGACCCGTCAGGTTCGCGGCGATCGCAGCCAGCTCCGCGAGCGGCTGCGGCTTCTGCAGGAAGGCGTCCACTCCACGCCCGATGGCCTCCATCTCGATCTCGGTCGACCCGTAGCCGGTCAGGACGATGATCCGGGTCCACGGCGAGCGCTCGCGGATGAACCGGATCAGCTCCAGGCCCTCGTTGCCGTGCACGCCGGTGAGCCGCACGTCGGCGATCACCAGCGCGTACCGGATGTGGGCCAGGAGCGCCTCGGCCTCCTCCAGCTCGCGGGCACAGTCCACATCGTATCCACGAGGCTGGAAGTACTCACGGATCGCGGAGAGGATGGACTCCTCGTCGTCGACCACCAGAAGACGCGGCTTCATCCGGGACACCCCTGCTCGAGGCGCGCCCAGGCTCGCCTCCTTCGTTTTCCTTTCGACTGCGATATGCCCCAGTATACGACAGTCCGGGCGGAAGCTCTCCTACGGTTCATGCGATCCAGGGTTTCACCTCGCCAGCTCGACCAGGGCCGGGGCCGCGGCCCCTCCCGTCCGCTTCGGATGCAGGGGAAGGAAGACCTTGATGACGGCGCCGCCGCCGGGCCGGTTCTGGGCCACGACCTCGCCGCCGTGCTGCTCGACGATGCGCTGGACGATCGACAGGCCCAGGCCCGTGCCGCCGCGCCGCCGGGTGAAGAAGGGCTCGAACACGTGCTGCAGGTCGCCCGGCAGGAAGCCCGGCCCCGAGTCCTCCACCACGAACCGCACGCCCTCGCGGTCGGTCTCTCCCGACGCGCCCGAGGTCACCCGCTCCGCCCGCAGGACCACCGAGCCGCCTTTCGGCGAATGCTGGACGGCGTTCTCCAGGAGGTTCAGGAAGACCTGCGAGATCCGGCCGCGGTCCACCTGCAGCGGCGGCAGCTCTCCGGCGGTGCTGGAGATCTCCGGCACGACGGTCACTCCGGCGCGCTCGGCGATCGGGGCGCAGGCGGCGCACGCCGCGGCCAGGATCTCGTCCGCCGGCACGGCCGCCAGGTCGAGCCGCGCCGGCTTGCCGTACTCGAGGAGCTGGTGCATCAGCTCGGAGAGCCGCCGGACTTCGACCTGGAGGACGTCGAAGTAGCGCCGGAAGTCCTTCTTCCCCCCGAAGCGCGACTCGAAGGCGTCGAGCGTGGCCGAGATCCCGAAGAGGGGATTGCGCACCTCGTGGGCGACTCCCGCCACCAGCGCGCCCATGGCCGACATGGTCTCGCTGCGGCGCAACGACTCCTGGAGGCGGACGAGGTCGGTGATGTCCCGCGCCACCACCACGACGCCGCGCTGGCCGTCGGGGCTGGTGATGACCGGGCTCATCGAGATGTCCCAGGAGCGGCCCTGGTCGTCGCGCGCCCGGACCGAGGTCTCCGCGCCGGTCCGCTCCACCTCGGCGAGCAGCTCGCCGATCGCCCGCCAGGGCTCGCCGCCGCCGAGCACGGAAACCGGATGGTCGACCGCCTCGTCGTACTCGACGCCGGCCAGGTCGCGCGCCGCGCGGTTGAGCCGCACCACGCGGCCGTCGAGCTCGATGAGCAGCAGCGGATGGATGAGGGCGTCGAAGGTCAGGCGCCACTCGGTGGCCGAGGTGCGCAGCAGCTCGGCCAGGACCGACTGCCGGTCGGCCCGCTGCCGCAGCTCCAGCTCGGTGGCCTTGAGGTGGGTGATGTCGGTGAAGGAGACCGCGACGGCGTAGGGGTCGGTCTCGCCCGACCGGCGCAGCGGCCGGGAGTTGAGCGAGATCCAGGCGAGGGTGCCGTCGGTGCGCTCGACGCCCATGACCACCCGCGAGCACGGCTGGCCGGTCAGCAGGGTGATGGTCGCCGGATGGCTCTCGGGCTCGAACGGGCTGCCGTCCTCCCGGATCGCCCGCCACGCCGGGTTGCGCGCCGTGCGGCCGAGGATCTGCTCCTCCGGCAGGCCCAGAATGCGGCACGCGGACGCGTTGCAACTGGAGATGGAGCCGTCGGCCTCGTGCAGGACGATCCCCTCCTCCAGCGCGGCGATCACCGCGCGGAAACGCTCCTCACTCTCGCGGAGCGCGCTCTCGGCTGCTTCACGGCTCTTCGGCATTCAGTGCCACTATTATATCCGGCATGGCGGAAGATCCGGAGGAGGAAGATGGCGAGGAGATCGATCTCGTCGAGTTGCCGGTCACGGACGTGCTCGATCTCCACAGCTTCCTCCCGGCCGAGGTGCCCGACGTGATCCGCGATTGGCTCGACGCGGCGTACGAGAAGGGGTTCCGCGAGCTGCGCATCATCCACGGCAAGGGGATCGGCGAGCAGCGCCGGACCGTGCGCACGCTCCTCGGCCGCGACCCGCGGGTGGAGTCGTTCGGCGACGCGCCGCTCGAAGCCGGGAGCTGGGGCGCCACCCGGGTACGGATGAAGTAAGCTCCCCTCGTGCGGTTCCCATCCCTGGAGAGATGGCTCCGGCGGGGCCGGCGGAGGCTGCTCTTCCGTCCGCGGGTGGACTTCGTCTACAGCCGGCGCTACCAGCTCGAGCTGCCCGGCGCCACCTACGACTCCAGCCGCGGCGAGCGCATCCTGACCTTCCTCGGCTCGGCCGGCCTGCTCGATCCGGCCGCGGTTCACCGCCCCGAGCCGGCCACGTTCCGCAGCCTGCGGCGCGTCCACACCGACGCCTACCTGGACTCGCTCAACCGGCCGGGCGCGCTCACCACCGTGGTCGGCTACGCGATCGCCGAGGAGTCGGCGGACCGCATCCTGGAGACCCAGCGCGCCATGGTGGGCGGCACGCTCCTCGCCGCCCGGCTCGCCCTGGCGTCGGAGACGGTCGGCGTCAATCTCGGCGGCGGGCTGCACCACGCGTTTCCGGACAAGGGCGAGCGCTTCTGCGTGTTCAACGACGTGGCGGTCGCGATCGCCGAGCTGCGGGCCTCCGGCTACGAGGGAAAAATCCTGATCGTGGACCTAGACCTCCACGACGGCGACGGCACGCGGGCGGCGTTCGCCGCCGACTCCACGGTCCACACGTTCTCGGTCCACAACCAGACCGACGGCCCGCCCGACGCCGTCGAGGCCACCATGGTCGAGCTGCAGGACAGCGTCGGCGACGAGGCCTACCTGGAGGCGGTGCGGAGCCGTCTGCCCGGCGTCCTCGAACGGTTCGGCCCCGACCTGGTCTTCTACCTCGCGGGCTGCGACCCGGCGGCCGACGACCAGATCGGCAACTGGAAGATCACCGCCGAGGGCATGCTGGAGCGCGACCGCTTCGTGGCCTCCCTCGTCCGCGCCCGGGGCGCCCGGGGAGACCACCGCCTGCCGCTCGTGATCGTCCTGGCCGGCGGCTACGGGCTCAACTCGTGGCGCTACAGCGCGCGCTTCTTCTCCTGCCTGCTCAACGGCGGCCGGCCGGTCGAGCCGCCGACCACCGAGGAGATCACGCTCACCCGCTATCGCCAGCTCGCCCGGGAGATCGCCCCGCACGAGCTGACCGGCGAGGGCAGGGACGCGGACCTGGACGACTGGGGGCTCACGGCCGAGGATCTCCTGCCGGGCATGGCCGCGGTGCACCGGCCGCGGCGGCTCCTGGGCTTCTACTCGATCCAGGGCATGGAGCTGGCGCTGGAGCGCGCCGGCATGCTCGACCGGCTGCGCAGCCTGGGCTTCTCGCCGCGGCTCGAATTCGACCTCGACAACCCGGCCGGCGACACGGTGCGGCTCTTCGGTGACTCCGGACGGGGCGAGCTGCTGATCGAGTCGCGGGTGCGGATCGACCGCGCCACGGTCCCCGGCGCGGCCCTGCTGCGCATCGAGTGGCTCCTGATGCAGAACCCGCGGGCGGGCTTCACCGCGCAACGCCCGCGCCTGCCCGGCCAGAAGCATCCCGGGCTCGGTCTCCTGCCGGACGTGATGGCGCTCCTGATCGTCGCCTGCGACCGGCTCCAGCTCGACGGGCTGCTGTTCGTGCCGGCGCACTACAACACGGCCAGCCAGGGCCGGAAGTACCTGCGTTTCCTGGAGCCCGCGGACGAGGCGTTCCTGCGCGGCCTGGAGCAGGCGGTCCACGGGCTGCCGCTGTCCGAGGCCACCCACTCGATCGAGAACCGTCGCGTGGTCGACGCCCGCACCGGCCGGGCCGAGGCCTGGAGGAGCATGCCCATGGTCTACCCTGTCACCGACCGCCTGCGCGAGCGGGTCTCCGGCGAGGAGTACGAGCGCCGGGTGGCCGAGGCCGCGGCAGGCATGGATCTGAAGCTGACATGAATGAGGTCACCCTCCCTCTCTGGGCCTTCCTTCTCCTCCTGGCGCTCGCCCTGTGGGCGGCGCTCGACCGCCTGCTGGTGCCGGGGGTGCGCTGGTATCTGCGGCAGCGCGCGAACCGGGTGATCGACGAGGTCAACACCCGTCTCCGGGTCCAGATCCGTCCGTTCCAGCGCACGAAGCGGCAGGTGCTGGTCGACCGGCTGCTCTACGACCCCAAGGTGCTGGAGGCGGTGGACGCGCACAGCCGCGAGCACGGCGAGCCGCGCGAGGTGGTGATGGCGCGGATCCGGCGCTACGCCGGCGAGATCATCCCGGCGTTCAACGCCTACTTCTACTTCCGGATCGGCACCTGGATCTCCCGCCGGGCGGCGCAGCTCCTCTACCGCGTGCGGCTCGGCACCTCGGACGAGTCCGCGCTCGCCGCCGTGCCGCCGGAGTCGACGGTGGTCTTCCTCATGAACCACCGCTCGAACATGGACTACGTCCTGGTGGCCTACCTGGCCGCGGACCGCACGGCGCTCTCCTACGCCGTGGGCGAGTGGGCGCGCATCTGGCCGCTCCAGACGCTGATCCGGGCGACCGGCGCCTACTTCGTGCGGCGCAGCTCGGGCGACCCGCTCTACCGGCGGGTGCTGGAGCGCTACATCCACATGGCCACCTCGTCCGGCGTCACCCAGGCGGTCTACCCGGAGGGCGGCCTGTCGCGCGACGGCCTCCTCCGCAAGCCGAAGCTCGGCCTCCTCGACTACATGCTCCGCAACTTCGATCCGCAGGGCGAGCGCGACCTCGTCTTCATCCCGGTCGGCATCAACTACGACCGCGTCCTGGAGGACCGGACCCTGCTGCTCGACGTCACCCCCGACGCGCGCCGCAAAGGCGGAGTCGGGGCAGCCGCCACGACGCTCCGCTTCACCGGCCGCAACGTCTGGCAGATGCTCGTCCGACAGTGGCACCGGTTCGGCTACGCCTGCGTCAACTTCGGGACGCCGATCTCCATGCGGCAGTACCTGGAGGAGCACAGTCCTCTCAAGGGGCACAGTCTGGACTTCCGGACGCTCGGAAAGGAGGAGCGCTCGGCCCACCTGGAGCGGCTCGGGGAGACGGTGATGGCGGCCATCGGCGGGATCATCCCGGTGCTGCCGGTCCCCCTGGTGGCTACGGTCTTCCTCCAGGCGGCCGAGCCGATCTCGGAGCTGGAGGTCAAGGTCCGCGCCTTCCGGCTGATGACCGCCCTCGACGCCGCGGGCGCCCAGGTCTACATCCCGCGCCGCGACCAGGACTACGCGATCGTGGCCGGCCTGCGGACGCTCCGGGAGCGCCGCTTCGTGGAGGAGAAGGACGGCCTCTACGCCGCCCGGCCCGGGGAGCGGCTGGCGCTGGCCTATTACGCCAATTCGATCGGGCACCTGGTAAAAAGGATAAACCTGGGGTGACCGCTTCCGTATTGAATCACCGATGAGCGAAACACCTCCCCGCGAGCGCTTCGGCCGCATGGGACGGTTCGTGAAGGAGTACACGGCCGGTCTGGACCGCCGCGACCTGCGGCGGCTGTTCGACAAGGACGCGACCCGGGCCTACGAGGTGCTCACCCGCGGCCAGCACGGCCAGGAGACCGCGCCCGAGCCCAAGGGCGGCTGCAAGCGCTTCCTCTACCGCGCCAAGCTCGCGTTCCTCGGCCTGTCCTACAAGCTCACCCCGGCGCGGCGCATCCTCTTCGCGGCCTCGCTGATCGCCTTCCTGCTCGGCTTCGTGGACGACCCGCAGGTGGTGATGACCCGCGGCAAGTCCGAGTGGAGCCTCGACTTCTCGCCGCTCTGGTTCGGGGTCAGCCTGGCGATGATGGCCTATCTGCTCGCTCTGGAGCTGGTGGACCGCGTCCGGGTCCGCGACGAACTGGAAGTCGCGCGCGAGCTCCAGGAGGATCTCCTCCCTCACGACGTGCCGCCGATCCCGGGCTACGACTTCGCGCACTCCTACCGCACGGCCAACGAGGTGGGTGGCGACTACTACGACCTGACCCCGCTGTCCGACGGCCGGATCTCGCTCCTGGTCGGGGACGCGAGCGGCCACGGCATGGCGGCCGGCCTGGTGATGGCGATCGCCAACGCCACCCTGAAAACCGCGCTCGACCTGGACCCCGCTCCGGAGCGCGTGGTCGATCTGCTCAACCGCAGCCTCTGCCGCACCGGCACGAAGCGCACGTTCATGAGCGTCTTCTACGCCCTCCTCGATCCGCGGACCGGCACGATGGAGTACGTCTGCGCCGGCCACCCGTTCCCGGTCCTGCGCCGCGCGGACGGCACGCTGGAGGAGCTGGGCTGCGGCTGTCTGCCGCTCGGCATGCGCGAGCCTCTGGAGGTGCACCCGGAGACCGTGCAGCTCGAGCCCGGCGACCTCGTCCTGCTCTACACCGACGGTCTGGCCGAGGCCCTGGACAGCCAGGGCCGGGAGGCGTTCGGCTACCCGCGCATCGCCGCCCTGACCGGGGACGGCGGCTCGCCTCGGATGGTGCACGACCGCATCCTGAAGGCCTTCGACCGCCACGTGGGCGGCGAGCCGCTCAAGGACGACGTGACCGTGCTGATCGCGGCAAGATTGCCACCTTTGCCCGTGGTGTGAGCTACTCCCGCTCCACCACCATCGCGAACCCCACCCCGCCCGCCGCGCACACGGTGACCAGGCCCAGGTTCTTCTCCCGGCGGCGCAGCTCGTAGAGGAGCTGGGTGACGACGCGGGCGCCGGTGGCGCCGAAGGGGTGGCCGATGGCGATCGAGCCGCCGGTGACGTTGTAGCGCTCGAAGTCCACCACCCCCAGCGGCTCGCTCCGGCCCAGCTCGTCCTGGGCGAACTTCTTCGAGGCGAAGGCCTTCATGTTCGAGAGGATCTGCGCGGCGAAGGCCTCGTGCATCTCGACCAGATCGATATCCTGGAGCTTCAGGCCGGCGGCGTCCAAGGCGGCGGGCGCGGCGTAGGCCGGCCCCTGGAGGAGCTGGTCGCCCGGGTTGAGCGCCGCGAAGGCGTAGGAGCGCAGATAGCCGAGCGGCTCGATGCCGAGCGCCTTCGCCTTCGCCTCGCTCATCAGGAGCACGGCCGAGCCGCCGTCGGTGAGCGGGCTGGAGTTGCCGGCCGTGAGCGTGCCGTAGCGCCGGTCGAAGACCGGCTTGAGCTTCTCCAGCGCCTCCAGGCTCGAATCGCCGCGGATGCCGTTGTCCGCGGTGACCGCCCTGTCGTAGCGCGGCGGCGGGAAGGCGGGCGCGATCTGCCTGGCGAAGCGGCCGTCGGCCGTGGCCACGGCGGAGCGCTGGTGGGACAGGAGGGCGATCTCGTCCTGGGCGCGGCGGGAGATGTCGTTCTCCTTGGCCATCTTCTCGGCGGACTCGCCCATCGACATACCGGTGGTGTATTCGGCGATGGCCGGGGCGACCGGCGCGAGGTCGGCCGGCCGCAGCTTGCCGATGGCGCCCATCTTGGCCGGCAGGGTCTTCGCCTTGTTGAGCTCCATGAAGGTGCGCGCCGCCTTGCGCGAGAACTGGATGGGGACGTTCGACAGCGACTCGGCGCCGCCCGCGAGCACCACCTCGGCCTCGCCGGACAGGATGGCGCCGGCGCCGAAGGTCAGCGCCCGGGTCGAGGAGGCGCAGGCCAGGTTGACCGTCACGCCCGGGATGCGGAACGGCAGCGAGGTGCGGAACACCACCTCGCGCCCGAGGTTCGGCGCGTGGAGCGCCGGCACCACCACGCCGAACACGGAGAGGTCGATCTCCTCCGGGTCGACGCCCGAGCGCGCGACCAGCTCCGCGGCGGCGACGCTCGCCAGGTCGACCACGTCCATGTTGGCGAAGTCGGTGCCCGACTTGATGAACGGCGTCCGGCAGCCGTCGACGATCGCGATCCGTCCCCCGGGTCCCTTGAGCTCGCGGCGCTCGGTGGCGCGGGTCTTGACCGGCGGCCCGGACGGGCGCGTCCAGACGGTGTCGGCCCGCTCCGTCACCTCCTCCAGGGCGGAAGCGTTGTTCGGGCGGCGCAACGGCGCGGGCGGCTGGCTGTCGGTCTCGGGCATACGGCCTCCTCTCGACCGCCTTCTATACCATCTACGTCACACTGCGGCAAGGGCGGATCGCTTGTGGTACGCACGGGCACCCGCAAGATCTCCTTGCTCCGAAAGGAGCCAACCTAGATCGTTGAGGCTCTGGGCTGTGTCCGGGTGCTCCGAACCTAGAGTTTTCTCTCTAATCCTGAGGCTGCGCTCGTGAACCGAACGCGCGGCAAGTCATTCTGCTCATTGGCCTCCAGGAGCCCGAGATCGGTCAACCGCCGAAGCGAATCCTTGCCATCCAGCGCTGACAGCGGATCTAAGGAATCGATACCGGCCGATTGAAGGAGCAGCGATCGAGGGATCGGCTCTCCAGGAGCAAACCAGGCCGCCTTCATGAGGAGGCTGATGGACAGGGCATCCGTGGGTGTCGCCGGCTCCAGTCGCTCGAAGCTGAGGGCAAAGGTGCGACCCACGTGAGCCTCGTGCCCTGTGGGCGATATTCCGGTTCCCCGGCCTTGAAGGGAAGGATGGCCGAGAAGATCCGTCTTCTGAAGCTGCTCGAGGTAGGTTGCTGGTTGAACGGAGCTGCGATAGAAATTGAGAAAGCTCCCTGCCAAGTGAAGAGCCAAGGGCAGATCACCGAGCTCGTCCGCAATCGCGTCGAGGACCGGGTCGTTCTCCGGGACGTTGGGTCGGAAGCGTCGAAGAAGGCTCGATGCTTGCAGTCCTGGGTAAGGTGGTGATCGGCACCGTCTTCACACTCAGGGTCGGATCCAGGCAGGTGCCCGGACGGTCCAGGCAGGTTGTCGGGCAGTCCGGGCACGTGACCGGATGGTCCAGGCAGATGCCAGGGCGATCCGGGCAGGTGACCGGATGGTTGGGGCAGATGGCAAGGCAGTCCAGGCAGGTGACCGGACGGCCCGGGCAGGTTGTCGGGCAGTCCGGGCAGTTGACTGGACGGTTCGGGCAGGTGACTGGACGGTTCGGGCAGGTGACTGGACGGCCCGGGCAGGTGGCCGGACGGCCCGGGCAGGTGGCCGGACAGCCCGGGCAGGTGACTGGACGGTTCGGGTAGGTGACTGGACGGCCCGAGCAGGCGCCAGAACCGTCCTGAAGAGCCCCCTCCCCATCCCTCCCCGCTTCGCAGGAGAGGGCGCCACCTCCCTAGAGCGCAGGCAGCTTGCCGACCCGTACGCCCTTGCGCTCCCAGAACGCGGACTCCTCCTCGGATGGTCCCTCTCCGCTCCAGAGCACGGTGCGCAGCCGGCCGAACGGCAGGCGGTCTTTCCTCCGGTCCCAGAACGGCGGCCTCTCCTCTTCGACGGCGCGGCGGAGCGCGGCCAGCTCGGCGGCGGTGCCGTGGAAGACGGTCGGCCGGGCCCAGACCGCCGAGCCCACCTGGCTCTCCGGGCTGGGAGCCAGAAGCAGAGCGGCGCCGTGGACCGTGGCCCAGGACAGCAGGACCCGGTTCAGCCGGCCCATCACCGCAATCTCCCTCCCTCCGTCGCCGGGCGCGAGCGCCTCCTGGAACGCGGCCGCGGCGGCGACCAGCTCCTCCTGGTTGACCTCCCGGCCGCCGACCACCACGCCTCCGGCCGGGCGATCTGGAAGCCTGCCTTCGCCGCCGCCGTCCCAGGGCGGCAGCTCCGGAACGCCCTCCGAGCCCGGTGCCGAGACCAGGCCCGCGGCCTGGACGGCCAAATCCAGGACGACGGCCTCGGGCCGCGGCAGCCAGGCGAAATCGATCCGGGCTCCCGGCGGGTGGCGGGCGGCGAGGGCCGTGGCCCAGCGCGCGGCGTTCCCGGCGGCCTGCCGCCAGGAGCACCAGGGCCAGTGCCAGCCCTCGGAGCGGAACAGCCAGGGGTCCTCGGGATGGCGGGCGGCGTGATCGAGGAGGGCGTTCGGGAGGGTGGGGAGGGTCGTCAGGCCACGGCCTTCTGCAGGGCGGAGGTGATCTTCTTCTCGATCACCGGCTTCATCAGACTGGCCGGCGGACCGAGATGGGCGCGGCCGACCAGACGGCCGTCCTCCAGCGCGATGGTCGCCTTGGCGCCGGGACCGGACAGGTGCATCACGTCCCCTTCCCAGCTCCACTTGAGCATCCCGCCCGGAAACTCCTGCTTGAGGAAGGCATCGAGCCGCGGGCGCAGCTCCTCCATGGACGTCGCCTTCGCCGGCACCTCGATGGTCAGGTCGCTCATGCGCGGAACGCTACCACAGACCTGCTACTCTGGCGGGGAGTATTGACGGGCCGTCCGGTGTTGCTACCCTTGGCACACCACCACGCCCCGGGAGTCCTATGTCATGAGAAACCCGACCCCACGCCTCGCCGCCCTGGCCCTGGCGGTCCTCCTCGCCCTTCCGGTCCTGCCGCAGCCCGCCGCCGCCCAGGCCATCGCCAACGCCGAGCTCTTCCTCAAAAGCCTCCAGGTCGCCCGGCAGGCGCTGGAGCAGTACGGCGAGTACGACAATCCCGCCGATCAGGCGCGGGTCAACCGCATCGGCTACGAGCTGGCGCAGCAGAGCGGCTACACCAAGGTGCCGTTCACCTTCACGATGGTGGACATGCCGGTGCCGAACGCCTTCGCGCTGCCCGGCGGCCAGATCTTCATCACCCGCGGCATGCTCGACCTGGGGCTCGACGACGACATGCTGGCCGCCGTGCTCGGCCACGAGATCGGCCACATCACGCTCGACCACTTCCGGCGCATGCAGCGCAAGGCGACCCTGCTCAACGTGCTCGGCAACCTGCTGGTGGTCGGGATGGCGGTCAACGAGTCGCACCGCGACCGCAACGGCTACGAGGCGCCCTACGACCCGCGGGTCGGCTACGACCCGGGCGGCGACCGCATCCAGGGCGCCGCCGCCGCGAGCGTGGTGCTGGGCGAGCTCCTCCTGCGCAGCTACAGCCGCGAGCACGAGGACGAGGCGGACCAGGAGGGCCAGCGGCTCTCGGCGCTGGCGGGCTACGACCCGGACGGCGCCCGCCGCGTGTGGGAGAAGATGAACAGCCGCGCGCCGCAGCTCAAGGAGTACGGATACATGCAGACCCACCCCTTCGCGGACGAGCGCATGCGGGCCGCGGAGGCGCGCAAGGGGACCTGGAAGATCGAATCGCGCAAGTCCGCGGACGACTTCCGCCTGCGCACCCAGGCCGCGCTCATGACCTGGATGGATCAGACGAAGCCGGCGCCCGAGGAGACCACCTTCGTCAAGGGGGTCTCGCTGTCCGCCTGGCCGGCCGGCGCCGTGGCCGTCTCCCTCCGCCTGGAGAAGCTCCACGGCCGGCGCGACGGCGAGCTCGCCAAACCGCTCCTCTCCCGCGACTACGGCCAGGTCCTCCGGGTCTACCGGGAGGAGCTGGCGACCGTGAAGTCGCTCGACCCGGCGAGCGACGCCGTTCCGGGCCTGGAGACCGAGGTCCGGGATCTCGAGCTGAAGCGCAAGGAGCTCTATCCCAAGGCGGTCGAGATCCTCGACAAGGGCGTGTATGAGACCTCGTTCCTGGAGGCCTTCCTGAGCAACTTCCCGGACTCGCCGCGCGTGCCGCAGGTGGCGCTCGCGCTGGGCGACGCCTACAGCCGGCTCGGCAATCCCACGGACGCCGTGGCCCGCTACCTGGAGTCCTGGGAGGCGGCGCCGGAGAGCCCCGAGGGCAAGCGGGCGAGCACCGGCCTGCGCACGCTCGCCGGCAGCCTCGACCAGCTCGCCGCCCTGCAGCAGCTCGCCGCCCAGGACCGCGATCCCGAGCTGAAGAGGATGGCCGACGCACGCCTGGACGTGGCCGCGAAGAGCTACGGCGACCTGACCAACGGCGCCGAGTACCTCCGCCGCTTCCCGGAAGGCGAGCACGTCGCGGACGTGCTCAACCGGCTGAACGTCCTGGCCGACAACCTCTACACCGAGGTGGTGCTCTACAAGGGCATGGGCGACTCGGTGAAGGCCATGGAGAGGATCAACAAGATCCTCACCCACGCCCCGCTCTCGCCGGCCGCCGAGCGCCTGCGCGACCAGGCGGTCATCGGGGAGGCCAAGGCGGGCTGAGGCCTCACCCCGCCGGCAGCACCTCGACCTCGAAGCAGTGCACCAGCCTCGGCGAGCCCAGGAAGAAGGCCACCTCGTAGCGGCCGGGCCGGCCGAGGCGGGCCACCGCCTCGTAGGTGCCGCCGGCCTCCTCCCGCAGGGCCAGCCTCGGCCCTCCGGCCAGGCACGCTCCGGGATCCACCGTCTCGCCGGTCCGCAGCGGCGCCATCCAGGCGGCCGGCCGCAGGCCGGGCAGCGGATCGTCCGACCCGACCTCCGAGACGCGGAAGCGGAAGGCCACGCGGTCGCGCTCCCGGAACGGGCCGCCCAGCTCGCGGTCCAGCGGCTCGACGGCCACCTGGAGCGAGAGATCCCGGGAGACCCGGTCCCCCCAGGGGAGATCGGACGACAGGCGCGGCGTGGAGATGGCCTCGGCCCGCGAGGCGAGAAGGGCGGCGGCGAACAGCAAGGCCAGCGGCCCCTGGCGGAGGTACGGGCGGTACGGCAACGGGAGCTCCTCGTGAATCGGTGTGCGTACTGTAGCACGCCCGTCCTTTAGAATGGGCGCCATGATCGATCCCACCCCGGAGATCACCCGGCTGGCCGCGGCCCGGCTGGCCGATCTCGATGCCGACCTCCCCGTGGCCGCCGACCGGATCCTGGCCGGGAACCGCCCCCGCACGCGCGGCCTCGACGCGAACACCACCCTCACGCTCGCCAGCTTCCTCCTCGGCCTGGCGCAGTTCGGCTGGGCCATCTTCCAGGAACAGAGGAAGAAGGACGACTCGCGGGAGCTCCTCGTCCGGCGGCTGACGATGCGGATCGAGCAGGTGGACGGCGAGGACCTGCTGCCGCCGGGCAGCCGCGACCGGGTCGTGAACGTGGTGGTCGAGGAGATTCTTTCGCGTGCAGGGGCGGACCGATGATCTCCGCCGCCCTGCTGCTCCTATCGGCGACGACCGCAGTGGCCGGGGCGACCGCGGCCGCCCCGCCGCCGGCGGGCTCGTTCTACGAGACCGCGACGGTCCAGGCGCGGCCCCTGTCGTCCGCCACCGGCTCGGTGACCGTGATCGACCGCGAGCAGATCGAGGCCTCGGGCGCGCTCACCGTGGCGGAGCTGCTGAGATCGACTCCGGGCGTCACGCTCACCACGAACGGCACCCGCGGCGGGCTCACCACGGCCTCGATCCGCGGCGGCGATCCGAACTTCACCCTCGTCCTCCTCGACGGCGTGCCGCTCAACGACCCGGTCTACCAGGAGGGCGACGTCTTCGACCTCGAAGGCCTGCCCGCCGAGGGCGTGGAGCGCGTCGAGATCGTGCGCGGCCCACTGTCCTCCTTCTACGGCTCGACCGGGCTCGCCGGCGTGGTCCAGATCTTCACCCGCGAAGGCGCTTCTGGGAAAACACCGACCGGCGCCCGGGCGGAGGTCTCCGGCGGCGACGCCTCGTTCCGCAAGGGGACGGCGACCGCCTCCGGCCCGGGATGGTCGGTCACCGGGCTCTTCGAGGAGGAGGCGGAGCGCGTCGCCCGGGAGCGCTTCCGGCAGGCCGGCGGCCTCGGCAGCCTCACCCTGCCGCTCGGGAGCGCCCGGCTGAGCCTCAAGGCGCGCGGCGTCTCCTGGGAGGGCGACGACTATCCGGACGCCTCGGGCGGCCCGGTCTACGGCTCCGGCGAGTTGCGCCACGCCGATCACGAAGAGCTGAGCCTCGCGAGCTCGCTCTCGTTCGGCGATCACCACGAGCTGACCGCCTCGGTCTACCGCCACGGCATGGACCGCGACAGTCCCGCCGTGTTCCCCCTGGTCCCGCCCTCGACCGAGGAGACCCGCTTCACCCGCGCCCGCGTCGGCTGGTCCTCCGTGCTGCGCGAATTCCAGGGCGGCCGGTGGAGCGCCGGGGTGGACGCGCAGCGCGAGTCGGGCCGCAACGACAGTCTCCTGCTCCTGCCGGAGGAATTCGGCGGGCCGGTCGCGGGCGACTACGACATCGACCGCACCGTGGCCGGCGCCTACACCGAGCTGATCGCCGACCGCGGGCCGTGGACGTTCGAGCTGGGCTCGCGGATCGACGTGCCCGAGGAAGGCGGCGCGCAGTGGAGCCCGCGGCTCGGCGCCGGCTGGCGCCCCTCGGACGCCGTGCGGCTTCACGCCTCCGCCGGGCGGGCCTGGAAGCTCCCGAGCTTCTTCGCCCTGGCGAGCCCGCCCGCGCTCGGCGGCAACCCGGACCTCCGGCCGGAGACCGTGATCGGCGGCGATCTCGGAGCCGACTGGCGGCTGGCCGAGGGGCGGGTCGAGGCCGGGCTTACCCTTTTTTACAATCTCTATGAGGACCTGGTGGATTTCGACTTCGAACAGTTCCTCCACGTGAACCGCTCGGAGGTGGAGACCCGAGGGGTCGAGGGCTCGCTCGGCTGGCATCCCACCGAGAGGTTCTCGGTGCAGGCGAGCGCGACCTGGCAGGATTTCGAGGACCTCGTCACCCACGCGCGGCTCCGCCACCGGCCGGAATGGACGGGCGGCGTGCGGGCTCTGTGGAAGCCGGCGCCCGCGCTCACGCTGGACGCGGACGTCGAGGCGGTGTCGCGGTTCTTCGACGAGCAGATCCCGGTCCCGGAGCGGGACACGGTGGAGTCTCACGAGCTGGCGGGGATCGGCGCGGCCTGGCGGTTCGCGAAGCCCTGGGAGCTGCGGCTGCGGGTGGACAACCTGCTGGGCGAGGAGTACGAGACCCTGATCGGCTTCCCCGGGCCGGACCGGTCGGTCCGGCTCGGGTTGCGCTGGAAAAGCTGATTACCGCTTCGAAGCCGTCTCGATCGTGCGGGTCGTGGCCTTGGCCAGGAACTCAAGCTTGGAGAGCGCGCCGTCGCCATCGCGGTCGAGCAGGGACATCATGGACTCGCCCCACTTCCACTCGCTCGCGCTCAGCCTGCCGTCGCGGTCCTTGTCGAGCTCGCCGAAGCGCTCCTCGCGGGTCTGGTAGCGCACGCCGCGGGTGAAGAACTCGGTGCGGGAGACCACGGCGTCGCCGTCGCGGTCCAGGTTCTCGAAGGTCTCGAAGCCGCCCGACCATTCGGACTGGCCGATCCGGCCATCGCTGTCGAGGTCGAGCTGGACGAACTGGCTTTCGAGGTCGGCCGCCCGCAGAGCGGGGGCTATGTTGAACGTCGCGGCAAACAGGACCGCGGCGAGAATCGTCTTGTTTCGGTCCATCTCCATCTCCTCCTGTCGTCCGGCCACACGAATCCCGGGGCGGCTCGAAGCTCACCTTCGGAAAGGCCGGTTCGTGATCGTTTTGGGAGTGTCCGGCAACTTCGAGCCCGCCGGACGGGAAAGGCCTATTGCACAGGGTGTGCCAGGGCCGGTGAAGGTTGCCGGAAGGAGCCCGGTCAGCCGAGCAGGCGCCGCGCTTCCCGAGCCTCCGGGGAGCCCGGAGCGAGGCTCAGGATCCGTTCGAAATAGCGCCGCGCCGCCTCGCGGTCGCCCTTCTTCTGCAGGACCCGGCCGGCGCCGAGGAGCGGAGCGGGCTCGCCGGGCGCGACCTCGGCGGCCTTCAGGTAGCGCTCCAGCGCCGGGTCGAGCCGGCCCTGGTTCTCCAGGAGCTGGCCCCAGACCAGCCAGGCCGGCGCCCAGGCCGGCGCCAGGTCCACCGCCTGTTGAAAACGGCGCTCCGAGGCGGCCAGGTCCCCGCCCTTCGCCTCCGCCTCGGCCAGGCGGACCAGGATCGACACGCTCTCCGTGCCCGCCTCGATCGCCGCGGTCAGGAGGCGCCGGACCTCGGCGGGCTTGCCGGCCTTCTGGGCGAGATTGGCCAGGCCCCACCAGGCGGCGGCGAAGCGGGGGTTCAGCTCCAGGGTCAGCTCGTACTCCCGGCGCGCCTCCTCCGGGCGGCCGAGGCGGGCGTAGGCCACGGCGAGGTTCTCGTGCAGGAAGTCGAGCTTCGGGTTCTCCGCGGCGGCCTTGCGATAGGTGGCGATCGCAGTGTCGGCGGCATTGGAGTCGCCCGTGGCGAGCTGGGCCGCGGCGAGCGTGGTCAGGAACGGGATGTTGCCGGGGCTGCGGCGCACCAGGTCCGCGAGCTTCGAAGCCGCCGTCCGCGCGTCGCCCTTCTGGAGGACCTCCTTCGCCGCCGTGAACTCGGCGAGCATGGGCACGCCGTCCTTGGGATCGATCGTCCCCTTGCCGCTCGACCCGGAGCCCGAGGCGTAGCCGAGGCTTTGGAGCTGGCGCGCCAGCTCGGGGTCGGCGGCCTCGGCCTGGCGCGGCTTGAACGAGCGCTGCGCCGACTGGAGCGCGGCTTTCAGGCGGCGGGCCTCGTCCCGCCGGTCGTTCAGACGGTTGCGCGTCTCCCCCGGATCCGTCCCCAGGTCGTAGAGCTCGGGCCGGGGCGCCACGATCAGCTTCCAGCGGCCGTCGAACACCGCTTCGAGCGGGCTCCAGCCGTAGGCGGTCAGGGCGAAGCGCGACTCGGCGTAGACCGTCCCGGCCGGCTTGCCTCCAATACCGGGCAGCGGCTCGCCCAGGGCCCTGCCCGCCCCGGCCAGCCGCAGGAGAGTGGCAGCCAGCCGCTGCGTGGGAGCCGTCTCGGCGACCGCCTTTCCCCCGGGCACCCCGGGGCCGGCAAGGATCAGCGGCACATGCAGGGTCGAGTGGTAGAGGAACACCCCGTGCGTCCGCTCCCCATGCTCGCCGAGCGCCTCGCCATGGTCGCCGACCGCGGCGATCAGGCAGCGCCCGGCGCCGCCGGGGAGAGCCGCGAGCAGGCGGCCGATCTCGCGGTCCATGTAGGCCACCTCGCCGGCGTAGAGCTGGCCGGCGGGAGAGCGGGGATCGACGTCCGGCGGGTTGTAGGGCGCGTGGGGGTCGTAGTAGTGGACCCAGAGGAAGAACGGCTTGCCGGCGGGCCGCTTCGCGAGCCACGCCAGGGCGGCGTCGGTCATCTGGCGCGCGTTGCGCTCGGGATAGCCGTACTCGCCGATCTGCTCGGCCGGGGCCTTGTCGTCGTAGACCTGGAAGCCGCGGTCGAGGCCGAACCGCCGGTCGAGCACCCGGGACGCCACGAACGCCGCGGTCGCGTAGCCGCGGGCCGCGAACGCGGCGGCCAGCGTCGGCACGTCCTTCGGAAGCACGGCGGTGCCGTTGTCGTGGATGCCGTGCTCGGGCGGCACCAGCCCGGTCAGGAGAGACACGTGAGCCGGCAGCGTCAGCGGGACCGGAGAGACCGCCGCCGTCCAGCGCGTCCCGCGGGCGGCCAGCGCGCTCAGGGTGGGCGTGCGGGCGCCGAGCGCGTCGGCCCGGGTCGTGTCGAGCGTGAGCAGCACCACACTCAGCGGCCCCGCGGGAGCCGGCGGGACCGCCGCCAGGGCAAGCCCGGCCGCGAGCAGGAGAGAGGCCAGAAGAACGGTCCTTCGCATAGCGGATCAAGCATAGCCCAGCGGTGTCCCGTACCGTTCCCGTTGTCCAGGAGGATGCTTCTGGACCTCTCCGGTCGAAACCGTGTATCCTCCTGCCGTCATCACCCCGCTGTCGAAGGAGGCGTAGAATGATCGATGTCATGGCACGCGACTTCAACGTCATCATCGAGCGCGACAGCGAAGGCTTCTACGTCGCCTCGGTTCCCAGCCTGCGCGGCTGCCACACCCAGGCGCGGTCCCTCGACGAATTGATGGACAGGGTGCGGGAAGCGATCGAGCTCTGCCTCGAGGTCGAAGGGGAGGAGACCGTCGAGACCCCCAGCTTTATCGGAGTCCAGCGGGTCACGGTCGGCTGATGCCCCGACTGCCGCGCCTCACCGGCAAGGAGCTCGTCGACATCCTCGGGAAAGCCGGATTCGAGGTCCTCCGCATCCGCGGAAGCCATTCCATCCTCGGCCACGCCGACGGCCGCCGGACCGTCGTCCCCTTGCACGCGGGTGAGACGATCGGACCGGGGCTCCTGAACCAGATCCTCCGCGACTGCGAGCTGACCCGGGATCAGCTCCGCTCCCTTCTGTAGAGCAGCTCGCCGGCCCAGGCCGCTGAAAGAACCGGCGGCCTGCCTCCACTCTCCTTATAAAAGGACAGATGCAAGGGGCATCGGTTCTCAGGAGGAGGATGGGACTGTGCTCGACCGCTGGCTCGGAAACTATCGGCTCCTGGAGAAGCTCGGAGCCGGAGGCATGGGCGAGGTCTACAGGGCGGCCGACAGCCGGCTCAACCGGCAGGTAGCGCTGAAAGTCCTCTCCTCCGGCAAGCCCGGTCGCCTGCACACCCTGGAGCGCTTCCGCCGGGAAGCCTGCGCGGTCGCGGCGCTCAACCACCCGAACATCGTCACCCTCTACTCGGTCGAGGAGCACGCAGGTACCCACTTCCTCACCATGGAGCTGGTCCAGGGCAGGACGCTGAGCGGGCTCATCGCCGCGGACGGCATGCCGCTCTCCCGCGTCCTGGAGATCGCCGTGCCGCTCGCCGAGGCCCTCGAAGCCGCGCACGAGCGCGGCATCGTGCACCGCGACCTCAAGCCCGACAACGTCATGGTGAGCCACGACGGACGGGTCAAGGTGCTCGACTTCGGCATCGCCAAGTCGGACCCCGACCGCGGCGCGACCCTCATCGAGGGCGCGGCCATCGACGAGGCGACGCTGACCGGGACCGGCCTGATCCTGGGGACGCCCTCCTACATGTCGCCGGAGCAGGCGCTCGGCCACGAGATCGACTTCCGGTCGGACCTCTTCTCGTTCGGCACCCTGCTCTTCGAGATGGCGACGGGACAGCGTCCCTTCCGCGGCGAGAGCTCCGGCGAGACCGTCGCGGCTCTCCTGCGCGACGATCCGCCGAAGCCGTCCAGCCTCAACCCGGCCCTCCCCGGGGAGCTCGACGATCTCGTCGCGCGCTGCCTGGAGAAGGACGTCACCCGCCGCCTGCAGAGCGCCCGCGAGCTGCGGCAGCGCCTGCAGGGCCTGTCCGCGCGGCTCTCCGCTCCCGCGCTCACGTTCCCGGCCGACACCGGCCGCCTGACGCGGCTGCGCCGCCGGTGGCACGTGCCGGTGCCGGCCTTCGCCCTGACCGGCTGCCTGGCGCTCACCATGATCCTCGCCGCGCCGCGCCTGGTGCATCTCGGGGCGGCCGGGCTCGGCGGGATCATCGCGGAACGGCAGCCCGCCCTCGCCGTGCTGCCGCTCGGCAACTTCTCCCAGGACCCGGGGTACTTCGCCGACGGCATGACCGACGCCCTCATCGCCTCGCTGTCCGACGTCCAGGGCGTGCGCGTCCTCTCCCGCCAGTCGGTGATGCGCTACCGGAGCTCCTCCGAGCCCCTGCCCGGGATCGCCCGCGAGCTCGGCGTGGACATCGTCGTCCAGGGCTCGGTGATGCGCTCCGGCAACCGCGTCCGGATCACGGCGCAGCTCCTCCGCGTCGATCCCGAGCGGCAGATCTGGGCGCAGAGCTACGAGCGCGACCTGGGCGATGTCCTCGCGCTCCAGCGCGAGGTGGCCACGGCCATCCGCGAGGAGGTCCGGACGCGGCTGGCGGCGGAAGCGGCCGACGGGAAGTGAAAGAACCGGCGCCCTGCCTCCACTCTATACAGAGAGGTATACTCGACCGCACCGGTGTCCAAGGAGGAGGATCGTCCCGTGCTCGATCGCCAGATCGGAAGCTATCGGCTCCTGGAGAAGCTCGGGGCCGGAGGCATGGGAGAGGTCTACCGGGCCGCGGACCGCCGGCTCAACCGGCAGGTCGCCCTGAAGGTCCTCTCGCCCGAGCACGCCCGCCGGCCGATCAGCCTGGAGCGCTTCCGGAGGGAGGCCTGCGCCGTCGCGGCCCTGAATCACCCGAACATCGTCACCATCTACTCGGTCGAAGAGCACGACGGGACCCACTTCCTCACCATGGAGCTGGTCCACGGCACGACCCTCGGCAACCTGATCCCCGCGGAAGGCCTGGCGCTCCCCCGCCTCCTGGAGATCGCCGTGCCGCTCACCGAAGCCCTCGAGGCCGCCCACGAGCGCGGCATCGTGCACCGCGACCTCAAGCCCGACAACGTGATGATCAGCCAGGAGGGGCGGCTCAAGGTGCTGGACTTCGGCATCGCCAAGTCCGAGTCCGACGGCGGCGCGACGCTCATCGAAGGCGCGGCCGAGGCGGCGACGCTGACCGCGACCGGCCTGGTCATCGGGACCCCCTCCTACATGTCGCCGGAGCAGGCCCTCGGCCACTCCGTCGATCACCGGACGGACCTCTTCTCCCTGGGCGTGCTGCTCTACCAGATGGCGACCGGGTGCCGCCCCTTCCACGGCAGCAGCGCCAGCGAGACCATCGCGGCTCTCCTCCGCGACGATCCGCCGAAGCCGTCCAGCCTCAACCCGGGCATTTCCCAGGAGCTCGACGACCTCATCGCAAGCTGTCTCGAAAAGGATGTCTCGCGCCGGATCCAGAGCGCCCGGGAGCTGAGGCAGCGCCTGCAGGCCCTGCCCACGAGTCTCCCCTCTTCCGCCGCGACTCTTCCCACGGACACCGGGATCCTGACGCTGTTGCGCCGCCGGTGGCGGACCCCGGCGGCGGCCTTCGCCGTGACGGGCTGCCTGGCCCTCACGCTGACCGCCGCCGGCCTGCGGTGGCCGCACTTCGGCGGCGTGACGACCAGCCCCGCCGTTCAGCGGCCCGGCCTGGCCGTGCTGCCCCTCGGCAACTTCTCGCAGGACCCGGAGTACTTCGTCGACGGCATGACCGACGCCCTGATCGCCTCGCTGTCGGACATCCGCGGCGTGCGCGTCATCTCCCGCCAGTCGGTGATGCGCTACAAAGGGTCGTCCGAGCCGCTGCCCAGGATCGCCCGGGAGCTCGGCGTGGACATCATCGTCCAGGGCTCGGTGATCCGCGACCGCAACCGGGTCCGGATCACGGCCCAGCTCGTCCGCGCCAACCCCGAGCAGCAGATCTGGGCGAACAGCTACGACCGCGACCTCCGCGATGTGCTGTCGCTCCAGCAGGAGGTGGCCCTGGCCATCAGCGCAGAGATCCAGGTGAAGCTGGAGCCCGAGGACCGGCGGCGGCTGGCGGCGACCCGGCCGGTGAACCCGGAAGCCTTCGACGCCTACCTCAAGGGCCGCCAGGCCTGGCACCAGCGAACGAGCGTCGGTTTCGCGAGCGCCCTTCAATACTTCCAGAAGGCGCTCGACCTCGACCCGAAATTCGCGCTGGCCCACGCGGGCATCGCGGACGTCTACTCGATGTCTCCGTTCTTCGGATTCGCTTCGACCCGCAAGGCCTTCCCCGAGGCCAGCAGGCACGCCCGGGCCGCCCTGGAGCTCGACCCGGATCTCGCCGACGCGCACGTGTCCCTGGGCCTCGTCGACCTCTTCGTCAACCGCCGGTGGGACAGCGCCGAGGCCCACCTCCTGCGGGCGCTGGCGCTCAATCCGAGCAACCCGATGGCCCACCACTTCTACACCCTTTACCTCGCGGCCCGCGGCCGCATGGAGGAGAGCATGGAGCAGGCCCGGCTGCTCTACGAGCTGGACCCCCTCTCTCCCACAGCCAATGTGAACATGGGGGTCACGGCCTACGAGCACGGCCAGAAGCAGGAGGCGCTCCAGTACTTCCGCAGGGCAGAGACCCTGTCGCCCGAGTTCCATGTCTCCTACCTCCGGATGGCCGGGATGTACCGGCGGGAGGGTCAGAAGGACCTCGAGCTCGAGGCCTTCCGCAAGGCGCTGTCGGTGCGCTATCCCCGGATCCTTCCGGAGATGGACCGCGGTTTCAGGATGGGCGGCCGGCAGGCCGCGCTGCGGGCAGCCGCCGAGGCGCTGGAAAGCCTGGCCCGCGATCAGTTCGTCCTGCCGGACGACATCGCCCGGGTCTACGACCGGCTGGGCGACCGCGATGCCGCTCTCGATTGCCTCGAAGAGTCCTATCGTCAAGGCTTCCCGGGCGCCATCCTCTTCGGAGCCAACGTGGAGTGGGACTGGCTCAGCCTGCGCGGCGAGCCTCGCTTCCGCAGGCTCACCGATCAGATCAGCAGGACCTCTCTCCCCCCGGCACCGGCCTCTGCCCGGACGGCGGGAGGCTGCCGGAGCACGCCTCCCGCTCCGGAGCCGGCAGGGAGCCCGAGCGCGCGATGAGGGTCGCGCTCGTGGTCATGCCCTTCGCGGGAGCCGACCGTCCCAGCCTGGCGGCAGGCCTCTTCAAGGCTCTCCTGCGGGACCGCGGCATCCCCTGTGACTGCAAGTACTTCAACCTGACCTTCGCCGGCCTGCTGGGCTACGAGCCCTACCAACGGCTGTCCAAGTTCGCCTACAGCCACATGCTCGCCGGAGAGTGGATCTTCTCGCAGATCTACTTCGGGGAGTCGTTCTCGAGCTGGGAGAGCTACAGCCACGAGATCCTGGACGATCCGGTCTGGGGCGTCGGGAAGGAGTACCGCGACACCATCCACCGGGCGGCGGCGGTCGCGCCGGTCTTCCTGCGCATCGCCTATGAGTCCTGCGACTGGTCGCAGTACGACCTCGTCGGGTTCACCAGCACCTTCGAGCAGACGCTCTCCAGCCTGTGCCTGGCGCGGATGATCCGCCGCAGCCATCCCCACATCCGGATCGCGTTCGGCGGCGCCAACTTCGAAGGCCCCATGGGATCACCCTACTTCGAGATCTTCCCGGAGATCGACTACATCTCCACGGGAGAGGCGGACCTCAGCTTCCCGCAGCTCTGCGAGAACCTCGCGGCGGGCATCGACGAGGTGCCGCCGGGGATCCTCTCCAGGGCCGGGAGCTCCAGCGAACAGCGTCCCCAGCCGGTCTCCCTGGAGGATCTCCCCGTCCCCGACTACGACGAGTTCTTTCCCGCCCATGCGAGAGCCTTTCCCGGAGTTGGTCCCACCGGCGTGATGCTGGAGGCCTCGCGGGGATGCTGGTGGGGACAGAAGCGGCACTGCACCTTCTGCGGGCTGAACGGAATGACGATGACGTTCCGCCGCAAGAGCTGGCAACGGGTCGCCCGGGAGAGCTCGGCGCTCGAAGAGCGCTACAGCCCGTCCTACCTGATCTTCGCGGACAACATCCTCGCCATGGATTATTTCTCCACCCTGCTGCCGCACTGGGCGGACGGCGCCGGCAGGGCGGGTAAGTTCTTCGAGATCAAGTCCAACCTCCGGCGCGAGCAGGTGGCGCTGTTGAAGCGAGCGGGGATCGCCCATGTGCAGAGCGGCATCGAAAGCCTTTCGGACCAGACACTTGAGCTGATGGACAAGGGCGTTTCCGCGGCCCAGAACATCGCCCTGCTCCGCTGGTGCCGGGAGCTGGGGGTCGACGCGCAGTGGAACCTCCTGTTCGGCTTCCCCGGAGAGGACCTGGACGACTATCCGCGGACCCACGGGATCATGCAGAAGCTCTCGCACCTGCCCGCGCCCAGGACCTGCGGCTCGATCCGGGTGGACCGGTTCAGCCCCAACTTCGAGCGCTGGCAGGAGAAGGGGTTCCTCGAGATCCGGCCGCTCTCCGGCTACAGGCACGTCTTCCCGGGCGACGACGAGGGCCTGCGCTCGCTCGCCTACTACTTCGAATACCGGCACCCGCACTCGGACCGTCTGCAGGAGCTGGCGCGCGACGTCGTCGACTTCGGCGCGGTGTGGCTGCGGAGGAGCGACGGAGGGACGAACGGCGTCTTCGAGGTGAGACGCCACCTGGACGGCGGGTGGGTGCTCCGCGACACCCGCTTCAACCGGGAGGACGCGGCCCTCCGGCTGACGGAGAGAGATCTCCTTCTCCTCCGACTCTGCGACTCGCCCACCACACAGAAGGCGCTCTTCGAGCAGGCCGGGGCCCTCTCCGGCTGCACGGAGCGGCAGATCCGGGAAACCCATGACGCTCTCCTGGAAAAGGAAGCGCTCTGTGAAGTGGGGAAGAAGATCATTGCCCTTCCCTTGTTCCCGAATGAGTTGAGAGAGATCCCGCTGTCTCCCACAAAGGAGGGATAGATTGAGCGAGCACCTGCGTTATCTCGTCACCGTCGACCGCGAGAGCGGCCAGATCGTCAAGGTGGAACAGGTCGGAGAGGCGGGCGACCTGCAGGAGGTAGACCAGCCCTCCTTCATCCAGTCCTGCCCGTCCTACTCCTACTCGCCGGCTCCTGTCGCCGGCGCGGGAGGGTCTCCCCAGATCGTGGTCAACATCTACGGTGGAGGAACCCCCGCCGCGGCAGCCGGTCCCACCGTACTGATGGGCCAGCCGCCAGGCCCACCTCCGGGTCCTCCTCCGGGCCCTCCTCCCGGCTCACCTCCGGGTCCGATCCTCATCATCACCGGCTCTCCGCCGCCCTTCAAGCCGTCCGACCAGAGCTAGGAAATGGAAAAAGGCCGCCGCGGGGGTGAAGCCCGCGGCGGCCTTCGAGGTGGGGATCGTTACGGCTGGCAGGTGGGCGCCGCCAGGAGGGCGCCGGTCACCTTGAGGTCGTCCAGGAACCAGCCGGTCTGCTGGGTCCCGGTGTCGGAGCTGAACAGGAAGCGCAGCCGCACCGTCTGGTTCGCGTAGGCGGAGAGGGAGCCGGAGTGGTTGGACCACTGGTTGAGGAGCGACGTGCCGGTGAACAGAGGCTGGCCGTCCGCGAAGCCGGGTCCGCCGCAGGCGGGCTCGCCATCCGGTCCGATCATGATGCCGGGATAGTTGACGGTGCCGAGCTTCGTCCAGTTGGTGAAGCCCGAGCTCTCGGTGGCCACCTCGACGATGCCGCCGTCCCAGCCGGTCTCCATGTCGTAGCGCGAGCGCAAGCTCAGGGACGGGCTGGCGCCGAGGTGGATGGTGTCGCTCTCCAGCGCCTGGCAGACGCTGGCCGCGTAGTTGCCGGACGCGTTGGTGGCCCACTGGCGCGTGGCGTTGCCGGTGCCGGACGTGATGACGGTCCAGGCGTTGCCCGCGGTCGCGGCCGGGTGGAGGCGTAGCGACCCCCCGCCGGTATCGCCGGCGTCGTCCTGGAAGGTGCCGGCGGACAGCGCGCCGCCCGCAATCTCCCAGCGCCGTACCAGGTTGCCTTCGGCGTTGCCGCGCGAGTCCACGGCGCGCACGATGTAGTAGTAGCGCGTGCCGCCGGCCACGCCGAGGTCGGTGTAGGAGGTGCCCGCGACGCGCGTGGAGTCGGTGGTGAGCCGGTTCGACGCCGACGGGGTGAAGTTGGGATCGGTGCCGCGGTAGACGTCATAGGAGACGGTCGCTCCGCCGCAGCCCGGCGTGGCGGCATCCCAGGCCAGGCTCATCCGGCAGCTTCCGTTGACCGCGGACGAGACGGTCCTGACGCCCGCGAAGACCGGCGGCGTCGCGCAGGCGCCGGAGGCCGTCACGGACTTGCAGGCGGACGCGGCCGAGGCGCAGGAGGCGCAGGACTCGGACGCGGCGGCCACGCGGTAGGAGTAGGTCTGGCCGCCGACGATGCGGTCGCGGTCGATGAACGACGCCCCCGTCGTCATCCCGACCGCCTCCTCGGGAGCCGTGGACGAGCAGTCGCCCGCCTTGCGCAGGATCTTGTAGGAGCCGGTGCCGAAGGCGGCGGCCCAGGAGATCTGGACGGCGTTGGCGGTCGGGGTGGAGAGCGTGACCAGGGCCGGGGCCTGCACCGGCGAGCCGCTGCAGGCCGACGGCGTCACCGCCACGCAGTTGGAGGTCTGGCCGTAGCAGGAGGCGCTCTGGCCGACCGGCTGGACGCTGTAGTAGTAGGTCACGCCCGCGGCCACCTCGGAGTCCTCGAAGTAGGTGCGGTCGCCGACGCTCGCGACGGGCGTGAAGCCGAAGCCGCAGCCCAGCGTGTTGCGCAGCACGCGGTATTCAGTGACGGCGCCGGACGACGGCGTCCAGGTGAGCTGGACCGGGGCCGAGCCGCCGCAGGTGCTCACGGTGGGCGCCGCGATCGGCGCCGGGCAGCCGGAGCCCTGGTTCCCGGGCTCCGAGGCCGAGCCGCAGGCGATGCCGTGCAGGTCGAAGGCGGCGAACAGGATGTCGGCGTGCGGCGTGCCGTCCGCCAGGTTGCCGTTGTCGTCGTCGATGAAGCGGTAGGTGGAGAACCAGTCGGTCGCGGTGCAGCCGCTGGTCGTCCCTTCCGGGTAGGGGCCGGTGACCGAGTAGCCGGAGACGGCGAGGTCGCGGGTCAGGTACCAGAGGCGGTCCATGTACTGCCAGCCGGAGACCTCGGCCGGGCCGGGCGGGTCGGCGTAGACGTCGCCGCCGAACTCGCTCGCGATCAGGTCCTTGGCGAGGTCCCAGTTGGCCTGGGAGGGGATCGAGGACTCGCAGTGGCAGCCGTGGTTGAGCGGGCCGGCGCAGCCGGTGGTCTCGGGGCCGCCGCAGCTGTAGAACTCGGACAGGCCGTCGGCCACGCCCAGGGGCGCGGTGTCGATCATGTGGTTCCAGCGCGCCGGGGTGCCGGCCTCGCCGGGGTTCGACGGCGGGTTGAGGCCGGAGCGCGAGCCGTTCGGCGCGTCGGGGTCGCGCGGCGCGATGCAGTCGGCGTCCGAGCCGCGGCTGCAGAACCGCGTGTAGTCGAGGTCGCGCACGCCGGTGCAGAGCCGCGAGGCGCTGCCGGTCGAGGAGTCGCCGTAGCCGGCGGTGTTGGCCCAGGGGTTGGTCGCGTCGGGCAGGCGGAAGCCGGCGCCGAAGCAGGCCTTCTGGCCCTGGAGGAGCGCGAAGGTGTCGCCCATGGCCTCACCGGTGGCGGACTCGGGCGCGTTGCCGGTGCCGTCGTGCTGGTCGAGGCCGTGCCCGAACTCGTGCAGACCCACGGCCGGAACCTCACCTGAATTGTTGCAGTTCAGGCCGGGGGTCAGGCGCATGAACACGAACAGGTTCTGGCCGCCCGCCCAGAAGGCGTTGCAGGCCGGCGGCACGTTGGTCGCCACGATCGGCACCACGTCGGTGCCGTCCGCGCCCTTGAGCCACTCGTTGTCCGGCAGGTAGAAGCGGGACTTCTGGTTGATCAGGTTCAGGTGGTAGTACATGGTCCGCGCGGAGCGGGTGTCGCCGGTGCCGCCGACCAGCGGTCCGCTGTTCGGCGCGGACTCGCGGTGGGCCGGGAAGCAGTCGGTGTTGAGGGTCGCGAGCGGATCGGACGCGCCGAGGTCGGGGTTGGCCGGCGCGAGCCCGGTGGCCGCGATCGGGCCGCAGGTGTCGAGGAAGTTGAAGTACTTGCCCTGGAGCGTCGCGGTCGCCGAGAGCGCGCCGTCCGGATAGCTGAAGGCGCCGGCCGAGTTCGTGTAGCAGTCGCCGCCCGAGCAGGAGCCGCCGAGGAAGGTCAGCTTCGCGTTGGGCAGGGTGACCGGCAGCTCCGCGGCCGTGCCCGGCACGCAGTTGGCCGGGTCGGTGCAGTTGGTCTGGGTGAGGGCCGAGCCCTTGAGCACCGAGGCGTAGTCGTTGGCGTCGACGAAGCGCAGGACCTGGCCGTTGCGCGCGTCCACCAGGGAGAGCCAGGTGGCGAGCGAGCCGGCGCGGGTGAACAGGAAGCGGTAGACCAGCGACGGCTGCCAGCCGGCGCCGATCGGGCCGGTGTAGCCGACCTCGTCCGCGGTGCCGCGGAGCACCCAGGTCAGCACGCCGTTCGCCAGGAAGTGGTCGCCCGGCAGCAGGCCGCCGAGGAACTGGCCGAGATTCGTCTTGGCCTGGGCCGCGGTGAGCGCGGGGACGATCCCCTCCAGGCCCGCCGAGGCCGGGACGGCGCGGTTGACGCCGAACTGGACCAGGTTGCCGTGCGAGACGCGGAACACGACGTGCGAGCCCTCGACCGGCACGCCGCCGATCGCCTGCCGGAAAGCCACGTTCCAGAACTGGCCGCGGTCGCCGAAGCGGCGGGTGGCCGCGGCGTCGAGCACGAGCTGCGAGGCCGACACCTGGAACAGGTTGGGATAGGCGGAGACCAGGGCGCGGGCCTTGGCTTCCAGCGCCGCGGCCGTGGTGACGCCGGACGCGGGGATCCAGGGCAGACCCTGGCCTTCGACGAGCGCGACCGCGCCGGAGCGGCGGTCGATCCAGAACGTCCAGTCGGGTCCGGCGGCGGACCGGAAGGCGGCGACGTCGCCGAGGATCGCCGGGCCGAGCTCGGCCTGGATGAGAGACAGCTCCCGGGGAGCCGGAGTGGCCACGAAACCGGCCGGTGCCTGCACGAGACCGTGCAGCGGATCCACCTGGGGTACCACGGTTGCGGACAGGCCCGGCGCGAGCGCGAGACCGCCGAGGGCGGCCAGCGCTGCCGACAAGAGCCTTTTCATGGGAGGTCCTCCTCTGGGAGACGGGATGGCCCGCGGGCTGGCGGGAGAGCGGCTGGTTCGGAGCCGCGCCGGCCGGGCGCAAGTGCAAGAGTAGTACCACTATCAAAAAGACGACAGGCGGGTTCGACCGCATCCGCCGCGGGTCCTGCCTGAGGGGCAAAGGAACCCGGGTTCCGGAAACATTTGACCTTCGCTCCTTAACTATCGGTGTTAATATCCAGGGTCAGTCGCTTGGAGTTTTTTCCATGGATCAGCCGCTCTCCGACGGCCAGAGAGCCTTATGGTTTCTACAGCGCCTCCGCCCCGACGCCGCGGCATGGAACATCGCCGCCGCCGCCCGGGCCCGGGGAGGGCTGGACGCCGTCCGCCTGCGCCGGGCCTTCGAGGGCCTCGCGGAGCGCCATGAAGCGCTGCGGCTGAGCTTCCACGAGACGCCGGACGGGCCGGTCGGGCGGTTGATCGAAGGACGGACGGTCGACTTCCTGGAGGTCGTTCCGGAGATAGCCGGGGACTATCTCCAGGAAGAGGCGGATCGCCCCTTCGACCTCGCCCGCGATCCGCTCGTCCGGGTCCGCCTGCTGAAGACCGGCGGCGACGACATCCTCCTCCTGGTCATCCACCACCTGATCGCCGACCTGGGCTCGCTGGCCCTCCTGGTCCGCGACCTCGGCCCGCTCTACGAAGGTCAGTCTCCCCCTCTCCCGGGGAGGGGGACTCGGGAGGACCGGGAGCATCGGAGGATGCCGCCGGGGGGTGAGGGCCGCAATGAATCGTACTGGCTCGACCGTCTCTCCGGCGACCTGCCCGTCCTCGATCTCCCGGCCGACCACCCCCGCCCCGCGGTCCGGACCTTCCGGGGAGGCTCGCTCACAAGGGTGATCGAGCCGGCCTGGCCCCGGGCCCGGCTCTTCCCGGTGCTCCTGGCAGCGTTCGACGTCCTCCTCCACCGCGGCTCCGGCCAGACCGACCTCCTCGTCGGCTCGCCCACTTCGGGACGCCTCGATCCGGCGCTCGCGGAGACGGTCGGCTACCTGGTGAACCCGGTGGTGCTGCGCTGCGACCTGTCCGGCTCGCCGACGTTCCGGCAGCTCGTGGAGAGAGCAAGAAGGACGATCTTCGGAGCCCTGCGGCACCAGGACTACCCGTTCGCCCGGCTCGTCGAGCGGCTGCAGCCGGAGCGCGACCCGTCCCGCCCGCCAGTCTTCCAGGCGATGCTTGCCTTCCAGCGCGCTCACCTCGAAGACACCGGCGACCTGGCCGCCTTCGCGCTCGGGGTGGCGGGAGCGCGCATCCGCACCGGGCCGCTAGAGCTGGAGTCGATCCGGCTGGAGCGCCACTTCTCCCAGCTCGACCTGGAGCTGATGGCGGCCGAGACCTCCCGGGGAGTCGAGCTGGCGCTGACCTGGAACGCCGACCTCTTCGAGCCGGAGACGGCCGGGCGCCTCCTCCATCACCTGGAGACGCTCCTCCAAGCCGCCGTCGCGACTCCGGACCGGCGGATCGGCGAGCTGCCGCTCCTCACGGCGGCCGAGCGCGAGCAGCTCCTGGCGCCGAACCGGACCGAGGCACCGCTCCCGGACCGGCTCGTCCACGAGCTGTTCGAGGAGCAGGCGGCCCGCACGCCGGACGCCGTCGCGGTGGCCGGTCCAGACGTCGTGCTGACCTACCGGCAGCTCAGCGCGCTGTCGGACCGGATGGCCGGCACGCTCGTCCCCGGCCCGGCGGTGGTCCAGGCGGAGCGCACCGCCGGGCTCGTGCTGACCCTGCTCGCCGTCTTCAAGGCGGGCCGCGTCTACCTGCCGCTCAATCCCGGCCAGCCCAAGGCCCGGACCGACAGGATGCTGGAGCTCGGCCAGACGCTGGTCCCCGATCCCGACCTGGCCTACCTGCTGTTCACCTCCGGATCGACCGGCGAGCCCAAGGGCGTGATGGTTCACCACCGCGGCCTGCTCAACCACCTGCTGGCGAAGATCGGGGACCTGGGGCTGACCGCGTCCGACCGGGTGGCCCAGACCGCTCCGGCGGGCTTCGACATCTCGCTCTGGCAGATGCTCGCCCCCCTTCTGGTCGGCGCCCGGGTGGAGATCCTGCCGGACGCGGCGGTCCGCGATCCGGCCCGGCTCCTCTCGGAGGTGGAGAGCCGGGGCGTCACGGTGCTCGAGCTGGTGCCGTCCGTCCTCGGGCCGTTCCTGGACGCGATGGACCGCCCGCCGGCCGCCCTGCGCTGGATGATCTCGACCGGCGAGGCGCTGCCGCCCGCCCTGGCCCGGCGCTGGATCGAGCGCACCGGCGTGCCGCTCGTCAACGGCTACGGCCCCACGGAGTGCTCGGACCGGGTGAGCCACGGCTTCCTGGACGAGGTCGCCGAAGGCGAGGCGTATACCTCGATCGGCAAGCCGATCCGCAACCTGCGCCTTCATGTGCTGACCCCGGACCTGGAGGAGCAGCCGGTCGGCTTTCCGGGCGAGGTCTGCATCGGGGGGCTGGGCGTCGCCCGCGGATATCTGAACGATCCGGCCCGCACGGCGGAGGCGTTCGTGCCCGATCCGTTCCTGGCGGGCGAGCGGCTCTACCGCACCGGCGACCTTGGCCGGCGCCGCGCGGACGGCGGGATCGAGATCGCGGGGCGGCTCGACCACCAGATCAAGCTCCGGGGCGTGCGCATCGAGCCCGGGGAGATCGAGGCCGCGCTCCGCAGCCATCCCGGCGTCCGCGAAACGGTCGTGGCCCTGCGCGGAGACCTCCTGGTGGCTTGGTGGACGGGCGATCCCGTGGCGGCCTTGCGGGATCATCTCCGGGACCGTCTGCCCGAGTCGATGATCCCGGGCGCATTCCGCCACCTGGAGACGATGCCGAGGAACGCCAGCGGCAAGCTGGACCGGCGCGCGCTCCCCGACCCTGGCGTCGGCGTGGCCGCCGCGGCCTACGGGGTCGACCTGGAGGCCTTCCTGGCCGAGATCGTCGGCGACCTGCTGGGCCGGCCGGTCGGCCCGCGGGAGAACTTCTTCGAGCTCGGAGGCCACTCGCTGCTCGCCGCGCAGGTGGCCTGGCGGATCTGGAAGGCCTTTCCGACGATCTATCCGACGGCCAACCTTCTCTTCGAGGAGCCCACCGTGGCCGGGCTCGCCCGGCGCCTCCGCGACCTCTATCGCGAAGACGCCGGCCTGCCGGCCGTGCCGCCGGTCGCCCGGGTCCCGAGAGACCGGCCGATCCCGCTCTCCTTCGCCCAGGAGCGCCTCTGGTTCCTCCACCGGCTCGACCCCGAAAGCCCGGCCTACAACATGCCCGGTCTGGTCCGGCTCGACGCTCCCGCCGCCCGGATCGAGGCGGCGCTGTCGGAGATCGCGGCCCGGCACGAGGCGCTGCGGACGACCTTTCCAGAGATCGACGGCGAGCCGTACCAGTACATCGCTCCGCCCGCCCCGCTCCGCCTGCCGGTCGTCGATCTCTCGGCGCTGCCGGACCCTGAGAGAGAAATGCGAGAGGTCGTCGAGCGAGAAGCCCGGCGGCCGTTCGACCTGGAGCGCGGGCCGCTGCTGCGGGCGTTCCTCGTCGGGGGCCACCTCTTCGCCAACCTCCATCACTCGATTGCGGACGGCTGGTCGCAGGAGATCCTGCTCCGCGAGCTTGAGAGCCTCCTCCGCGGCCAGGCGCTGCCGCCGCTGCCGGTCCAGTACGCCGACCACGCCGTCTGGGAGCGGAGCCGGACCGAGGCGCTCGCCGCGCAGCTCGACTGGTGGAAGTCCGAGCTGTACGGCGACCCGGCGCCGCTGGAGCTGCCTCTCGACCGGCCGCGCCCGCCACGGCAGAGGCACCGGGGAGCCGTCCTCGCCGTGAGCCTCCCGGACCCGAGCGGCAGGAAGACCACGCCGTTCATCGTCCTCCTCGCCGCGTTCCAGGCCCTGCTCCACCGGCTGAGCGGACAGGCCGACATCCGCGTCGGCGCGCCGGTCGCGAACCGGCAGCGGCCCGAGACCGAGGGCCTCATCGGGCTCTTCGCCAACACCGTCGTGTTCCGCACCTGGTTCGAGCCCGGCCTCTCCCTGGAATTACTGACGGAGCGCGTGGAGGAGAGCGTCGCCGACATCTTTCCGCGCCAGGACCTGCCGTTCGGCCGGCTCGTCGAAGAGCTGCAACCGGTGCGCGACCCGAGCCGGACGCCGCTGTTCCAGGCGATGCTCGCCGTCCAGCCCGTGCTCCCCGCCGAGGAGATCGGCACCGGCACGGCCAAGCTGGAGCTGACGCTGTCCGTCCGGCCTGACGAGGGCCGGGGCTGGTTCGAGTACGACACCGACCTCTTCGACCCCACGACCGTCGCCCGCTGGGCCGCGGCTCTCCGCAACGTGCTCGCCGCCGACCCGAAGACGCGCCTCGCGGACCTGCCGCTCCTCGGACCGGAGGAGCGCGTCCAGATCCTGACCGAATGGAACGACACGGAGATCTCCATCCCAGACCTCCGCGTTCACGAGCTCTTCGAAGCCCAGGCGAGGAGGACCCCGGACGCCGTCGCAGTCGTATCCGGCGACCAGAGTCTGACCTACCGCGAGCTCGACGCCCGGGCGGACGATTTCGCCCGCGGCCTGACTCCCGGGATCGGCGTCGAGCTCCTCGCCGACCGCTCGATCGGCATGCTGGCGAAGCTCCTCGGCATCCTGAAGGCCGGCGCCTTCTACGTGCCGATCGACCCGTCCTACCCCGAGGAGCGCCTGGCGTGGATGAGGGAGGCGGTCGGCGCGCGGGGAGACGGCCTCGCCTACACGATCTTCACCTCGGGCTCGACGGGGCGGCCGAAAGGCGTCCAGGTCCCGCACCGCGCGCTGGTGAGCTTCCTGCTGTCCATGGCGGAGAGGCCGGGGCTCGGACCCGAAGACACGCTCCTCGCGGTCACCACCCTATCCTTCGACATCGCCGCCCTGGAGCTGCTGCTCCCCCTGACCGTCGGCGCCCGGGTGGCGATCGCGGACCGCGAGACCGCCGCGGACGGCGCCCGCCTCGCCACGGAGATCGAGCGCGTGGGCGCCACCGTGCTCCAGGCGACCCCGGCCACGTGGCGCATGCTGATCGACTCCGGCTGGACCGGCTCGCCGAGCCTCCGGGCGCTCTGCGGCGGCGAGACCCTGCCGCGCGAGCTGGCCCGCGATCTCCTGGAACGGACCGCGGAGGTCTGGAACCTCTACGGCCCGACGGAGACCACGGTCTGGTCGACCGTCCACCGGGTGGAGAACGCGGACCGGACGGTTCCGGTCGGCCGGCCGATCGCGAACACGACGGCCTACGTCATGGACAGCCGTTTCCAGCCCGTGCCGATCGGCGTGACCGGCGAGCTGTTCCTCGGCGGCGCCGGCGTGGCGCGGGGCTATTTCGGCCGGCCCGACCTGACCGCCGAACGCTTCCTGTCCGGCCCGGACGGAGAGCGTCTCTACCGGACGGGCGACCTCGCGCGATGGCTTTCCCAGGGAAACCTGGAGATCCTCGGCCGGACCGATCATCAAGTCAAAGTCCGCGGCTTCCGGATCGAGCTGGAGGAGGTCGAGGCGGCCCTCGAAGCCTGCCCGGGAGTCAGCCGCGCGGTGGCCGCGGTGCGCGACGGCAGTCTCGTGGCCTGGGTCGTCGGCCAGCCTCCGGAATTCGAGCTGGAGCGGCGGCTGCCGGCGTACATGATCCCGTCGCGGATCGCGGTGGTGGACGACCTGCCGCTCACCCCGAACGGCAAGGTGGATCGCCGCGCCCTGCCCGATCCGAAACCGCAATCGGCCGGCGCGCTGCCTTCCGGTCCGGCCGAGGAGGCGGTCGCCGGGATCTGGAGGCAGGTGCTGGAAACGGAAGTGGGCCGCGATCAGAGCTTCTTCGAGCTGGGCGGCCACTCGGTGCTGGCGGCGCGGGTGATCTCGCGGATCAACGAGG
>JBEQUE010000206.1:0-70508 GCA_040349255.1 Acidobacteriota bacterium | reverse complement strand
GCCGGCTCGCGATCCTGGCGGCGGTGCTCGGCCACGGGTTCGACGCCGCATTCCTCAAGGAGGTCGAGCGCGAGCACATGACGGTCGTCGAGTGCGCCATCGAGGTCCTCCTCGACCGCTGGCTGGTGCGGCACGCCACGAGCCAGTGGCACGCCAGCCGCCGCGAGAGCGACATCGTGCTCTGGGCGAACGGCGCCCGGCGCGGCGCCTTCGAGTTCTCGCACGAGATCGTCCGCCGCACGATCTACGACTCGCTGAGCCGGACCCGCCGGCGCGTCCTCCACCGCCAGGTGGCCGAGGTCGTCGAACGGCGCGCCGGCGAGGACCTCGAATCCGTGTGCGAGCTGCTGGCCTATCACTACGCCCGCGCCGGCGCCTGGGACCGCACCGTGGCCTATCTCAAGATGGCCTCGGACCGCGCCCTCCATCTGTCTGTCGAGGTCCCGCCGGCGCCCGCCGCCGATCTCGACCGCCAGAGCAGAATGTAAAAACCTCCCTGACGGAGATTCGATCCGACGATTGCTCACGAAAAGGGCGATCGGAAGGTCTCTTCCTGCACAGCCTGTGCGCAAGGCGCCTTGGATCCAGCCATCTGCCCGGAAGCTTCTTGTAAAAAGTTTCCAGAAAAAACCGTTGACATTGTCAGTTCTAGCCTGCTAGGGTCGCCCCACATCGTCCAGCAGTCGAAGTCGGCGTTCCGCAGCCCGTGGCGCGCCTCCGCGACCGCCTTGTATAGGGGTCTGTGCAAATGAGTATGGTTGTGCTGCGCTCCCGTGTCCTGCTCCCTGCCCTGCTCACGCTTCTTACAGGCCTCCTGACGGGGCCCGTCTTCGCCGCCACGATCTCCACCCCGCCCGCGCCGTCGAAGCTGATGCTGACGGTTCGCGAGACGGCCGGCGTGCCCCGCATCGGCGAGGTCGTGCGCTCGGGCGTGCCCATGCCGCGCAGCCTCAACCTGCGCGGCACCGGCTCGCTCGCGGTGGTCGATTCGACCGGCAAGGCCGTGCCGGCCGACTTCGAGATCACGGCGCGCTGGAACGCGCCGCTCGCCGATGCCTCGGCTCCCATCCAGTGGATGCTGGTCAGCTTTCCGGCCACGGTCCCGGCGGGCGGCAGCGCGGTCTACCGGGTGGTGCTGAACGGCTCGGTCGCGAACCCGGCGCCGGCGAGGCCGCTGACCCTGACCCGCAACGGCGACCTGGTCACGGTGGACACCGGCGCCGCGATCTTCCGCTTCGGCTCCGATCCCGGCGCCCTGTTCGACGAGATCGTGCTCGACAACGGCACGCGGCTGGTGGGCGGCGGCGACATGACCCTCAAGGCCGAAGGCGCGAGCGCCGGCCATCCGACCACGCGCCGGATTCGGATCGAGCACGCCGGCCCGCTTTCGGCCTCGGTGGTGGTGTACGGCGCCTATGACCTGGCGCCGGTCGGTACCGGCGGTCCGGGGTCGGGTGGCATGGGCTCGGTGCGGCGCTACGTGTTCACCGCCGGCTCCCCGACCGCGCTGGTCCGCCACGCGGTGCAGTGGGAGGGCAACCTGGCCTGCAACGGCTGCCTGAAGACGACGGCGGGCGCGCCGAACGGCGTGCGCCTCTCGCAGGTCCGCGACACCCTGGCCGTCGAGCTCGGCGGAGCCGCCACCGTCAACACGGAAGGCGACTTCGCCGCCGCTCCCGTGACCCGGACGCTCGCCGCCGGTCAGACCGCCTCGGTGCGCCAGCTCCTGCGCGCCAGCCGCACGGCGCCGCTGCGCTTCCAGGTGGACGTGGCCGGCGCATCCTCTTCAGGCTCCAAGGCGACCGGCGGCGTGCTTTCGGCGAGCGGCCCGGCCGGCGCCGTGGCCATCGCGTTCGCCCGCATGCACCGCTACGAGCCGCAGGCCCTGCGCGTGCTGGCCGACGGCAGCCTGGCGCTCGACATCGCGGACGGCGACGTGTGGCTCGCGCACCACCAGGGCCTGTTCGCGGAGATGGCGGTCTCCGTGCTGGCGCCGAACCCGGCGCGGGCGCAGCTCGACCGCGCGGTCTGGGCGCCGCTCAACCGCCCGCTGCGCGCCTGGCCCGAGGCCGCCTGGTTCGCGGCCTCGGACGCGGTCGACGAGATCCCGGTGGGCGCGCTGCCGGCCGAATTGGCCTCCTACGACGAGCTGGTCCCGGCGGTCCTCAACCGCACCCTGCTGCAGATCGACGCCCTCGGCCTCTCCGGCCTGACGACCTTCGGCCTGTTCCCGCGCTACTGGGGCAAGGACGGCGCGCCCGGCGAGATCGACTGCGGCGAGGCCAACGATCCGACCCCGGACGAGGCCTGGGACGACAAGTTCTGGTGCACGACCTGGGCGGACTACCACAACACCTCCTCGACCGCGCCGATCTGGGCCATGCGCACCGGGGCCGTCGAGTGGCTGGACGAGGTCTCCGAGCCCGCGGCCCTGCGCATGCTCCACACGCTGATCATGCGCTGCGGGCCGGACGAGAAGTGGTTCTACTGCGGCCAGGCGCCGGCCGGCTACGGCGGCTACCGGGCCGACTTCAACAGCTCCCACGCCTACTGGGAAGGCCTGTTCCTCCACTACTGGCTGACCGGCGACTCGACGGTGATCGACACCGTCAGGCGCGGCGGCGAGAACATGCGCCGCATGATGTGCGACCTGCGCGGCCCGCGGCCGGTGGCCGAGCCCGGTTTCGTCCCGGGTGGGCCGGGCGGACCGGCCTGCGACGCCGACCGCGTCTCGACCACCTCGGAGTTCACCGGCCGCGTGGCCTCGCAGTGGATCAGCACCTTCCGCTTCCTCGGCCTGGCGAGCGAGGACGGCAGCTTCCTGGACGACTATCGCTCCGGCCTGGCCCGCGCCGTGACCCAGCACTATGTTGAAGCTGCGCGCAACGGCGTCTCCTACGGCTTCCTGGGCGACCGCGCGGTCGTCGCCGGCACCTACATCGACGGACCCATGTGGATGCACGGCTTCTACGACACGAACAACCTCTTCCGCCTGCTGCGCGACGCCGGCGACGCGCCGATCGGCAACCCGGCCATCCCGCCAAGCCGCGTGATGGCCGCCATCGCCCGCACCCTCAAGGACATCGAGCCCATGGTCCAGGGCGACGGCAGCACGGACGGCGACTGGCCGAAGAACATCCAGTACACCTACGCCGGCAACCGCATCGGCGGCACGCTCCTGGCCGCGGTGGCGAACGACCGGCCGATCTTCACGCCGGAGAAGACCGGCATGTCCGCGCTCCTCCTGCGCACCGGCGAGCTGACCGGCGACGCGGCCCTGCTCGACCGCGGGCGCGAGATGGTGCGGTACACCCTGGACGCCGCCGCGGGCGAAGGCGCTCCGCTCGGCAAGCTCGAAGGCCAGTACCTGACGCGCCTCCACGCCGCGGTCGCCCGGATGGCCCGGCAGAACGGCTCCGAAGAGCCGCCGCCGCCCGCCTCCGGCGGGCTCGGCGCGCCGGCGAGCCTCGTGGCCGTCACCGCCTCGGCGACCGAGATCCGGCTCACCTGGACCGACAACTCCGACAGCGAGACCAACTTCCTCGTCGAGCGGATCACCAACGGCGTCTTCAAGCAGTTCAAGATGACCGGCCCGAACATCACGAGCCTGAAGCTCACCGGCCTGACCCCGGGCACCCTGTACACCTTCCGGGTGCGGGCGACGACCGGCGCGGAGGACTCCGACTACAGCAACACCGCCGCCGCGGCCACGAACGTCTACTGACCTCCGGCCGGCAGCCTTCTTGCATCTCCATCAAGGCGTCCTTCAAGGACCGGGAGGTGCACGATGTCTCCAGACTGGCTGGATCGGCCTCAATCTCGTCCGACGGCTCGTCCGACGGGCGGTGCCCGTCTCTCGACCCCGGGTCTCGGTCTTCGGCGGGCGCCGCGAAGCGCCCCGCCGCTCGGAGCCGGCCGGAGCCTGCCCCGCCTCTTTCCGCCGCGGATCGCCCCGCCCCGGAGCCGGCCCACCGGGCTGGCCGGAGCGCTGGGAAGGCCCCGATGACCCAGTTGCGGACGCCGCATCTGCTGCACGTGCTCCCGACCTTCGTGCCGGCCGGCCTGGAGCTGCGGACGGTCAACCTCATCGCCGGCTTCGGCCATGGGTTCCGCCACTCGATCCTCTCCATGGACGGACGGACCGACGCGGCCGGGCGCCTGCCGGAAGGCGCTCCGGTGCGCCTGCTGCCCGGCCTGCCGAAGGCAGGCTCGATCGCCACCGCCCGCCGGCTGCGCGACCTGCTGCGCGCCGAGGAGCCCGACCTCGTCCTGACCTACAACTGGGGCGCCTTCGACATGCTCCTCGCGGCGCGCAGTCTGGGCTTCCGGCGCGTGGTCCATCACGAGGACGGTTTCAACGCGGACGAGGCCGGGACCTTCAAGCGCCGCCGCATCCTGGCCCGCCGGGCCGTGCTGAGCGGCGTCCACCGGCTGATCGTCCCCTCCGAGCGCCTGCAGGGCATCGCCACCCGCCTCTGGAAGGTGCCGGCCGATCGCGTCACGCTCATCCGCAACGGCGTCCGGCTCGACGACTACGAATCCGCGGGAGACCCGGGGCTGCGGCGCGAGCTCGGCATCCCGGAGGGCGCGCCGGTCGTCGGAGCGGTCGGCCACCTGCGTCCCGAGAAGCGGTTCGAGCGTCTCCTCGACGCCTGCGCCGCGCTGCCGGACGTCCACGTGCTGATCGTCGGCGACGGCGAGACCCGTCCTCTCCTCGAAGAACGGGCCGGGAAGCCGGAGCTCGCCGGCCGCGTCCACCTCGCCGGCTACCGGCCGGACCCGCAGCGCTTCTACCGCGCCGTGGACGTCTTCGCCATCACATCCGACACCGAGCAGATGCCGGTCGCGCTGCTGGAAGCGATGGCCTCGGGCCTGCCTGTGGTCTCCACCGACGTCGGCGACGTCCGCGGCGTGCTGCCCTCCGAGCAGGCCGTCCACCTGGTCCCGCTCGCGGAGGAGGACGTGACCGCCGTCTTCGCCCGCCATCTGGGCGCCCTCCTGCGCGATCCGGAAGGCCGGCAGCGCCTTGCCCGGGCCAACCGGCGGCGGGTCGAGGAGCGCTTCACCTTCGAGCGCATGCTCGCCGCCTACCGGGAGGTCTACCACTCGGCGCTCTGCGCCGGCGCTTCCCAGGTCCTGCCGGAGGCCTCGGACGCGCTGTGCTAGACTTCGGATCGCCTTGAGCCAGGACCCTCCGAGTACCGGTCTTTTCCTGCTCGCCGCTCTTCCAGGAGGAGGCGAGTTCAACCTGATCACACCGGGATGGGGACTCTTCCTGGCCCTCCTGCTGGTCGGCCTGAACGGCTTCTTCGTGGCGGCCGAGTTCGCGCTGGTCAAGGTGCGGCCCACCCAGATCGAGCCCTTCGTGGCCGAGGGCCAGCGCCGGGCGAACGTGGCGCAGCACATGCTGCGCCATCTCGACGCCTATCTCTCGGCAACCCAGCTCGGCATCACGCTCGCGAGCCTCGCCCTGGGCGTGGTCGGCGAGCCGGCCTTCGCCTGGCTCATCGCCCCCCTGGTCCGCCCGTTCACCGGCGAAAACGACGCCCTTCTCCACTCGGCGGGCCTGACCGTCTCGTTCCTGGTGATCACGATCCTCCACATCGTCCTCGGCGAGCTGGCGCCGAAATCGATCGCCATCCGCAAGTCCGAGGGCACCACCCTGATCGTGGCGCTGCCGCTCTTCGTCTTCTACAAAATCACCTATCCGGCCATCTGGCTGCTCAACCACACCGCCAACTTCCTCCTCAAGCTGGTGGGCATCGAGCCGATGGGCGAATCGGAGATCACCCACGACGAGGAGGAGCTGCGCCTGCTCCTGGCCTCCAGCCACGCCAGCCGGCTGTCGCTCCAGAAGCGCGAGCTGCTCGACAACGTGTTCGAGCTGTCGCACCGGGTGGCGCGGCAGATCATGCTGCCACGCCAGGACGTGGTCTACCTCACCACCACCCGGCCGGTGGCCGAGAACCTGCGCATGGCGCGGCGCAGCGGCCACACCCGCTTCCCGCTCTGCGAGGGCGACCTCGACCACGTCATCGGCGTGATCCATATCAAGGACCTGTTCCGCCGCGAGCGCCCGATCACCTCGTTCCAGGAGGTGGCGCGCGAGATCGCCTTCGTGCCCGAGACCCTCGAGCTCGACCGCCTGCTCAAGCGGATGCGCACCGAGCGCTTTCATCTGGCCGCGGTGATCGACGAGTACGGCGGCGTCTCCGGCGTCGTGACCCTCGAGGACGTGATCGAGGAGATCGTCGGCCAGATCAGCGACGAGTTCGACGTCGACAAGCCCGAGCTCGAGAAGGTGGACGAGGGGGTCTACGAGGTCTCCGGCGGCATGCTCATCGACGACCTGGAGCACGAGATGGGGATCGAGCTGAGCGACCGCGACGAGGACACGATCGGCGGACTCGTCTTCTCCGAGCTGGGCCGCAACCCGGCCGTCGGCGACCGGGTGGACGTCGGCCCGGTGTCGATCGAAGTCCTGGAGATCCACCTGAACCGCGTGAACACCGTGCGGATCACCGTCCGGAAGCCGGTCCCCGTGCCCGACGAGGGCGAGACCTGACGGCACATCGATTGCAGAACCCTCCTTGCCGACAGCCCGGGCGGCCCGCGCCGCCCTTCGGTATCAACAACAAGGAGGTCCAACATGGCCGTCACCACTGAAACCAATACCCTGAACAGCCTGCTGCGCGGAGAGATGTCCGCGGTCGAGACCTACCGCCAGGCGATCGAGAAGCTCGGCGACGTCCAGGATCCGTTCGTCGAGGAGCTGCGCGCCATGCAGCGCGACCACCGCGACGCGGCGGACTCCCTCTGGCACCACGTCGAGCAGCACGGCGGCAAGCCCTCCAAGGACTCGGGTCCCTGGGGCGCGTTCGCCAAGGCCATCGAAGGCACCGCGAAGCTCCTCGGCAACACCAGCGCCTTGAAGGCCCTGAAGGAAGGCGAAGAGCACGGCCTCAAGGAGTACGAGAACGCGCTCAACGACCACGACCTCCCCGCCGACTGCCAGGCCCTGATCCGCAGCATCATCCCGCGGCAGCGCGCCCACATCAGCACGGTCGACCGGCTCATGAGCCGGGTGTAAAGGACAAGGGACCCAAAGGACTGCAGGGACTGCAAGGACTCAGGGTCCTTGCAGTCCTTCAGGTCCTTTTCTTCAGCGCCGCCCGGGCCTCCTTCGGCAGCTCGCCCCGGGTCACCACCACCCGCCGCGCCGAGCGCTGCACGGCCCAGTCCTTTTCCAGCCCGCGGAGCGCGCTCTGCAGCTCCTTCGCATCGGCATCGGAGTCCCACTCGCTGATCCAGACCAGCAGCCGGCGCCCTTCCTTCTCCTGAAAAACGGCAAAGCGGTCGCCTCCCCAGCCGGCCGCGGCCTGGCTGGCGCGGTCGTCCTTCTGCTTCGCGATCTCCCGCACCAGCGTGCGCACGCCGAGCTCTCCGAGCTGCCCTTCGGACACCCGGCTCCAGCCGGGCAGGAGGCCTTCCGGCCAGGCGATCGCCACCGGGTCGTCCCGCTTCGTGTGCCACTTCTCCGGATGGAGGATCTGCTCGGTCGAGCGTGGCGGATCCGTGGAAAACGCCTTGTCGAGCAGCGCCTGGCCGCCGGCCTGGCGCGCGCTCAGGCAGAACTGGAACCCCTGGAAGTAGCTGAAGAGCAGCGTGTCCCGGAGCCAGGCCGGGGCCGCGGCCAGCTCGGCGGTGCCGGGCACGCCGGACGCCGCATCCATCATCTCCCGCGGATCGTCGAGCATCGCGGCCATGGACTGCTGGAGCGCCGGCACCTCCTCGATGCGCGTCTGGGCGAAGAAATCCATCATGACCAGCGTGGCGTCGCCCTCGATGAGCGCCACCCGGGCGGCCTCGGCGTCGTCGAGCGGACGGCCGGAGCTGAACGTCTCCAGGTTGAAGTGCTGATCCTGGATCGCGTGCGTCAGCTCGTGGACGAGCACCGCCTCGTCGGTCCGCGTCGCGGCATCCTCCGACAGTTCCGGCGGACCCGCGTCGAGCGGCTGGCCTTCGCGCTGGACGAGGACCAGGTAGTGCCGCTCCGGGTCGTAGAAGCCCGCGGTCTCGCTGGCGAGCAGCTCGGGGAGGAACGCCACCAGGTCCAGGCCCTCCGGGATGAGGCCGAACGCCTTGAGCCCGGTCTCGACGGACCGCAGCACCTCCGGCGGCAGCTCCTCGCGGAACGACTCGGCCACCTTGCGCTTGAGGACCGGCTCGTCCACCGTGCCGGACGGGACCGGCTCGCGCGCGGTCAGGCCGCGCCAGGTCTCCGCCTCCTTCAGGAGCTCGGCGACGCGGCTCGCCATCTCCTTCGGCAGGGGAGCCACATCCTGCGGCAGCGTTCCGGCGCCCAGCGCGGAGGCCAGGAGCAGGGCTCCGGCCGCCGCGAGCCTAGTGCCCATGGTGTCCGTCGTCCTGGTGGCAGGCCAGGTCCACGACCACGGCGCAGGCCAGGAGGAGGACGTCGTCCTCGCCCGGAGCGATGTCGATGCCGTACGTGTCGCTCCAGGAGAACCACCGCTTCGAGACGCTGGCCACCGCCTGTCCGTGCCGGGTGAACGCATACTCGTGGTCCAGGAAATCCCCGCCGGCTTCCAGGTCGTCCGGCCCCGGCACGTCCACGGAGAACTTGCAGTGGAGCAGGGTGAAGATCGACTTCTTGACCGTGGCGACGAGCTCGCCGGCGCGGAAGATCTCGTAGGTCGGCCCCCAGGCCAGGAGCTTCTGCTCGATCCGCACGAGCTCGTTGCCGGCCATGTCCTTGAACACCAGCTTGTCGCCGAAGCTGAGCACCTTGCCGTCGACGAAGAAGGCGTCGTTCCCGTTCCCGTCCTGGATCGTGAAGTCGTCGCCCAGGGAGATCAGCTTCTGCTTCATCACGTAGCGCATCGTCGTTTCTCCTTCTTTTCCCTTCTTCCGTCTCGGCCGCACCTCCTGTACGCTCCGGGAGGCGCCGGGTTCCGCTAGTATATGGAAGAGAGGCACCGCATCGTCCCGACCAGTTCCCCTGGCTGCCGGAGCGCACCCTGCGCAAGGACGACTTCGCCTATCTGGTTAAAGCCCTTAAGGTGACGAGGAGATCGCCGTCTATAAGGAAGCCTGGGCGCAGTCCGGAGCGCTGACCGCCATGCTCGCCAGGTACCGCGTCGGCTTGAGAGCCCGACCGCAGCATCCGCCGGGCCTGCGCGTGACCGTCCCGACCCTGTAGCGGGTGAACGCGATGATTCTGGACTTCTTCTTACAATCCGACGCCAGCTCGATCTTCGACATACCTCCGCATCCGAGCGGTGCTCAACTACAGAGTTGGACGCGCGAAGAGCTTCTTGACGACCTGCAGGCCGACAGTCAAGCAAGGAGGGCGAGACATCGTCATAAATCTGCAAGTGAGTGCCGATCGGGCTCGCAAGCAGCTCGGCCCCTTGTAAGTGAATGGGACTGTTGCACGACCCATATGAATTCGCCCTCTCTGCTGACCAAACCTTCTCCTACTGGCTGCTAAAAGAATATGACTGAGCGGGGCGGTCCCTCAACTCAAGCGGGTATTAGGTACCAAAATTCGATTGCGGCTCTGTACCTCGGCGACCTGCTTCAACTAGATACTTTTTTAGCGCGTGAACAGGTTGCCGAAGTTCGGATCGAAGCACCGTCTGCTGTCGATGATGTCGTAGTACGTTATGCAGACCAGCACCGGGAATGGGTTCAGGTCAAGCTGCAGCTACGTGCCACAGGAGTGGCATGGCGAAAACTCTGGAGCGACTTCCACAAACAGCGTACCTCTTTTGATTTCGGCCCTCAAGATCGATTGACCTTGATCTTGGGTGACTATAATAAGCTTGCCTTCAATCTACGCGAATGCGCAGAACGCGCTCTGTCTAGTCGCAGAGAAGCAGAGTGGCTCAGCCGGCTTGCAGGGCCTCAGGAGACCCTCGTAAAAGGCCTCTCCGCTGCTTCATTCGGCTCGAATCTAGACCAGGTTTTCTCAATCTTTCAAAAACTTGGCGTGGAGATCATCCAAAGCGGTGAATTGGAACGAGATTTCGTTCCGAGACGAATGCCGAATGCATCTACTACTGCGAACCAGCTATTCTCAGCATTGCGTGATCTCGTCGGCAGCGAAGCACGCATCAGGGGAATCTTTCGGGCGTCACGCCTTCGGCAGCAGCTCCTAGAGACCTATAGCATCAAGGTGTCCGAGCCGCCCGACTGGGGTATGTCAGCCTACCTGTCTACAGTTGAGGAGACTTCTAGAATCCGCGTGCCTGGGACTACCGTCGGTGGATCAGCCGATCGCATGTTCATCTGGCCACAAGTCCGGCACAGCGAAGAGTCAGTCGACTTCGAGGATGAACAAAATTTCAATTTATATGAAACGACAGGCTCATCTGTGGATTTGACCTCCTATCCATCCAATCACCTGAGCCAATGCATTGTCTACGCTGGTCCCGGATTTGGTAAATCAGCCCTCTTGCAGGCAATCTCGCAGAAACTGGCAAGTGGACCTTATGTTCCCGCTTTCGTGCCGTTGTCGGTCCTGGCCGATAGTGGATGCGAGGTTGTCGATTATCTGTCCGATATACTGAATGCAGAATTCAAGGTCATGATCCGATGGCTTCGTCTCTGTGAACAGGGAATGGCCGTCGTGCTGCTCGACGGACTCGATGAGGTACCGCTCGAACAAAGACAGAGTATTATTACACGAATTGAACGCTTCACAGCCAGATTTCCACTAACACCCTGGATGCTGACGGTACGCGATCTCGCCGTCGTTCCCGCTGGATTTGAAGCTCCCAAACTCGAACTCCTACCACTCAGCGACACAAATATTTCTGCTTTTGTAGAGGCATGGGGACGTCATACTACAAGCGAGAGCGGCTGGGATTTCGTGCGCAGGACCACAGCCTACCCGGATCTCTCACGCCTCATCCGTATTCCACTATTCCTCTCCATCCTGCTCGCTACATGGCAACCCGATCAACCGCTGCCCACGGGAAGAAGCGATCTGATAGAAGTTTATCTGAAGACGCTTTTTCGGCCGGAAGAACATAAGCTTACAGCACGAGTCGCCGACCCCGAGCGGCTTCGAATCATCGCTGAACACCTCTCTTTCCAACTCTTGGAAGAAGGCTCTATTGGAGCCAGAGAGCGCCAAGTCCGGGCCGTCGTTGCCCAATATGCGGCACCAGGAATGAGCGCCGAGAGACTTTATGATGACCTCATAAGATGTGGAATTCTGCGCCGTCAGGGCGGACTCCGCCTCGCATTTCCATTTCCGATAGTTCAAGAATACCTAGCTGCCTGCTACCTTGTTTCCAAGCGCATCGGAGAGGTGGCAGCCCGCGCGGAGCGTGCGGCGGAGAGGCCCTGGGCTCAAGTTATTCAATTCGCTCTTGAAATGTTACCAGATGCATCGAACATTGCCCGTGCACTTATCACCAAACAGGATGCGTTCGCCACCACTGTACGCTTGGTTGGTCGCTGCATTCTCAATGGTATGCCCTGCGATCCGGAGATACGCCTTGATGTCGGCCGCCGTCTTGCTGCCGCCTGGACCCAAGTCAGCCATCTATCCCGAGACCGCATTGGGCAACTATTGGCCGACGGCTGGGCCAAACCTCTATTGCCAGAAGTGAGGCAGAAGCTTTTCAATCGATGGCTGCTGCATGACGGCGCAGGAACGATCCTAAGCAATCTGGTCGACGACGATCTAACTGAATCTGTTCTGGCCGAATATCTCAAGAGTATGGATCATTTGAGCGTCCTTGGCCCTTTTCAACCGGCAGTCTCCAGGCTAGGAGACCGCGCCTTGAAGCTTTATATAAGAAAGGCCCGAGCACAAACTCTCAGCGATGAAGAAGTCTATGATCTCTCCTCTCTAATACGGCAGTTGGAACCCAAATACCTTGATCCTAACCTTGCCTCCGAACTCGCCGATGACGAGGAAGTAGCGCCATCGATCAGGATGGCAGCCATCGAAGTACTCGCTATTCCGCCAACGGAAGCGATCTGGCATCTTATTGACCAGGCCCTTCTTTTAGACGATTACAAAATCCGCTGGCCGGCCCTGAGAGCCCTGAAGAGTGCACCCGATGTCGAGCGGCGAATCCTTGGCTATCTCGGGCGGAGCGATCTTTCAAGAGTAATCAAGAAAGATATCATCGAGCATCTCCTCGACTCCTTACCTGACACCGAAATACGACTCCGCTTCTCGGCAGCCTCTGCCGATAACGAGGGAATCGAAATATATTACCGACAGCTCCTGCGTGTGACAGCTGCCAGCCTGGGGCACGACGCAGCCATGCACACTCTAATATCTGAGCTTGAATCGCTTCCGTCTGAAATCGTGGCTGCCACCATTCGGCTATTTGGACTCTACCGTTCGCGTGAACTCGGTGCACACGCCGTTGACAAGTTACGTACGCGCCATTGGACGAGCCACGATATTGCCTCGCTCAGCAGTTCACTTTACATTGGAGCGAGTTTCATTCCAGATATGATATCGTTTTTATCTGTAGGACTGAAACCTTGCCCTGCACATCCTGCATTTGATCTTTTTTGGGCATTGATTGACGAATGGCGCCATCATCCTGATCTCGACATACCCGACCGGCTGTACATCGAAACTACCGCCAGCAGCATGGGTATTACAGATGCGACTCAGTCATTGCATGCTTTGGTGACCTGCATCATTCAACGAAACCCTATCGGTGACTACGAGAACCCACTGAATAGCCCTATTCGTTCTGCTGTTGATGAGTTAAGGCGAAGGCGCCATCTTCTTGATCTGCCGCTTGCCATCCAACTGGCCGAGAACTCCTCATCGAATGCCCGGATGGGGGCTCTCTATATGATCTCAGCGCATGGCACACGCGAGGCGCTCGACTACATGATTAAGAGTTACTCTGCTGGAGCACCGGACAGAGGCCTTCTTCTCGAACAGATCGAGCAAATTTCCTCCCGGATTGGTGTGACGGTGGTTCGCAAGGGAACCGTTCTGCACGCTGAAAATCAGCGGTGAGATAGGCCGAAGCGTTCACCGAGCCTGGACTCTTTCAGCCATGAAGACACTCCACGTCACCAACCGCGAGGACTGGCGGGCCTGGCTTGCCGGGCATCACGCTTCCGAGACCGAGGTCTGGCTCGTCTTCGCCAAGGCGCACACGGGCAGGCCCCGGGTGTCCTACGACGAGGCGGTCGAGGAGGCGCTCTGCTACGGCTGGATCGACAGCATCGTCCGGAAGCTGGACGACGACAGCTACGCGCAGAAATTCTCCCGGCGGAAGGACCGCACGAACTGGTCGGCGCCCAACCTGGAGCGCGTCCAGCGGCTCCTGGCCGAAGGGAAGATGACCGAGGCCGGCCTCGCCGTGCTCCACCCGGACCCGGACTTCCGGCCGCCGGAGCGCTCCGGCCCCGAGCCGCCTCCGGAGTTGGAGGAGGCCCTGAAGCGTCACCCGGCCGCCTGGAACAACTTCCAGAAGCTGGCTCCTTCCCATCGCAAGGAGTTCGTGCGCTGGATGACAGAGGCCAAGAAGGAGGAGACGCGGCAGCGCCGCTTCCAGAAGGCCATGCAGATGCTGGAGGCGAACGAGAAGCTGGGCCTGAAGCAGTAGTCGCGGCTCCGCCGATCCGCCGCAACTTCCCCTTATCCGTTGCAACTCGGGCTCATCTGCCGCGACCTCGGCTCATCCGCCGCGAGTTCGCCGCACCCAGAACGACTTCGGCTGATCTGCGGCAAAATCGGGCTTATCCGCGGCGTTTTCGGCTTATCCACGGCGCCATCGGGCCATCCGCCGTGATTTCGGCTTGTCCGCGACGATTTGGGCCGATCCACGGCGAGTCCGGCTCATCCGCCGCAACACGGGCTCATCCACGGCAAATCGGGCCGATCCGGAACTCAGCGCCGATCGCTGATCTCGACGACTGTTTCGCCCCGGGCGAAAAGCTCCAGCGCCTGCGTCAAACGTCCCTCGAGGATCTCCCGGAGCCTGCGGTTGGAGGTGTTGCCGCAGGTGAGCCAGACGATCAGGGGAGGCGGCCCGAAGCGTTGCAACAGATCGACGAAGTCGCGGTCCTTGGAGAGGACGATCGCCTCCGCATCCCGGGCCGCCAGGAAGATCTCGACGTCCTTCGCGTCCCTCAGCCCGAGATCGCGGACGGAGTGAGCCTGGAATCCGAAGGTCTCGCGGATCCAGGGCGCCAGGGCCGGCGAGAGCTGCGCGTCGATCCAGACGATCAAGCCACGAGCACCGGGTGGTCGAGGCGGTGGCTCGCGAAGCGCAGGCAGGCCTGGATGTCCTCCGTCTCCAGGTCCGGCAGCTCCTCGAGGACCTCCGTGGGAGTCAGGCCGTTCGCCAGGAGATCCAGGACGTCCGTCACCCGGATCCTCATCCCCCGCACGCACGGGCGCCCGCCGCACTGCTCCGGGTCGACTGTGATCCGCTCCGCCAGCTCGGCCACTCGCATCACCTCCGGCCTCATTGTAACGCGGATGTGTTAAGTTCCTTCTCCTTCGCCATGACCCCGACGCCCCCTAGCCAGCCCGCCCTCCGCTGCCGCGGACTCGTCAAGAGATACAAGGACGTGGTCGCCGTGAACGGCCTCGACCTGGAGGTCGCGCGCGGCGAGTGCTTCGGGCTGCTCGGGCCGAACGGCGCCGGCAAGACCACCACGATCGAGATCCTCGAAGGGCTGACCGAGCCGGACGCGGGCGAGGTCGAGGTGCTGGGGACGACGTGGCAGGGCGACGGTCTCGGGCTGCGCGAGCGGCTCGGCGTGTCGCTCCAGGAGACCCAGCTCGGCGAGAAGTCCACCGTGGCCGAGACCGTCCGCCTGTTCCGCTCGTTCTACAAGAAGGGCCGCGATCCCGAGCAGGTGCTCGCGGCGCTCGCGCTCGACGAGAAGCGCGACGCCCGCGTCGGCAAGCTCTCCGGCGGCCAGAAGCAGCGCCTCGCCGTGGCCTGCGCGCTCGTCGGCGACCCCGAGCTGCTGTTCCTCGACGAGCCGACCACCGGCCTCGACCCGCAGAGCCGGCTCCAGCTCTGGCAGCAGGTCACCGCCTTCCGCGCGCAGGGCGGCACCATCCTGCTCACCACCCACTACATGGACGAGGCCGAGCGCCTCTGCGACCGCGTGGCGATCGTGGACCACGGCAAGGTCATCGCGCTCGGCACGCCGGCCGAGCTCATCCGCTCGATGCACGCGGCCGACGTGATCGAGTTCCTCTCCGAGCCGCTGCTCCCCGAGGACGACCTGCGCCGGCTTCCGGGCGTCTCGGACCTCCACCGGCGCGGCCCCAACCAGGCGCTCGCGGTCACCTCGGTCACCGAGAGCGTGCCGCCGCTGCTCGCCGCGATCGAGCAGGCGGGTGCGCGGCTCGCGTATCTCTCCACCCACCGCGCCACACTCGAAGACCTGTTCGTGTCCCTGACCGGCCGGGAGCTCCGCGACGCCTAGTCCGCTGGAAGTCCCGCACCGTCCCTCCCAAACGGCGCGCCCTTTCTGGCCACCTGGCACCCCGGCGGGATCATCCCGCTCTGTGACGCTATACTCTTAAACACGACAGCAAAAGGGGTGACCTCATGAAGCTGCGCAGTCAGAGCCTCCTGGTGGTGCTCAGCGTCGTGCTCGCGGTCGCTCCCGGCATGTCGCGGCCTCAGACCGGAGGCGATCCCGGTGCGACGGGCGAAAGTGCGACTCTCCTTCCAAATGGGCGCTGGCTGCAGCTTGGCGGCGGCTCTCAGGGGCTCCCGATCGCCCGGACCTGGCATACGGCGACGCTTCTTCCCAACGGCAAGGTCCTGGTCCTGGGGGGACTCGACAGCCAGGGCCGCGTCATAGCGAAACCCGAGTTGCTCGATCCGGAGAGTCTTTCCGTCCATCCGCTGTCCACGCCCAATCTGACCGCCCGCGTTTCGCACAGTGCCACGCTCCTCTCCGATGGCCGCGTGCTGGTGGCTGGCGGAATGGACGCCCGCGGCCGGGCGCTCGACACGCTTGAGCTGGTGGACCCGCGGACCGGCTACGCCAGCCCGCTGCCGGTCCACCTCCGTACCGGGCGCTATCACCAGACCGCGGAACTGCTGGCTGACGGCTCGGTCCTGTTCCGGGGCGGTGTCGACCCGACAGGAAAACCGATCGCAGGCGGCGAACGATACGATCCTCGTCGCCAGACGATCGTGCCCGCGACCTCTCGCGAACGCGATCCGGAGACCCCGTTCCTTGCCGCTTCCGAGCCGGGGGATGGCGCTTCGGAGGTCCCGCTGGACAGCGTTATCAACCTGCGCTTCTCCCACAGGGTCCGCGTCCAGTCGGTGAACGGGGGCACGGTGACCTTGAGCGGCCCCGCCGGGCCCGTGGCCGCTCGCGTCATCCCCGCGGAGGAAGGACGCCTCGCTTTTCTCACTCCGCAGGAACCGCTGGCGGCGGGCGCAACCTACACCTTGTCTCTGGCCGATCTGCTCGACCGCCAAGGCATGCCGTTCCCGGCCGCGGAGATCACGTTCTCCACGGTGAATCCATCCGATCGCGCGATTCCCGACGCAGACCAGGAGGCTGCGGCGGACGACTCGACCTGGCGACCTCTGCCTCCGCTCCAGGCCGCACCCGGCGTCACCGCCCTGACCGGCCAGGTGCTGCGCCTCAATGGCCGGCCGCTGGCTGGCGTTACGCTCGAGATCGGGAATCAGAAGGCACGGACCGACGGCACCGGCCGCTTCCTGCTCGCGCCGGTGCCGGCCGGTTGGCACGAGATGACGATCGATGCCCGGACCGCGAGCCGGCCCGGCGAAGTCCATGGGCTCTTCGAGGCCCGCGTTGAGATCCTGAACCAGGTCACCACCGTTCTTCCGTTCACGATCTGGATGCCGAAGCTCGACACCGCGCATCGCATGGCCCTGCCGTCTCCGACGGCTCAGGAAGTCGTTGTGACGACGCCGGTTATCCCGGGTCTCGAGGTCCATATTCCGCCGGGCTCGGTGCTGCGCGATCACGACGGGAACATCGCCACCGAGGTGAGCATCACGGCCATTCCTGTCGACCGGCCGCCTTTTCCTCTACCGCAAGGGGTGCAGGTGCCGATCTATTACACCATCCAGCCGGGGGGTGGCTACGTCGAGACCGCGACGGGCAAGCGCAGCGGTGTCCGGATCCTCTATCCCAACTACACTCACGAGCCCCCCGGTACGCGAATCGATTTCTGGCACTACGACCCGGACGAGCGCGGCTGGTACATCTATGGCCAGGGCACGGTCGATCCGGCAGGCCGGCAGGTCGTGCCAGACCCGGGAGTGACCGTCTACGAGCTGACAGGCGCCATGGTGTCGATCTCCATCGTCCCTCCCGACGGCCCACCTCCTGGAGGGTGTCGCGGCCAGGGCGGTGATCCCGTGGACTGCTCTACGGGCTTGTTCTTGATCCAACGTACCGATCTCTCCGTCCCGGGCACCATCCCGATCTCGGTGACGAGAACGTATCGACCCCGGGACCTGTTGTCGCGCAGCTTTGGGATTGGCACGAATCATCTTTACGACATCTTCACGATCGGTGACACCTTTCCGTACACCTATCAGGATCTGATTCTCCCGGACGGTGGGCGTATCCACTTCCAGAGGACCTCGCCAGGGACGGGTTTTTTCGACGCCGTGTACGAACACACGAGCTCACCCACGGAGTTCCACGGCGCGGTGATCTCGTACGTGGAGGGGCGGTGGCGTCTGCGCATGAAGAACGGTGTCGAGATGTACTTCCCCGACTGTGGAGGTTGCACGAGCGCCAGAGCCGCCGCGATGATCGAGTATCGGGATCGCTGGGGCAACCAGCTCACGCTTCTGCGCGACGCGAATCGTAACCTCACCCGGGTAGCCTCGCCCGACGGGCGATCGATCGATTTCACCTACGGCACCGCCAACAGGATCACGGAAGCCCGCGACAACGCCGGCCGCGTGGTCACCTATCAGTACGACGCCTCGGGCCGTCTGTGGAAAGTCACCGATCCGGAGGGCGGCATCGAAGAGTATGGCTACGACGCAGCGCACCGCATGACCACCGTAAAGAAGCCGACCGGCGCCGTAATGGTCACCAATGTATACGACGCCAACGGCCGCGTGACGAGGCAGACGCTCGCTGATGGAGGCATCTACCAGTTTGCCTATACGCTCGACGGCACCCGTGTGACTCGGACGGACATCACCGACCCGCGCGGAAATGTGCGGCGGCTCACGTTCAATGCTGGTGGATTCGTGATCGACGAGACGCGCGCGTTGGGCAAGCCGGAGCAGCAGACGACGACGTTCGAGCGCGCCGCGGCGACCAACCTGATCACGGCGGTCACCGATGCGCTCGGCCGGCGCACGGCTTTCTCGTACGACGCCCGCGGCAATGTGACGAGCGTCACCCGGCTCGCCGGCACGCCGAGCGCGAGCACGGCGACCTTCACCTACGAATCTTCATTCAACCAGCTCACGTCGGCCACCGACGCCCTCGGGCACGTTCAGAAGCTCCGCTACGATTCGCTGGGCCAACTCACGGAGATCGAAGACGCCTTGGGCAACATCGCCCGGTTCTCCTATACCGCGGCAGGAAGAGTGGCGGCGGCGACCAGTGCCCTGGGGAAGATCACCCAGTTCGCCTACGAAGGTGGGGACCTGCTCTCGACCACGGATCCCCTCGGGCGCATCGTGTCGATGTACACCGATTCCGCGGGACGGCTTCTGGCCCTTACCGATCCGCTGGGCAACCGGTATCGTTACGATTACGACCGCCTGGATCGGCTCACGAAAATCACCGACCCCTTGGGCGCTGTCACCAGCTACGTCTATGATTCGAACAGCAATCTGACGCAGATCACGGACGCCAAAGGAGGCGTGACGAGGTTCGCCTATGACGCCAAGGATCGGTTGACGGCCGTCACCGACCCGTTGCTCAAGACGGACAGCTTTGCTTATGACGGGATGGACAACCTGACCCAGGCCACCGAACGCACCGGCAAGATCAGCACCTTCACCTACGATGCGCTCGATCGTCCGAAGACGGCCGAGTTTGGGCGCGCGACAGTGGGTGCGGCCCTGACACCGCCGGACGCGACGGTGACATATACGTGGGACGCGGGCAACCGCTTGACCCAGGCCGTCGACACCCAGGACGGCACGATCACGCATGGGTACGACACTTTGGATCGCCTCACCTCGGAAACCAGCCCGCGAGGTAGCGTGGCCTACATCTACGATGCCGCCGGGCGCCGCACGCGGCTCAGCATCCCCGGCCAGCCTGATGTCACCTACGCCTATGACGATGCCGACCGGCTCACCGGAATCACCAGAGGCACCGACTCGGTGGGCTTCGCGTACGACGCCATGGGTCGGCGAACGACGCTGAGCCTTCCGGGTGGGATCTCCACCTCCTACACGTACGACGACGCAGGGCAGATCACCGGGATCGTGTACACGCGGGCCGGCTTGACGCTGGGCGATCTCGCATACCAGTACGACGCGGCGGGCCGACGCATCCGGGAGAGCGGGAGCCTTGCGCGGCGCAACATGCCAGCCGCCGTGACCAGTGCGACGTACAATGCGGCGAACCGGTTGACCGCTTGGAGTGGAACAGCGCTGGCCTACGATGCCAAGGGCAACCTCACGAGCGACGGCAGCCGGACTTACACCTGGGATTCGCGCAACAGGTTGCAGTCGATCTCAGGAGCGGCGCCCACGAGCTTCGGGTATGACGCGTTCGGGCGCCGCAGCAGCGTCACGGTATCGGGCTCGATGACGAGGTTCCTCTATGACGGAGCGAACATCAGCCAGGAGCTCACCGGTACATCCGTCAAGGCGACGATCCTCGGCGGTTTCGGGCTCGACGAGATCTTCCGGCGAACTGACGCGGCGGGTGCCCGCACCTTCCTGAAGGATGCCCTGGGCAGCGCGCTGGCCCTGGTCGACGACGCAGGCATTTCAAGGACGCAATATACCTACACTCCGTACGGTGCCACGACGTCGACCGGCGACGCGAGCAGCAATCCGCTCCAATATGCGGGACGCGAGAACGATGGCACTGGCCTCTACTACTACCGGGCCCGGTACTACAGTCCGGTCTTCGGGCGGTTCATCAGCGAAGATCCGATCGGGGTGGAGGGGGGCACCAATCCTTATGCCTATGTCGGTGGCAATCCATTGATGCTTATCGATCCGCTTGGCCTCGCCGGTTGCTTCATCGACTTTCCTGACTATCCCATTACCATACCCTACACTGACTGGAAGACCACGTCGACCCCCGGTCATGCGGGAGCCCTTGGATATGACAATCGAACCGGAGCCACCCGCTATTACGAATACGGTCGCTTTGGATCAGACTACGGCTCCGTGGAGCGGCGGTTCGTCAGTGATCTGACTCTCGATCAGCACGGAAATCCGACGCCCGAGTCCCTCGATAACCTTCTGGAAGACCTGTCCCGGAAGGCCGGCCACGGAACGACTGCGGAGCTGACTTGCGAGAAGGACATCGATGAGAAGAAGGTCTATGACTACGCGGAACGGCTGATGCACAACGACAAGAGACCACCCTATAGCTGGCTCCCGTGGAACTCAAATACTTGTAGGGATTTCGCTCGGCGGGCGCTTGGTGCTGGTCGCCGCCACTGAAAGCGTGGTCGCGGCGATGTCTTCCCTTCGGGGAGATTCTGACTTTCAACGGCTAATGGTGGTGCCCATGGTGCATCGGTTGTTGAGCTTTCCAGGCTTCTATCGCGTCGTCATCGCGCTATTGGTGCTCGGGCCTGCAAGCATCCTCAGGGCGCAGCCATACGCCGCACCCTCAGTGACGGGCGTTTCAGCCGAGACGACCAATTTCGTCTTCGCGTACGACGAGGCCGGCCGGCTCATCGGTATGGCAGACGCCGCGGGCAATACGGCTACGTATACGTACGATGCCGTCGGCAACATCCTGTCGATCGCGCGTGGAAGCGCAGCCGTGTCGATTCTGGCGTTCAGCCCGAAATCGGGCCCCGTCGGCACGAACGTGACCATCCTGGGGGCTGGATTCAGTGCGACTGCGGCTCAGAACGCCGTGACCTTCAACGGCGCGCCTGCGGCCGTGGTGACCGCAGCACCGAATCAGTTGGTGGTGGTGGTGCCAGGCGCAGCCACGACTGGTCCGATTCGCGTCACGTCACCAACTGGGAGCGCGGTCACCGCCACCTCGTTCACGGTCGGGCCGAACAATGCGCCATCCATCAGCGGCTTCACACCCACGATCGGCACGGTTGGGAGCACCGTGACGATCACGGGCACGAACTTCGAGCCGGCGGCCGGCAACAACAGAGTCTCTTTCAATGGAAATCTTGGTGTTGCCAGCTCGGCGACCGCGACAAGCCTCGGTGTCGTCGTTTCGTCGACCACGACGTCCGGCCCCATCACGGTCTCGACCCCCAATGGGCGGGCCACCAGCACCGGCGACTTCTTCGTATCCCCATCTCCGTACACGGCCGCCGATGTCGCGGTGACCGGCAGGATGGCGATTGGGGAGACTCGCAGCCTGACGGTTTCTCAGGCCAACAAGATAGGGCTGGTCGCCTTCAGCGGCTCCGCCGGACAGCGGATCTCTCTGGGCGTCGGCCTTGATAGCGGCTTTTACTACTGCCCTTCCATGTCGATTCGCCGGCCGGACGGGCCCTATCTCGTGGACTCGACTTTCGTCTGCACGGGATTCATCGACCGGCAGGTCCTCCCTGTCAGCGGCACCTATCTGATCACCTTCGATCCAAGCCTGACGGAAACCGGCACCGCCACCCTGACGCTCTACAACGTACCGCCTGATGCGACGGCCGGCATCGTTCCGGGCGGCTCACCGGTCACGGTGACAACGGCCACCCCGGGGCAGAATCTCGCTGTGACGTTTGCTGGCTCCGCCGGGCAGCGTATCTCCCTCGGCATCAGCGTCGGAACCGTCGGTGGCAGCTGCGGATACTTGTCGATACTCCGGCCTGACGGGTCCGCTCTCGTCGGCGCGGCAATACAATGCGCGTCAGGATTCATCGATCTGCAAGTCCTTCCCGTCAGCGGCACCTATCGGATCACCTTCGATCCATACGGCGCCGCTACAGGCGCCGTCACCCTGACGCTCTACAACGTACCGCCAGATGCGACGGCAGGCATCGTTCCGGGCGGCCCACCGGTCACGGTGACAACGACCATCCCGGGGCAGAATGCCGTCTTGACGTTTGCCGGCTCCGCCGGACAGCGTATTTCCCTCGACATCAGTGTCGGAATCGCCGGCGGCGACTGCGGATACTTCTCGATTCTCCAACCTGACGGGTCTGAATTCTTCAGATTTGTGGAGTGCGCGACGGGCTTCATCGATCTGCCGGCCCTTCCCGTCAGCGGGACCTATCGGATCGTGTTCGATCCGATGGGCACCGCGACCGGCACCGCCACCCTGACGCTCCACGCGGCGCCGATCGTGATCTCGATCTCCCCGCGGAGCGGCACGACGCACGGGGGCACGCCAATCGTCATCACCGGGGGCGACTTCCAGAGCGGGGCGACGGTGTCGATCGGTGACGTCCCCGCGACCGTCGTCTCGGTCGCCGGCAACACGATCAAGGCGACCACCGGGGCGCATGCCACGGGGACGGTCAGCGTCTCGGTGACCAACCCGGACAACCGAAGCGGAACTTTGAGCGACAGCTATTTCTACGATCCCCCTTCGGAGGCGCTCTCCTTCTACACGGTCATCCCCTGCCGACTGGTCGATACCCGAAATCCCAACGCCCCCCTGGGCGGGCCTTCGCTCGGCGCCGGGACCCTGCGCGTCTTCACCGCCATCGGGAGCTGCGGCATCCCGGCCGGGGCGAAGTCGCTCTCGGTCAACATCACCGTCCCTGCCCCGACGGTTTCGGGCTTCCTCAGCCTCTACCCCGGCAACGCCATCCCCATGGGGACGAGCAGCCTCAACTTCTCGGCCGGCCAGACGCGCGCCAACAACGCGTTGATCAAGCTGTCGACGGACGGCCTCGGCACGCTGGCGGTGCAGAATGGAGCGTCGGGGAACGTCGATGTGATCGTGGACGTGAACGGGTACTTCCTGTAACCGTTGCACGTCAGCAGCTCGCCTCACAACGTCGCAAAGGACCTGCGTTACGTTGAAATCAATCCAAGCAGCATGGAAGATTACGACCTTTACGTTGAAATTACTACCAAATCCTCAATACAAACAAACAAGAACATTGAAATGCGTCTCCTCTACGTTGAACGATAATGCTCGCACATGGAAAGTCTCGCAATATCCTCCACGCAGGAAGCTTATTCTTCAACGACCGACTCCGACACTTCGATGCTGACGGCTTATTTTTCGACGTGCTAGCCGCCATGCGTCGCAATGATTATCTTATCCTCTACATATTAGACACTCTACGCGGAAAATACAGACTATCTCTCTACGTACAATCTCGGTCTCGCGGCAGTGCGGGAACACTTCGCAACGAAGAGCACGAAGCTCGCTGAAATGACACCTCTATACGTTGAAATGCCTGCGCTTTCTTCAACGTAGGATAGACACTGGGCCTCGCATCCGGTAGGATCAGGGCTCGAAACTCATCGCTCTTCAACGTAGAGGGATCTGGAATGGGCTCGAACGTGTCCATCGCCGAGGCGCTCGCGCAGTTGGAGTCGAAGATCGCGTACCACAAGGAGCAGGAAGAGCTCCACGCGGCCCAGGAGGCGCACCATGCCGAGCGACAGGCATTCCACGCCGGGCAGAAGGCGTCCCACCAGGCCGAGCACCGCACGGCGGTCGAGCGTTACGAAGCCTTCAAGGCCGCGTCCGAATCCATCGGCGGGATGCTGGTGGACGTCAAGCCGCCGGCTCCGGCTCCAGCCCCGCTGTCCGACGACATCGCCACGGGCGGGTGGCGCTGGTTGAGCCGGTTGATGAGCCGCGTGATCGAGACCAAGGGACCCGACGAGGTCTTCGGCGCGTCGACGCTCATCGCCGAGATCCACCGGCGCTGGGGCGCGAAGCTGAAGCAGGGCATCGAGCCACGGAGCGTCTCGGCCACGCTCCGCCGCTGGGCCGCCACGGGCCGGATCCACCTCGTCCGGGACGGCCGCTCCTACTACGAGTCGCTGTACACGAGGCAGAGACCTGCGGACACGCACTGAGCCGGCGGCCTGGATTCCGCAGGTGTGTTAGCTTTGCCTCCGATGCCTAGCCCGCTGCGCGAGCTGACCGCCACCAAGGTCCGGGACTTCCTGCGCGAGCCCGAGGCCATCGTCTGGGTGTTCCTCTTCCCGCTGCTGCTCGCGCTCGTGCTCGGCTTCGCCTTCCGCGAGAAGCCGCCGGACCGGACCCCGATCGGCGTCGTGTCCGGACCGGGCGCCGACGCGGCGCTCGCGGCGCTCCAGCGCTCTCCGGGTCTGCTGCCGCGGCCGTACTCCGCCGAGGAAGGGCGCAACGCGCTCCGCACCGGCCGGATCTCGCTGCTCGTCGAGCCCGGCCCGCCGGCCGTCTTCCACTTCGACGAGACCCGGCCCGACTCGCGCATCGCGCGGCTGGAGGCGGACGACGCCCTCCAGCGCGCCGCCGGCCGCACCGACCGGATGCCGGTCCGCGACGAGAAGGTCACCGAAAAGGGTGCGCGCTACATCGACTTCCTGATCCCGGGCCTGATCGGGATGAACCTCATGGGCACCGGCATCTGGAGCCTCGCGTTCTCGGTCGTCAACGCGCGCAACCGCAAGGTGCTCAAGCGGCTGGTCGCGACCCCCATGCGGCGCAGCGACTACCTGCTGTCGCAGATCCTCGGCCGGATGATCTTCCTGGTGCCCGAGATCGCGCTGCTCGCCGGCTTCGGCTGGCTCGTCTTCGGCGTGCCGATGCGCGGCTCGGCGCTCGTGTTCTTCGCGCTCTGCCTGCTCGGGGCCATGTCCTTCTGCGGCCTCGGCCTGCTGATCTCCTCGCGGGTGAGCACCGTCGAGGGCGCGAGCGGCCTCGCGAACCTCACGATGATGCCCATGTGGCTGCTGTCGGGCGTCTTCTTCTCCGCCGAGCGCTTCCCGGACGCCCTGCAGCCGCTGATCCGGGCGCTGCCGCTCACCGCGCTCAACGACGCGCTGCGGGGCGTGATGAACGAAGGCCACGGCCTCGTCCAGATCGCGCCCCAGCTCGGGATTCTCGCGGCCTGGGGGATCGCCTGCTTCGCGATCGCGCTCAAGATCTTCCGCTGGAAGTAGAGATCAGTCCTCCGCCAGCACGATGACCTGGTCCTCCTTGCCGAAGGAGACCGTGTCGGACTTCTTCGGGTTCACGGCCACGCCGTAGGACTTCTCGGCGTTCTTGGCGTCGGCCATCCGGCGGTAGCCGATCGCCACCTCGCCACGGCGGCGGGCCGCCTCCGTGACGGTGTAGAAGCTCACCGCGACGCCGAGGTTCACGTAGTCGCCGGCCGGCTTCAGGTAGATCTCCGAGCCGTCCGGATCGAACACGTCGGCGAAAACCGCGTTCAGCTCCTTGTTCTCCGAGATCTGCGAGAGCATCAGGCTGGTGAGCTTGTTGCTGACGATGAAGTCGTCCGCCTGGGTGACCTCCGCCAGCTCGCGGTTGCGCACGTCGAGCATCTCGCTGACGATGCGGAAGTCGTGCCCCCCCTTCTCCGCCATGTCGCGCAGATGGAGAAGGGTGATCAGCGTGCGGGCGTCCGCCTCCTGGACGTCGAGCTGCTCGGAATAGCAGAGCAGGATGACCTGGTCGAAGGTCTCGACGCCGAGGCCGTCGAGGACGCGGCGGTCCTTGGTGTCCGCCTCGCGGCAGGTGAGCTTCTGGCGCTCCAGGTCGCCGCACTCCTGCTCGATGAGGCCGGCGAAGCCCGGGACGTCCGCCACCAGGGTGAGCTCGGAGCCGGGCGCCACGTAGCGGTCCAGCTCGTGCACGATGGCCGAGCCCTGCTCGTTCCAACCCAGCAGCAGGGTGCGCTCCGGGCGCGACTCCGTGGCCGGCGCGCCGTGGATCGCCCGCTCGTCGATCCGGGGCGCCGAGTCGGAGACGCGCACGGTGTCGTCGTCCTCCGAGATCGCGATGACCTTGTCGCCGTCCTCGATCGGCGTGTCCATCGGCGGGTTGAGGAGGATGGCCCCGTCCCGCTTGCGCAGGCCCATGATCGCGGAGTCCTCGTAGGCCAGCAGCGCATCGCCGAAGGTCTTCCCGACCAGCTTCGGCTCCTCCTGGAAGTAGACCTCGTCGCCGCCGAAGTCGAGCAACTCGGTGTAGACCACGGAGAGGCCCGACTGCCGCGAGGTCTGGACGATGATGCGCGGGATCAGGTCGCCGGTGACGACCAGCTCCGCCTCGTCCTTGCCGACCATCTTCGCGACCTCGACGTTGCGCGGCTCGGCGATCTCGGCCACGATGTGGTAGGCCCCCTCGCGCCGGTTCGGGTTGTTGGTGATCGCCAGGATCGTCTTGATGACCTCCGGGTCGGGGTCCTCGCTCTCCGGCGCCAGCACGACGATCGACCGCGCCTCGTGCGGGTTGACGATCTCCAGGTCGTTGAGATTGAGCGGGCTGCCGGTGCGGCAGATGATCTTCGTCTTGCCGCTGTCGCCGATCTCGTCGCGGATCTCGTCCTCCATCTCGATCTTGTCCTTGTCGGCCAGGACGACGATGCGCGGCTTGTGCCGGTTCTCGTTGGCGAGCACCAGCTCGGAAAGGACGGTGAAGATCTTCGGCGACCAGCCGAGGATCAGCGTGTGGTCCTTCTCGATGACGAACGAGCGGCCCTTGCGCAGCTCGTCGAGCTTGCCTTCGAGGCCGCTGTTGAGCACGCCGATGAGCGCGCTGACGATGAAGATGCCGCCGAGGGTCACGAACAGCATCGTCCAGCGGAAGCCGAGCCCCTCGTCCCCGCCCATGGTGCCGGAGTCGAGTGTGCGCATGAGGCTCAGCCACATGCTCTCGCCGAAGCCCGGCGGGCCTTCGGCGCCTCCGGGCACGATGCGCAGGATCACCATGACCAGGGCGGCGACCATGATCAGGCCGAGGGAGCAGAGGGCCAGCAGCCCGATCAGGGCCGGGGTCCCGCGCGACATGAGGTTGTCGAATCCGTACCGGAACCGGTGCGTCCAGCGGATGCCGTTCATGCAGATCTCCTGAGGTGGTGAAGCCACCGGGAGAATAGCACGATCAGCGCACGACGATGTTGACCAGCCGGCCCGGCACCACGATCACCTGCTTCACTTCCTTGCCCTCGACGAACTTCCGGGCACCCTCGCTCTCCAGGGCGAGCCGGCGGGCCTCGTCGTCGTCGATTCCCACCGGCACGGTCACCCGGTCGCGCAGCTTGCCGTTGACCTGGACGACCAGGGTGATCTCCTCGGCCGCGGCGGCCTTCTCGTCCACCTCGGGCCAGGGCTGGGTGTGGATCGAGCCCTGTCCGCCCAGTCGTTCCCACAGCTCCTCGGCGATGTGCGGCGCGACTGGAGCGAGCATCTTGAGGTAGATCTCCTGCGCCTCGCGCCAGGCCGGCGTGCCCGCGGCACCGTCGGTCCGCGACTGGGACATCTCGTTGTGCAGCTCCATGAGCGCCGCGACCACGGTGTTGAACGAGAAGTCCTCGAAGTTCCGCGTCACCTGCTTCAAGGTCTGGTGGAGCTTGCGCCGCAGGCGGTCGATCACTTCCTGGGAAGCCGTCCCGCCTTCACTTTCCTCTGTAAACATGGACCAGACGCGGCGCAGCCAGCGCGACGTGCCTTCGATGCCCCGGCTGTTCCAGGGGCCGCCGAGGTCCCAGCGGGCGAAGAACATGAGGTAGGCGCGCACGGTGTCGGCGCCGTAGCGGTCCACCAGCTCGTCCGGCGCCACGACGTTGCCGCGGCTCTTGGACATCTTCTCGGAGTCCTCGCCCAGGATGATCCCCTGGTTGCGGAGCTTCGTCATGGGCTCGTCGCCCTGCACGACCCCGATGTCCCGGCAGGCCTTGTGGAAGAACCGGGTGTAGATCAGGTGCATGGTGGCGTGCTCGATGCCGCCCGTGTAGGTGTCCACCGGCATCCAGTAGCGGTACTCGGCCGGGTCGAACGGCCCGTCGTCGTAGCGCGGGCTCAAGTAGCGCAGGTGGTACCAGGACGAGCACATGAAGGTGTCCATGGTGTCCGTCTCGCGCTCGGCCGGGCCACCGCACGTCGGGCAGGTGGTGTGCTTCCAGGTGGCGTGGAGCTTGAGCGGGCTCTCACCCGTCGGCAGCCACTCGACGTCGTCCGGCAGGAGGATCGGGAGCTGGTCCTCGGGCACCGGCACCGGGCCGTGCTCCGGGCAGTAGACGATCGGGATCGGCGCGCCCCAGTAACGCTGGCGCGAGATGAGCCAGTCGCGCAGGCGGAAGCTCACGGTCCGCTTCCCGGCGCCCTTCTCCTCCAGCCAGGCCACGGTGCGGTCGAACGCCTCGCCGGCCGGCGTGCCGGTGAGCGGACCGGAGTCGAACATGGCGCCGAGGTCCGTGGCGGCTTCCGTCATCCGATCGCCGGTTACAGGGCTGGCGCCTTCCGGCAGGATCACGGGCCGGATCTCCAGGCCGAACCGGCGGGCGAAGTCGAAATCGCGCTCGTCGTGGGCCGGCACGGCCATGATGGCGCCGGTGCCGTAGCTCATCAGCACGTAGTCGGCGACCCAGACCGGGATGCGGTCGCCGTCGGCCGGGTTGACCACATAGCCGCCGGTGAAGACGCCGGTCTTCTCCTTGTCCGCGGCCTCGCGCTGGAGGTCGGTCTGGCGCGTGGCGGTCGCCACGTAGGCCTCGACCTCCTCCTTGCGGTCGGGGCTCGTCAGGCTCGCCACCAGCGGATGCTCGGGCGCGATCACCAGGAAGGTGGCGCCCCAGATCGTGTCCGGCCGGGTGGTGAAGACCTCGATCGGATCGCCCGCCTCAGTCTTGAAGACGACGCTCGCGCCTTCGGAGCGGCCGATCCAGCGGCTCTGAAGGGTCTGGACGCGCTCGGGCCAGTCGATCCTCGAGAAGTCGAGCAGCTCCTCGGCGTAGCGCGTGGTGCGGAAGAACCACTGCGCCAGCTCCTTGCGGATGACCGGCGTGCCGCAGCGCTCGCAGCGCCGGTCGTCGCCGATCACCTGCTCGCGGGCGAGGGTGGTGTTGCAGCTCGGGCACCAGTCCACCGCGGCCTTCTTGCGATAGGCGAGATCGTTGAGGAAGAACTGGAGGAAGAACCACTGCGTCCAGCGGTAGTACGCGGGGTCGGCCGAGACCATCTCGCGCCGCCAGTCGATCATGGTGCCCATGCGCCGGAGCTGGCCGCGCATGCGCTCGATGTTGGCGAAGGTCCAGTGCTTGGGGTGGATGTTGCGCTTGATGGCGGCGTTCTCGGCGGGCAGGCCGAAGGCGTCGAAGCCCATGGGAAAGACCACGTTGCGGCCCCGCATGCGCATGAACCGGGCCTGGGCGTCGGACGGCGAGATCGCGTACCAGTGGCCGATGTGCAGCTCGCCCGACGGGTAGGGCAGCATGGTGAGGGCGTAGTGCTTCGGCCGCGCCGGGTCGATGTCCGAGTGGTAGAGCCCGGTCTCCTCCCAGCGCTGCTGCCATCTGGGCTCGATCGTCGCCGGGTCGTAGGCCCGGGGGTCTTTCTCTTTTTCCATGGCGGCGGATTGTAGCCGATCGGTCAAGCCGTCTCCCGGGGAGAGGGGGAACGGGATCAAAGCGCGGGCACGGCCGCCCGCAGCGCTTCGAGGAAGCGCAGGAAGCGCTCCATCTTCTTGGGGATCTCGTCCTTGAGCTGCGCGGGGCCGAAATCCGAGCGGCGCAGGTCGCGGCAGTAGCCTTCGAGCTTCTTCACCGCCTCGTCCGTGATGCCCTGGAACGGCGTGATCTGACGCAGGTAGGGCACCAGCCGGTCCTGCACGTCCCGGATGAACGGATGAGTCGATTCGAGCATCGCCGCCGGGATGCGGTTGTGCTTGCTGAGCAGCCGCTGCGCCATCTTGAAGGAATTCAGGCTGGAGTTGCCCGGGCCCAGGAGGTCGTTCAGGGTGTCGGACACCGCCTTGAGCGCCAGCCTCTTGTTCGGCGCCGGAGCCGTCGCGACCGGCTCGGGCTCGGGCTCCGGCTCGGGCTGGGCCCAGTCGATCACGGACGGCGAGGGCGTGAGCCACGCGTCGGACGTGAGATCCGGCGAAGGCGGCGCGGGCTCGGGCATCCAGGAGCCGGCCGCGGGCGCGGCCCAGGACGGCTCCTGCTTCCACGTTTCGGGGTTCCAGGAATCGACCGGCCGCGGCGGCTCCGGGTTCCAGTCCATGGCCGGCTTCGGCGGCGGCAGGGTCCAGTCGTCGACCCCCGCGATGTCCGGCAGGACGGCCCCGGGTGGAGCCTCCTCCACGACCGGAGGCGGGGGAGGAGCCGGCGCGGCCTGGACCGGCGGCGGTATCGGCGGCATTGGCGGTATCGGCGGCATTGGCGGTATCGACGGCATTGGCGGCGGGGACGGGGCGGGCGGCTCGGACTCCCTCAGGATCACGGTCAGCGAGGCGCGCCGCATGACGGCGCCCAGGAGGAGATCCAGGAAGATCCGCAGGTCGTCCTCGGCCAGGAGAGGGATCAGCGAGTCCAGGCCGGCGCCGGGGTTCGAGGCGGTGGACACCGGCCGCGTCTTCGCCGAGGTCACCCGCGCCCGCAGCCCCTCGACCTTCTTCTCGCCGATCAGGTCCTTGAGGATGGTGACGTCCAGGACGGCGGCCGTCTCCAGCGTGAGCTGGACGAGCCGCGCGAAGGTCGGCGCGAGGTCCTGCCCGCCGTGGTCCGTGGACCAGGAGCGCTGGTGGAGCGTCTCCATCTCGGTGATGCGCTCGGAGAGCAGGACCTCGCGGCGGCTGATCTGGTGGTAGTCGCCGGAGTAGAGCGCCCGGCGGGTCCGCTCCTTGAGGAGCTTGGCGATCTTGCCGCGCAGGCTCGGCAGGTCGGCCAGGGCGTACTGATCCACCCGGCTGCCGTTCTGCCAGCCATCCATCAGATCCTTGAAGTGGACCAGATCCGGGAGCTGCCTGATGGCGTCGCTGACCTCCTTCAGGAGGTCCACCAGCTCGCGGGTGTTGCGGAACTCCTCCGCCTTCTCCGGGAAGAGGACCGGCTCGACCGCGACGCCGTTCCACAGCCCCTGGGCGATCAGGCTCGCGGCGGCGCCCATCATGGAGCTCGCGTACTTGCCCTTGAGGTCGGCGGAGAGCTCGCAGAGGAGCTGCCGCTCGCCGGGTGTGGCGGAGCCGCGCTCGCGCACCGGCGCCAGGATGCTCTCCAGGCGCTTCAGGTCGTGCCCCACCATGTGATGGATGCCGCTGAACATGAAACGGATATCCTCGCGGGTCGGCTCGTCGTCCGACTCCGGCGCCCCCTTCGGCACCTTGCCCAGGGTCGCGGCCACCCGCTTCGGGATACCCTCGATCAGCTCGATGAGCGCCGTCAGGATGCCGATGAACTTCGCCGGATCCTCCGGCGGGTAGTAGAGAGTCCTCCAGGGCGCGACCCGCTCGAACTCGTCGACGCTGGTGCGGACCAGGTCGTAGACCGCGAGGCGGGCGAGGCCGACCTGGCCCAGGATCTCGTCGCGGCTGGACGGGGGCGGGCCCAGGCGCGCCGAGGCCGTCGCGGGAGACAGGGTCTCACCGCGCTCCTCGTCGTCGTCGGGCAGCGCCCAGGAAAGCTCTTCGTCCATGCCGGGTCCCAAACCACGAAGTATAACTTCAGAAGCGAACCCGGAACTCGGCTCCTCCATTCCGGTTTTCCAGACCGAACCGGGCTTCGTGGGCGGCCAGGATCTCCCGGACCAGGGTCAGGCCCAGGCCGCGGCCGTCCCGTTTCGTGCTGAAGAACGGGGTGAAGAGCAGCGGACGGACGTCTTCGGGGATGCCCGGACCCGTGTCCGAGACGGTCAGGACCGTCCGATCTCCGTCCAGGAAGAGCCGCAGGCCGATACGCCCGTCCTCGCCGATCGACTCCATCGCGTTCCGGAGCACGTTCACCAGCACCTGCTCGATCTGGTTCCGGTCCAGATCGACCGACGGAACCGTTTCGGTGGTCCCCCACTCCGCCCGGATGCGCCGGCGCTCCAGCTCGGGCCGGAGCAGGAGGACGATCTCGTCGAGCAGCCGGCGCAGGTCGCACGGCCGGCGGTCGGGCTCGGGCAGGCGGACCACCTCGGCGAAGCCGTTCATGAAGGCGGAGAGGCGCCGCATCCGCGCCACGGCCACGTCGATCGCCTCCTCGAAGTCGCGCCGGTCCTCGTCGCCGAGCGCCGAGCTGTAGCCGCGGAACGAGTCGAGGAGCGACGACACCGGACCCACCGAGTTGTTGACCTCGTGCGACATCATCCGGATCAGCTTGCCATAGGCCGCCTTCTCCGACGCCCGCAGCTCCTCGGTCAGCTCCTCGACCAGCAGGAAGCTGCGGGAAAAACCGCGGTCGAAGAGCTCGGCCCGCGACACCTTGAGCCGCCGCGGACCGTCGGCGACCACCCGCGACTCCCCCGACGGCACGCCGGCCAGCTCCGCGCCGAGCGGCCCGAGGCCGGCGAGCGCCAGACCCTGGACATTCCCCTCCACCTGGAGGAGCTTCCGGGCGCTCGGGTTGATCGCGCTCAGCCGGCCGTCGAAGTCGAGCGTCAGGACGCCGGCCGGCGAGGCGGCCAGGAGACGGTCGAGGAAGTAGTTCTGCTCCTGGAGCCGCAGCCGCTCGTCCCGGAGGCGCTCGGACATCTCGTTGTAGATCCGGATCAGGGCGTCCATCTCCGGCTGCCCCACCTCGCGGAACCGCGACGAGAAATCGCGCTCGCTCATCAGCTCCGCGCCGGTGCGGATCAGGTCGAGCGGCACGAAGAACGACCGCACGAGCATCCAGCCGAGCGCGATCGAGAGCACGAACAGGCCCTCCACCGCGAGCAGCAGCCAGCGGCTCTCCCGCAGCGCCACGACCGAGATCGCGCCCAGGACGGCGTGGATCAGGACCAGGTAGAGGACGACCTTGGCGCGCAGGCTCACTTTCACGGTTGCAGCCCGTACTTTTCGAACCGCCGGTAGAGCGCCGCCCGCGACAGTCCGAGTGCCTCGGCCACGCGCGTGACATTGCCCTCGTAGTGCCGCAGGCACTTGACGATCATGGCCTTCTCCATCTCGTCGAGCGTCATGCTGCCCGGGCTCGGCAGCGCGTTCGGGTCGCGGGCGGCCCGGGTCTCCAGGTCGGAGAGCGCGAGCAGGTCGTCCACGTCCAGGACGTCGCCGTCCAGGACCAGCGCGGCGCGCTCCAGGGTCTGTTTGAGCTGCCGGATGTTGCCCGGCCAGCTCTGGTCCCGGAGCCAGTCGAGCGCACGGTCGGAGATCGAGACCTCGGCTCCTCGCCGATACACTTGGGTGGAGGCGTCCAGGAAATGCCGGGCCAGCACGGGGATGTCCGTCCGGCGCTCGCGCAGCGGCGGCAGGCGGATGGCGATGAGATTCAGCCGATAAAGCAGGTCCTCGCGGAACAGCCCGCGGGCCACCTGCTCGCCGAGGTCGCGGTTCGTCGCCGAGACCACCCGCACGTCCACGGTCCGGGTGATGCTGGAGCCGAGTACCTCGTACGAGCGGTCCTGGAGCACGCGCAGGAGCTTCACCTGGGCGCTCGGATCGATCTCGCCGATCTCGTCCAGGAAGATCGTGCCGCCGTGGGCCATCTCGAAGCGGCCCTTGCGGTCGGCCCGGGCGTCGGTGAACGCGCCCTTGACGTGGCCGAACATCTCGCTTTCGAACAGAGTCGAAGAGATACCGCCCAGGTTCACCTTCACGAACGGCCCGTTCCTGCGCCGGCTGTTGCGGTGGATGGCCTCGGCGGCCAGCTCCTTGCCCGTGCCGCTCTCTCCGGTGACGAGGACCGAGGCGTCCGTGGGCGCCACCCGGCCGATCACCTCCAGGATCTTGAGGAACCGCGGGTCCTGGCCGATCAGACCGCCGAAGTCGAACCGGCGGTCGAGCTCCTCGCGGCTCGCCGGCGCCGCCTTCGCGTCTCCCGAGCGGGCGAGCGACAGCGCGGTGTCCACGGACTGGAGGAGCTGCGCGTTGCTCCACGGCTTGGTCACGAAGTCGGCGGCGCCGGCCTTCATACCCTCGACCGCGAGCGCGATCGAGCCCCAGGCGGTGATCAGGATGACCGGGAGCTGCGGCCGGCGGCGGCGGATCTCGCGCAGCAGCTCCAGCCCCTCCTCGCCCGCGGTGCCGCGCGAGAAATTCATGTCCTGGAGCACCAGCGCGATCCGGTCGCCCTCCGCGTCGAGCAGGCGGAGGGCCTCCTCCTGCGACCGGGCGGCCAGCGTCGGCTGGCCGTGGCGCTTCAGGAGGAGGCCGAGCGAGGCGGCCACCGACGGGTCGTCGTCCGCGATCAGGATCATGTTGCTATTCGTAGCGCAGCGCCTCCGCGGGCTGGACCCGGCTCGCCAGCGCGCTCGGATACACGGCGCAGAGCGCGGAGAGGAGGTAGATGGCTGCCATGGCGAAGAGGAGCCCGGCCGCGAACACCGCCGGCCGGATGAAGCCGACCAGGTCGAGCAGCGGCACCTGAATCACCACGACCGCTCCCAGCAGGACTCCGAAGCTCGTCAGGATGAGCTGCTCCCAGAGCACCTGCCGGTGGACCTCCGCGCGCGAGGCGCCCGCCGCCCGGCGCAGGCCCAGCTCCCGGGTGCGCTGGAGGAGATTCTGCCACAGCACCCCGAGCAGGCCGAGCGCCACCATGAGGAGCAGGAAGAACGCCACGGTCCCGCCGGCCGCGAGCGGCGCCAGCAGCTCCCGGAACGTGGCCCGCCGGACCTGGGAGAGCGGCTTGATCCGGAACGACCACTCGGGCGCCACGGCCTGGAGCCGCGCGGTCAGCTCCTCCTCGAACTGCGCCGGCGTGCCGGGCCTGACCTTGACCAGGATCGACCGCGGCTGGAACCAGGACGCCCGGTCGAGCCGCAGGTTTTCGAACAGGAAGTTCGACCGGGCCGACAGCTCGCCTCCCTTGCGGAACTCGCGCACCACGCCGACGACGCGCCTCGACCGCTCGGACGGGGCGGGCTCGCCGAACGCCTGCCCGACCGCATCCCGCTCGCCGTACACCGCGCGGGCGAGCTCCTGGTCGATCACCACCGGGTCCCAGGCGAGCGCGGAGTCCGCCTCCTCGAACCAGCGGCCGGAGACGACCTCGAGCCCCATCACGTCGGCGAACTTCGGGGTGACGGCGTCGGCCTCGTAGTCGACCGACTTGCCGTTGATGGTCGTAGCGCTCGTCCAGCCGCCCTGGTCGAAGGGGCTCACCATGGCCGCGGCCGCCGACTCGACGGGCGCCAGCGACTCGGCCTCTCTCAGCAGTCGGTCGAGCGTCTTCAGGCGCTCGGCCTTCAGGTCGTCGCCGTCCTGGTCGCCCTGGTTCATCTCCATCGAGACCCGCCACACGTTCTCCCAGGAGTAGCCGAGCGGCTGCCGGTAGTTGTCCCAGAAGTAGATGCCCAGCGTCGAGACCACGAACACGACCAGGAAGGAGAAGAAGATCTCCAGGATCATGAGGCCGTTCGTGCGCTTGCGGTTCCATACCAGCTTGAACAGATGACGCGTCATACCGACCTCCCGCGGAGAGCCTGCACAGGGTGGAGCTTCGACATGCGCCAGGCCGGGTAGACCCCCGAGAGCACGCCGAAGAACACGGCCATCGCGAGGCCGTAGAGGAACACCCGGAAATTCACCGCCAGCCGGGCGTATGGCAGGGCTCCGCTCGCGTTGAGCGCCGAGAGCACCGGTACCGCGAGAAGCAGGCCGAGCCCCGCGCCGAGCAGGGTGATGACAAGGTTTTCGATCACGAACTGCCCGACGAGCGTGCGCGACGAGGCGCCGAACGCCTTGCGCACGCCGATCTCGGACGCCCGGTCGAGGATGCGGCTCAGGTTGATGTTCACCAGGTTCAGGGTGGGCAGCAGCATGAAGAGCAGCATGAGCAGGAAGAGCACCGCCTTCACCCGGCCCGGTGTGGGCGGGTTCATGTGGCCGCCCGGGCTGAACTGACGGATGTGGGCCTCGAACAGCGTGTCGGCGCCCGAGCTCAGCGTCTGGTAGGTCTTCGGGTCCGGGAGGCGCTTCTCGGCTTCGCGCAGCCGGGCCTGGAATTCCGACCGGATCGCCGGCAGGTCGGCGCGGCCGCGCGCGAGGATCAGCGCGTTGAAGCCGCCCATCCACTGGTCGCGGTAGAGCTTCGACTTGGCCGTGCTGATCGGCACCCAGAGATCCGAAGCGGACGAGAAGCGGAGCTGCGGCACGTCCGGCACCACGCCGACCACGCGGAAGCGTTGGCCATCGACCTCGATCGTCTTCCCGACCGCCGGCCGGCCGCCGAAAAAGCGCCCGCGCGTGGTCTCGTTGATCACCGCGACGAAGCGGGCGTCGCGCTCGTCCTCCGGCGTGAAGGGCCCGCCTTCGAGGAAACGGAAGTCCAGGATCTTCCAGAACTCGCCGTCCGTGCGCCGGAGCCGCGATTCGATCTTCTTTCCGTCGAGATAGGCGACCGCGCCCTGCGGCGTCGAGATGAACGACAGGGCCTCCACGCCGGGCAGCGCCGCGAGCGGGCGCACGTAGCGCTCGAGGAAGCCGTACCCGGGTTCGGACGACTGGACATTGTGGGGTCCCGTCATGGCCAGGTCGTAGACGCCGAGCGTCCGGTCGCTGCGCGTCTCGGGCTCCTGCGGCGAGAGCGCGTGATCGAAGACCGCGGCGGCCACCAGAAGCACGAGCAGCGTGACGCTGATCCCGAACAGGCTGATGAAGGTAAAGAATTTCCGCCGCGCCAGGACCTTCAGGGCGACCTTCAGGTAGTTCCTGATCATCACTGCACCTGCCGTCCGTCGAAGAGCCGCACCGTGCGGTGCGTGCGCTCGGCCAGCCGCGGATCGTGGGTGACCATCACGACCGTGGTGCCTTCGTTCCTGTTCAAGCCTTCGAGGATGTCCATGATCTCGTCGCCCATCTGGCTGTCGAGGTTGCCGGTGGGCTCGTCGGCGAGCAGGATCTTCGGCTGGCCGACGATGGCGCGCGCGATGGCCACGCGCTGCTGCTGGCCGCCGGAGAGCTGGGTCGGGAAGTGGCGCGTGCGCGAGCCGAGGCCGACGCGGTCGAGCGCGGCGAGCGCCGCCTTGCGCCGGTCGCGGTTCGACATCTTCCTGTAGAGCAGCGGGATCTCCACGTTGTCCACCACCGAAAGGTCGCTCACCAGATGGAACTGCTGGAAGATGAACCCGATCCTCTCGTTGCGCACGCGGGCGAGCGCGCGGTCGCCCTGGCCGTTGATCGTGATGCCGTCGAGCTCGACCCTGCCGTTCGACGGCGCGTCGAGCAGGCCCATCAGGTTGAGCAGCGTGCTCTTGCCGCAGCCCGAAGGCCCCATGATGGAGACCAGCTCACCTTTCTCGACGTCGAGGTTGATGTTGTCGAGCGCGGTCGTCTCGATGCGATCGGTGCGGTACAGCTTGCTGACCTTGTCCAGGCGGATCATGTTTTTCTCCCTCTTATTCGAGGCTCACCTGCTCCAGGTGCTGGTAATCGCTCATGTCGGAGAGGATCACGTCCTCCCCTTCCGAAAGCCCGTCGAGGACTTCGAGGTGCTCGTAGCCGGACACGCCGAAGCGCACGGTCCGGCGCACCGCGCGGTCGCCGCAGACCACGAAGACCGTTGCGGTCGCACCGCCCTGCGCGGCGCCCTTGGGCACCCGCAGCGCGTTGGCGCGCGAGGCGGTCACCACGAGGACGTCGGCGCGCAGGTTGTTGCGCAGCTTGGGATGGCGCGCGTCGTCGAGATCCACCGCAAACCGGACGGCGCCGTTCTCGATCGTCGGATAGACGTTCGCGAGCCGCCCCGGAAGCGGCCGGCCGTCGATCATCACGCGCACCGGCAGGCCCGGGGCCAGGTGCGAGGAGTGGACGTCCGACACCGTGGCTTCGACGCGGAACGAGTCGAGGTCGGCGATGCGCGCGACGACCTCGCCGTTGCGGACGGTGGCGCCTTCCTGCGGCACGACCCAGGTGAGGACGCCGGCGCGGTCCGAGCGCGTGGTGGCGAGCTCGAGCTGGCGCCGGGCCTCGTCGCGCTCCTTGCGCAGCGTGCGGAGGTCGAGCTCCAGGCCGTCGAGCCGGGCCTGGGCGGCCTGGCGCTCGCCGGCCACCGAATCCTGGAGGCGGTCGAGCCCGATGCGGGCCTTCTTCGCCTCGACCTCGGAGGCCTTGAGGCTCTGCTCGGAGACCAGCCCGTCGGTCCTGAGCCTGCGGTTCTGCTCGGCCCGATACTCGGCGGCCTCGGCGTCGAGGCGGCCGGACTCGATGCTGCCGCGCAGGTCGTTGAGGCTCTTGTCGAGCGCGAGCCGGACCTGCTGCTGCTCGTTGGCCTTGCGCGCGAGGTTGTCCTCGATGGTCTCCAGCGCGAGCCGCGAGGCGGAGGTGTCGAGCCGGAGGATCTCCTCGCCGGCCCGGACGGCCTCGCCCGGCCGCTTGAGGATCTTCTCGACACGCGCGTCGACCGGGCTCGACACCACGCTCTCGAACGCGGGGATGACGGTGCCGGACGCCTCGACGATGCCCTCGACCGGTCCGCGATCCACCCGACCGATCCGGATGCGGTCGCGCTCGACGGACGGCCGGAGCCAGCCGGGCAGGAGCACGAGGACGGCCGCGAAGAGGCCCAGCCCTCCGATCCCCCAGGCGATCCTGCGCCCGATCCGGCGCCGTTGAAGGCTCACATCCAGCTCGCGGTCCATGTTTCGTTCTCCCTCGGTCGGAAGCCGGAAGGAGCACGGGGCGTGCCACGGGCCAAGTCATTGATTTCATGGAGAATGCGGCAAACGGAAGGGGCCCGGAAGCGTCCGCTGGCGGGCGGGGTGTCCGGAAACGGACGGTGGAGCGATTAGAATCAGGCCCCATGATCGAGCTCATCTGCGCCGCCACCTGCAGCACCTGTCGCAAGGCGGTCGCCTTGCTGAACGAGAAGGGAATCGAGCACCGCTACCGGGAGTACACCCGCGAGCCGCTGTCCGAGACGGAGATCCGCGACGTTCTGCGCAAACTCGGCCTCCGGCCCCGGGACGTGCTGCGGAAGAACGACCTGGGCTTTACCGGCGACACACCGGATGACGAGTTGATCGCCGCCATGACCCGCCATCCCACCCTGCTCCAGCGTCCGATCGGGGTCGCCGGAGACCGGGCGGTGGTCGGGCGGCCTCCGGAGCGGTTGCTGGAGCTGGCGAAATGAGCGAGCGCAAGGACCCCCGAGGACACCGTGAGCCCATCACCGTCCGCTGGGGAGACATGGACATCATGGGCCATGTCAACAACGCGAAGTACTTCACCTACTGCGAGTCGGCCCGCATGAGCTACTTCGCGGCGGTCCGCATGCTGGAGCATCGCGAAGGCGAGAAGCACGGCCCCGCTCTGGCCGCCGCCCACCTCAACTTCCGGCGGCAGGTCCACCACCCCGCCGAGCTCGACGTCTGGACCCGGGTATCCGAGATCGGACGCAGCAGCTTCCGCATGGAATACGAGATCGTACGCCGCGACGGCACCGAGCAGGGCGAGCGGGTGGCCGACGGCCACGGCGTCATCGTCTGGGTCGACTACGCCACCGGCCGCTCCACCCCGATCCCCGACGCGCTGCGCGAGGCCATCCGCCAGTACGAGGAGAGGTAAGATCTCCCGCCGGAGGATCGACCATGAAAACCACGCTCTCCCTCCTGCTCGCCGTCTCCCTCATCGGTCTCATCGGCTGCGCCGGCGCGCCCGGGCCGGCCGGCCCGCGCACCGCCGCCGACCTGCTCCGGCAGGGTGAGCCGGACACCGAATGGGACGCGCAGAGCCTCGTCCACGGCGATTTCGACCAGGACGGCACCGAGGATTTCGCCTTCGCCGGGATCAAGGGCGACCTCTTCATCGTGGGCATCGTCAAGGGGCCCGTGGGTCCCTCCAGCCGCCATTCGATCCTGAAGTTCCCCTGGGGCGACGGCGATCAGGGCTCGCTCTGCTCCAGGGAGGCGAAGATCACCCCGGAACCGATCAAGGCCGACGACCCGCCGGGCCGCACGGGGCTGGGCATCAACCTTCACGACGACCAGTGCGACGCCTTCCACATCTACTGGGACCCGGGGCAGAACGATTACGACTGGTGGAGGCTCTGAGGCTCGAGGATCCGCCACTCGACGCAGCCGTCCTCCTTGATTCCGACCAGCCGGCACGGCTGCTCGGAAAGGCCCGCCAGCGGCTCGCCCTGGGACAGCGCCGTGAGCAGCTCCTGCGGATCGTGGCGCAGGTGCACGACCTGGAGCGGCACCGGAACTCCCTCGGGCCGCGCCCGCTGCAGCTCCAGCGAGGCGCGCTCGTAGGCGACCACGTCGCGCTCCGCCCCCGCGCTCATCCGTTCCAGCAGGTGGTCGCAGAAGCCGATCGCCTCTTCCAGGTAGTAGAAGGTCACCGGCAGCCGGCGGCGCCAGAACTCGCCGACCTCGCGCGCCAGGGCGTCGCCGCCCAGCACCGAGCAGGTCAGCGGAAGCCAGGTCAGCAGCTTGCTCAGCCGGAACCCCTTGTGCAGCGTGCGGGTGACGTCCAGGCCGGGATGGCCGGCCACGTGGACCAGCCGCTCCCTCTCCAGGTCCGACAGCCCGTCGGGGAGCGCGGCCTCGCCGCGCTCGCGCACGCCGTCCCGGAAATCGGGGTCCACCACCATGCGGGCCAGGGCCGACTGGAACCCGGCCGCGCTCACGCCACCGCTCCCACGACGCGCATCGGCGCCGGACGGTGCCGGTGCCACATCTCCCGGAGACCGGTCAGCTCCGCCTCCAGGCGCTCGCTTCCGACCTCCACGAACCAGGAGCCCAGCATCTCGAACGTCACGCCGCCGAGGTTCGGGCAGCGCGGCAGGGCGTAGTCCAGGAGGCCCCAGACCGTGTCCGGCAGCGGTCCGCAGTGAGCGTCGAGCCACCAGCCTTCGTGCTCCATGCCGCCGGCCACGTGGATCTCCAGCACCTTCGACAGATCCAGCTCGCCCAGCAGCCGGTAGGGGTCGGCGCCGTGGTTGCGGCCGTTGCAGTAGACGTTGTGCAGGTCGAGCAGGAGGCCGCAGCCGGTGGTCTCGCAGAGCGCGTTGAGAAACTCGGCGTCGGTCATCTCCTCGCCGGGCATCTCGAAGAAATAGACGTTGTTCTCCAGCAGGAAGGGCACCGGGATGCGGCGCTGGACCTCGGCCACGCGCGGCGCCAGCGACTCCAGGGTCGCCCGGTCGCGCGGCAGCGGCAGGGTCACGCCGGCGTTGATCTCGTCGATCCCGTGCTCGGCCAGATTGAAGGCCAGGTGGTCGCTGTGCCACGGGAAGCCGAAGCGGCCGAGCCACTTCCCGATCTGGTCGAGCTGGCCGCGGTTGAACCGGTGGTCGGTGCCGATGGACAGCCCGATGCCGTGCGGGATCACCGGCCTGCCCGCCGCCCAGCGCTCCAGGAACGAGAGGCCCTCCTCGTCGTCCAGGTAGCGCGGCTCGCGGCCGGCGCCGAGGTCGGTCCACAGCAGGTCCGGCACGGTCTCCAGATAGTCGAAGGTCTCCCGCCTCTCCTCAATATAGGGCCGCAGGGCGGGCTGGTAGGCCAGGCCGATGCCGAGCGGCGGGACGGGGGCGATGCTCTCCATGGGCGCTCCTCGTGAGTGGGGCCGGCGTGCGGACAGGCGGCGCTCAGCGGATGGCCGGAAGGACAGGGTTTTCAATGACGAGCCGGTCCAGGCCGGACAGGCATGGGGAGCAGCCCTTGATTCCCGGAAGCTCGGGAACCGTCAGGACGCGCTCCAGGGCATGGACAAGGTCCTTGAAATTCGTCGTGTCATTGAGGGCGATGACCACCTGCTTCACTCCCTGCTTTCTTGCGATTTCGGGCATAGGATCTCCTTTCGTGGTTTGGATCGACGTCGCTCGGCCCCTCGCCGGCTGCCCGTCCGCTCGCCAGTGCTCTTTCAGGCTCGGAGAGGTGTGGATCGTTACAGCGAAGCGGATAGAATTTCGCCATGACTCTCTATGACACCCTGATCGTGGGCGGCGGGCCGGCCGGCCTGAGCGCCGCCCTCCACCTGGCCTGGCATGAGCGGAAGGCGCTGGTGATCGACCGCGTGACCGGTCCGCTCTTCTTCACCCTGGAGCAGCTCTGGAACGTGCCCGGCATGCCGGCCGTGCGCGGCATCGACATCCAGAAGCGGCTCCGGGACCAGGCCGTGGAGATGGGCGCCGTGGTCGTGCGCGGCAACGTGGTAAGAGCCGAAGGCCGGGAGGGCGACTTCCTCCTGACCGGCGAGAAGGGCGAGCAGTGGCACGGCCGCACCTTGCTCCTCGCCACCGGCGTGGCTCGCTTCCATCCGCTGGTGGACGGCGATTTCGCGCCCTGCTTCGCCTATGCCGGCAAGGGCAACCTGTTCTACTGCACCGACTGCGAGGCGCCCGAGATCCAGGGCAAGGACACGATCGTGATCGCCGTAGGCCCGGCCGAGCGGGCGGCCGGCACGGCGGTCGGCCTCTCGCGCTACACGGACCGGCTGCGCATCCTGGCCACGGCCGACACTGAGCTGACGGAGCGCCACGCGGCGAAGCTCGCGGAGAAGAACATCCCGCTGATCCCCGGCACGATCAAGCGGCTGATCGGAGAGAAGCGCAATCTCAAGGGCCTGGAGCTCGCGGACGGCACCGTCCTCACCGCCGATGCCTTCTTCGTCTCCAGCCCGGCGCGCGGGAGAACCGACCTCGCGCAGCAGCTCGGCGTCGAGATCGCCCCGACCGGCGAGCACGCCCAGCCGAAGTCGCAGCGCGGAGACACCAACGTTCCGGGCGTCTGGATCGCGGGCGACCTCCGGCCCATGACCCAGCAGGTCGCCGTGGCCATGGGCACCGGCAACATCGCCGCGCTCATGATCGATCAGCACCTGAGGAAGCAGGATGTGTAAGGCCTGAGAAGCGAAGGGTGGGGGCGCCCTCTCCCTCGACCCGAGGGAGAGGGTCGGGGAGAGGACGGATGGGATCAACCCTTCAGCAGTTCCCGGCCCGGTGTGCGCAGGCCGAGTTGAGCAGGCCGGTGAACCGGGAGTCGGGGATCGAGGCGCCCTGCACCTTCACCGCGGTCGAGGTGTTGTAGTACGAGAGCACGCCGATCCACTTGGCGAGCGAGGGGTTGTCGCCGAAGTCCTGGATCAGCGGACCGCCGCCCGAGCCGCTCCGCATGTCGGAGCCATACTCGACGTTGTTCGGGTTCGCATTGCGCAGCGCCTGGGCGGTCACCTGGTGGAGCTTCTCGCCGCTGTCGAAGTTGCTCGGGTAGCCGAGCAGGTGGGCGTGGTTGGGACGCAGGCGCTGGATCACGTAGCCGAGATAGCCGGCCACATCGCCGACCTTCCGGGTGGCGCCGTTGATGACCTTGTCCTCCAGCTCGATCAGGGCGTAGTCCGCGGCGTTCGGGAGCTTGCCGTTGCCGCCGGTCCAGGTGTTGTGGATGACCACGTACTCCCACTCCCAGGTGTTGAGCGGGGCAGTGCCGTCGCGGTAGGCCGGGGCGAACACGAAGTCGGAGTAGAAGCCGGGGTTCGCCGTGCCGCTGTGGACGCACTGGCCCGCGGTGGCGATGATCCGCGCCCGGATCACCGTGGCGGAGCAGTAGAAGTCGCCCTTGTTCGGGATGTGGAAGAAGAGCTTGCCGACGGTCGAGTACGGGTAGCTGCGGTCGGCGGACGTGGGCACCAGCCGGGCGCTGGTGAAGTAGTTGTTGGCGTTCCCGTTGGCCGGCTCATGGACGGAGCCGAGGTCGTCCTCGGCCGCCAGCGCCATCTCGCGGTCGGCGGCCTCGAACAGCCGGTTCGAGCCGTCGGCCCGGATGCCGGCGATCGGCGCGCGGCCTTCCGCGGAGAAGCCGGTCACCGACTCGTCCGCCAGCCACGACGAGGCCTCCGGAATGCCTGACAGGTCGTCGCGGTAATCGATCTCCTGCATTGGGGCCTGCAGCGGCATCTCGCGAGCGGCGGCGAACCGCTCGGCCGTCCAGACCGGCTCAGCCCCCTTGGCATGAGAGTTCGACAGAGTCACCACGCCCGATGCCGCGGCGGCGGGCAGAGAAGCCAGAAGAGCCACACCCAGCAGAGCCGGAACCCGGTTCCATCCAGTGTTCATGACCACACACTCCTTTCGCGCTCGTTCGCGCAGGGATACCCGAAAGCTTACTCCCATACGAGGCGGAGGAGGCAGGGTTGCCGTTACACCCCGATGTCGTAGACTCGTCGCATGGACATCATCTGCCTGGACGACAAGGGCTGCCTCTACCTGTCCCCCAAGATCGAGGACTGGGCGCCGGTGGAAGAGCACGGCATCACGGTGGTGATCGACCTGGAAGGCGACCTGGACCACTGCGTGCCGACCATGCCGAACCACGTGCTCTACATCTACTACCCGATCTACGACGAGGATCTCCCGGACATGGCGAAGCTCGAGGCGGTGGTCCGTCTCGGCGCCTCAATGGTGGAAGCCGGCCACAAGGTTCTCTCGCACTGCGGCATGGGTTTCAACCGCTCCGCCCTGGTCGCCGGCCTGATCCTGCACCAGCTCGGCATGCCGGGCCCCGAGACGGTTACCCACCTCCGCCAGCGCCGCCCGGGGGCGCTGTTCAACGACGTGTTCGCGAATCACCTGCTGGGGCTTGCGAGATAAAGAGGCGTCGCGACGCTAACAGGTCTGGTCGCGACGACGAGAGGCTTGGTCGCGACGCCGAAAGGTTGATCTCAGAGGCGGAAGGATGGCCTCTCCCGTCCTCCTGCCATAGAGTCTTCCCATGAAGATGGAGACCGCCTGGTGGTTCGCGTTCCGGGGGCAGGAGCTGCTTGTCCGGTCGGAAGGTCCGGCGTCGGCGCTGGAGGCGACAGAATGGTCGGCGCTCGGGCTCCCGGCGGCTGCGGAGCCTCTCCAGATCGGCGAATTCCAGGGAACGACCCTCTATGCCGTCGGCCTGGAGGCCGGGATCGAGCCGCCGGAGAGCATGGCGTTCCTCGGCCTGCGCAAGCTCTGGAGCCGGATGGACGAGGACGCCTGGAAGCTCGCCGGCCGGGCGATCCAGCTCCTGGAGTGGGACCGCAACCACCGGTTCTGCGGCCGGTGCGGCGCCGGGACGGTCCCGAGCTCCGGCGAACGCTCGCGCACCTGTCCGCGCTGCGGCCTCCAGCACTTCCCGCGCCTCTCCCCCGCCGTCATCACGCTCATCGAGGACGGAGAGCGGATGCTCCTCGCCCGCTCGCCCCACTTCGCCGAAGGGGTCTACAGCACCATCGCCGGCTTCGTGGAGCCGGGCGAGTCGCTGGAGGAGGCCGTGGTCCGGGAGATCCGGGAGGAGGTCGGCGTCGAGGTCCGGAACGTACGCTACTTCGGCAGCCAGCCGTGGCCGTTCCCCAACTCTCTCATGATCGGCTTCCTGGCCGAGTACGCCGGCGGCGAGTTGCGCATCGATCCGGCCGAGATCGAGGACGCCCGCTGGTTCACGCCCGACGACCTCCCCCTCCTGCCGTCCAGGCTGAGCATCGCCCGCTCGCTGGTCGACCACTTCCTGGCCCGGCACGGCCGAGTGGTCGAAGGCCGCGAGGGCGTCTGGCGCTGACTGGCGCCCGGCCTCGACCCGTGGCAAGATAGCTCCCAGCTTTTAGGACTGGGAATCGGAGAGGCTCCACGATGGCTGGCTCGTCCTCGGCGGCGGCCCGGGTGCCGTTCGGCAGGCTCGGCGACGCCGCGCTCCTCAAGCGCTTCGCGGCAGCGTTCGGGCTGTCCGCCCGCCCGGCGATCGCCGGGCGCGAGGTCCTCGACCCGCTCTATGCCCGTCTGCCCGGCCGCTTCCCTCCCCTCTTCGAGCAGCTCGTCACCGGCTACACCTGGGAGACCGCGGTCGATCTGGGTCCGCTGCGGCTGCTCCCCAACCCGCCGGGCGCCACGCTCGCCGGCCTGGAGGAGGCTCTGTTCCGGCTCCCGATCGAGCCGGCCGGCTGCATCCCGTTCGCTCTCGGACCGGACGGCGCTCCGGTCTGCTTCGACGCCGGGCGCCGGCGCAATGACAAGGACTGCCCGATCGTCCAGGGTGAAACGGAGATCTCGCCGAGCTTCAAGGCCCTGATGGAACGCCTCGCCGACTGACGTATCCGCGTGACGCGATGGTCCCGAACCTCCTGCGGAGCCTCCGGCTCGGGCACGGGCACGGTAGGCCGCGCATACCAGCGGCGGGCGAGGATTGCCAGGGCGACCACGAACATCGGGGCGCCGTGATGGACGTAGGACCCCACCGCGAGGAACGCCGCCCAGGAGAGGACAGCTTCGAGCGGGCCGATCCACTCCGCGAGCACCGCGGCCGAGTAGATGTTGGTGACCGGGTCGAACAGGTGCAGGAGGGCCCAGGAATCCCGGCGCTCGCGCAGCCAGGCGCCCAGGACGAGCACGACCGGGGAGAGGATCCAGACGAAGGCCGTCCGGGCTCCGGCCGGCACGAAGCGGTAGAGGTTCGAGTCGTGCTCGGAGTAGTCGGCGATCGTGGGCTCGGCCGCCCGCCACTCGCCGATCCAGCCCGGGCGCAGCCAGAAGCAGAGGAGGAGCATCCCGAGCGCCGCGGCGATCCCGAGGGCGAGCCGGCGCCGGTCCGGGTGGCCGAGGAACCACGGGACCGCCACGAAGGCGACCTGGGGCTTGGCGAGAAGGAGCGGAAAGGAGAGCGGCCCGAGGAGCGCGGCGGACAGGGCGAGAGGCAGGTCGACCTGGCCAACGAAGAACGTGAAGAGCACGGGAAAGGACAGCAGCGCCCATCCGGCCCACCGCGCCCGGCGCTGCGCGGCCTTCAGGAGCAGGCCGACGGTCGCCAGGACGTAGACGAACCAGGCCGAAAGCCGGGGCAGCAGGGCGAGAGGCGCGAACAGGACCGCGAGCGGCAGCGGGCTGACGAAGCCGTCGACCCGGTAGGGCGACTTCCCGGCGAGAAGCCGCCGGCCGGCCCGCCAGAAGATCTCGAAGTCGTACAGCGGATGGACGTGACGGTCGCTCTTGAACGTGGTGAGGACGAGGGCCAGGACCCCGGCTCCGAGAAGAGCCCTCCAGAGCCATTCGAGGCGGTCCGTCTGCAGATCCGTCGTGTCGTCCATGCCAAGTTGTACGGACGCCCGGAAACCGGCGTCCAGCCTCGGCACGGCTGAGCTGCAAACCCTATGCTCGCGACAGGCCGGCCAGCTCCACCTCGGCCACCGGCGCCTTGGCCAGCAGCTCGTCGAGGCGGGCCCGGGCGTCGGCCGGATCGACGACGCCTTGCGGCAGGTAGGCTACGATCCAGACCCGCTCGGTCCCCTCCCCGACCCGCACGCGCTCGCTGTCGGTGATCGGCGTGCTGAACGGGCCCTGGCCGTCCTCCATCAGCGGCTTGCCTTCGAGGTTGAACGGCCCGCGGAGCGACTGGACGGTCTCGCCCGGCCGGCCGGCGCGCAGGGTGACCGGCGGCGCGAAGGTCCCCTCGGCCGAGGCGCAGCAGGGGACGGCCAGCTCGACGGACAGGCAGTTGTTGAGGTCCACGAACGGATGGATGACCGGCAAGTCCTCGCCCTTGACCAGCCGCCGGATCAGCGCCTCGGACGACGGCCGGTAGCGGGTGGGGTCGCAACCGGCGGCGCGGAACAGCTTGCGGACCGCGGCGACCGTGGGATGGGTCGAGAGGCCTTCGCCTTCGAAGTTGGCCCGGGCCACCTCGGCCACCTCGCGGCGCAGGCCGGCGAGCTCGTCTTCATGGCCGGGATTGAGCCGGAGACGGAGCCACAGCAGCTCCCAGCCGGGCAGCTCGTGGCGGACCTCGAACGGTGCGGGCTCTCCTGTCATTTGAGGCTCACTCTCACGGTCATGCCGTTGCCCTGCAGCTCCACTTGGCCGGCCTGGATGTCGGCGACGAGGAAGCCCCGATAGCTCTCTCCCACCCCGAGGACCCGGTCGTCGATCAGCGCCACGGGCCGGTCCGACGAGAAGGCGATGCCGTTCAGCCGCAGAGAGCCGCCGTCGGGCAGCGGAACCTCGCGGACGTAGGTGCGGATCTCCGGCGCCGGGGCCGGAGCGGCGGGTTCCGGAGCCGGCATCGGAGCGGGAGTCGCGTCGAGCGCCGGCGGAGGATCGACGGGCTCGGCTTCCGCGGCCGGCAGCTCCTGGCGGGGAGGAGGCTCGGGCGCGGGAGTCGGCGTCGGAGCCGGCGTCTCCGGGATGGGTGTCTCCAGGGCTGGCTCCGGCGTCTCCTCCACGACGATCTGCGGCCTCGGGGTCTCCAGGGGTGGAGCGCTTTCGACAGGCGTCGCGGTGGCTTCGGCGGCGACGGTTGTCTCCTCGCCGCGGTTCCGTCCCAGGAGCACGCCGATCCCGATCCCGGCCACAATGCAGAGGGCCACGGCGACGGCGATCAGCATCGGACGGCCGGACCGGCTGGGTCTCCTCGCCGCCGACGGCGGGAGCACCGGCACCTGGCGGTAGCGGTCGTCTCGGCGGGCGGCGTCCTGGCGGGCGGCTTCCTGCCGCGCCCGGCGCAGCGCCTCGTCGATCAGGCTCATGAGAAGTCCCCTTCCAGCTCGCGGATCGCCCGCCGGATGTGCCGCCAGGTCAGGTGGTCGTCGCCGGTCACGTAGCCGCAGAGCAGCGCCTTGTCGCAGACGGCGTTGACCAGCCGCGGCACGCCTCCGGAGTAGCGATGGATGCCGCCGACCGCCCAGCGGCTGAAGCTCGGGCTGCCGTTCGCCCCGGCCACCTGCAGCCGGTGCTGGATGTACTGCTCCGTCTCGCGGCGCGAGAGCGGCTCCAGGTGGTAGCGCACCGTGATCCGCTGCCGGAGCTGGCGCAGGCGGGAGTCGTTCAGCTTGTCGCGCAGCTCGGGCTGGCCGAGGAGGACGATCTGGAGGAGCTTGCGCTGGTCGGTCTCCAGGTTGGACAGCAGGCGGATCTGCTCCAGGAGATCGAAGTCGAGATCCTGGGCCTCGTCGATCAGGAGGACGACGTCGTTGCCCTCGGCGAGCTGGTCGAGAAGGTACTGGTTGAGCCGCTGGAGGCAGGCCACCCGGTCGTCGGACGGCTCCAGCCCCAGCTCGATCAGGATGGAGCGCAGGAGCTGGTCGCCGGTCAGACAGGGGTTGAGGATGAGCGCCGTCCGGTACTGCGGCCCCAGCTCTTCGAGCAGGGCGCGGCAGACGGTGGTCTTGCCGGCCCCGACCTCGCCGGTGAGCTGGATGAACCCCTTCCGCTCGCGCAACCCGAACAGGATGTGGTTGTACGCCTCGCGATGGCGGTCGCTGAAGAAGAGGAAGCGCGGGTCCGGCGTGATGTTGAACGGCGCCTCGCTGAGGCCGTAGAAGTCGTTGTACATCGGGGGCTAGTCTAGCTCTTCCTTCCTTTTCTTCTGTAGACGCGCGCGGGGCCCTGCTCGGCCAGGGGCTTGAACTGCTGGCCGAGAACCCGGTTCATGCGCGAGCCCGGCGGCATCCTCCAGGTGAAGACGTAATCGGTCCTGCTCTTGTAGGCCCGGATGTTCAGCTCGCCCGGATGGGCTTCCAGGGCATAGATGTCAGACAAACCCGTCTCCGGCCGGAAGCGGACCGGGAAGTGTCCGGTCATGGCCTCGTAGTTCCCCCAGTCCACGAGCCCCTTCTCCGCGTCCACCCAGCCGAGCGCGTGGCCGAGCACGTCGACCGGCAGGGAGGCCGCGTTGCGCCTGAACACCAGGGGCAGGACCCGGCTGTCGGGCTCGATCGGCTCCGCGGCGGCCAGGAATTCGCGGATCTCCGGCTGGAGGAGGCGGTACCAGTGGACCAGCATCGTGATCTGGAAGACGGTGACGATCCCGATGGCCGCGAGCACGGCCGTCCGTCCACGGTCTCCGAGCCGCGGCGCCAGCCAGGGGATCAGGAGGAGCCAGGGGTAGAGGCTCAGCCGGCTCTTCATCAGGAGGCCGCCCGCGATGCCCTCGGGGCTCACGAAGTAGAGGACGACCGCGAGCAGGGCGGCGATGAGGAAGCCGTCCTCCTCGCGCCAGGTCTTCCTCCCGACCAGCGTGAGAGCGGCCAGGACCAGGAAGAGCACGGCCACCGCGATCCCGATCCAGACCTGCTCCCGGCCGAACCGGTAGAGGACGCGGAGGCCGAGAAGAGAGAGCCAGAGGCCCCGCGAGCCCGGCCCTGCCGGAGTGGTCACGCCGCCCTGCGCCTGGACGAACCAGAGCGGCAGGACGACCTGCGGAGCGAGGATCAGGACGTGCAGGAGGTGGCGTTTGAAGGGCCGGCCGCGGAGGGTGACCAGCCAGAGCACGCCGATCGAGGCCAGCGCCAGCACCAGAGAGACGATGTGGGAGAACCAGCAGAGCAGGAGGAGAAGGTTGAGCTTCACCGCGAGCCCAGGGCCTGGCCGGTCCCGGTGCCGCCACCAGGTCCCGACCGCGAGCAGGCAGAGGCCGACGCTCAGGCAGAAGCCGTAGAAGCCCAGGTGCAGGAGCTGGTTGTAGATCAGAGGCAGGGCCAGCCACGCGAGCCAGCGTTTCTCCGGACGCTTTTCCAGATCAACCGAGCCGGCCAGGAAGCGGGCGGCACCGGCGAGCAGCACCACGTAGCCGCTCACGAGCAGCTTCTCGGCGGTCCGCGGGTCGAACGGAAACATCAGGAGGGCCAGCGCGGCGTGGCTCAGCCAGTTCGGGATCGGCCGCCAGTCGATCTCGTAGTACTGCTGGAAGAGCGGGTACTCCTGGACGTTGCCGTACTGGCGGAGGATCCAGGCGTTGTAGACGTGGCTGGGGCCGTCCGTGGTCGGGAAGTAGCCCACGGACCAGACCGGGATCAGCAGGAGCGCGACCAGGCCCCAGAAGAGCCGGCGCTCCGTCACGCGTCGCCCCGGCTCACCAGGGCCTCCTTGCGGGCTCGGCTCAGGCGCTTGATCCGCGCCTCCTCGCGGAGAGCGGCGCTCCAGGTCTCCACCTCCCGGAACCAGACCAGCTCGACCGGCAGCCGCGAGCGGGTGTAGCGCGACGCCCGGCCCGACCGGTGCTGCGCCAGCCGGCGCTCGAGGTCGAGCGCGATGCCGGTGTAGAGCGAGCCGTCGCCGCAGCGCAGGAGATAGAGGAACGCCACGTCATCTCTTCTCTTCGGGCTGCAGGATCACCCGCCGGTGGCCGGTCGCCGGGTCCACCTCGAAGAGCCCGCCCTCGTTCTGGAAGAACAGTCTCGTGCCGAGGCTGCCGGGCGTCAGGTGGCTCCAGGCCACCGGCACCATCCCGTCGGCGAGGGGCCGCCACGTTCCGCGGTCCAGGTCCAGCAGGAGGGAGCGCCGCGAGAGCCAGTCGTTGCGGGAGCCCGGCGGCAGGATCGAGATCGCCAGGAGCCCGGGCGCCGGCCGGCCGCCGATCCGCAGGCGGTCCGCCGGGATCTCGAACCGGCGCCGCTCGACCCCCTGGAGGTCGAGGAGCCGCAGGATCATCCGGCCTCCGGCGTGCTCCGAGACCAGCACCCGGTCGTCGCCCAGGAAGTCGGCGCCGCCGGTCACCCGCTGCACCGGGATCGAAGGCGACGACGCCCCGGTCCTCAGGTCCACGACCCGGACGTGCGAGGTCGTGAACGAGAGGTCGCGCGTGGCGAGGAGCAGCCGGTTGCCGTCCGGGCTGAGCATCGTGGCCCACTCGCCGGGAGCCGGGGTGGACAGGGAGCGCAGGACCTTGCCGGTGCCCGGATCGACGTCGATCACCCGGAGATCGCCCTCCCCCTCCCCTTCGCCGGCCGCCCGGATGCCGTAGAAGCGCAGGGCCCCGGAATCCAGGAAGCGCAGCCGGTCCTCCCAGAGCGCCCGGCCGGGAGGCACAGGCACCGCCGCCAGGTTCCGCCCCGTGACCAGGTCCATCACGAGGATGCGCTCCCGCTGGATGGCGGCGAGCCGCCGCCCGTCGCCCGACAGGGCGAGCCCGCGGGGAGCGCTCTCGTCGAACTGGATCGGAGCCGGGGACGGGCGCGCTCCGGGCCGGTCCAGGTCCAGCCAGCGGGCGTACAGGGGAGACCGCCGGCGGCCCTCGGGCTCCAGCCAGACCGCGCGCCGGCCATCCCGGGAGAACACCGGGCCGTTCCAGAGCCCGTAGTCCCAGACCGACGACGGGATCCGGAAGGACCGGCCCGAGCGGGTGTCGAGGAGGAAGAGCGGCTCGAAGCCGGGACACCGCCCGACCGGTCCCGCGAGGGCCACCCAGGTGCCGGCCGGAGCCGGCTGGACGAAACGGAAGGCGATCACGTCCTCGGGACCGGCGGCGAGGATCCAGCGGCCGTACAGGGCGACCGCGATCGTCGCGAGCCCGAGCAGGCCCCACAGGGTGAGGGAGAGCAGGCGATGGCCGAGGCGCAGATCGGTCCGGGCGCGGAGGACCTGGACCGCGCTGGCCGCCGCCAGGGCCAGGGCCAGGACGGCGAGCAGCCCGACCTGGATCTGCATCACGGCGCCGTACGCGCCTGCCACGGACAGGCGGTCCATCTCCACCCACAGCAGGGCGCTCAGCAGGGCGGCGGCGCCGAGGTCGAGGAGCAGCCAGGGCGAGCGCGACCGGAACATGACCGCGGCGGCGTTCGAGAGCAGGATCAGCAGGCTCACGCCCGCCGCCCACAGACCGACGTTGTCCGCCAGACCGACCTTCCAGAACAGGCCGGAGGGGTCGAGTCGGTCGCCGAGCAGCAGGCAGGGCAGCACGATCAGGAGCCCCGAGCCGAGGGCGAGGACGAACGCCGCCGCCATCTTCCCGGCCCAGATCGTCCAGGCCGGCAGCGGCCGGGAGAAGTAGAAGCCGAGCCGCCTCTCGCTCAGGTCGCGCGCCAGGATCGAGCTGCCGAGCACCACGGCGAGCAGGCAGCTCGCGATCAGGGCGAGAGCGAGCGCGGTGCCGGAGCGCAGCTCCGGTCCGCGGAAGCCCGCGATCGGCAGGAGCGGGGCCGCGAGCGGCGCGAGCCCGAGCAGGAGCGCGGCCACCGGGATCAGCCAGCGCTCGGCCAGCTCGCGGCGCAGGACGGCGACGAACGCCCTCATCGCGGGGTCTCCGTGGACAGCGAAAGGAAGATCTCCTCCAGCGTGAGCGCCGAGACCTCGACCGACTCCGGCAGGCCGGAAGGCGGCCGGTCCTCGTCCCAGGCCGAGACCACCGCCTCCCAGCCCCAGGCCCGGGTCGCGGTCGAGACCGGCCGGAGAGTCTCGATCCCCGGCACGGGACCGGCCCCACCGGAGATCCGCAACCGGCGGAAGCGCTGCTTGAGCGTCTCCATCTCCTCGTCGATCGCCAGCCGGCCCGCCTGGAGCAGGCCGATCCGGTCGGCGATCCCCTCGACCCCGGCCAGGTCGTGGCTGGTCAGGAAGACCGTGGTGCCGCGCTCGGAGAGGTCGACGATCAGCTCGTCGAAGACCGCGCGCCGCGCCACCGGGTCGAGGCCGAGCGTGGGGTCGTCCAGGACCAGGAGCCGCGGCGAGCCGGCGAGGCAGAGCGACAGGAGCACGTGCCCCTTCTGCCCCTTCGAGAGCTGGCCGAACGGGACGTCCTCCGGCACGCCGAAGCGCTTCAGGCGCTCGGACAGGCCGGCGCCGTCCCAGGAGTCGTAGAGACCGGAGCAGAAGCGGGCGAGCTGGCGGGCGGTCATGGACGGCGGCGCGTCGGGCTCCTCCGGCACCACGCCGACCCCGCGCAGCAGCCGGGCCCGCTCGCGCCAGGCGTCGCCGCCGAGGAGGAGCGCCCGGCCCGCAGCCGGCCGCTGCTCGCCGAGCAGGCAGCGCACGAGGGAGCTCTTCCCCGCCCCGTTGCGCCCGACGAGCACGTAGACCGAGCCCTCGGGCACGGCGAGCGAGACCCGGTCGAGCACGGACGGTGTCCGGGGGCGGCCGTAGCGGACGGTCAGCTCTTCGATGTCGACGAGATTCATTCCTCTGTGTCCTCTTCGGGTGCTCCGCCGCTCAACAGGGTGCGCCAGGCCTCGTCGAGCGTCTCCGCGGCCTCGTCCCGCCCGGCGCCGATCGTCACCGCCAGGCTGGCGTAGCGCAGCGCGCCCTGGAGCAGCCGCCGGCTGCGCTCGGCGTCCGGCAGCTTCGGCGGCGCGTCGCTCACGTAGGTCCCCTCGCCCCGCCGGACCGCGAGCACGCCGGCGTCGGTCAGCCGCTGGTAGGCCTTCGAAACCGTCGCGGGATTGATCTGCAGGTCGCGCGCGAGGTCGCGCACCGACGGCACCGGCGCTCCGGCGAGCAGCGCGCCGGAGGCGACCAGATGCCGCACGCCCTCCTCGATCTGCCGCCAGATCGGACGGGAATCGGCGGGATCGATCCGGAGGTTTCGGCTCATACGTGTACGACTACACTAGCACACCGTCCGGCCAGCGCAGCCATAGCCGATTATCAATGTTTTTGGGAAGCGGCTCCTTTTTGGTTGTATGCCACACTCATAACTGTTAGATGGTCTGTTAGACGGTTGTTTGGATGCTTGAATCGTTCTTCGGAGACGGCTGGCCTATAGTGGGCAAGCCGGAACTCAGGATGGAGGAGACCTGTATGTCTCGCACAGCGCGTTCGATCTTCGCCCTGCTGGCGCTCGCCCTGTTTCTGGCGACCGGCACGGCGCATGCCCTGCCGTCGGCGAACGGTCCGGGCCCCGAGCGGGCCTCCGGCACGCTGTCCGCCGTCTGGGACTGGCTGGCCTCGGTGCTCGACGCGAAGGACGTCTTCGTCTCGATCTTCGACGCCTCGACCGAGGGCGCCCCGGTGCCGAACCCGGACCCGCCGAGGAATGGGGTGCACACCGACGTCGGCGGCTTCATCGATCCGAACGGTGGATGGTAAGAAGTTTTCTTCCAGGATTTCCAGAATTGTGTCTTGAGACTATAGAATAGGGAAGCAAATGATCGGAAGGATCAGGAGGGAGACCATGGAACATCCGGACAAGCGGGTGGGTGCCCTGGCACGTGTTCTCACGAAGGTCCTCGAAGGAGAGAAGGAGCGCCTGGAGGCGGACGAGGCCGGACAGCCGAGCGAATCGGTCCTGGACGACCCGAACGCCATGGACAGCATGCTCCGGGATCTTCTGAGCCGCAACGACAGGGTGTCCCAGGAACGGGCCCAGGCTCCGGCCCTCCTGGCCGAGCTGCTGGCCATGCCCAACCAGGAACGGGAGGCGGCGGTCGCCGCCCAGCCGCAGTTCCAGACCTACTCTCTGGCCTCCTATACCTTGGAGCGCTGCGAGAAGGTGGTGACCCACGACCCGGTCATGGCCGGAGAGCTCGCGCGGCTGGCCCGGGTGATCGCCGTGCAGGCGGATCCCCGCCAGTGCGGCGGCAGCGCGGCGCTCGCCGACCTCGAGGCCTATGCGACCGCGATGGAAGGCAATGCCCAGCGCGTCCGCAACGAGTTCCGGCCGGCCCACCGGATGTTCATGGAAGCCCGCCAGGCCCAGGAGCGGGGCGGCGCTGATCCCGATCTGTCGGCCCGCATCGACCTGCTCGAGGCGTCGCTGCGGCGCGACCTGCGCCAGTTCCCCTCGGCTCTCGACCTGCTCGACAAGGCCGAGCGGGTCTTCGTCACCCTCAAGGACCGCAACCTCCAGGCCCGGACCCTGATCAACAGGGCCACCGTCTACCTGGTCACGCGGGAGCTCGACCAGGTGGTGAAGAACCTGCAGAAGGCGCTGCCGCTCGCCCAGGACCCCTGGCTCGCCCTGGCCGTGCGCCACAACCTGATCTTCGCCCTGGCGGAGTGCGGGCGCGCCCGCGACGCGGCCGACCTCTACCAGGAGTCGCAGCAGCTCTATCTCCAGTTCACCGATCCGCTGACCACCAGCCGCCGGATCTGGGCCGAGGGCCTGATCGCGCGCGAGATCGGAGAAGATCTCGGCGAGGCGGAGCGGCTCCTCACCCAGGCCGCCGACCGCCTGGCCGAGCACGGCTATCCGATGGACGCCGCTCTCGCCGGGCTGGACCTGGTCACCGTCTACGCCCGCCGCGGACAGTCGTCCGAGGTGCTCCGGGTCGCCTCCAACCTGGTCGGGATGTTCCAGATGCGCGAGATGAACCCGGAGGCCCTCGCCGCCCTCAAGCTGGTGCACGAGGCGGCGGAGCAGGAAGCGGTCAACCTCTCGCTCCTCGCGCAGGTCGCCGAAAAGATCCGCGCGAGCCAGGTCCGGGGCAACCCGCCGAGCTAGCGCCCCCCGCGGATCACCCCGTTCAGCCCCCCGACACCGGCCTTTTTTCAGGCCGGTGTCATTTTTTTGGCCCCAGCGGCAACTGTATAGAAGAGGGCTTTGGTTTTTGGGGGGATTCTCATGCCACACCTTTCCGACGAGCAGGCCCGGATCCTGGCCCGGCGGTTCACCGCCGAGATGGAGCATCTGGGCGCGTGTCCCGAGTGCCGGTCCCGCCTGAGCGAGCTGGCGGCCCAGGAAGAGCAGGGGTATCGCGACGCCTTGAGCCGCGCGGCGGAGGACACGCTGCGGCGCCTCCCCCGCGTCCGCGCCGAGAAGGCGGCGGCGCCGGGCCTCCTGACGGAGATCCTCTCCCTCTCCGAAGCCGAGAGGGAGGCCGCCCTGGCCCTGGAGCCCCGCTTCCAGAGCTACGCGCTGGCCGCCTACGCGCTCCGGCGCAGCGAGGCGCTGGTCCAGCGCGACCCTCTCGGGGGCGGCGAGCTGGCGCGCCTCGGCCGCGCCGTCGCCGGGCAGGTCGATCCGGGCTCCTGCGGCGGCACCGCCGCGCTGGCCGATCTCGAAGCCTACGCGCTCGCCCTGGAAGGCGAGGCCCTGCGCATCGCGGGCGATCCCGAGCGCGCCCTGCGCGCGTTCGTCGAGTCGCGGCTCCACCAGCAGCGCGGCGGAGCCGACCCGGACCTCGCCGCGCGGATCGACCTCCTGGAGGCCCTCCTGCGCCGCGACCTGGGCCATACCCGGATCGCGCTGGAGCTGCTGGACCGTGCCGCCGAGGCGTTCGTCGCGCTGCGCGAGCACGACCAGCTCGCCCGGATCGTGCTCAACCGGCCGAGCTTCCTGCACCTGCGATCGAGAGGCAGGGCCGGCGCCGGTCCGGGGCTCGGAACGGCCCCGGAGCGGCAGTTCCGGAGCCACTGACTAGCGCGAGAGAACCTCGCGGATCCGCTCGGCGCCCGTGTTGCTGCCGCTCAGGAGGACGCCGACGTTCCGTCCCCGGAAGACGCCATGGGCCAGGACGCCGGCCAGGGCCGCCGCGCCCGAGGGCTCCACGATCACCCGCAGATGGCGCAGGATGAGCGCCATGGCGTCGAGGATCGCGTCGTCGCTCACCGTCAGCGCTCCATCCACGCGCCGGCGGATCAGCTCGAAGTTGATCACCCCCGGCTTCGGCGCGGTCAGGCCGTCGGCCACGGTCCGGATGCTTTCGGGCGGCGTGGGCTCACTCGCCGCCAGCGACCGCACCAGGCCCGCCGCGCCCTCGGGCTGGATGCCGTAGAGCTCGATCTTCGGGTCTGCCGCCAACACGGCGCCCGCGAGGAGCCCGCCGCCCGAGGTGGGCACCGCCAGACAGTCGAGGTCCGGCACGTCCTCCAACAGCTCCCAGGTGGCCGTGCCCGCGCCCGCGATGACGAACGGATCGTCGAACGGGTGAACCAGGGTGTAGCCGTGCTCGCTCCTCAGCCGGGCGAGGCGCTCGAAGGCCTGCGTGGCGTTCGTGACCCCGTCCTTCTCGATCCGGGCGCCGAAGGCGGCCACGGCGGCGAGCTTCTCGGGCACGGCGTTCTCCGGCATCACGACCACCAGCTCCGCTCCCGCCCGGCGCGCGGCCCAGGCGGCGCCCAGCGCGGCGTTGCCGGCGCTCACCGTGATCAGGCCGGGCGCCAGCTCCTCCGGCGTGAACGAGCGCACCCGGTTCCAGGCGCCCCGCACCTTGAACGAGCCCGTGAGCTGGAGATTTTCGGCCTTGAACCAGAGGCGGGCGCCCGCCAGCCCGTCCAGCGCGTCGGAGCGCAGGACCGGCGTGCGCGGCACAACCCCAGAGAGCGCCTCGCGCGCCGCGAGGACGTCGGCGGCGTCAGGAAGTTTCATCCGTCCGCTCCAGCAGCGCCACGCCGGCCCCCTTGCCGAAGCCCTTGCGCCCGATCCAGGCCAGCAGCCAGGCCAGGGGCATCTCCCGCCGGAGCCGTCTCGCCTCGTCGAACACCGGCCGGAACTCGGCCACGTCCCAGCCGAACGGGCGGAAGAAGTCCGGTCCCTCCTCGGGCGCAAACTGGTAGGGAGCGTTGGCGCTCTCCAGGTGGGGTCCCCAGCTCCGGTGCAGGCGCTTGCGCAGGGCCGGCGAGAGCAGGTCGGTGATCCACCAGCGGAACGACGGCTGTCCGTGCAGGTCGGTCGCGAGCGGCCCCACCTGCTCCGGGGTCAGATAGAGCAGGAGCCCCTCCGACGCCACGAGCACCTTCCGGCCCATCCCGCCCACCTGTTCGAACAGCCCGCGACGGGCTTCCGGGTCCGCGAGGTCGAGCTTGATCCGTTCCAGCTCGCAGACCGGCGTCTCGCCTTCGAGCTCGCGCTCCTTGTGGCTGAGCAGCTCGGGCAGGTCGACCTCGATCCAGCGCAGCTCCGGCGGCAGCGGCAGGCGGTAGGGGCGCGTATCGAAGCCGGCCGCCAGGTTCAGCACCACGTCGGCGCCGTCGCGCCGGACGGCCTGGAGGATCAGCTCGTCGAACACGCAGGTGCGGACGATCAGCGCCCAGGCCATGGCCTCGGCGCGCGGGATGTGGCGCACGATCGCGGCGCCGCGCTCGCCGGCGAGCCGCCGCGCCCAGGGGTCGCGGAAGTGCGCGTCCGGCCGGTCGCTCTCCATGGCGCGGTAGAAAGCCACCCACCGCGCCGTGTCCGACACGTTCTCGATCAGTTTGCGGGACATGGGCCGGAGAGAGTCTATCTCCGTCAGCCCTCCAGCAGCTCCAGGACCCGCGGCACCGCCTCGACCACCGTCACGAGCTGCTTCTGGCGGTCGCGGCGCAGCGAGACCTCGACCTTGCCCTCGGCGAGCGACTTGGCGCCGACCACGATGCGCACCGGGAAGCCGACCAGGTCGGCGTCCTTGAACTTGACGCCCGGCCGCTCGTCGCGGTCGTCGAACAGCACCTCGATCCCCTTCTCCAGGAGCTGGCCGTAGAGCTGCTCGGCCACGCGCCGCACCTCGCCGTCGTCCGGGTTGAGCGCCGCGAGCAGCACCTCGAACGGCGCCAGGGGCCGGGGCCAGATGATGCCGTCCGCGTCGTGGTTCTGCTCGATGGCCGCGGCCACGGTGCGGCCGATGCCGAGGCCGTAGCAGCCCATGATCATCGGCCGCTCCTGCCCGTCCTCGTCCGTGAAGTTGCAGCCCAGCGCCGCCGAGTACTTGGTGCCGAGCTTGAAGATGTGCCCCACCTCGATGCCGCGGAACAGCTCGAGCTTCCCGTCGCAGCGCGGGCAGGGGTCGCCGCCCGTGACCAGGAGCAGGTCGGCGAATTCGGACAGCTCGGCGTCTCTACCCCAGTTGACGCCCGTGTAGTGGGCGTCCTCCTTGTTGGCCCCCGTGGCGAAGTCCTTCATGCCACGCACGGTCTCGTCGGCCACCACCCGGATGCCCGAGAGCCCCACCGGCCCGGCGAAGCCCACCGGCGACCCGGTCGCCTCGCGCACCTTCTCCTCGCTCGCGAGGTTGAGGTGCTGGACGTCCAGGTGGTTGGTGAGCTTGACCTCGTTGACCTCGCGGTCGCCGCGGACGAGCACCGCCACGAGCCCCTTCTCGGTCTCGTAGATCAGCGTCTTGACGAGCTGGCGCGGCTCGATGCCGAGGAACTTCGAGACCTCCTCGATCGACTTCTGGCCCGGCGTCGCGATCTCCTTGCGCTCCTGGTTCCCTCCTTCGGCCGTCTCGGCGATCCCCCGGGTCTCGGCGCGCTCGACGTTCGCGGCGTAGCCGCAGGACGGGCAGCGCACCACCGCGCTCTCGCCGGTGTCGGCCACCACCATGAACTCGTGCGAGGCCGAGCCGCCGATCGTGCCGACGTCCGCCTCCACCGGCGAGTAGTCGAGCTGGCACGACTCGAAGACGCGGCAGTAGGCGTTGCGCATCGCCTCGTAGGCCACGTCGAGCCCCTCGGCTCCGGCGTGGAACGAGTAGGCGTCCTTCATCAGGAACTCGCGCCCGCGCATCAGGCCGAAGCGCGGCCGGATCTCGTCGCGGAACTTGGTCTGGATCTGGTACAGGTTGAACGGGAGCTGGCGGTAGCTCTTCACGTCGCGCCGCACGAGGTCGGTGATGACCTCCTCGTGCGTCGGGCCGAACACGAAGTCGCGCTCGTGGCGGTCCTTGATGCGCAGCAGCTCCTTGCCGTAGCGCTGCCACCGCCCGGACTCCTGCCACAGCTCGGCCGGCTGGATCGCCGGCAGCGACAGCTCGACCGCGCCGGCCGCGTTCATCTCGCGGCGCACGATCGCCATCAGCTTCTGCAGGCTCCGCCAGCCGAGCGGGAGATACGAGTAGATGCCGGCCGCGACCTTCTTGATCATGCCCGAGCGCACCATGAGCTGGTGGCTGATCACCTCGGCGTCGTTCGGCACCTCGCGGGTGGTGAAGAGATAGAACTGGCTCCAGCGCATGCGCTCTCCTGCTCCCGACCTGGATCGTGGGTGGTTGGACGGGTGTCGTCCGTCTTACTTTCTCTGCCCCCGGCGCGCCCGCTCGATCAGGCGCGTCGAGTCCTTCATGCATTCCATCATCTTTTCCTGCAACGCCTCGCCGCGGTCGCCCGCCGTGCGGGCGTGGGCGAGCACCGTCCGCGCCTTGTCCTCGTCGCCCGAGGCCAGGAGCGCCATCCCGAGGTGGGTCAGCGTGGTCGAGGACGGCCCGAGCTCGCTCGACCGGGCGAGGAAGTCGACCGCCTTCTCGAACTCCTTCCTCTTGTAGTGCACCCAGCCGAGCGCGGCGAGCGGGAACTGCTTGATCTCGTCCGGCGCCAGCTCGACCGACTGCCGGGCGAAGTCGAGCGCCTGGTCCAGGTCCTCCTCCATCTCCGCCAGGTTGTACGCCATCTCGTAGTAGGCGATCGACTTGGCGAAGTTCGAGCTGCCCTCGTCGAGGAGCACGCGGCCGATGCGGTTGCCCTCGCGGTACTTGCCCTGGCTGCGCATGGCCTCGATCAGCGTGGCGTAGGCGGTAGCCATGAGCATCTCGCCGGGCTTGAGATCGAGCACCTTGCGCGTCACGGCCTCGATCTCCTGGTTGCGGTTGAGATGCAGGCACAGGAGCGCGTAGGACATGAGGAGCGTCGGGTTGTCCGGGTCGAGCGACAGCGCCCGGCGGTAGCAGGCGTGCGCCTGCTTGAGGTTTTCGCGCGCCAGGAACTCTTCGCCCTTGGCGAACCAGGCCTCCGCCTCGCCGCTCACGCCCGGCAGCGGCGAGCCCGCGGCGCCCGAGAGGTAGCGCACCAGGTCCTGGTACTGCAGCTTCTTCGGGTTGAGCCGCTGCGCCTGGCGGAACGACTCCAGCGCCTTGCGCGTCCAGTGGCGGTCGAGATAGGCCAGGCCAAGCAGGTGGTGGGCCTCCTCGAACGCCGGGTCGTGCCGCACCGCCTCCTGGAGGTAGTGGACCGACAGCGAGAGCTTGCCCATCTCGTAGTAGCAGCTCCCGAGCAGGAAGAGCGCCTGCGGCACCGGATCGACCTGCACCGCGCGCTCCAGGAAGAGCACCGCCCGGGCGAGGTTGCCCTGGCCGGCGTAGACCGCGCCGAGGCTGAAGTGCGGCAGGAAGCTCTCGGGATAGAGCGCGATGGCGCGCTTGAGATAATCCTCGGCGCGCAGGTGGTCGCCCTTCTCGTAATGGATCACGCCGCTGTAGACGAGCCCCTCGTAGTGATCGGGTTTGACGTCCAGCACGCGGTCGAAGTAGGTCAGCGCCGAGGTGGTGTCCCCTTCGTTGAAGTGGGTCTCGCCGAGGAAGTAGGCGAGCTCGTAGTTGTCGCGGTCGAGCTTGAAGGCGGCTTCGAGCGAGCCCACGGCGCGCTCGATGTCGAAGGCGAAGAGCGCGTACTCGGCGTCCTCCAGGTGCTGGAGGAAGAGCTTGCGCTTGTCGCCGTGGTGGAGCGCGGCGATGCGCTCCTTGATCGAGAGGAAGCGCTCGCGCTTCTCCAGCGCGAGGAGCTGGTAGTCCATCTTGGACTCCCAGAGGTCGCTCCACTCCTCCCAGCCGATGTAGTGCTTCTGCTCGAGCAGCTCGCGCAGCGCCGACAGGCCGGTCTGGTTGATGAGGATGTTCTTCTCCTGCTTGTGCAGGGCGCCGAGGACCTGGCGCACGGTCTCGGCCGTGCGCTTGACCGCCTCCTCCAGGATCGAGATGCGCTCGAGGAGGTGCTCGTCGAAGGAGAAGCTCTCCTCAAGGGTCTCCTCGTAGCCGTCCTCGTCCTCGCGCATCGGACCGGATACCACCAGCAGCTTCTGGTGGCAGCGCACGCAGTACTCGTGATCGTCCCGGTTCGGGGCGCCGCAGACCTGGCAGTACATGCCGCGATCCTCGACTAGGGTCTTCATCTCCTCCATTGCCTCATCCGTCGCGCCTCATGCGTCGTACGAATAGAAACCCCGGCCGGACTTCCGGCCCAGGTAGCCGGCGTCGACCATCTTGACCAGCAGCGGGCACGGCCGGTACTTCGGATCGCCGAAGCCGTCCTGCAGCACCCGCAGGATGTCGAGACAGACGTCGAGGCCGATCAGGTCGGCCAGCGCCAGCGGTCCCATCGGATGGTTCATCCCGAGCTTCATAACCTCGTCGATCGCCTCCGGCTTCCCGACCCCCTCGTACAGACAATAGACGGCCTCGTTGATCATCGGCAGCAGCACGCGGTTCGAGACGAACCCCGGCGAGTCGTGGACCTCGACCGGCGTCTTGCCCATCTTCCGGGAGGCCGCCTCGACCGCGTCGTAGGTCGCCTGATCGGTCGCCAGGCCGCGGATGATCTCCACGAGCTGCATGACCGGGACCGGGTTCATGAAGTGCATGCCGATCACCCTCTCCGGACGGGACGTGACCGCGGCGAGCTTCGTGATCGAGATCGAGCTGGTGTTCGAGCCGAGGATCGCGTCCGCCTTGCAGATCCGATCCAGCTCCTTGATCACGGACTGCTTGACCTCCAGCCTTTCCACCACGGCCTCGACCACGAGGTCGGCCTGGTCGAGGACGGCCAGCCGGCCGTGCGCGGCGACGCGGGCGAGCGCGGCGTCGCGGTCCTCCGCCGCCATCTTGCCCTTGCTCACCAGGCGCTCGAAGCCCTTGCCGATCTGGGTCATGCCGCGCTGGAGAGCTTCCGGCGCCACGTCGACCAGCAGCACGTCGAACCCGCTCTGCGCGGCCACCTGGGCGATGCCGTGGCCCATGGTGCCCGCGCCGATCACTCCGATGGTCTGGATGGACTCCATTCGATCGATTCCCTTTCCCCGCGTGAGACGAATCACGTCCGCAATCCGAAGATATCACGGGTAAAATCGCCGCCATGAGCCTCCGCGACGCCCTTTTCCAGCTTCCGCGCGAGCACCGGGACCGGCTCGCTGCCCTGGCGCTCTTCGAGGCCGGGATCGTCGACCTGAACGTGCTCGCCGGGCTGGAGGAGGCGACCGGCCTCGCGCGGGAGGACTGGGAGGAGACCCTGGAGGCCGCCGCCGGGGTGGGTCTCCTCTCTCCGGCCCTGGAGTCGATCTATCGGATGGAGCCCGGCCTGGCCGCGGTCCTGCTGGAATTCTGGCGCGAGCGGGCTCGCGGCGCGTTCGAATACGAACAGGAGGTCGCGCAGGCCGCGGTCCTGCGCGCCTGGGCGGTGGTCGGGGAGTGGCTCGGCGACCAGCTCGGCGAGGAGGACGACGAGATCGCCCTGGAGGTGCTGGAGCTGGAGGCCGGAGCCCTGGGCGCCGCGGCGGCCCGGGCCCTGGACCGCCGGATGTTCGGCGAGGCGCTGTCGCTCCTGGAGCCGCTCAACGCGTACTGGACGCGCACCGGCTCTCCCGAAGCCCAGGCCTGGACGGCGCGCGGGCTTCAGGCCGTGGGCGAGCCGGAGCTCGATTCCGAGGCCGGAGCGCTGTGGTTCTTCCTGGTCGGCGCGGAGGCCGGCCGCCTCCAGCGCTCCGGCGCCCTGGACGAAGCCGAGGCGCGCTACCACCTCCTCCGCGAGAGGCTGGAGCGGTCCGGAAGCGACTGGGCGCGCGTCCGCCTCGCGGCGACCTACCACCAGCTCCTGGTCCTGGCCCACCGCAAGGGAGACGTCCACGCCGCCGCGGACTGGCAACGCAAGGCCGAGTCCACCGCCTCCGGCGACGACCGCTGACCGTCCGCCGCGCACGCGTTCTCCGCGGCCGGGCACAGGGTCCCGGCCGGCGGGCACCGGGTCTCCGCGGCCGCAAACCCGTTCTCATGGGCCGCAAACCCGTGCGCGGCAGCCGGGAACGCGGGCGCACGGCGCGAGAACACGAGCGCAGCCGCGGAGATCCTGGTCCCGGCGCGCGGGAACGCGTTCCCGCGCGCCGGGACCCCGTGCGCAGCCGCCGGGACCTCGTTCCCGTCAGCCGCAAACACGGGACCGGGGGCTGGTCACGGCTCCCCGGGCGACCGCCAGACCGGGCGCGTGAGGCAGGTGGGACCGCCCTCGGCCTTGAAGGAGATCTCCCGGCCGCGGTAGGTCGTCACCTCGCAGCCCGCCCGCTCCAGGCGGCGCCGGGTCTCGGGGTTGCCTTCGAGCATCAGGCACCGGCCGGGCGCGAGCGCCAGCACGTTCGGCCCCATGGTGGGGAACTCCTCCTCCGGCACCTCGACCAGCCGGAAGCCGCGGTCCCGGAGGAGCGTCCAGAAGGAGACCGGCAGGAGAGGCGGATAGACCACTGCCAGGTCGCGGTCCACGACGCTGATCAGCGACAGGAGATGGAGGCAGGCCTCGGGACCGGTGAAGTACGGCAGCTCGACCGGCAGCACGTCGATTCCGGCCAGGATCCCGCGCAGCTGCCGGAGACCCTCGGCGTTCGTGCGGAAGCCCTGACCGACCGCGAGCGTCCCGGAGTCGAGCCAGAGGAGGTCGCCCCCCTCCGCGGTCGCCGGAGCCTGGAGCTCACCCAGGACGGGCACGCCGACCTCCCGGAAGCGCCGCGCCATCGCCGCCTCCTCGCCGCGCCGCAGCTCCTTGCCCATGCGCAGGATCACGGCGCCGCGGTCGGTGACCAGCGCCGGATCGAAGACGAAGATCGAATCCGCGCGGTCCGGCTGCGGCTCCGGGTGATCGATCACCTCGGCTCCGGCTTCCGTCAGGATCGCGGCCAGCGCGTCATGCTCGCGCCGCGCCTCGTCCAGGTCCGGACGGGAGGTGTAGTGCCAGCGCGCCGGATCGGCGTTCCCGAACGCCTCGTCCGGACGCTTCACCAGGACCCGCCGCAACGGGTCGATCATGCTCTGAGAACCGAAATTCATACCTGCAGTCTATCGATAAGGAATCGGATCCGTCTGGGACTGAAAGCTGCCTTGGCCGCTGGTTCCGTACAACTCGATCTCCTGGAGAGGCGTCGAGATCTGCATCAGGATGAGTTGGGCCGGGCGGTCGATGCCGGCCCGGAGATCCACCGGGACCTGCCCGAAGTTGGCCATCTCCAGGGTGATCGGCGCGTGGAAGCCGGGGTCGATCTTTGGAGCCGTCACGTGGATGGTGACGCCGATGCGAGCCCAACTGCTGCGCCCCTCGACGAAGCCTGCCAAGTCGGAAGGGATGAAGACCTGCTCAAGCGTCTGCGCGAGCACGAACTGACCCGGCACAAGTCGAAAGACATCCTGCTCGGAGTGCTCCCACAGGTCGGCCGAGGTCCAGAGCGAACGATCGACATGGATGGCGGGCAGATAGCCTGGAGGTTTCTTGAAGGTCGTAAACTTGCGCCCGAGGGAGAGATCAAGACTGACCTGGGCGACGCGGTCTTCGGTGAGCGGAGGATCGATCCGGAGCTTCCCTTCCTTCAGATAGCGCAGGAGATCAGGCCTGGACAGGATCAAGTCGCCCCACCCTCGCAACATTTCCTTCGAATCCTTCGAACAAGGATGGAGTCAGGGCCTCTCCAGGAATGCTGGCCTGAAACCGCTCTCCCGCCACAGCCACGATTCGGGCGCCGATGAAGGTGCTGCCCTCCAGGATCGGCTCACGGAGCAATCGGATGGGAACGAAGCCGAGCCACTCGCCACGATTCGACAGGACGCGGACAAGCCGCTCGTCGGAGAACGGCCCCGGCTTCACTTCACAGGGAACCCAGACCTGAGTACCGATTCGCAGTGCCATTGGACATGCCCTCCCGCACCTGCAACTCTACCGTGTTCTCCCATGGGATGTCCAGCCCCGCTGCTGAGCCCCCGCTCGCCTCTGGTTTGAGCCGGCGGGACGCCGGCGCTCCCAGTGAAACGTGGCCTACGCCAGCTCGAACCACGGCTCCTGCCGGCCGAACTTGGTCGACAGGGCGGCGCCGATGCCGATCAGGGTGGCGGCGGTCCAGACCCAGACGCCCACCCAGGGCAGGAACTTGATGACGCCCAGGACCACCAGGCCCAGGGTGGCCGCGTTGAGCGGCCGCAGGCGCGGGCGGCGCAGCAGGCGGCGCGCCAGCCAGTCGCCGACGGCGTAGAACACCGCCACCATCCCCCAGAGCTTCAGGATCAGACCCAGGAGCACCACCAGCGCCAGCAGCGGCACCCCCACCAGGCCGCCCGTGAAGGCGCTGAAGAAGAGCGCGGTCAGGATCAGGGCGAGCACCCCGGTCAGGCCCGTCGCGAAGCTGCGGAACGGCTCGCGGCGGATGCCGTCCGCCGTCTCCAGGAGCTGGCGGCCGCTCGCCGCGAAGAGCAGCAGGAGGAGCGCCGCCCAGGCCGCCAGGAGCGCCAGCTTCGCGCCCACCACGAGCGGCGAGGCGAAGCCGCCGCCCAGGCTCGGACCCTCCACGAGCGTCACCATCGCGGCGGAGGCCGTCGGGTAGGAGACCATGCGGCCCGACACGCGGGCGCCGGGATCGGCGTGGACCATCCCGCCCAGCACGAACACGTCGCCGCCGATCTGCGCCTGGGGGCCGAGGCGCGCGTCGCCGCCCAGGACCACGACGTCGCCGTCCACCCGGCCGGTCACCTCGGCCGAGCCGTCCAGCGCGGCCACGTCGCCCAGGGCCTCGCCGGCGACGATCACGTCCTTGCCGACCGCGACCATCTGGTTGCGCGCGATGCTCCCCTTGTCCAGGCGCAACGCGGCCTCTCCCGCGGTCCTCCCGGCGACGGCGGGAGGAGCCGGGGAGGCGAGCAGCCACAGGCTCACCAGGAACGCGCTCACGGTGCGGAGAACTCTACGTCAGGAGAGGCGTTTGGAACAGGGGCTCAGCTACAGCCGGGAATCGTCGAGACCCCTCGGCGTCCTCGATGCGGCGGCGCCCGCCTCGGTCGGAGCCTCGGTGCGCCTGCGCCGGATCATCATCACCAGCAGGATGTTGAGGCAGAGCACGAAGACGCCGAACATCCCCAGGCTCATGGGCGAGGCGAGCATCTCCTCGAAGACCAGGCCGAACCCCTTCCAGGTGGCGCCGAGCAGGCCGGAGCCGGCCAGGGCCGCGGCCCGGAACATGCCGAAGACGGCCGAGAGCGCGCCCAGGCCCGAGGACTCGCCCGGCGCGGCGCCCACCACGGCCGCGGAGATCACCGCGAGCAGCGCGCACAGCGCCACCGGGAAGCCCCAGGTGCGCGGCGCGCGCGCCTCCCAGCCCGCCGGCGGCAGCGCGGCGAGCACGTCGGCGCGGAAACCGCCGCGCACCGGCACACGCGCTTCCATCATCAGGCCTTCGAGGGAGAGGAGGCTGTCGAGCTCGGACCGGCAGGAGGCGCAGGAGGAGAGGTGCTGTTCGAGCCGGGCCCGCTCGTCGCGCGGCAGCCGGCCGTCGGCCTCCAGGTTGATCCACTCTCTGTAGATGCTGTGATCCTGCCTGTTCATGACGCCCCCTGACTGATCCCTTTGATCGTCCCTTCGGACTCAGTCGCTCAGGAATTCCTGCAATTTTTCCTTCAACATCTGGCGGCCCCGGAAGAGCTTGTTCTTGACCGTCCCCAGGGGCATTCCCTTCATCTGCGCGATCTCTTCGTAGGGCAGCTCGCCGAAGTGCCTCAGGAGGATCAGCTCGCGGTACTCCCAGGGGAGTGAGTCGATGGCCTCCTGAATCGCGTCCCCCCGCTCCCGGTTGCGCAGCTCGCCGTACGGCCCGCGCTCCGGGGACGGCAGATCCCAATCGCGCCCTTCTCCTTCCTCGTCGTCCTGCCGCAGAGACACCACCTTGAGGCGGCGGCGGCGGATCTGGTCGATCGCCGCGTTCTGCGCCACCCGGAAGAGCCAGGTGGAGAACCGGTACTGGGGATCGTAGCGATCCAGCACCTGGTAGACCTTCACCAGCACTTCCTGGGCCAGGTCGTGCGCGTCGTCCACGTTGCGCAGCAACCGGAACAGGTAATTGACCAGACGCCCCTGGTAGCGGTCGACCAGATCGCCGAAACGGTCCCGATCCCCTTCCAGGATCGCGGCGACCAGATCCTCGTCGGTCGGCTGCTCCATTCCCCGCGTCATCCGCGTCACCGGTGGATACGCAAGCATCTCGCCAAGGTTTCAGGGGCGGTCAGCGGCCGGCCCGGGCCTGGAGCCAGCGGCCGAGGAGGAACATCCCGCCGCCCACGGCGCAGATCGCGAGCTCGGCGCGGACCTCGTTGTAGACCAGGCCGACCAGGAAGCCGCTGCCCACCAGGGCCAGCGCGAGGAGCTGGAGCACCCAGCCGAGGCTGGCCGTCATTTCAGGTCGGTGCGGGAGGTGATCAGGCCGTGGGCCTGCCCGGTGAGGAGCGCCAGGAGGTCCTTTTCGATGCCGGCCGGCGAATGCTCCACGATCCGCCCGATCTCCTGCCCGTTGCGGCGCACGATGAAGGTCGGCACGTAGAGCACGCCGTCGCCCGACGTCCGGCCGTCCGGCTCCTTCTTGTCACGGTCGACGCCGATGTAGTGGATCTCGAACGGCACCGCGGGCCCGGCCAGGTCGAGGGCCTTCCAGAGCCGCGGCACCTCGCGCCGGCTGTCGCCGCACCAGGTGCCCAGGAAGACGGTCACGTCGGCGCCGCGCTCCACGGCGGCCAGCCCGCGGCAGGCCTCCGGGTCCGGCGCGGACTCGGACTCGGACAGCGCCCAGTCGGGCACGGACTCCTCGATCTGCTCCCGCGTGACGTCTCCCACGAGCACTCCCTCCTTGCCGGAAGCCTGCTGCTGCTGAGCCGTGGCGACGGCGACGGAGGACATGGCGAGCAATAGGGACAGGACGGCGTATTTCATGATCGCGTAGTCTATCGTACCTCTTCGACCGCTTCGATCCGGTCCCCGGGCACGATCCGGTCCAGGATCTCGTCGCCGGCCACCACCTGGCCGAAGACCGTGTAGCCGCCGTCGAGGTGCGGCTGCTCGGAAAGGGCGATGAAGAACTGGCTGCCGCCCGTGTCCGGCCCGGCGAGCGCCATGCCCACGGTCCCCCGCCTGTAGCGCAGCCGGTTGATCTCGTCGCGGATGTCGTAGCCCGGCCCGCCGAAGCCGTCGCCCCGCGGGTCGCCGCCCTGGACCACGAAGTCGGGCACCACGCGGTGGAAGATCAGCCCGTTGAAATATCCCTGCTCGGCGAGCTGGAGGAAGTTGAGGCAGGTGAGCGGCGCCTCGCGGCAGGCCAGGCGGAGGCGGATCGGCCCCTTCGAGGTCCGCAGCTCGACGGTCCGCGGCGGCCAGGTGCGCTCGACGATGTCGCGGTAGAGGTCCGCCGACCGGCCGGTCTCGATCGCGCCCAGGGACGGCACCGGCCGCTCGAGATCGCCCAGGGCCGCGCCCGCCTGCCGGCGCAGGATCCAGCCGTTGCCCGCCTTCCCGGCCGCGGCCTGCTCCAGGAGCGCCACGATCGCGCCGCGCTCCAGCGGCTCGGCCTTGGCCCGCGCGGTCAGGGCTTCGAGGGCCGCGATCGTCTCCTCTTCGACGCCGCCGCGGACCGAGGCCTGGAGCCCGGCCTGGAGACGGCCGAGAGGGAGGACCGGGTGCTCGGAAAGCCAGCCGAAGACCGTGGCCCGGACTCCCGGGTCGCGGTCGCCGAGCAGGTCGCCGGCCGCGCCCGCGCCCTTGTCCTGCCCCGCCTCGGCGCCGGAGAGCGCCGCGTCGGCCGCCGCCGAGCGCACCGCCGGCGCCGGATCGGCCACGAGCTTCGCCACCAGGTCCGCGGCCGCCGGGAAGCCGACCCGGGCCGCGGCCTGCGCTGCGTAGGCCCGGACGTCGATCTCCGGGGAGCCCTGCGCCGCGGTCGCGATCCGGAGAGCGTCCGGATGCTTTCCCGCCGCCAGCGCGAGCACGGCCAGACCCCGCTCGCGGCCCGAGC
>JBEQUE010000198.1:0-13158 GCA_040349255.1 Acidobacteriota bacterium | reverse complement strand
GCCGGCTCGCGCGCCATCTCTTCACCCTGGCCACCACCGCCGCGCCGGGCAAGGAAGTGCGAGTCACCGGCATCGGCGGGCGTCTCGCCGGCGAGCGCCGCGAGGCCTGGGAGCGCTGGTATGGACCGATCGCCAGCGCCCGCTGGGGCTCCGCCGTATGGCACACGCTCGCCTGGGCCGTGTTCGGCGGCGCCTGGGTCGGCGCGGTGGTCTTCGTCGCCTCGGGGCTGCGCGCCGCCGCGGGCGACGTGCTGCTCGTCCTCGCGGCCGGCGCGCGTCTGTCCGCATATATCGGCGCCACGGTCGGTGAGATCGGCTTCCTGCGGGGCATCTGGATGGACGGCTCGCAGCGCCTCGCCTGGCTCGAGGACTACGCCGCCTCCCTGGCCGCGCACGCGGACCTGCCCGTGCCGGCGCGACTGCACCAGGGGATTCGTTTCGATCACGTTTCCTTCGCCTACCCCGGCACCGACCGCCTCGTGCTGGAGGATGTGACGCTCGAGCTCCCCGCGGGCATGGTCGTGGCCGTCGTCGGAGAGAACGGCGCCGGCAAGACCACTCTCGTCAAGCTGCTCGCCAGGCTCTACGAGCCCACCTCCGGCGCGATTCATGTGGACGGCCAGCCGCTGGCCCGGATGCGGGCCGACGCGTGGCGCGAGCGCCTCGCCGGAGCCTTCCAGGACTTCTTCCGCTTCGAGCTTCCCGCTCGCCAGTCGATCGGCGTCGGCGACCTCCCCCGGCTCGACGAAGAGCCCGCTGTCCTCCAGGCCGTCGAGCGCGCCGGAGCGGAGGACGTCCTGGCGCGATGGCCGGCCGGGCTCGACACGCAGCTCGGCCCGACCTGGCCCGGCGGCGTCGACGTCTCCTTCGGCCAGTGGCAGAAGCTCGCCCTGGCGCGCGGCTTCATGCGCGACCACCCGCTCCTCCTCGTGCTCGACGAGCCCACCGCCGCTCTCGACGCGGAGACCGAGCACGCCCTCTTCGAGCGCTATGCCGCCGCCGCGCGCCGCGACGCCACGGCGGCGGACGGACGCATCACGATCCTCGTCTCGCACCGGTTCAGCACCGTCCGCATGGCCGACCTCATCGTGGTGCTCGACGGCGCACGCGTCGTCGAGACCGGCACGCATGAAGCCCTGATGGTCGCCGGCGGGCAGTACGCCGCGCTCTACGGCATTCAGGCCGCGGCGTACCGGTGAGGACGAGCGGATCACCCGGCCTGTCGTTGACTTTGAATGATCGCCAGGGCTATACTCCGGATAGCCATTGGAGGTGCGAATGCTCACCAAGATTCAAAAATGGGGCAACAGCCAGGGTCTTCGCCTGAGCAAGGAATTGCTCTCCGACGTTCACATCGACGTTGGGGACCAGGTTGACGTTGCGGCGCAAGATGGCTCGCTCATCATTACGCCTGTGCGCCGCGTACGGGGCGCACTCGACCTCAAGGAACTCGTAGCGCGCATCCCAAAGGACTACAAGCCGGAGGAATTCGACTGGGGACCGCCGGTTGGCCGGGAGGTCTGGTAGGTTGGCCCCGTACATCCCCCGCAAAGGGGACTTCGTCGCGTTGACGTTCGATCCTCAGTCCGGACACGAGCAGCGCGGTCGGCGCCCGGCCCTCGTCGTCAGCAATGACCTATTCAACAAGTCAACAGGGTTCTGCATCGCGTGTCCCGTGACGAACACTCGCCGTGACTACCCGTTCCACGTCTCGATCCCGGCAGGTCTCGAGGTCACGGGTGTGGTGATGGTGGAGCAAGTGAAGTCTATCGACTTCCGCTCTCGCAGCGTCAAGCACATCGGAACGGCGCCGGAACCTGTGTTACTGGAGGTACTCTCTATCTTGGATGCCTGCATCTATTGAAGTGGAGACAACCACGAACGCGCCCAACCCCCCGACGGTCGAGCGGACAGAAACCGCGAACAGCGCGGTTCCCGCTCGCTCACCTTCAAGGGCGTTGGCCGTCACCAATTGTGCGAAGGAGCGCGATACTGTTGCCTAGACGAATACGGACGAAGACGACTATCTTTTAGCAACGTGCGGGACCAAGAGCCAGAAAACAAGGGGAGATAGAGGTGGCAGCCGAGTGGAGCTGGAAAGAAGTAGCAGACAGATTTTCATCCTCTGCGGGGGATGATCCTGCGTGGTTGCACAATCACACTGCTATCAGCGAGATTTGCCGTCTTATATCGGATAGTCAATACGGAAAGATTTTTAAAGTTGAAGAAGTAGACCTGCACAGCGTGCTGCTGCGTAGACGAGATGGTTCTTATCCGAGCAAGAGTCTGAAGATACAGGCAATCGCAGGAAACCGGGTAGAGTTCTGCTTGTCTGACAGTGAGACGCACGCTTTTAGATACTACCCTGACATAGATCATTCTGAGGCAAGTATCCGGTTCAAAAAGGCAATTGGTACGATTGACTGGACCAAGCCTGTCGAACAGGAGCGACCTTGGTGGGATAGGTTACGGAGTTTACTGTTTGGATAGGTATGCTATAAGGAGTCACCGGCCAACCCTCGCGCTGCACCGGATGGCAAACGCGCGTTGCGCGCTTGCCGCGCTGTGAGCTTCCGAGGTGTTGGCCGCCAAGGAGGTTCATTGGCTCGGTTAGATGAGGAATTTGCGAAGGAGGCATTTTCGCGTGCCCTCCCAGAACTCGGTACATTAGGGCCGGTGATCTGGGAGGCGGGCGCAGAACCGCCCGACTTCTTCCTGTTATTGAGTGAAGAGCGATTCGCAGTTGAAGTAACCAGAATAGTCGGCCAGATCGAGTTAGACGGTAAGAGAGAGTCGAAGCGCAAGTCAGGCGCCGTGCTTCGACGATTTGCAGAAGCGCTGCAGGTTACCGCGCGAGAGCAAGGGATTCTCCGGGGCGCTTATGTCGTGTGGCTGGAACCGGTCTCCGATTTCGCGGAGATAGAGCCACAAGCACGGTTGGCATTCCTTGACTACGTCTCTCGCACTAGAAATCTACGGAAAGCTCCGCGAGAGGTCATACTTAAGAGGCGTAGCCTTCATTGGTCGATCGAGAAGATACATGATCAGAAGGACTATCTATTAGCAATGCGGTCGGAGGGAACTGGTGGTCGACTCAGCGAGGTTGTGAAGGATCTGCCAAACTTGGTTGCAACTGCCGCTGAGGCGAAGAAAGCCAAACTGGCAGCACTGGCCATGCCGCATATCCTCCTTCTCGTTGACGACTATCACTATGCCGACTCAGATATGTGGCAGAATGCGGCGGCAAATTCTTTGTGCGCCAGCTTTCATACGATCGCTCGGGTTTTTCAGGAATACGAGTGCCAAATCCTTTACTCCGAGAATAGAGCATGGTCCGCGAGGCAGGCTCCAGCGGACGGCTGGCGCCACAGCATAGGCGCCGCGTAGGAACTCATGTCCCTACTCATCAGGTCACCGCTCGTGCGCATCGGCCTCATCGCCGCAAGCCTCGCTGCGGTTGCCGCCGCTGTGATGACCTCGACAGGCAGTCTCTTCGTGGTCGCCGTCTTGCTGCTGCTTCCCATCTCCACATCTCTGAGTCAGGCGGAAGAGGGGCGGGTGGTGATTGACGACGCAGCGTATGTCCAATGGGCGGGGAAGAGGCTCGCGCGGGCAGAGGGCTTTCCCGCGGTCGCCATCAATTGGATGGTGTCGGGCGTCACCTGACGCGCCACCCGTTCCTGCAGCGTCGGTCGAAACGTCTGTTGTGGGACTCATGCTTAACCGTATCGCTGCACTGCTGATTCTAGGCGTACCGGTCTATGCGTTCGCGCTTCTGGTGCTCTGGTTCGTCGCGCCTGCGAAGAAGCGGTCGCTAGGAGTGGCGCTCATCGAGGCGAGTATCTCAACCGCAATCGTGCTCGCGATCGTTGGTCTGTACTTCTCCTCACAAGGTGAGTCGCTGGAGAGCGCAAGGCAGAAGCGCAGTGTGGCGGACCTGCGAAATCTTGGCGCGGCACTGAACGAGTACCGTGCGCGGCACGGCGGGTATCCAGTGGGTACCTTTCAGGAGGCGGCTCGCGTTCTTATGCAGGAGGGGATTGTTAAGGCGGTGCCACTCGCCGATGGCTGGAAGACGCCCTACGACTACCGCGTCACGGGTATGCTCTCGACAGGTGTCGCAAGTCACTACGAGCTGCGAAGTGCCGGTGCCGACGCGGTCCTAGAGCTTCGCTACACACCCGGTCCGTTCGAACCTACCGACTACGGATCTGACATCGTCATCGCGGACACGCTCTTCGTGCGGTGGCCGCAGTCCCGGCGCTCTCGAGCGGCTCGGTAACGTTACCGCGTGACAAAGTCGGCTTATCCGTGGCTCGGTAAGGTGGGTGACCGCTCAGCGAGGTTCTCGATGGGCTCGGCGGGGGTGGGAATGCCCGTCCGACCCGCCCGCGTTGGAGGAGACGGGGAGGGGTACCATCCTCCTAACCCATTCCTTCCAAAGGAACTTATGGAGCTTGTGACGAAGGTCACAAATGATGGTAGACTGCCGGCGGAGTGGAAACGAGGAACCGAGAGGCCATGAACACAAACACAGTCGGAGAGAGCTGGGTCACCACCAAATTCGAGACGCTGGAGGACTGGGCGACGCGCAACTCCTTCTGGCCGTTCCCGTTCGGCACGGCCTGCTGCGCCATCGAGTTCATGTCCACGGTGTCGAGCCACTACGACCTGGCGCGGTTCGGCTCCGAGGTGGTGCGCTTCTCGCCCCGGCAGAGCGACGTGCTGCTCGTCGCGGGCACGATCAACGACAAGATGGCGCCGGTCCTCAAGCGGATCTACGACCAGATGGCCGACCCCAAGTGGGTCATCTCGATGGGCGCCTGCGCCTGCTCGGGCGGTTTCTACCGCGCCTACCACGTGATGCAGGGGATCGACGAGATCATCCCGGTCGACGTCTACGTGCCGGGCTGCCCGCCGACGCCGGAAGGTCTGATCTACGGCATCCTCCAGCTCCGCGAGAAGGTCGCCCGCGACCGCAGGAAGTTCGCCGAGACCCCCCAGCGCCAGTCCGAACCCGAGAAGGAGGTCTTCGAGAGTGCCGACGCTCGCTCCTGAGACGACTGAGACCTCCGGACTGGAGGAGATTCTCGCGCAGCTCCCCGAGGGGAGCGTCGAGGTCCAGGACGGCCTCGACATGCCCACCTGGATCGTGCGCCGCGACGTCCTCGCCGGTCTCGCCCGGGAGCTCAGGAGCCGCGCGCAGTTCGACCTGCTGGTCGACCTCTGCGGCGTCGACTTCCCCGACCGCGAGAAGCGCTTCGAGGCGGTCTACCAGCTCTACTCGCTGCCGCGCCACGCCCGCCTGCGCCTCAAGGTGCCGATGGCGGAGGACGAGATCACCCTGCCGTCGCTGGTCGGCGTCTGGAAGGGGATCGACTGGTTCGAGCGCGAGGCCTTCGACATGTTCGGCTTCCGCTTCGAGGGCCACCCGAACCTGCGGCGCATCCTCTGCCACGAGGGCTTCCAGGGCCACCCGCTGCGCAAGGACTACGACCCGGCGCGGCGCTGGATCCTCACCGAGGACAAGATCTACAAGCCGCACTTCGACCTGCCCGAGGGCGAGGACGACCTGTTCGAGCGCATGACGATCAACATCGGCCCGTCCCACCCCGCCATGCACGGCACCTTCCGCCTCATGGCCGTGCTGGACGGCGAGACCATCGTCGCCTCGGACGTCGAGATCGGCTATCTCCATCGCTGCTTCGAGAAGATGGCCGAGACTCACACCTGGTCCCAGGTCATCCCCTACACCGACCGCCTCAACTACTGCTCGGCGTTCATCAACAACGTCGGCTACTGCAAGGCGGTCGAGAAGATGCTCGGCGTCGAGGTGCCGCCGAAGGCGGTGTGGGCGCGGACGATCCTGTCCGAGTTCTCGCGCATCATGGACCACTGCGTGTGCAACGGCACGACGCTGGTGGACGCCGGCGCGCTGACCAACTTCTGGTACATGTTCCAGCCGCGCGAGGAGATCTACGGCCTGCTCGAATCGGTGTGCGGCGCCCGCCTCACGGTCTCCGCCTGCCGCATCGGCGGCCTGATCCAGGACCTGCCGCCGGACTTCCTGGAGCGCTCGCGCCGGCTGGTCGACATGATCCCGGGCTTCGTCGAGGACGTGGAGAAGCTGGTGGACCGCAACCGGATCTGGCTCGACCGCAGCGTCGGCATCGCGGCCATCTCCGGCGAGGAGGCGGTCAACTGGGGCTGGACCGGCCCCTGCCTGCGGGCGAGCGGCGTGCCGTACGACGTGCGCAAGGCCTACCCCTACGACCTCTACGACACGGTCGACTGGTACGTGCCGGTGCTCTACGGCGGCGACGTCTACGACCGCTACCGCATCCGGATGATGGAGATCCGCGAGTCGCTCAAGATCATCCGCCAGCTCCTCGACCGCGGCATGCCCGAGGGGCCGTACATCGTGGACGACCCGCACGTGGCCCTGCCGTCCAAGGAGGCCGCCTACAACCAGATGGAGGCCATGATCTACCACTTCAAGTTGATCATGGACGGCATCCAGGTGCCGGCCGGCGAGCTCTACTCGATGACCGAGGGGGCCAACGGCGAGCTCGGTTTCTACGCCATCAGCGACGGCACCGGCAAGCCCTATCGCCTGCACGCCCGCGGCCCGTGCTTCCCGATCTTCTCGGCCTTCCCGCGGCTCATCAACGGCGGGTCGCTCTCCGACTCGATCGTCTCGCTGGGCGGCCTGAACATCATCGCCGGAGAGCTTGAACGATGACTTCGAATCCGCCTGCTGCGTCGCCGGGGAGACCCGTCCTGAGGGAGCCGTATCCGACCGAGGTGAAGCCCTACAAGCCGGGCCTCGCCGAGCGCCTCTACCTGCCGCTCCTGGGCGGGCTGATGGTCACGCTCAAGCACTTCGTGCGCAACCTCCTGGGCAAGAAGATGTACACCATCGAGTACCCGGAGAAGCGGCGCGACTACAGCCACCGGTTCCGCGGCCATCACATCCTGACCACCCGGCCCGACGGCTCGGTGCGCTGCGTGGCCTGCTACCTCTGCGCCCAGGCGTGCCCGGCGGAGTGCATCCACATCGAGGCCTCCGAGCACCCGGACGTCAACATCGAGAAGTATCCGGTGGTCTATGAGATCGACATGCTGCGCTGCATCTTCTGCGGCTACTGCGTGGACGCCTGCCCGGAAGAGGCCATCATCATGAGCAACAACTACGACATGGCCTACTTCACGCGCGAGCAGTCGATCGTCGGCAAGGGCGACCTGATGAAGCCGTTCACCTTCGACGAGAGCCGCCTGGGCTACCGCCCGAAGTTCCCGGAGGAGGACGCGAAGCGGGCCCGGATGCGGCGCGACGCCTTCGACATCGTGGCCGCCGCGAAGCGCGCCCAGGAGCTCGAGGAGACCGCCGGCCGCGCCCACTCCTGACCGCATGGCGGGCAGGGAGGAGAGTTTGCGTATCCCTGAATGAACGCAATTCCCTCCACCAGCCCACCAACCGACCGGGGCGGTTTCAACGCCGCCCCGGACCCGCCTTTTTCATTCCTTTGAGCTGTGGCAGCATGGAGGGGTGAAATCCCGGCATGTCCTCCGGCCGACCCTCTTCGCGGTCCTGCTCCTGGCCGGCCTCCGCACCGGCCACGCCCAGCCCACCCCGGTGGGTCCGGTGATCCAGGCCAACACCACGACGAAGAGGAATCAGCTCGCCCCCTCGGTGGCCGCCGACGCGGCCGGGCGTTTCGCCGTGGTCTGGACGGACGAGTGCGACCTCGACCCGGACATCCCCTGCTCGGAGAGCCCGGACGGCAGCGTCTCCGGCGTTTTCGGGCGCTGGTTCGACGCGTCGGGCCAGCCGGCGGGCGCGCAGGTCCAGCTCAACACCACGGCCGAGGGGTTCCAGGATTCGCCGGACGTGGCGGTCGGCGCCGACGGGCGATTCTTCACGGTCTGGTGGAGCGAAGGCCGGATCGTGGGCCGGTTCTTCGACGCGACCGGCATGGCGCTCGGCGGCGAGGTCGTGCTGGTCGACGAGACGGCGGAGCGGTTCCACGCCACCTCTCCATCCGTGGCGCCGTGGCCTGGCGGGGGCTATGCCCTGGCTTGGCTCCAGAGCACCGACCCCTCCTTCATACCCGTGGAGGTCCGGGTCCGCCGGCTGGACGCGGCGGGCCAACCTGCTTCCGACGCCGTGCGGGCCGATGCCGGAGGGGTGAGCTTCGGCGGAAGCCCCGATCTGGCCGTGGCGGAGGACGGCTCCCTGGCCGTGACCTGGCTGGCCTCCTCGCTCGACCCGCTCCGGGCGCGCCTCCTCTCCCCGTCCCTGGAGCCGGTCGGTGGGGAGCTCCTCGTGCAGAAGATGGAGCCGGGGTGGGGCGTCTACAGCCCGGTGGTCGTGGCGCGGCCGGGCGGAGGCTTCCTGCTGGCCTGGAATGCCGACGGTGCGTTGGGGCATGACATCTTCGACCGGACGCTCGACGCCGACGGAGCCGGCGCCCGGCTCGGCGAGATCGTCCGGATCAGCGACGACGGCAGGTACAACGTCGACGTCGCGCTCGCCCCCGATCCCAATGGCGGCCTGTTCGCGGCCTGGTCGAACGACATCCTCTCGGCCGTCTCTCACCTGGACGGCCGCCGGCTCGACGCCTGGGGAAAGCCCGCCGGCCCTGTTGCCCCGCTGGGAGTCGATGCGGCCGGGTTCCTCTTCCAGGTGGCCGCCGCCGCCACGCCAAACGGGTTCGTCGTGGCCTGGACCTCCGATCCCGACGGAGGTCCCAGCCCGGACGGCGAGGGTACCGCGGTCCAGCTCCGGCGCTTCGTGGTCTCGGCCCCCGGAGAGGACCTCTGCCTGTTCGGGGCCGGCGGCTTCTCCTGCGACCTGCTGCGCGACGGCGGCGCCGACCTCGTTCTCGACTTCGGCTCGGGCTTGGGCTCGGGGGACCGTCCCCTGATGGGCGACTTCGACGGCGATGGCCGCGACGAGCCCTGCTTCTTCCAATCGGGCCGGTTCGCCTGCGACACGGACCGGAACGGCCTCGCGGACCTCGGCTTTGCGTTCGACCCCGGAGCCGGCGATCCTCTCCTGGGCGACGTCAACGGCGACGGGCGGGATGACCCCTGCTTCCATTCGGGCCGGCGCTTCCTGTGCGACACGGCGCACGACGGCGGCACGGCCGAGCTGGTCGTCGCCTTCGGACGCGCGGCCGGCGATGTGCCTCTCCTGGGCGACCTGGACGGCGATCAGGACGACGAGCCGTGCGTCTTCCGCGGCGGGCAGCTCCTCTGCGATCTCGCCCACGACGGCGGAGCGCCGGAGCTGGTCCTGACCGTCGCCTTCTCCGGCACGCCTCTTCTGGGGGACATGGACGGCGACGGCCGCGACGATCTCTGCCTGGCTCGCGACGGCGTGCTGCGGTGCGACACCGCGCACGACGGCGGCGGGGCGGAGCTGCAGATCCTCTACGATCCCGCCGGAGGCGTGCCGCTCCTGGGCAACGTGGACGGATACGGAGTGAGCCGGCGGCCGAGCGCCGCGGCGCGGGTCGCTCCAGTCTCGGGCCAGGAGATCCAGATCAACACCTACACCCAGGGCCGGCAGTCCTTCCCGGCCGTGGCCATGGACCGCCGCGGCAACGCCGTCGTGGTCTGGCAGGACAACGGCCCGGCCGGGCCCGGGCTCCAGGGCCGGACCTTCGACCGCACCGGCGCCCCGCGCGGAGATCAATTCCTGGTGGCGCAGGTCGCCGAATGGCCCGAGCTGTCCTTGAGCGAGTCCGTGGCCCTCGACGATTCCGGCTTCGTGGTGGCCTGGTCCGAGGGCCGGAGCAGCCGGAAGCTCTTCTCGCGGGAGATGAAGCTCGACGGCTCGCCGGCCGGCCCGCCGTTCCAGCTTGCGGAGACGGGCTATGGGCGCATCGCGCTCGGCCCCGACGGCCGCTTCCTCCTTGTCTGGCTCGACGCGAAAGGGATGTTCGCGCAGCTCCGGGAGCGCAGCGGAAAGCCCGCGGGCGACCGCGTGACGCTGGCGGGTCCCGAGGACTGGCCCGCCGTCGCCCGCCATGGCGACGCGGGCTACGTCGTGGTCTGGGTGGGATTGGACAACCGAATCCTGGCCGTGTTCGTGGACGCGGCCGGCCGCCCGTCGGGCCAGCCGTTCCTCGTGGCCGGCGGGCAGCAGAACGTCGACTCGGCCGAAGTGGCCTCGGCGCCGGACGGCCGTTTCGTGGTGAGCTGGGTGTGCGACACCCCTTCGGCCGTGTACGCCCGCTCCTTCGGAGCCTCGGGCGCGCCGCTCACGCCGGTCCTCCAGGTCCTGGGACCGCACAGCAGCGGAGGAAGCGGCGACTTGTCGGTCGCGATGGACGCCGAAGGCAAGTTCCTGGTGACCTGGAACCAGTACGACCAGATCCAGGAGCTGGACGACGGCAACGTCTACGGCCGGCGCTACGAATCTTCGGGAGCCCCGTCGGGAGGGCCTTTCCGGGTGTCCCTCTTCGTGCCGGGCACCCAGCTCTGGCCCGCGGTGGCCGCGGGCCCTGCCGGCGACTTCCTCGCCGCCTGGACCACCGATCCCGGGTGGGCCCATGCCCCCGCGCAGGACGGCAGCGATTCCGGCATCTTCGGCCGCCGCCTGTCCTGGGCACGGCCCGGTTCCGACCCGTGCGCCTTCGGCCCCGCCGGCTTCTCCTGCGACACGGCCCACGACGGCGGCAAGGCCGAGGTGGCCATCCCCTTCCATGGTGCCCAGGGAGACCGGCCGCTGCTCGGCGACCTGGACGGCGACGGCCGCGACGACCCCTGCCTCTACCACGCCGGCACCTTCCTGTGCGACACGGCCCACGACGGCTCTGCCGGAGCCGAGATCGTCTACGGCGAGCCCGGAGACCTCCCCCTGATGGCCGACCTGGATGGCGAAGGCCGTGACGACCCCTGCGTGCGGCGGGGGACCTGGTTCCTCTGCGACACCGCGCACGACGGCGGTAGTGCGGAAAAGGCGGCGGAGATGGCGGTCAACTTCGGAGAGACCGGCGACGAGCCGCTCGCGGGCGACGTGGACGGCGACGGCGACGACGACCCCTGCGTGCACTCGCCCCGGGAGCCGGTCTTCCTCTGCGACACCGTTCACGACGGCCTGAGCGCGGAAGTCTCGATCTCCTTCGGCAAGCCCGGGGATTGGGCGTTGCTGGGCGACCTGGACGGCGACGGCCGCGACGATCCGTGTGTCATCCAGGGAGGCCGTCTCCTCTGCGACACCGCGCACGACGGCGGCAAGGCGGAGATGAGCCTCCGGTTCACCCTGCCCGGCCTGCCGCTCCTGGGCGACGTGGACGGGCTCTGAGCGCCGGGCGCTCCCGCGAGTCTGGTAAGATCGCAGCACGATCCCGGCAATAGAGTCCCGGGTTTTTCCTGTTTCCCTGAGAGGGGTCCGGTCCATCCCATCCCCCGAGAAGAGAGGATCATGAGCACTACGGTCGCAGAAAACGAGAGACGCGACGTCTCGCTCGAGAAGCTGGACGAGGTGGTCATCCGCTTCGCCGGCGACTCCGGCGACGGCATGCAGATGACGGGTACCCAGTTCACGAATACGTCGGCGATGATCGGCAACGATCTGTCGACCCTGCCCGACTTCCCGGCCGAGATCCGCGCGCCCGCCGGCACGCTGCCCGGGGTCTCGGCGTTCCAGGTCCGCATCGCCGACTACGACATCCACACCCCGGGCGACGCGCCCGACGTCCTGGTCGCCATGAACCCGGCGGCGCTCCGCAAGGAGCTCAAGGACTTGAAGCCGAACGGCGTCGTCATCGTCAACACCGACGAGTTCAACGACCGCAACTTCGCCCGCGCCGGCTACACCTCGAACCCGCTGGAGGACGGCACCCTGGCGAGCTTCCGGGTCTTCCAGGTGGCGCTGACCACCATGAACCGCCGCACGCTGGAGGGCAGCGGCCTCGACAACAAGTCGATGGACCGCTGCAAGAACATGTTCGCCCTCGGCATGTGCTACTGGCTGTTCAGCCGGCCGCTCGACAACACCATCGCCTGGCTCAACCAGCAGTTCGCGAAGAAGCCCAACATCGCCGAGGCCAACGTCAAGGTCCTCAAGGCGGGCTGGAACTACTGCGACATCACCGAGGCCTTCCACACCCGCTACGAGGTGCCGGCGGCCTCCCTGGAGCCGGGTCTCTACCGCAACATCACCGGCAACACCTCGCTCGCGCTCGGCCTGGTGGCGGCCAGCCGGAGGAGCGGCCTGCCGCTCTACCTCGGCGCCTACCCGATCACCCCGGCCTCGGACGTGCTGCACGAGCTCGCGAAGTTCAAGAACTTCGGCGTGGTCACCTTCCAGGCCGAGGACGAGATCGCGGCCGTCTGCGCGGCGATCGGCGCCTCCTTCGGCGGCGCCCTGGGCGTCACCGCCTCGTCGGGCCCGGGCATCGCGCTCAAGTCCGAGGCCATGAACCTGGCCGTGATGACCGAGCTGCCCCTGGTCGTCTGCGACATCCAGCGCGGCGGTCCATCCACCGGCCTGCCGACGAAGACCGAGCAGGCCGACCTGCTGCAGGTCATGTTCGGCCGCAACAGCGAGTCGCCGATGCCGATCCTCGCCCCGGCGTCGCCGAAGGACTGCTTCGACATCGCCCTGGAGGCGGTGCGGATCGCGGTCAAGTACATGACGCCGGTCACGGTCCTCTCGGACGGCTACATCGCCAACGGCTCCGAGCCCTGGAAGCTGCCCCAGGTGGAGAACCTCCCCGACCTGCGCATGGAGTTCCGCACCGACCCGGAGGGCTTCAAGGCCTACGAGCGCGACCCCGAGACCCTGGCGCGGCCGTGGGCCATCCCGGGCACCCCGGGCCTCGAGCACCGCATCGGCGGCATCGAGAAGGAAGAGGTCACCGGCAACGTCTCCTACGACCCGAAGAACCACGAGCGCATGGTCCGCCTGCGGGCGGAGAAGGTGGAGCGCGTGGCCGCCGACATCCCGCCGCTCGAGGTGCACGGCGACGAGACCGGCGACCTGCTCGTGCTGGGCTGGGGCTCGACCTCCGGCGCCATCACGGGCGCGGTCAACAGCGCGCGCAAGATGGGCCTCAAGGTGAGCCGCGCGCACCTGCGCCACCTGAACCCGTTCCCGGCCAACCTGGGCGACGTGCTGTCGCGCTTCGACAAGGTCCTGGTGCC
>JBEQUE010000103.1:0-11022 GCA_040349255.1 Acidobacteriota bacterium | reverse complement strand
TCCATTGCGATCAAGTACCTCGAACGGGCGCTTGCCATTCTGGAGCCGACGCAACTCCCCTCGGACTGGCCGGAGACTTGGCCGGAGCTCGGTCGGGCCTGGGCCGAAGCCTGGAGATCCCTCCTGCTGGCATGGGCCGATCAACCTGCGAGCGATTATCAGCCTAGCCTGGAGCGGGCGCTCGCCGCGCTCGGCTACCTTCTCGAGTTCTTCAGCCCGGCGGCCGCTCCCTGGGAGCGTGCCCGGATTCTCATGTTCCGCGGTGATTTCCTGCGAAACCGGGTGGCGGGAGATCATGAGGTCAACCTAGAGCAATCGGTCGCCGACTATCGGGAGGCCCTGCAACTTCTTGGGTCCGGCGCACCGAGGGATCTGCACTGGGACGCCCTGATGGGCCTCGGCCACTCCTTGTGCAATCGGGTGAAAGGCGATCGCGAGCTCAATCTGAAGGAAGCTCTGGTTGTCTATGAGGTGGCCCTGTCGCTCTGTGATCGGCAAACCTCGCCTTTGGATTGGGGAGAAACCCTGCTGGCCCATGCCAATGCGCTGGTCCTTCAGGCTCATGGCGATCGCGGGGCCCAGGTGGAGCGGGCGTTGGCGGAATACGATCTGCTGCTCGACCCCTCCTACCTCAAGGATGCCCCTTCCGAATGGGCGTTCGCCCAGATGGAACGGGCCAGCGCCCGGGTAATCTGGGAGCGCGGAGACCGCGGGGACAACAGTGAGGAGGCCTTGACCTCGCTGCGTCGAGCCCTGGAAATATGGACTCCCGAAAACAATCCGGTCCGCTGGGCGATCGCCCAGACGACCCTCGGAAACGCCTTGACCTTTCGCGTATTGGGGGATCCCCGCGCCAACGTCGAAAGCGCCTTGGAGGCCTATGACAAGGCGCTCTCCGTGCTCGAGCCCAACCGGTTTCCTTTCGAGTGGGGGAATGCCCAGAGCCAGCGAGCGCTGGTCTTCACCCAGAGGCTCTCAGGGGATCCGGCCGAGAATGAGGAGCGCGCCCTCGACGCAGCCGAAATGGCGCTCCGTGTCCAGACGCACGAGGCCTTTCCACGAGAACGGGCGTGGACGCTTGACGTCCTGGGCGACGTTTACCGGGACCGTCGCCAGGGGGCGAGGAAGGAGAATCTGAAGCGTGCGGTGGAGGCCTACGAGGAAGCGCTGCTCGTGCGTCGGCGCGAGACCATGCCGGGAGCGTGGGCGGTCTCCACCATCGGTCTCGCCCGCGCGCTCGCCGGTCTTTCGGAGCTCGCGGGCCATGAAGAACATGGGGCTCGGGCTCGGGATCTCCTGCGGGAGGTGCTCCAAGCCGCGGACCTGCAACTCCCCTCTTCAACCCGCAAGGTTGCGGCGTATCTTCTGGGGACCCTGTTTTCCCGGGAGGGGCTTTGGGCGGACGCGGCTCACGCATTTGCCGTCGCCCTGGAATCGACGGCGATCCTGCGCCAGGCTTCCGCCTTGCGGATCAGCCGCCACTCAGAGATTGAGGACTCCGAGGATCTCCACCGACGGGCGGCGTTCGCGATGGCGCGTGCAGGCGATCCGCAGTCGGCATTGGTCACTCTGGAGAGAGGGCGCGCTCAGGGGCTGGGCAGCGCCGTCGAGCGTGACCGGGCGGACCCGGAACGCATCCGCCACGCCGATCCGCGGGCATGGGCCCTGTATGAGAACGCTGCCGCCCGGATCCGCCGGATCGAGGTCGAAGAGCGCGCCCTTCCAGCCGCCGGAGAGGACGACCCGGCTGTGCGGCCCTCTCTGCGCGCGGAGGCTCTGCAGGCCCGCAGTGAGTTTGCCGCCGCCCTCGAGCGCATCCGCCGCCTGCCGGGCCTCGCCAACTTTCTCAGAGAGCCCGATCTCGACGACATCGCTGCAACAGTCCTCCGGGACCGGCCGCTCATCTATCTGACTCCGACTCCCGAGGCGATCCTGGCCCTGCTGGTCCGGCGGCTTCCGAGCGCGCCCGCCGGCGAGACCGCGGTCGAAGTGGAAACAGTGTGGGTCGAGAGCTTCGCCACGTCTCGTCTGGACCGTCTCCTGGAGTCGTGGCGCCGCGCTTCGGATCTGGATGGGATCCTGCGCGAGATCACGGAACTGACGCTTCCGTTGGCCGCCCGCCTGCGGAGCCTCGGATATCCCGGAGCCGTTCTGATTCCGAGCGGCGCGCTCGGCCTGCTGCCGCTCCACGCTCCGCTTCTGGAGAGCTTCGAGATTTCGTATGCGCCCTCGGCCCGGATCCTCGCCGCGGCCCGGCAGGATCTGGCGCGCCGCTCGGTCCGGCCGCCGTTCCTGGTCGGAGCCGGCGGTCCCGATCCCGATCCGGAGCCTCTGGCCTGGGCTGCCGAGGAGATCAATGGGATCGCCGGTTTTTTCGCGCCCTCCGCGCGCAACACGCTCCTCGGCAGGGCCGCCACGCGGGAGGCGCTTCTCGGAGCGCTCCCTCTGGGCAGCCACATCCATCTGGCCTGCCACGGCGTTTTCGATCCGCGGGAGCCTCTGAACAGTCACCTGCGGCTCGCCGGGGGAGAGCTCGCTCTGCGCGATATTCTCGCCGGGGCCTCCCTCGGCGCAAGCCGTCTGGTCACCCTGTCGGCGTGCCATTCGGCGGTCACCGAGACGGAACGGCTTCCGGACGAGGTGCTCGGCCTGCCGGCGGGCTTCCTCCAGGCCGGGGCCCCTTGTGTGATCGGCAGCCTCTGGCAGGTCGACGATCTTGCCACGGCGCTGCTGATGGAAAGGCTGTACCGGTTCCACGTCGACGGCAATCCGGAGAGCGGAGAGCCGCCTATGCCGCCGGTGCGAGCGCTGCGCCGCGCCCAGATCTGGTTGCGGGACGTCACGACGGAGGGGCTGGCGGCCGAGCTCTCTCCCCGTCGCTCCTGGCGCGACGCGTTTGCTGCCGAGGTGATGAACCGGATCTTGACTGAGTCTCCGGGAACGCGACCGTTCGCGTCACCCTATCATTGGGCGCCGTTCATCCTCGTGGGAGAAGGGACATGACGGGCACCGCATCCCGCCGCAACATCCAGGCTCTGTTGTTGGTCTGGCCCGAGTTACCGGCTCTGTTCGGATCTCTCTGGATCAGCCTCTTTCCGCTCTGCCGCGATCTCCTGACCCGGATCGTGAGCTGTGAGGACCCTGGCGAGCGTGACTGGCTCGTCGTCGATCTGTTCGAGCTCCTCTCCAGGAACGAAGCGGTCCAGCAGCGTCTCCGGGAGATTCGGAACGGGTTGGGTCGCGATGGGAGAGTCCGGGGCAATCCCGATCCCGCGGCGCCTCCGCCGGAGTGGGAGGCGTTGGACTCCGGCATCCTGCAGACTCTCGATCCTCCGCCGGTCACCCGCTACACCGATATCAGCGCTCCGCGCCGCCTGGCGCAGGGGGACCTGGGCGCCCTGACGGTCGGACTCTCCGTCTCTCCCCTTCCTTACAGTCTCGCCGCGCACGGATTGGATCTGCGGCCGGATATTCAGGTCGAGGTGCACTGCCATGCCGGGGCCGACGATTTCGAGATCCTCGGCGCGCCGGTCCGCAGTCTCACCCTGGAGCCCGACGCGGACACCGAGCCGATCGCGTTCCGCATCCGCGCACTCGGAAGCGGGCTTCGGCCGCTGTATCTGGACTTTCGGCAGTCGGGAGCGCTGGTTGGCGCCGTGCGGGTGGAGATCGAGATCGCTACGGCCGACGTCCTTTCGGAAGAGCAGCGGACCGTGCACGGCCGGTTCGAGGTCGGCGGCCCCTACCTTCCGCCCGCGGACCTCGATCTCAGGGTGGTCTACGAGGCGGAGCCTCCGCGGCTGCGTTATGTGCTCCATTCGCCGGCCGGAACGGTGGAGGCGCACTACGTCGGGTCCCACTCGATCCCGCTGCAGAGGCCGGCGAACGATTATGCCCGGCATCTCCTGGATCGTCTGGAGTCGCTCAAACGCGGCTGGGACGCCGACGAGAAGCTCCTCCTGAGCCCGGAGATCGTCGCCAAGCTGGAGGCCCTGGGGCACGAGCTGTACCGCGAGCTCTTCTCCAGGGAGATGCGCGTTCTGTACCGCCGCCTCCGCAACCGGGTGAGGACCCTGCAGATCACCTCGGATGAACCGTGGATTCCGTGGGAGTTGGTCAAGCCCTATGACGACGACGAGACGCCGATCGTCGATGACGAGTTTCTTTGCCTCCAGTTCGAGATGACACGCTGGTTGGCCGGTGAAAGCGTTCCGCCCGGCGAGATCCGGGTCTCCCGCGTGGGAGTGGTCGACGATCTGGAAGGGGACGAGGAATCGTATTTCCGCGAGCTTGCCGCGGAGCGGCCGGGCCTGGAGATCACGAGCCCGCGGCCGGTCACGCAGGAGACGGTCGCGGACCTCCTCGACGCCGGGGGCCACCAGATCCTCCACTTTGCCGCTCACGGCGAAGCCGACTCGGGACGGATCACGGAAGCCGCTCTGCTGTTCGGCGACGAGACCGCCCTGCGGGCCGAGGACCTGCACGGCCGACGGCAGACCCGCCTGCGCGACGACCGGCCGCTCGTCTTTCTGAACGCCTGTCAGGTCGGCCAGCAGGGCTGGAATCTCACCCGGCTCGATGGCTGGGCCTCCGCCTGCGTGGAGCGGTGCCGGTGCAGCTCGTTCATCGGTCCGCTGTGGGTCGTGGGAACCCGTATGGCAGGCCTGATGGCCCGCGCTCTCTACAAGGAGCTGGCTCGGGGCCTGACCTTCGGCGAGGCGGTTCGGGAAGCGCGCCGTGCCGTGCGCGAAGCGTCGCCGTCCAATCCGACCTGGCTGGCCTACAGCGTCTACGCCCACCCGAACGCCCGGGTCCTGCTTCCTCCGGAACACCCTGGCGGGCTTTCTCCAGCCCCTGCGTATCTCCCGGGTGAAGCGCCCGAATAGGGCAGAGCAACACCTGACAGCGCGACCGCCGCCGGTCGAAACGAAGGGCGGGGAGCGCAAGGAGAGAGTGCGTATGCCTACGTACCTTCGGCCCGGGGTGTACATCGAGGAGATCTCGAGCGGCTCGAAGCCGATCGAGGGGGTGGGAACCTCCACCGCCGCTTTCGTCGGTTACACAACCCGGGGAGACATCGGAAAACCCACACTGATTTTCAAGTGGGACGACTACGACCGCCTCTACGGCGGAATCCGCGACACCGGCGGCTCGGCCGCGGGCGATCCCATGGGCCACAGCGTCTCCGCGTTCTTTCAGAACGGCGGCACCGCGGCCTACATCGTCCGTCTGGCCAGCGGCGACCCCGGCCCGGTCAAGGCCGAGGGCTACCTCCGAAACCCCAACAACAACGCCCAGCTCATCCGCTTCCAGGCGGTCAACGAAGGCGAATGGGCCAACAACCTGCGCGTCCGCCTCGCGGACCGGCCGGGCGGCGGCTTCAACGTCGAGGTCGGCCGTCTCGTCGGCAACGACTTCAAGGCCGGCGAGTCCTTCTCCGGCGTCAACGTGGAGCCGGGCGATCCCAACTACATCGAAGGCCGCATCAACGGCCGCTCCGAGCTCATCACGGCCGACGCCGTGGAGGTCGACGTCACGTCCCTGCTGGTCGGCACCAGCACCAGCGGCAATCTCTCCGGCGTGACCGATTTCTCGACCCTGAACGGCAAGTCGATGACCGTCAAGGTGGACGGCACGAGCCGCTCCGTCGCGTTCACCGGCCTGACCGGAACCTCGACGCTGGCCGACGTGGCCACCGCCATCCAGACCCAGGTGCGCAACGGCGCCTCGGCGCAGGCGGTCAAGACCTTCACGGCCGCCGCCGGGAGCAATGCGCTGACCCTGACCTCCGGCAGCCACAAGGCCACCTCCGCCGTCGTCGTCACCGGCAGCGGCGAGGACGCGAACGACGCGGCCAAGGTGCTGAAGCTGGGCACGGCGAACGGCGGCACCGAGAGGGGCGGCCAGGAGTCCTTCGACACCCTGTTGCCCGCTCCGGGCTCGGACGTCGTCCTCGGCGGCGGCACGAACGGCTCGGCGCCGGTGACGGCCGACTACGCGAAGGCCTTCGCCGCCTTCGAGAAGATCCGCGCGATCAGCATGGTCGTGCTGCCCGGCCAGGACTGGAAGAACAACGGCGCGACCGTGCAGGCCGCCGTGGCGCACGCGGAGAAGATGAGGAACCGCATGGTGCTCGTCGATCCGCCGCAGGGCACGCCGCTGGTCACCGAGCAGGACGTCAACGCGCTCGCCCTTCCCACCTCCACCTACACCGCTCTCTACTATCCCTGGGTCAAGGTTTCGAACCCCTATTTCAACGCCGAGAAGAACCCTGGCGCGCCGGTGACGGTGCTGGCGCCGCCCTCGGGTTTCGCGGCGGGCATGTGGTCGCGCATCGACGGCCGCCGCGGCGTGTGGAAGGCCCCGGCCGGCGTCGAGACGGCGCTCCTGGGCGTGGCCGGCCTGGAGTACCAGGTCGAGGACGGCGAGCAGGAGCAGCTCAACCCGCTCGGCGTCAACTGCTACCGCACGCTGCCGAGCTTCGGCCCGGTGATCTGGGGCACCCGCACGCTGTCCACGAACGCCGATCCGGAGTGGCGCTACGTGCCGGTCCGCCGCACGGCCATCTTCATCGAGCAGAGCGTCTACAACGGCATCCAGTGGGCGGTGTTCGAGCCCAATGATCACCGGCTGTGGTCGTCGCTGCGGGTCAACATCGACTCATTTCTGAACGGCCTGTTCCGGTCGGGCGCGTTCCAGGGCCAGAAGGCCTCGGACGCCTATTTCGTGCGCTGCGGCCTGGGAGACACCATGACCCAGGGTGACGTCGACCGCGGCCAGGTCATCGTCGTCGTCGGCTTCGCTCCGCTCAAGCCGGCCGAGTTCGTCATCGTCCGCATCCAGCAGAAGGTCGGACAGTGATTGTCCGGATTGACAGCCAGCCCCTAGGGAGGGTCTAGACCATGGCAGCTCCACTTTTTACCGTGAACGCCCATCGGCACGATCCGTACCGGACGTTCAAGTTCCAGGTCATCATCGACGGCAAGGTGGTGGCCGGCCTCCGCAAGATGGGGGCGCTCAAGAAGAAGACCGAGCCCGTGAAGTGGCGCTCGTCGAACGATCCGTCGCACGAGCGCATCATGCCCGGCGGCACCAGCTACGAGCCGGTCACGCTCGAGCAGGGCCTCACCCACGACCCCGTGTTCGAGGCCTGGGCCAACCTGGTCAACAACATCGAGGGCGACGGCGCGGTCTCGCTCAAGAACTACCGCAAGGATATCGTGATCAATCTGCTCAACCTGCAGGGCCAGGTGGCGATCTCCTACAAGCTGTTCCGGGCCTGGGTCTCCGACTTCCAGGCGCTCCCGGATCTCGACGCCGGCAACATGAACACGGTCGGCATCCAGAGCCTCACGCTTCAGCACGAAGGCTGGCAGCGCGACACCAGCGTGTCCGAGCCGACGGAGAGCTGACGATGATGCCCGGCGGCCTCTGGCGGCATGGCGAATGCCGTCGCGACTGGTCCTTTCGAGCCCTCACCGGCGAGGTCGAGCTCACCATCCTCGAAGCCGGCCGGGACCGGAGGAGCGTGCCCCAGCGGGTGACGGCGGTGTTGACCGCGGCCCTTGCCGAGCTGGGAGGGGCCGCCGCGCAGCCCGAGACGGTCCGCGCTCTCAGCGTGGCGGACCGGCAGTACCTGATGCGGCGTCTCGCCGTGCAGATGGGGATGGACGAGTCGTGGATCGCCGCCCGGTGTGCCCGGTGCGGCGTGGGCTTCGACATCCCGATCCGCCACGGCGAGCTGCCGGTCAAGCCGGCGGGCGAGGGGTATCCCTTCGCCACGGTCGGGACGAGCCTCGGTCCGCTGCGCTTCCGCGTGCCGGACGGGGCCGACCAGGAGGCCATCGCCGGCATCGAAGACCCTCGGAAGGCCCGGCGCGCGCTCGCTTTGCGGTGTGCGGCCGAGCCTCTCCCGGGCGAGCTTTCGGAGGAGGATCTCGAGAAGGCCGAAGCGGCCCTCGAGGAGGTGGCGCCCGAGGTGGTCACGAGCGCCCAGGCGGCCTGCCCGGACTGCGGCAAGCCGATCGAGATCCCTCTCGATCCCTACATCTGCCTCGGGGCCGCGGACAGCGGCCTGTTCCTGGACGTCCACGCGCTCGCCTCGGCCTATCACTGGAGCGAGCGGGAGATCCTGGCCATGCCGAGCGATCGGCGCCGCCTGTATCTCTCGCTCATCGACCAGAGCCGGGGCCTGGTGAGCTGAGGAGCCGCGCCATGGGTCACTTCGCCGACGTCGTCGCCGACAGCCGCTCCCGGGCGTTCGCCGGGCAGCCGGCGGCCCCGGCGATGCCGGAGATGATCGAGCCCGCGGCGGCTCCGGAGCCGGGCCTGGACCAGGACGGCAGTACAATGTTTTCGGCTGTGGAAGAGCGGGAGGCCCAGGTCTCACCGCGCCAGGGGGTCGACCCTTCGTCGCCTCTCATCGAGGCGACTGCCGTTTCAAGGACGGCTGATGCTGTTTCCCGTATGCCGAAGGGAAAGCGGAGTACAGAGGAAGGAACGACGAACGGTCATGACAGGGATTTCGGTCGCAGCGAAGACGGACTACTGAGGGAACGGAATCGTCAAGAGAGAACCACGGACGGATTGCACGTCGGTCCAGATGCTCACTTCGGTGTGCCATCGCTTTCCGATCAGACGGCGGTCTCAAGTGGAGCCCCTTTCAGAAGCGAAGCTGAGCTTTCGGGAAATACGGATTCAAAACGGACGAATCATCTTTCGAATGCCTCGAACGGAGAACCGGACAAAGGAAACGTCGTACCGGAGGCGAGACAGAGCCCGGGGAAGGCCTCCCTTTCACCCGAACCCGAAGCCGTCGTTCCCTCGGCCGTGAAAACTGCGGAGGCACTGCCTCTGGAACAGGAAGTAGCGGCCGAGGGGCGGCGGGAGCGGGTTTTCGATGCGCCGGCGATCGAGGCGCCGGCGGTCGCAACGCCTACGAGCGAAAGCCCATCGATCTATAGCCGGAGAGGCTCGGAGCGGGCGGTCGAGGCCGGCCGGCCCTCACCCCCGGCCCCTCTCCCGGCCGCCCTCCCGGCCCCCCGGGAGAGGGGAGAAGAGCGCGTTTCGGCGCCTGTGTCCTCTGTCGAAAAGAGAGAGCGGAGTGGGGACAGACACGCACCATCGCCGGACGTCGCCATGCTCCCCTCTCCCGGCGGTCCGGATGTGCGGCCGGGGGAGGGGCCAGGGGTGAGGGCCGCAGGCCCTGAGCGTCCGAGCCAGGCATCGAACCAGGAATTTCCGATCGAGGCCTCATCGATCCCTGAGCGGAAATCCCTGGATCGAAGCGTCGAGGCCGGAAAGCCCTCACCCCCGGCCCCTCTCCCAGCCGCCCTCCCGGCCCCCCGGGAGAGGGGAGAAGAGCGCGTTTCGGCGCCTGTGCCCTCTGTCGAAAAGAGAGAGCGGAGTGGGGACAGACAGGCATCATCGCCGAACGTCGGTACGCTCCCCTCTCCCGATGGTCCGGGAGTGCGGCCGGAAGAGGGGCCGGGTGTGAAGGTCGCAGGCCACGAGCGCCCGCTCAGTGCGCCTGCAGCGCCGCCGGCCGCGCCGGCTCCTGCGAGCGCGCCGACGCCTGCTTCGGCTCCTGCGCCAGCCCGCGCAGCCGAGCCCGTCCGGCCAAACGTCGCGCCGACCGCGCGCGTCGCTCCGCGCCGCGAGGTTCCCCGCGAGCCGGCCGGCCCCCGCGTTCAGATCGGTCGTCTGGAGGTGATCGTCACGGCGCCGGCTCCGGCCGCGCCGGCGGCGCCCCCTGCGGCTCCCAGACCCAAGCCCGGCGCTCTCGCGAGCCGCCGTTATCTCAGGAGCCTGTAGTCCATGGCGCTGCCCCTCACTTCCCTGTCGCGCCTCTGCCGGTCCATCGCCGATTTCGTCGGCGCCGAGCTGGAGGCCAATTCGCATTCGATCCGCGTGCTTCTCGGCAGCCCGGCCGACGCCGCCAAGGAGTTCGAGACCGATCACCGGGTCAACCTGTTCTTCTACCTGGTCGAACCGAGCGGCTTCGGCGTCTTCGATCCGGCCGATACGTGGCTGGTCCGCCTGCACTGCCTGGTCACCGCGTTCGGCATCGCCGAGAACCAGGTGAGCTCGGGCGAGAACGACCTCCGGCTGCTGGGCGCGGTTCTGCGCGTGTTCCACGAGAACCCGATCCTGCCGGCCTATGACCTCGACGGCACGGAGGTGCGCGCGCAGATCGTGTTCAACCCGCTCACGCTCGACCAGATCAATCACATCTGGTCGACCCAGGGCGACGTGGCCTACCGGCCGTCGGTAGCCTACGAGATGGCGCTCGCTCCGATCCCGCCGAGCGAGCCGCGGCTGGGCGGACCGATGGTGGGCTCGATCGGCGTGGAGGTGTTCCGCGATCTCGGCCTGCACCCGTTCGGCGGCACCGTGCTCGCGCCGGTGGTCGCGGCGCGCGCGGTGGACACGGCCCGGCCCGACTGGACGCCGCGCCTCTGCCTGGTCGGCGGCGGCGCTTGCGCGGAAAGCCTTTCGTTCGCCGTGGACAGCCCCGAGCTGGCCGCGTTCACGCCGCAGGCCTGGATCGCCGGCCTGCCTGGCAGCCCGGTGACGCTGCGCTGGGAGTCCTGGGACGCCGACGCGGGCTGGACGTCGCTCTCCGAGCACGTGGATGCACAGGCCTCCTCGGCCGTGCTCGACCCCTCGTCCGCCGGCTCGGCAACCACCTCGGAGGCCCCCATGCCGTTCAAGGACAGGCCGGGCCAGCTCGTGCTCTACGCGGTGCGCAGCGCCAACCGGTTCCCGGACGGCCTTGCGATCCAGGTGCGGAGCAACCCGGTGCTGATCAACCTGTACGAGGGGGCGTGATGATCCACGACGTCGCCGAGCCCGTCGCGTCCCGTCCCGAGCTGCTGCGCGCCGAGTGGGAGCGCGTCGAGCTGCTCGGCCACTGCCTGGCCCTGGGCCGGCGCGGCCAGGAGGTCTCCGGCGAGGCGCTCTCGCGCCTGGAGCAGCTCCAGACGCAGATCGAGGTGCGGCGCGCCGAGGCCTGGAGCGCGG
>JBEQUE010000188.1:0-15605 GCA_040349255.1 Acidobacteriota bacterium | reverse complement strand
CCGGCCGGTGCAGGCCCGGCGCCGCGATGATCTCGATCTTGATGTCGAACTCCTGCTCCAGGTCGGACAGCTCCTTGCGGCGGCCGTTCTGGAAGGCGTCGGCGAGCTCGGGGTGGAGCCCGACGCGCACGCCCTGGATCGCGCCGCTCGCCGCCCGCGCCTCGATCCGGCGCAGGAGCGACAGGCTGACCATCTCCTCGCTCGCCAGGCGGCCCGAGCCGTTGCAGGTCGGGCAGGTGCGGTGCGTGCGCACCTGGAGCGCCTGCTGGATGCGCTGGCGGTTGACCTCCAGCAGGCCGTTCGGGCTGATCCGGCCGACCGAGGCGCGCGCCTTGTCCTCCTTGAGCGCGTCCTTGAGCGTCTTCTCGACCTTGCGCTGGTTCTTGGAGGCCCGCATGTCGATGAAGTCGACCACCACGAGGCCGCCGATGTCACGCAGCCGGAGCTGGCGGGCGACCTCGTGGGCCGCCTCCAGGTTCGTGCTGAGCGCCGTCTCCTCCTGGGTGGCCGCCTTGGTCGAGCGCCCGGAGTTGACGTCGATCGCGGTCAGCGCCTCGGTGCCGTCGATCACGATCGAGCCGCCGCTCGGCAGGTCCACGCGGCGCTCGTAGATGCGGTCGATCTGGCTTTCGAGGCCGTAGCGCGCGAACAGGGGGAGGCGGTCGGCGTAGTAGCTCAGCCGCGTCTTGCCGCGCGGCATGAAGGCCTGCATGTAGGCGCGGGCCTTCTGGAAGGCCTCCTCGTCGTCGACCAGGACCTCCTCGATGCTCGAATCCAGATAGTCGCGCAGCGCCTGGAGGATCAAGTCCTGATCGCTGTAGATCAGCCGGGTGCCCTTGCCTTCGAGCGCGGCGGTCTGCACCCGCTTCCAGAGGCGGAGCAGGGCGGCCAGGTCGCGGGCTAGCGTGGCCTTGGTCTGGTCGAGGGCGTTGGTGCGGACGATCACGCCGCAGCCCTGCGGCAGATCCAGCCCGTTGGCGAGAGTCTTGAGCTTCTTCCGGATGTCTTCGTCTTCGACCTTGCGGGAGACGCCGCGGGTGTCCTCGAACGGAGTGAGGACGAGATAGCGGCCGGCGAGAGAGAGGCTCGTGGTGAGGGCGGCGCCCTTCTGTCCGATCGCGTCCTTCGCGATCTGGACGACGATCGGCCGGCCCTTTTCGAGGACGTCCTCGATGCGCGCGTGGCCGCCCTTGGGCGACCGGTAGTAGGCCTCGGGGACGACGTCCTGGATCGCCAGGAATCCGTGCCGCTCCGCGCCGTACTCGATGAAGGCGGCGTTCAGGCTGGGCTGGATGTTGGCGATGAGGCCGCGGTAGATATTGCCCCGGGTCAGGCCCGACTCGGCGATATCCACCTGGTAGTTCTCCAGGGTGTTGCCCTGGACGATGGCGATGCGCAGCTCTTCCGAGCGCTGCGCGTTGATCAGCATCTTGCGACTCAAGTTCGCTCCAATTCTGGGTGGGATACAGGGACGGCTAGAGCAGAAGGATAGGGAAAGGCGGACGGCGGAGGGGTCGTGGCGGCATCATTTTCCGCAGCGTATTGTGCCCGGAACCGCGGCAGGTCGCAAGCCCTGGGGTCATCCCCGGCCTTCTTCCTCGATCCGCATGCGCAGGAACCGGACGTCCAGCGCATCGCTCTCCCGGACCGTGTTCTTCATGCGGATCAGCAGCTCCTTGCTCGCGACGGGGATCTCCACCCCCTGGATCCGGAAGGTCTCGATGCCGGTCCTCGCGGCCTCCTCATAGTCGATGCCGCAGGCGGACGCCAGCAGGTCGACGACGATCTCGTCGGCGACACGCACGACCGGATACCGGAGCACCTCGTCGTCCTCCAGCAGCGCCGCCGCGTTGTCGGGCAGGGTGGCGAGCGCCCGTTTGACGGACCGGATGTTCTCCTCGGACGGATCGACCAGGAGGTCGACGTCCTTGGTGCTTCTGACGAAACCATGGAGGATGACGGCAAAGCCGCCGATCAGGAGGTAACGGGCTCCTGCCTCGTTGAGAGCCAGGCAAAGCCCGATCAGGTCCTGGACGTGCGGCGCGCGTGATTCGCCGCGATCTGGCGCATCATCCATTCGTCGGCCTCGCCATGCGTGTGGAACCGGTAGATTCCCCTGGGGATGAGGCCGCAGCCCCGCAACTCGTTCAGGGAGCGCTGAAGGATGTCGATGTCCCGCAGGATGTTGTCGCCCTGGCGTCGCCCCGGGACTCGTTTCACGCGAAGAGCCTCCATCGCCCTATTCTACCCGAGGCCGGGGGGCGGCCGCCGACCCTGCTAGACTGCCAGCCGTATGAGGAGCTTCGACGTCGTCATCCTGGGCGGGGCCTTCTCGGGCGCTTCGGCGGCCATCCTGCTGCGGCGGGACCGGCCCGACCTCTCGGTCCTGATCGTCGAGCGCCAGGCCGCGTTCGACGAGAAGGTCGGCGAGGCCACCACCGAGATGTCCGGCATGTTCCTCACCCGGCGACTCGCCCAGTGGCGCCACCTGGAGAGCGAGCACCTGCCCAAGGAAGGCCTGCGCTACTGGTTCCAGAACGACAAGGTCCGTGGCCACGCCGAGGCCAGCGAGGCCGGCGGGTTCCTGCGCAGCACCGTCCCCTCCTTCCAGCTCCGGCGTGACGCGCTCGACGAGCACCTCCTGGCCACGGCGGTGGAGGAGGGCGCCGAGCTCTGGCGCCCCGCGAAAGTCACCGACGTCGAGCTCGGCTCCTTCGACCATCGGGTCACGGTGGAGAAGGACGGCGTCGCGGAGACCGTTTCCTGCCGCTGGGTCCTGGACGCCACCGGCCGCGCCACTCTCCTCGGAAAGAAGCTCGGCCTCATCGAGCGCAACAAGGACCACCCGACCGCGGCGGTCTGGGGCCGCTGGCAGGATGTGCGCCACATCGACGACCTCGCCGCCCGGGGACCGCTCTCGCTCTCCCGCGGCAACGTCAGCTCCCGGCGCCTCGCCACCAACCACTACATGGGGTTCGGCTACTGGGTCTGGTTCATCCCGCTCGGCAACGGCGAGACCAGCGTCGGCATCGTCTTCGACCAGCGGCTGGTCGACGTGGATCGCGGCAGCAATATGGAGGCCTCGTACCGCGATTTTCTCCGGCGCATCCCCATGGCCGCCGAGCTGCTCGAAGGCGCCCGCCTGCGCACCGAGGACCTGAGGACCTACTCGAACCTGGCCTACGTCACGAAGCAGTATATGGGCGACGGCTGGGCGCTCCTCGGCGACGCCGCCGCGTTCCTCGACCCCTACTACTCGCCGGGGCTCGACCACGCCTCGTTCACCGCCGAGGCGACCGTCGAGATCGTCAAGGCCCAGACCTCCGGCCAGGACGTTCAGCCGCGCATCCGCGAGCACAACGAGACCTTCCTGCGCTCGTACCGCCGGTTCTTCGAATCGATCTACCGCGACAAGTACTACTACATGGGGGAGCACGACCTCCTCTCCGCCTCGTTCCTGGTCGAGACGGCGCAGTACTACATCTTCGTGGTCATCCCCGCCTACCGCGTGCTCGGACGGTTCCACTGGATGCCGGTGCTCGGGCCCAAACCGGCGTTCATCAGCTACCACCTGATGCGGATCTACAACCGGCGCTTCAAGAAGATCGCCCTGGCGCGCCGGGAGATGGGGGAGGCGGGCCGGCGCAACGACGGCCGGCGCACCAAGGCCTTTTTCAGCCTCACCTTCGCCCCGTTCCGCATGGCCGGCCGGGGCCTCGGGATCTGGATGCTCGCCGAGGCCGACTACCTCCGTCTGCGCCTGAAGCGCCTGTTTGCCGGCCGGCCTGCTCCGGCCGCTCCGGTCGAGGAACCTTCCAGGCATCAGTTTTGAATGCTCCCAGGGCGGGGGTTCGCCGGGGCTTGTCCTTCCTCTGACGGTCCATGGGTTCCGGCAGGTCTCGCGCGGGCCCCTGATGTGCAAAGAGGAGATCCGATGCCCAGGCAGCGCCCGGCCCCGATCGCTCTGCTCGCCCTCCTCGTTGTCCCCTCCGTCCTTCAAGCCCAGTACTTCGGCCGCAACAAGGTCCAGTGGGAGGAGTTCGACTGGCAGGTCTTGAAGACCGAGCACTTCGACATCTATTACTACCCGGAGGAGGAGAAGGCGGTCCGCGAGACCGCGCTCCTGGCCGAGCGTTGGTACGGGCGCCTGCGCCAGGTCTTCGAGCGCGACTTCCTCGAACGCAAGTCGATCATCCTCTACGCCGACCAGAGCGACTTCCAGCAGACCACCGTCGTCCGCGGGCTGATCGGCCAGGGCACCGGCGGCGTCACCGAAGGCCTGCGCACGCGCGTCGTCCTGCCGCTGACCGGCAACGCCGAGGACACCGACCACGTCCTCGGCCACGAGCTGGTCCACGTCTTCCAGTACGACATCCTGCGCGACCCGGCGGTCCGGGGAGGCAACGGATCGAACACGGGCGGCGGCTACGACCTGCCGCTGTGGTTCATCGAGGGCCTGGCCGAATACCTGTCGCTCGGCCCCACCTCGCCGCAGACCGCGATGTGGCTGCGCGACGCCCTGGCCCGCGACAAGCTGCCCGACATCCGCCAGCTCTCGCGCGACCCGCGCCTCTTCCCCTACCGCTGGGGCCACGCGCTCTGGGCCTACATCGGCGGGCGCTGGAACGACCGCGCCGTCGGCCGGGTCTTCACGCGCGGCACGGCCATCGGCCTCGAGCTGGCGCTCCAGGAGGTCCTGGGCCTGACCTCCGAGGACCTCTCCGAGCTCTGGAAGGCCTCCATCCGCGAGGCCTATGCGCCGGTCCTCGAAGCGCGCCAGACCCCGAAGACCCTCGGCGGCCGGCTGCTTCCCAAGGAAGAGGAGACGATCGACACCTACGTCTCGCCCGTGATCAGCCCGGACGGCACGGAGGTGATTTTCCTCGCCACCCGTAACCTCTTCTCCTATGACATGTACCTGGCCGACTCCCGCACCGGCGAGATCAAGCGGAAGCTGGTCAGCGAGGACTCCGATCCGCACTTCGACGCCCTGCGCTTCCTCGACTCGGCCGGCACCTGGTCGCCGGACGGCCAGCGCTTCGCGTTCGTCGTGGCGGCCAAGGGCGACAACGAGATCGCCGTGGTCAACGTCCGTTCCAAGGACATCGAGCGCCGGTACGCGGTGGATGGCGTCGGCGCGATCTGGAACCCGGGCTGGTCGCCGGACGGCCGCTCGATCGTCTTCGCGGGCTCGGCCGGCGGCGTCTCCGACCTCTACCTGCTCGACGTCGAGAGCGGCCGGTCGCGCAAGCTGACCGACGACCGCTACGCCGATCTCCAGCCCGAGTGGGCGCCGGACGGCCGGAGCATCGCGTTCGTGACCGACCGCAGTGACCGGGGAACGGGCGACAGCCTCACCCGGCTCACTCGGGGGCCCATGAACATCTGGTCCCTGGACGTGGCGAGCGGCCAGGCGCGCGAGCTCGTCCCGGCCGGCGCCGGAGATCGGTACAACCCGCAGTTCGGCCCAGGCGGACGCGATCTCTACTTCCTCTCGGACGCCGAAGGCGTGAGCGACGTCTTCCGCATGGACACGGCGAGTGGAAACCTTTTCCGGGTCACCCATCTCACGACCGGTGCCACGGGCATCACCCGGTTGTCGCCGGCCCTGTCGGTCTCCGAGAGCACCGGCCGGGTCCTGTTCTCGGTCTTCTGGAACACGGTCTACCAGATCCAGGCCCTGGACTCAGCCCAGGCGCGCGGCGAGGCGCTCGTCCCCGATACTGTTTCCTACGCGCGCGCCGCCGGCCTGCCGCCGCAGCGCGAGCGCACCGCGAGCGTCGTGGCCCAATACCTGGAGAGCCCGTCGCCGCTCGAAGAGGCCCGCTCCGGACAGCTCCCGACCGACGAATACCACCCCCGGCTCCGCCTCGACTTCGTCGGTCCGGCGGTGGGCGTGGGCGTGAGCACCTACGGCACCTCGTTCGGCGGCGACATCACGGCCTTCTTCTCCGACGTGCTCAACCAGCGCGAGATCGGCTTCACGCTCTATGGAGGCACCGCGTCCGACATCAACGAGTTCGGCGCCGAGGCCTACTACCTGAACCAGAGGTCGCGCCTGCAGTGGGGTGGATCGGCCGGGCACATCCCCTACATCTCGGCCTTCACCACGGCCCGCGACGAGGTCATCGACCTCGACGGCCAGCAGGTCCTCGCCCGCGTCGTCGAGCAGATCCGCCAGACCGTCACCCAGGACCAGGTGGCGCTCATCTCCCAGTACCCGTTCTCGACCACCCGCCGGCTGGAGGCGAGCGCGGGCTACACGCGCCTCGACTTCAAGGAGGAGCTCTTCCGGATCGCGGTCGTGGGCAACGAGATCGTGGAGGACTCGGACCGCCGCCTCCCGGCGCCCGAGTCGCTCTCGCTCTACCAGGGGAGCCTGGCCTACGTCGGCGACAACAGCTACTTCGGTTTCACCTCGCCGGTGCGGGGCCACCGCTACCGCTTCGAGATCGAGCCCACGTTCGGCGATCTCAACTTCGAGTCGATCCTGGCCGATTACCGCCGCTACTTCTTCAAGCGGCCGGTGACACTCGCGTTCCGCGGCATGCACTACGGCCGCTACGGGACCGACGCCGAGAGCACCCGCCTGACCCAGCTCTACGTCGGCCAGCCGACCCTGGTGCGCGGCTACGAGATCGGCGACATCAGCCTCTCCGAATGTTCGACCGTGCCGGGCGACCCCGGCGCCTGCCCCGAGTTCGACCGCCTGGTGGGCAGCCGCCTGGCCGTGGCGAACCTCGAATTCCGCGTGCCGCTCCTGGGCATCCGAGGCTTCGGCATCTTCAACGCGCCCTACTTTCCCACCGAGATCTCCGCCTTCGTGGACGCGGGCACGGCCTGGACCTCGGACCTCTCGCCGGACCTGCGCTTCACCCGGCAGCGCACGATCGACCGGGTGCCCGTGGTGAGCGCGGGCATCTCGGCCCGCATCCTGCTCGGCGGGTTCGCCGTGCTCCAGTTCTACTACGCCAAACCGTTCCAGAGGCCGGAGGAGAGCTGGGTGACCGGCTTCGTGATCGCTCCGGGTTGGTAAGATAGGACCACAGATCGAGGAGGGTGACCGATGAACCCCACCCGCAGGGACTTCCTGAAGGTCGGTACGATCGGAGGCCTGGCTGCCACGGTCCTCGGCTTCGACCTCGCTCCCGCCCAGGCGCAGCTCCGCGGCCTCAAGATCGCGCGCGCCACCGAGACGCGCTCGACCTGCCCGTACTGCTCCGTGAGCTGCGGCGTGATCCTCTACACGCTGGGCGACAAATCCAAGAACGTCACGCCGCAGATCGTCCACGTCGAGGGCGATCCGGACCATCCGATCAACCGCGGCACGCTCTGTCCCAAGGGGGCCTCCCTCGAACAGGACATCGTGAACCCGCGGCGCCTTCTCAAACCCCAGGTGCGCCGGCCCGGCTCCACGAAATGGGAGGACATCTCGTGGGACGCCGCCTTGGACGAGATCGCCCGCAAGGTGAAGACGACGCGCGACGCGTCGTTCGTGGAGCTGGACGCCCAGGGCCACACGGTCAACCGCTGCGAAGGCATCGCCTGGACCGGCGGCTGCACGGACACCAACGAATTCAACTACCTGGTCGTCAAGACCATGCGCAGCCTGGGGGTCTGCTACCTGGAAAACCAGGCCCGGGTCTGACACGGCCCCACGGTCTCAAGTTTGGGACCTTCATTCGGGCGCGGGGCCATGACCAATGGCTACACGGACATCAAGAACACCGACATGATGCTGATCATGGGTGGCAATCCCGCCGAGAACCACCCCTGCGGCTTCAAGTGGGCGATCGAGGCCAAGCGGGTCCGCAACGCCAAGATGATCGTGGTCGATCCGCGCTTCACGCGCACCGCGGCCACCGCCGACCTCTTCCTGCAGATCCGCGCGGGCTCGGACATCGCGTTTCTGGGCGGCCTGATCCGTTACGCCATCGAGAACGACCGCCTCGCCCACGACTACCTGCTCCACTACACGAACGCCTCCTTCTTGATCGAGGAAGGCTTCGAGCTGCCGGAGGACGGGCTGTTCTCCGGGTTCGATCCGGCCGCGCAGAAATACGACAACTCCACCTGGAACTACCAGGGGAGCGGCGGCGGAGCGACATCCAGGAAAGCCACGGACGCCACCTACCCGAATCCCGCGCAAGCGAGCCTGCCGTCCGACGTGGCCCACGACCCCACGCTCCAGCATCCGCGCTCGGTCTTCCAACTGCTCAGGAAACAATACTCGCGCTACACGCCGGAGAGGGTCGAGCGCGTCACCGGCATCCCCGCGGACCAGTTCCTCAAGGCCGCCGACCTGTTCACCTCCGTGCGCAAGGGCGGCGACATGAAGAAGGCCGCCACGATCATCTACGCGGTCGGCTGGACCCACCACTCCTTCGGCTCGCAGATCATCCGCACCGCGGCCATCCTGCAGCTCCTCCTGGGCAACGTCGGGCGGGCCGGAGGCGGCGTCAACGCCCTGCGCGGACACTCCAACATCCAGGGCGCCACGGACATGGCCGGCATCTTCGACAACCTGCCGGGCTATCTGAAGGTGCCGGCCCCCGCGGATGCGGACTTCGCGGCATACCTGAAGCGCATCACGCCGACCTCGTCCAAGCCGTCGGAGTGGGACTCGTACAACTACTGGTCGAACACGCCGAAGTTCGCCGTCTCCTTCCTCAAGGCGATGTACGGCGACGCGGCCACGGCGGACAACGGCTGGGCCTTCGATTTCCTGCCCAAGGTGGACCGCAACTACTCCTGGGTCAACCTCTGGGACGACATGCACGAGGGCCGCATCAAGGGAATGTTTTCCTTCGGCATGAACGGCGTGGCCATCGGTCCCAATTCGCAGAAGAACATCGCGGCGCTCAAGAAGGCCGACTGGCTGGTCGTGGGCGAGATCTACCCGGACGAGACCAGCGAGTTCTGGATGTCGCCGGGCATCACCCAGGACGAGATGCGGACGATCAACACCACCGTCTACCGCCTGCCGTGCGCGGGGTTCGCCGAGAAGGACGGCTCGATGACCAACTCGTCGCGCTGGCTGCAGTGGAAGAACGCCGCCCTGCCGCCGCCGGGACAGGCGCGCCTCGATCAGGACATCGTCGCGCAGATCTTCCTCAGGGTCCGCGAGCTCTATCAGAAGGAGGGCGGGAAATTCCCCGATCCCATCCTGGGTCTTACCTGGGCCTACACCGATCCCCTGCACCCGGCGCTCTCCGAGGTGGCGAAGGAGGTCAACGGCAAGGCGTTGGCCGACCTCGAAGACCCGAAGACCGGGCAACAGATCAAGGCCGGCCAGCAGCTCCCGGGCTTCTCCTGGCTCAAGGACGACGGCACCACCTCCTGCGGCAACTGGATCTACAGCGGGAGCTGGACCGAGGCCGGCCCGCAGCTCGCGCGCCGCGGCACGGACGATCCGACCGGGCTCGGCATCTACCCGAGCTGGGGATGGTCCTGGCCGGCCAACCGCCGCGTGCTCTACAACCGCGCCTCGTGCGACCCGGCCGGCCGGCCCTGGGACCCCGAGCGGCGGCAGGTCTGGTGGAACGAGGCCGCGGGCAAGTGGGCCGGCAACGACGTCCCCGACTTCAAGGCGGACTCGCGGCCCGACGAGCACATGGGGCCGTTCATCATGAACGCGGACGGCGTGGGACGCCTCTTCGCGCCGCTCGCCTTGTTCGCAGACGGACCGTTCCCGGAGCACTACGAGCCCATCGAAAGCCCGGTCAAAAACCTTTTCCATCCGGAGCAGTCGAACAACCCGGTGGTGAAGAAGATCAAGACGGACCAGTATGCGGACACGGGCGGCGAATTCGACGTCATCTGCACCACCTACCGGCTCACCGAGCACTATCACTACTGGACCAAGAACAACCCGGTGAACGTGCAGCTCGTGCCCGAGCCCTTCGTGGAGATCCCGGTCGAGCTCGCGGCGAAGCTGGGGGTCCAGGGCGGCGAAAAAGTGAAAGTGACCAGCGCGCGCAGCCACTACGTCGCCAAGGCCTTCGTCACCCGCCGCATCAAGCCCATGACGATCGACGGCGCGACGGTCTATCAGATCGGCATCCCGATCCACCAGGGCTACCGCGGCATCGCCGAGGACGAAGGGCGCAACGAGCGCACGCTGGTCAACCGTCTGTCGCCGACCGTGTTCGATCCCAACGCCTACACGCCCGAATTCAAGGGCTTCCTCGTGAAGATCGCGAAGGCATGAGGGCGAGACGATGAGCCAGGCCAACCTCGAAATCGTGCGGATCTCGGGCCACCCCGGCCCTGTGCCCGGCGCCGGACTGAAACGGGAGCAGGGAGTCGCCAAGCTGATCGACACCACGACCTGCATCGGCTGCAAGGCCTGCGAGGTCGCCTGCCTGGAGTGGAACGGGCTCTCGTTCGGAGAGACGGTCTTCGACAACAGCTATCAGACCCAGCCCGAGACCTCCTGGAACTTCTGGAACCTGATCAAGTTCAACGAATACGAGCCCGAGGGCGGCAGCCTCATGCTGCTGATGCGCAAGGACCAGTGCATGCACTGCGAGGAGCCGGGCTGCCTGATCGCCTGCCCGGCCGACGGCGCCATCGTCCAGTACGCCAACGGGATCGTCGACTTCCAGCAGGACCAGTGCATCGGCTGCGGCTACTGCCTGGCCGGCTGTCCGTTCAACATCCCGAAGTTCAGCCCGACCTCGCACAAGGTCTTCAAGTGCACGCTCTGCTCGGACCGCGTCAGCGAGGGCCTCGAGCCGGCCTGCATCAAGGCGTGCCCCACCGGCTGCCTGGAGTTCGGCACCAAGGACGAGATGTCGGCGAAGGCCGAAGCCCGCGCGCAGCAGCTCCGCGAGCACTCGGGGTTCGCCAACGCCGGAGTCTACGATCCGGCCGGAGTGGGCGGCACCCACGTGATCTATGTCCTGCACGACGCCACCAATCCGGAAGCCTACGGCGGCCTGCCCAGGAACCCGCGCGTGCCCTGGACGGTCCGGCTGTGGAAGCGGCCGCTCAAGTGGCTCGGCAACCTGGCGATGGCCGGCGGCCTGCTCGGCCTCTTCGTGCACTACCTGCGCTTCGGGCCGAAGACCGTCGAGGAGGACAAGGAGATTCCTCGCGAGGGGGAGCAGCCATGATCGGGAAGGATCGGATCCTGCGCTATACGTTCCGCGAGCGGCTCATGCACTGGACGGCCGGGCTGTCCTACGTCTACCTGATGCTCACCGGACTCGCCTTCTGGTCGCCCTGGCTGTTCTGGCTCGCGGTCGTCCTGGGCGGAGCCACGATCTCCCGCGCGTTGCATCCGTGGGTGGGATTGATCTTCACGCTCGCGGTGCTCTGGATGTTCGGAGTCTGGGCGTCGCAGATGCGCACCACCGACCGCGACCGGGCCTGGTGGCGCTCGCTGCGCCACTACGTGCGCAACGAGGACGATCAGGTTCCTCCCGCGGGCCGCTTCAATGCCGGCCAGAAGCTCCTCTTCTGGGGTTTCTTCGTCTGCGGGATCGTGCTCTTCCTGACCGGCCTGATCCTCTGGCGTCCCAACTGGATCCCCTGGAGCCTGGACTGGCTGCGGCTGATCGCCGTGATCGTCCATCCCATCGCCGCGCTGCTGACCATCGGCCTTTTCATGATCCACGTCTACATGGGCACGGCGGTCGAGCCCGGCGCCTTGGGCTCCATGCTGCGCGGCGACGTGTCGCGCCGGTGGGCGGCGAGATACCATGGCGCCTGGTATGAACAGGTCGCTGGCGAAGTGGGACCGGAGGATCGCCGCGCTCACGGCCAGGCCGATGGCTCAGGAACGGCGAGTCTTTGACCTGCTGCGCGGTTCCGCCTCGGCAGGCTCTTCCTCTGAGGGCGCGTCCCAGCGGTCCCAGGGGTCGGGCGGCACGGCCGGAACCTTGGCGAGAACGCGGTCGAAGGCCTCGCGATCGCCCTGACGGGCCAGAGCTTCCAGGTAGTCCTCTGTCATCAGCGCCGACATTTTCTCCGCCACGGCCGTGCTGATGAGCTGATTGATCGAGACCTTCTCCTTCGTCGCGAGACCCTTGAGCTGCCGGTGGAGTGAGTCCGGAAGACGGATGCTGAGAGTCGCCATGATCAATCTCCGATGACGTCGAGGAACGCTTTCGGCGTCACGACCTGAATTCCAAAGCGCTTGGCCGCCGCAAAGTGCTTCTGGTTGAAGGTGACGATGTGGCCGGCCCGGGAGGCGACGGCAAGCTCCAGAACCATATCGTCCTTGGGATCGGGCAGGCTCGGTCGCCAGAGGTAGAAGATCTTCTGTCGGTATGCGACCGAGCAGAGATACCGGACGATGGAGAGGATCTCCTCCTCTTCCAGGTCCGTCGCGCGATGCAGCACATCCTCATACTCCAGGACCAGCGGCACCGAGACGCAGATCTCGAACCGCTCCTCTCTGATCAGCGAGACGAGCCGGTAGGCCACGCCCTCGCGAGAGCGAAACGCCGACACGAGAACGTTGGTATCCAGCACCACCCGCACGGCCGTGATGGTAGCACATACGGTATCATGGCGCTATGAGCATGTCGCTGACCAAGTGGGACCGGAGGATCGAGCGCGCGAAGGAACTGGCCGCGAGGCATCCCTTCGCCGCTGAGGCTCTGGGCTTCTACGCGCGCGTCGCGGGATTCCAGAAGTCGTTGTACGCCGGATTGGAGGGGCAGGCCGGCTCGCTGCGCGGAGAACTGGACCTGTCTGTCCTGGGTCCCTGGTTTCCCCGGTATCTCTCGTTGATCGCGGACATCGCGCCTCCTCCTCTCGCGCGGTCGGCCGAGGGTCTGCGGATCGACGTGCTCGATGAATTCTGGCGGGGGAGCGGACAGCTTTCGGTCGCCGAGTCCCTGATCGCCTGGACGTTCCTGCAACCCTACGCCGAGCGTCTCGCCGGCGAGGCCGGATCAGTCGAGACGCAGGCCGCGCTCTGCCCGCTCTGCTCCCGAAGACCGCAGGTCGGCGTCCTGCGGCAACTGGGAGATGGCGGCAAGCGCTTGCTGATCTGCTCGCTCTGTGCGACGGAGTGGGAGTACCGGCGGATCGTCTGTCCTGCCTGCGGCGAAGAGGAGGTGGAGAAGCTGCCCGTCTACGTCGCTGAGGAGCTCCCTCACGTTCGCGTAGAGGCCTGCGACACCTGCGGCCACTACATCAAGACGGTCGACCTGACGAAGAATGGCCGGGCCGTTCCGGTGGTGGACGAGCTGGCGGCCATCCCTCTCAGCCTGTGGGCGTCGGAGAACGGGTACACCAAGCTGAGCCCCAACCTGCTGGGGCTCTGAGCCGGAGTATTTGACCCTCGGGAGCGGGTCTTGTAGATTGAACATGGCAAATTCAATTTGCAAGACCCCATGATCTACCGCACCCTCGAACCCGTCCTCACCAGCATCGCCCGGCAATATCCGGTGGTGACCTTGACGGGGCCTCGCCAGTCCGGCAAGACCACCCTGGTCCGCGAGTCGTTCCCGGACCATGCCTATGCCTCGCTGGAGGAGCCCGATGTCCGGGAGTACGCGCTGGCCGATCCCCGTGGTTTTCTCGGACAGTTCCCCGGCCCTGTCATCCTCGACGAGGTCCAGAGAGCGCCGGATCTCTTCTCCTACATCCAGACCCTCGTGGACCGGGAGGACGTTCCAGGCCGCTACATCCTGAGCGGCTCCCAGAACTTCCTCCTCCTGCGCTCGATCGGCCAGTCTCTCGCCGGGAGGAGCGCGGTCCTTCACTTGCTCCCGCTCTCCCTGGCCGAGCTCGAAGGCCGGCAACCCTTTCCCCTGGAGCTCCTCGGCAAGGAGGTTCCCGCGCCGGGCCGGGAGGGGAGCGCCGATCTCCTGGAGACTCTCTTCCGCGGTTTCTATCCGCGGATCCACGACAAGGGGCTCGATCCCACGACGTGGCACTCGGGCTACTACCAGACCTACGTGGAGCGCGACGTCCGGGACGTGCTCAACGTCGGAGACCTCGAAGCCTTCGGCCGTTTCATCCGGCTCTGCGCGGGGCGCAACGGGCAGCTCCTGAACCTGACGTCGCTCGCCAACGACTGTGGCATCACCCACACCACCGCGCGGCGCTGGCTCTCCATCCTGGAGGCCAGCTTCCTCGTCTTCCTGCTGCGGCCGTACCACGCCAACTTCGGCAAGCGCCTGATCAAGAGCCCCAAGCTCTACTTCCTCGACACCGGGCTCCTGTGCTACCTCCTGCGCATCCAGTCGCCGGAGGACCTCCGCCTGCACGGCAGCCGGGGAGCCGTCTTCGAGAGCTTCGTGGTGTCCGATCTCCTGAAGAACTTCCTGAACCGGGGCCGGCAGTCGGATCTCTACTTCTGGCGGGACTCGACCGGCCACGAGATCGACGTGGTGATCGACCGCGGCCTGGAGCGGGTCGCCGTCGAGATCAAATCAGCCCAGACCGTGGTCGAGGATTTCTTCTCCGGGATCGAGTTCTGGCGCAGACTGGTGGGGGATCCCAAGGCTCCCGCCGCCCTGATCTACGGCGGTGACCGCAGCCACCGGCGCTCCGGCGTTTCCGTCCATGCCTGGTCGGACCTATAGGACAGGAATCGCAACAGAACGTTCTATGTCGCGACGGAAGCTTCTATGTCGCAAGAGAAGGTTCTCTGTCGCAACTCAAGGTTCTACGCGGCGCTGGAACGTTCCATGGCGAGCTGGAAGCTTCCATGGGCGGATGGAAGCTTCTACGAGGAGATTCAACCTTCCAGGCGCCGATCGAAGGTTCCATGAGTCGTTGGAACGTTCTAGATCGCGACCGAAGGTTCTACGCCGAAACGGAGCCTTCTACGCCGTAATTTAACGTTCCATTGCGACAGAGAAGCTTATCGGCTCATGGATGACGGAAGGGAGGCGCGGCGCCGTTCCTTCCGCCTCGGATCGCCCTGCCGCACTATAGGGGCGGAATCCCCGGTGCTCGCCCGTCAACGACGACGGCTGCAAGACGCCGCGGGTGGAGATACGAATGCGCCGCGCCACGGTTCTCATCCTGCTGTCCGCCTCCCTTCTGTCCGCTCCCTCCTCGTCCCTCGGCCACATCTGGAGCCTCCTGGCGAGCCTGTGGACCGCTCCGGATTCCGTCGTCCAGCCCACGCCGACCCTCGACGCAGGTTGCATTCTCGATCCCGATGGCAAGCCGAGGTGCACGCCGGGCTCCTAGAACCCGGCGGGCGGGGTGAAGACCAGCCCGGGGTCGTGGCGGGCGCGGAACAGCCAGGCGAGCAGGAGGCGGGCCAGCTCGGCCGTCGCCGCCTCCCTCGCCACAGCCTCCTCGAAGAGCCGCAGCGCCTTGCGCGCCTCCTCGTGGATGCCGTTCTTCCTGAACACGTCGGCGAGCTCCGCCGCGAGCCGCTGGACCTTGGAGCACTCGCCGCGCTCCAGGAGGATCGCCGCCGTCTCCACCAGTGAGAGCGCCACGTCGTAGCCCAGGCCGTGGCGGGCGAAGCCGGCCCGCGCGTCGGCGAGCGCCTTCAGGGCCTCGTCGGTCCGCCCGAGGCCGGCGGCGATCCGTCCGGTCAGCCAGCGCAGACGGATGCGGTCCTGCTCGTCCTTCTCGACCAGCCGGCGGAGGACGGGGAGGAGCCGCTCGGCCTGCTGGTGGAG
>JBEQUE010000138.1:0-22366 GCA_040349255.1 Acidobacteriota bacterium | reverse complement strand
CGGCAGCCCTCCTGCCTGGGCCGGCCGCCGGGGAGACCGGGGAGCTGCACCCCTGGAGCCGCCGGACCCTGAAGGCGCTGGTGCCGCTGATCTTTCTCATGCCCTCGCTGGGCGCGCTCGCCGGCCTGTTCGGCCTGTCCCTGCTCGGCGGCTTCCTGGCGCGGCTCAACCCCGACGCGGTGGACCCCGAGGCCGCGATCGGCCTGCTCGCGATGGACGCCCTCTGGCTCATCCCGTGCGGAGCCGTGTTCGCGGCGGCGAGCCTGCGGCGCGGGAGGCTCGACCGGCCGGCGGACCTGTTCGCGGCGGCTGCCTCCTGGGGAGCGTTCCTCTTCCTCCGCCAGGTCTTCGTCCAGGGGGCCCTGGGAGCGCTGGAGAGCCAGAGGATCGGAGTCGAGGGCTTCGACGCGTGGAACCAGTGGCAGGTCCGGGCGATCCAGGGCGCCTTCATCCTGGCGGCCGTGCCGGTGACGCTCCACCTGGCGTGGGGCCGCGGCTCGCGGGGTCACTGGGGGGGACGCCTGGCCGGCGTCGTCCTGCTGCTCGGCGCCGCGACCCTGAACCTCGCCGTCCTGGTGGGGGCCAACTCGCGGGTGTCGTTCGTCACCGCGCGCATCCTGGAGCGCAGCGGACGCGTGCCGGCCGCGCTCTCCTGGTACGGCCGCGCCCTGGAGGCGGACTCGGACCCGGCCCTGGTCTCCTACCTCCAGCACCGGATCGGCCTGCTGCGCTACAAGCAGGGCGACCTGGAGCGGGCGCGGGCCGCCTTCCGGCTGCTGGCCACCTCGCGGGACGCCAACGCGGAGCTGGTGGCCGAGGGGCGCTACTACCTGGAGCGGCTGTCCGAGGGAAAGCCGGAGCGGCGCCGGGTGCTGCCCGGCGTCGAGGTGCCGACCGAGATGCGCGCCGCCTACTGCGCGCCGAACACGCTGGCCCTGGCGTTCCGCTTCCTGGGCCGGCCGGTGAGCGTCGCGGAGCTGGGGGAGAAGGTCGCGCTCCTCGACCTGGGCACCTCGGGCTCGGACATCCGTTTCCTGGCCGACGAGTACGGCTTCGATCATCTTCTGATGCCGTTCGCCACGCTCGACGACTTGCGCTGGCTGATCGACCGCGGCATCCCGGCGCTGCTCTACCGGCCGGGGCACGTGCTGGCGGTCTTCGGCTACGACGACCGGCTCGGCACGGCGGTGGCGTTCGACACCTCGCGCTGGGACATCTGGGTGGACCGCCCCTATCCGGACCTGGAGGCGGAGTGGGGGGAGGATCACTTCCTGCTCGGCGTGGTCCTGCCGAGGAGTGGCGGCCCGGCGGCGGTCCCGGAGGTGAGAAAGCGCTTCGCAGGCCCGCGCTCCGAGGCCGCCTGGCACTGGTGGCTGGCGCAGGAGGAGAGCGAGCGCCGGGAGGAGCGCCTGCGGCGGGCGGTCCTCGCCGATCCCGGCTTCTCCCTGGCGGTGTTCGACCTGCTCGGCGAGCTCGGCGGGGACGGGGCCGACCGGAGCCGGATCGCCTGGATCGAGTCGCACGCAGACATGCCGGCGGTCGAGGCGGAGGCGCGACGCCTGATCGCCCGGGAGCATTCGTCCGCGGCCGAGCTCGCGACCGGGCTGGCACGCTGGTACTACGCCGAGGAGCGCTGGCAGGACCTCGCGGACCTCTCCCGGGAGCTGGAGCGCCGCCGCCTGCACACGGCCGTGGCCGCGGAGGCCGGCATCGCGGCGGCGCGGCTGGGCGACTGGCAGCGGGCGGTCTTCCTGCTGGAGGGGCCCGTCCGCAGCCGGCTGGAGGACGACGAGGACGAGGGCGGACCGCACGACGTCGAGGCCCTGGCCAGCCTCGTCGAAGCCGACCTCGTGCTGGGGCGGACGGATGCCGCCGCGGACAACCTGGGCGCGTGGTCGAGGCTGGTCGAGGACGACGACCTCGATCCGATCCTGGAACAGGCCGAGTCCCTCGCCGGGGACCGGGGTCCGGCGTTCCTGGAGGAGCTCTACGACAGCCATCTCTACTCCCGGCCCGAGGACGCCGCGGTCCAGCTCCGCATGGCCGAGGTCTCGCTCAAGGCCGCCCGCGAGCTGCCCGAGGACCGCCAGGACCGTCTCCAGCGGGCCCGCCGGGCCGCTGCGCTGGCCCATGCGTTCGCCGCCGACCCGGAGACGCGCCGCCGGGCCGAGGCGTTGCTCGGTGAGGCAAGAAGGCTGAGATAGGGGTGGGGGGCCCTACCCGGGCTTGTCGAGCAGCACCCACCTCTGGCAGAGCTCTTCGAGGCGGTGGGGGTCCTGGGTGGAGAGGGCCTCCTGGCTGAAGCGCTCGATGTCGGCGTGCGGCTTGCCGGCGCGGCGGAGGCCGTACCGGATCGCGCTCACCAGGGCAAAGCGGTTCCGGCTCCGCAGGGAGATGTGGACATCCGGGTAGATCGGCGACATGAGAGGCTTCATTCCTCAACCCATACAACGAGGGAGCCGGTCATTCTGTTTCACCCCCCTCGCTCCTCCTATTATCCCATCGATCCCGCCGTCTCCGAACTTCGGCGGGTCTCTGACGTACAAGACGCATGTCGAGGCCAAAATGATCCGCGTCGAGGGGCTGGTCAAGCGGTTCGGCGAGATCCGGGCCGTGGACGGCGTGTCGTTCGAGGTGCGCTCCGGGGAGATCTACGGCCTGCTCGGCCCGAACGGCGCCGGCAAGACCACCACCTTCTCCATGCTCGCCGGCCTGCTCGGGCCGGACTCCGGGCGCATCACCCTGGACGGCATCGACATCGCCGAGGACCCGGTCGGGGTCAAGCGCGGGCTCGGCATCGTGCCGCAGGAGGTCGCGGTCTACGAGGAGCTGACCGCGCGCGAGAACCTCCGCCTCTGGGCCGGCCTCTATGGGCTGACCGGGACCGCGCTCGACCAGGCCGTCGGCCGCGCCCTGGACGAGGTGGGCCTCTCCGGCCGCTCCCGGGAGCCGGTCGAGCGCTTCTCGGGCGGCATGAAGAGGCGGCTGAACCTGAGCCTCGGCCTCGTCCACCGGCCGAAGGTCATCCTGCTCGACGAGCCCACGGTCGGCATCGACCCCCAGGCCCGCGCCAACATCCTGGACGTCGTGCGCCGGGTGGCCGACGCCGGGGCCGCCGTGCTGTACACCACCCACTACCTCGAAGAGGCCGAGCAGCTCTGCGACCGCATCGGCATCCTCGACCACGGGAAGCTCCTGGCCGAAGGCACCCTCGCCGAGCTCAAGGAGCAGGTCGGCGAGGACGAGGTGGTCGTGCTGCCGCCGAGCCTCAACCGCCTGTTCCTCAAGCTGACCGGCCGGGAGCTGCGGGATTGAACGGCCGGCAGGTCGTCCTCCTGGTCCGCAAGGACCTCCAGCGGAGGGTGCGGTCGCCGCTCTCGACCCTGGTCATCCTCGCCTTCCCGTTGATCCTCTCCGGGATCATCGCGCTCGCCTTCGGCGCGCGCGACACCAAGCCGCCGAAGGTCCGGCTGCTGCTCGACGACCGGGACGACGGCCTCGCCGGCACGCTGATCTCATCGGCCTTCTCGCGTCCCGAGGCCGCGCCCTACTTCGAGGTCGAGAAGGCCGGTCCCGACGCGCTCCAGCGCCTGGAGAAGGACGGCTTCTCGGCCATCCTCCGCATCCCGGAAGGCCTCACGGACGCGCTCCTCGACGGCCGGACCGTCACCCTGGAGCTGGTGCGCAACCCGTCGCAGTCGATCCTCCCCGAGGTGGCCGGGCAGGTGACCGACGTGATCGCCGACGGCCTGTCCTCGGCGTCCTACACGCTGGAGGGTCCGCTCAAGGGCCTGACCCCGCTCCTCCAGGCCGACCAGGGGCCGTCCGACCAGCAGGTGGCGGTCGTGTCGGTGGCCCTCAACCAGTGGGTCGGCCGCTCCAGCCGCTATCTCTTCCCGCCGGCCATCAAGCTGACCTCGGTGCAGTTGGAGAAGGCCGAAGACGGGCCGAAGATGGCCGGCGCCTCGCCCACCACGTCGATCTTCCTCTTCGTGCTGCCCGGCGTGGCCGTGTTCGCGCTCTTCACCCTGGGCGACCAGGTCATGCGCGACCTGCTGACGGAGAGGACGAAGGGCACCCTGCGCCGGCTCCTGGCCGGTCCGGTCGGGACCGGCACCGTGGTCGCCGCCAAAGCCGTGACCGCGGCGGTCGTCGGGCTCGTCGCGCTCCTGGTCCTCGCCGCCGTGGCCGGGATCGTCGGCGGCCGGGCCGTGGACCCCTCCGGTTTCCTCCTCCTCTCGCTCGCCCTGGTGCTGGCGGTGACCGGAGTCGCCTCGGCCGTCTACGGCCTGGCGAGAGACGACCGGCAGGGCTCGACGATCGGCAGCGTGCTCTATCTGGTGCTGGCGTTCTCCGGCGGCAGCTTCCTGCCGCTCGACAGCCTGCCGGCGGCCCTGCGCGCGGTGTCGCCGTTCTCCCTCTTCTACTGGGGGACGGAGGGCTACAAGGCGCTGTTGGGGGGAGGAGGCCTGCGCGACGTCCTGCCGAACGTCGGCATCCTGGCCGGCGGCGGGCTCGCCCTGCTGGTCCTCGGCGGCGCGCTCCTGCGGCGCCGGATGCTCAGGGGGGTGGCATGAGCGGTGTCAGCGGGATCCGGCAGGTCGGCCTGCTGGCCCTGAACGACCTCCGCCTCACCTGGCGGCACAAGGCCGCCTTCATCTGGATGCTCCTGCTGCCGGTCGCCATGATGTGGGTCTTCGGGCAGACCGGGAGGCGGGCGCCGCAGAAGGTCTCGCTGGGCATCGACGATCAGGACGGCGGCTGGCTGGCCAGGGCGCTGGTGGCCGAGCTGGCCGACGACCGGGTGGACCTGAAGATCGTCAAGGCCGGCGAAGAGCCGCCGGCCCGCACCCTGGTCATCCCGGCTGGCTTTACCGAAAGCGTGCTCGCCGGACGGCAGCAGGAGCTGCGCTTGGTCCAGCAGCCCGGAAGCAATGCCGAGTTCAGCCTCGCCGCGCAGGTGAACACGGTGCGGGCGATCGTCCGCGTGCTGGGCCGGTTGAGCGAGTTGGGCCCGGAACCGCCTCAAGCTGCCTACGACGCCCTGGCGCGCCGGCCGTCGCGGGTGAAGGTCGCCGTCTCCACGGTGGGGAAGGGCCAGGCCGTGCCGACCGGGTTCGCCCAGAGCGTGCCCGGCATCCTGACCTTCTTCGTGCTGATGATGACGAACATCTACGGCGGCGTTTTCCTGACAGTGGAGAAGCGCCAGGGGATGATCCGCCGCCAGGCCACGCTGCCTCTCGGGCGCGGCCGGATCTTCGCCGGCAAGCTGGCGGGGCGGATGCTCATGGCCGGCGTGCAGATCGCGATCTATCTGCTGGCCGGCCGGCTCCTCTTCGGGCTGTCCTGGGGCCATTCGCCGGCCGGGCTGGCGCTCGTGCTCACCTGCTACGCCGCGGCGGCGGCCGGGCTTTCGCTGTTCCTCGGCGCGGTGCTCAGCACGCCGGAGCAGGCCTCGACCGTGGGCTGGATCACGGGCATGGTGCTGGGCGCGCTCGGCGGCTGCTGGTGGCCGAGCGAGGTCATGCCGCGCTGGCTGTGGAACGCCGTCCACGTGCTGCCGACCCCTTGGGCCATGGACGCGCTGCACGCCCTGATCTCCTTCGGGCGCGGCGTGGAGGCGGTGCTGCTGCCTTCGGCAGCGCTGCTCGGGTTCGCGGTGCTGTTCGCGGGCCTGGGGGCGCGGCTGCTGCGGACGGACTGAGCGCCCTGCTAAGATGCCGCTCGGAGGGTCTCCCCCGAGCATGGAATGCGTCTCCTGGATACTGGCGATCGGCCTGATCTGGCTGGTCATCCGCGACACCCAGCATCGGGACCGCATCCTGGCGCTGGAGCGCCAGATGGGGGAGCAGCAGCGCGGCCTCGACCGCCTGCTGGAGCGCCTCGCCCAACTGAGGAAGGAGCTGCACGCCCCGGTTCCCGAGCCGGCTCCCGAGCCTCCGCCACCACCACCGCCTCCTCCGGTCCCGGAGCCCGAGCCGACCCCGGCTCCCGCGCCTGTCCCGGAACCGGTCGCGCCCGCTCCGCCGCCACCCTCTCCGGCACCCCCGGTCCGGCCGGCGCCGGCGTTTCCGCCGCCGGTCCCGGCCATGGCCCGGGAGACTGTGATCGCGCCGATATCGCCCATATCGCCGCAGCCTCCCAAGCCGGCCTTCGACTGGGAGGGCCTGATCGGCGTCCGCCTGTTCTCCTGGATGGCCGGCATCATGATCGCCATCGCGGCCATCCTCTTCCTGCGCTACTCGATCCAGCACGGCTGGCTCGGCGCGCCCGTGCGGATGGCGATCGGCATCCTCACCGGCGCCGGCCTCCTCGTCGCCTGCGAGCTCAAGGTGGCGCGGCGCTACGCGGTCACGGCCAACGCCCTGGACGCAGCGGGCATCGCCATCCTGTTTTCGACCTTCTTCGCCTCCCACGCGCTCTGGAACCTGCTGCCGGCCGCCGCGGCCTTCCTCCTGATGGCGCTGGTGGCGGCGGTGGCCGTGGGCCTCGCGATCCGCCGCGACTCGCCGTTCATCGCCGTGCTCGGCCTGCTCGGCGGCTTCGCCACTCCGGCGCTGCTCTCGACCGGCGAGGACCGGCCGCTCGCCCTCTTCGGCTATCTGCTCCTCTTGAACGCCGGCCTCGCCTGGGTCTCGCTCCGGCGCCGCTGGACGATCCTCATCCGCCTCGCCCTGGGCTTTACCGTCCTCTACCAGTGGGGCTGGGTCTGGCGCTTCCTCGATCCCGAGCGCATCCCGCTCGCCATGGGCATCTTCCTGGTCTTCCCGGCCCTGCTGCTGATCGCCCCGCTCCTGGCGCGGTCCGGGGAGAACGAGGGCTTCTGGCAGGTGGCAGCGATCAGCGCCGGCCTCCCGCTCCTTCTGGCCGTCTATCTCGCGGCCGCGCCGAGCTTCGGCGAGCACTACGGGCTGCTCTTCGGCTACCTGATCCTCCTGGGAGCGGGGCTGGCCGTGTTCTCCTCCGTGCGCGGATCCGTGTCCCTCCACGTCGCCGGAGCGGCGGCCACGCTCGTCGTCTGGACGCTCTGGCTGAGCGCGTCCTACCGCTCCGAAGCCTGGCCGGCGGTGCTCGCGTTCCTCTCCGCCGAGGTGCTGCTCTATCTGGCCGCGCCCTGGATCTCGGACCGGATGGGAGGCCGGCTGCCCGGCGCGGACAGCGCCTTTGCGGCGCCTCTCCTGCTCGGCGCGTTCCCGGCCCTGCTCCTGCTGGAACCGGCCGCGGCCGCGCCGGGGCTGATCTTCGGCGTCCTCTTCCTGCTCCTCCTGGCCTGCGCGGTCTTCGCCCTGGTCTACCGCTCGGGCTGGATCCACTTCTGCGCGGCCTTCTTCGCGATCGCCGCCGAGGCGGTGTGGTCCGGCCGGCATCTCACGCCCGAGACCCTGCTGCCGGGACTCGCGCTCTACACCGTCTTCGGTCTCTTCTACCTGGGCGTGCCCCTGGCCGCCCGGAGGCTCGGCCGGACGCTGCAGCCCCAGGGAGCCAGCTCCGTCATTCTCCTGGCCGGCCTGGCCCTGCTCGGCTTCCTCTCGCTCGGCGCGGTCGCGGCCTCGGCCGTCTGGGGCCTGGCGTTCCTCCTCGTCCTGCTCAACGCCGGCCTCTTCCTGGAGGCGCGGGAGGACGGCCAGCCGGCGCTCAACCGCTTCGGCATCTTCCTCTCCTGGGTCCTGATCGCCTTCTGGTGGCTCACCGTGCCGCTCGACGCGCGCATCGTCCCGGCGCTCCTCCTGGTGGCGCTGTTCTCCGTGGTCACCCTCGCCGGCGGGTCGTGGACCGCGATGCGGGAGAAGGGCGGGCCCGGCGGCCAGGGCGTCTACCTCGCCCTGATCGGCCATCTCTTCCTCCTCTTCGTGGCGGTCCAGCCTGCGCTCTCCATCCCGCCGTGGCCGGTGCTCGGCGTGCTCGCCGTGCTGACGCTCGGAGCCGGCGTGACCGCGCTCCTCCTGCGCCGCGGCGAGCTCCACGCCGCCGCCCTGACCGGATCGCAGCTCGTCGTGGCCCTCTGGGCGATCGTGTCGGGGACCACCGGGCCGTGGCCGTCCGTGGCCCTGGTCTCGGCCGCCGTCCTCGCCGCCTTCGGCCTCGCCTGGATCGGCGCCGCCCGCAGCCGGGAAGGTCAGGAAGGGGATCTCGTCCGGAGCTGCGTGAAGGGCGCGGCCGTGAGCCTGGTCGCCGCCCAGGTGATCGGGATGCTGGCGTCCTTCCCCGTCGACCGGCCGTCTCTCGGGCTCGCCCTGACGCTCCAGGCCGCCTTCGTCGCCGGCCTGCTCTTCCTCGCCACGCGCTACGGCCCGGCCTGGCTGGGGCCGGCCTCCGTGCTCACGTCCTTCCTGGCAGCCTCCCTCGAGGAAGGCTTCGGGCGCGTGATCTTCGCCGCGGTCCTGCTCGTCCTCTATCTGGCCTACCCGATGCTGTTGGCGATGGTCCAGATAGACCGGGCGAAGCGGCTGCGCGAGCCCTGGCTGGGAGCGGTCCTGGCGAGCGTCGCGTTCTTCCTCCTCACCCTGGACGACCTGCGCCAGCTCGGCTTCGGCGACGTCATCGGCCTCGTCCCGGTCCTCCAGGCGGCGGTGCTGGCGGTCCTCCTGCGCCGGCTCCTGACCCTGGAGCCGGCGGGGGAGCGCGATCCGGGCCGGCTCGCGCTCATGGCCGGCGCCGTGCTCGCGTTCGTGACCGTCGCCATCCCGCTCCAGCTCGAAAAGCAGTGGATCACGATCGGCTGGGCGCTCCTCGCCGCGGCCCTGGCCTGGCTCCATGGCCGCATCCCGCACCGCGGCCTGCTCTGGTGGACCTTCGGCCTCGCCGCCGCCGTGTTCGCGCGGCTGTCGCTCAATCCGGCGGTCCTCACCTACCACCCGCGCGCCGACGTGCCGGTCTGGAACTGGTATCTCTATACCTATCTGGTCGCGGCCGGGGCGCTGCTCGTCGCGGGCCGTTTCCTGGGCCGCACGGACGACCGGCTGAGCCTGGGTCTGCCGAGAGTCTCCGCGCTGACGAACGCCGCTGCCGGGCTCCTCCTGTTCCTGCTGCTCAACATCGAGATCGCGGACTGGTTCTCGACCGGGCCGACCCTCACCTTCAGCTTCCTCTCCGGCCAGGCCGGGCTGGCCGAGGGATTGGCCTACACGCTGGGCTGGGGGATCTTCGCGCTGGCGCTCCTGGTGACCGGCATCGCGTCGCGCAGCCGGGAGACGCGGATCGCGGCCATCGCGCTTCTCCTGGGGACCGTGCTCAAGGGCTTCCTCTTCGACCTCGCCTCGCTCGGCGGCCTCTACCGCGTGGCGAGCTTCGTGGGCCTGGCGATCTGCCTCGCCGCGGTGGCGGTGCTCATCCAGCGCTTCGTCCTGGTCCGTGCCCCGGAGGAGCCTCACCCATGAGGCGAGCGGCCTTTCTGGTCCTGCTCCTCGCCGCGCCCGTGCCTGCCCAGATGGACGTGGGGGAGGCCGGAGCGCCTCTGGAGATCGGGGAGTTCCGCTACGAGCGCAAGGTCCTGCCGGGTCCGCCGGGCCAGGTCACGCTGACCCTGGACGCCGCCGTCCTCGCGCACAGCTCGCTCGACGACCTCCGGCTCGCGGACCTGAAAGGCCGGCAGATCCCCTACCTGCTGGAAGAGGCGCCGAAGCCCTTGCGCCTCGACCTGCCGGAGCCCGAGCGCGTCGGCGGCGAGCCGCGTTGGCGCTCCCGGTACCGCCTCCGCCTGCCCTACCCGAACCTGCCCGCCTCGCGCCTCCTGATCGAGACCCCGGCCGGAGTCTTCGAGCGGCCGGTCGAGTTGGAGGGGCCGCGCTCGAGGCGGGGAGAGCCGAGATGGAGATCCTCGCCCGGGGTCTGGCGCCACACCGACCGTCGCTCTCCGACGCCGCCGCTCGCGCTCGATCTCCCGAACGGCTCCGGCGCGACCGTGGATCTGCTGCTCGACGAGGGCGACAACGCGCCCCTGAAGCTCGGCCGGCTGCGCCTGGAAGTCCCGACCCGGCGGCTCCGCTTCTTCCACCCGGGAGGAGACGGCGTGCGCCTGCTCTACGGCCGGAAGGGTCTGCGGGCGCCGCGCTACGACCTCTCCCTGGTCGCGTCGCAACTCGATCCGGCCCGCGCCCGCGAGGCCCGGCTCGGCCGCGAGCCGTCGCCGGGCGAGGTTACGGACGGAACCCGGGTGCCGCGGGGCGTCTTCTGGGGAGCGCTCGGCACAGCCGTCGTCGTCCTCCTCCTGGTCCTTGCGCGTCTTTTGCAAGACGAAGGGACATCACGAAGCTCCGAGGGTTAGAACCTCCCTCGGAGCAGCAACGGGAGGAGGCAGGAGATGCGCAGATACGGACTTTCAGCCATCCTGGTCGTGGCTATTCTCGTCTTGACGAGCCTCGCGGCCTGGTCCGCCACGGCCCGCTTCACGCCGCCGCCGCAGTCGGGGGACATCTTCGCGGTGGTGAACTTCGCGCGCGCCTCGGGAGCGAACACGAGCACCTCGATCACCGTCAACTGGGGCGCGGCGCACCGGACCGAGACCGTCACCCGGCCCTACGGCACCTGCACGACCTCGACCCCGGCGGGCATCGTGCTTCTGGTCCGGCACTTCGACAACGCCTCGGTGCCGTTCGAGGTGGTCACCAACGGGACGATCGTGCGCGGACCGTACCAGGGCGAGGCGCCGCCGGAGATCAGCCACGCCTGCTACAAGTTTCTCAAGATGAGAATCCGGTAGACTGAGGGGCGTGAGCACGCCCGTCAATACGCCTGACTATCAAGCCCTTCTGGCCGTGGCGATCGAGGAAGCGCGCCAGGGTCTCTCCGAGGGCGGCATCCCGATCGGGGCCGCTCTCTTCGACGGCGACGGCCGTCTCCTGGGCCGCGGCCACAACCGGCGCGTCCAGGAAGGCGACCCCTCGGTCCACGGCGAGACCGACGCCTTCCGCAAGGCCGGCCGGCAGCGCAGCTACCGGAACACGATCATGGTGACCACGCTGGCGCCCTGCTGGTACTGCAGCGGCTTGGTGCGGCAATTCGGCATCGGCACCGTGGTGGTCGGCGAGTCGGTGAACTTCGCCGGCGGCCTCGACTGGCTGCGCGAGAACGGCGTCAACGTGATCGACCTCCAATCGGAGGAATGCATCCGCCTGCTGGCCGACTTCATCGCCGCGCACCCGGAAATCTGGAACGAGGACATCGGGGAGGATTGAATCGGACAGGGATCGATTCGTTCCCCGTCCGATGCGCGGCAAAACGGACAGGGAACGAACCGATCCCTGTCCGATGCGCGGCAAAACGGACGGGGAACGGACCGATCCCTGTCCGATGCGAAACAAAACGGACAGGGAACGAACCGATCCCCGTCCGATGCGAGACGAAACGGACAGGGAACGAACCGATCCCTGTCCGATGCGAGACGAAACGGACGGGGATTGGACCGATCCCTGTCCGATTTCAACCCGAGCAGGATCTCTTGGATGACCATCAGGCCCGCAACATTCCAGGATCAAGACGCAATCCTGGCGCTCGCGCCCCGGCTCGCCGCCACCGGCACGCGGGGCCCTCTACGAGCGCCTCGGCTACGCGGCGATTCTCCTATGGGAAACCGACGAAGAAGTGCCGCTACAGGAGATGGGCGTCACCCAAAAGGCAAGCCCTTATCAGAACACGAGACTCCTGCTCGACGGGCAGCAGCGCCTCACGTCGCTCTCGGCGGTGATCCGCGGTGAATCGGTCAAGGTACGGGGCCGCAACAGACCCATCGAGCTGCTCTTCAACCTTGACCATCCTGATCAACTCGCCGTCGTGACCGAGGTGGAGGAAGACGGCAGCGACGACGAGGACGCCGACCGGATCGAGGATGAGGCAGATTCCAGCGAGGACGAGTTGCTGAGCCGCTTCAACCGTATGACTTTCGTGGTCGCCACCCGCAAGCTGGCACAACTGCCACAGTGGGTGAAGGTCACGGAGGTTTTCAAGAGCGACAATGATGCAGCGTTCTTAAAGAGGGCGGGAATTACGGGGTTCGACGATCCCAACTACGAACGATACAGTCAGCGGCTCGCACGGCTGAGGGGCATCCGCAAGTACGTCTATCGGATGGATGTGCTTGAGCGCCGCCTCACCTATGACGAGGTCACGGAGATCTTTGTCCGCGTCAACTCGCTGGGGGCGAAACTGCGCAGCTCGGACCTGGCGCTCGCACAGGTCACCGCGAAATGGCGCAACTCGCTTCAGGTCTTCGAGAGCTTCCAGCAGCAGTGCCAGAAGGCTGGATTCGATCTGGACCTGGGTTTGTATCTCAAGAACCTCGTCGTCTTCGCGACCGGGCAGTCGCGTTTCCTCACCGTCAGTAACATTCGGCTCGCCGCTCTGCAGTCCGGGTGGAAGGAGAGTTGTCGGGGTATGGAGTTCGCGGTCAACTTCCTGAAAAACAACGCAGCCATCGACAGCCCCGCGCTCCTTTCCTCGCCGTTCATTCTGATCACTCTCGCCTATTACGGCCACAAGCGGGATTACGCCTTGTCCGCGGAGGAGTCAGACCGCCTGCGCCATTGGGCGCTGGTCGCAAACGCCAAGGGGCGCTACTCGCGCGGATCCAGTGAGACGATTCTCGACCAGGATCTCGCGACTCTCCGTAGCGGAGGCGTCCAAGATCTCGTCGACCGCCTCCGGCAACAGGTGGGCCGGCTCGACATCGCTCCCGAGGAACTGGAAGGCAGGAACCAACGCAGTGCGCTTTTCAAGACGATGTTCCTGGCATTCCGCGCAGCGGGAGCCAGGGACTGGCGGTCGCAGGTCGCGATCGCCCTCGACCACTCCGGGGTCCAACACAAGCTCCAGTTCCATCACATCTTTCCGAAGGCTTTGCTCAAGGCAAGCTATACCGGCCGCGAGGCGAATGACATCGCGAACCTGAGTTTCATTGCCGGAAGAACCAATCGCCAGATCAGCGCCGAGGAACCCATTCCTCCACCAGCGCCGCGTGCTCGTGGCAAAGCGGCTGAACGAGTTCCTCGGCGTGTGACGACCCGCACACTGTCTCAGGAACTACACCCGGACAAGGGCTGCCATTCGCTTCCGTGACAGTCCGGTTCGCTCGACGGTATAGTCATGCGGTCCAAGGGAGGACGCCGTGTCCAAGCTACGGTTCAGGATCTCCATGTCGCTCGACGGGTTCGTCGCCGGTCCCGATCAGAGCGTGGACAACCCGCTCGGGATTGGCGGCATGCGCCTGCACGAGTGGGTGTTTCCGCTCACGGCCTGGCGGGCGGTGCACGGCCTCGAGGGCGGAGAGGTCAACGAGAGCACGCCGGTCGTCGAGGAGTCTCTCCACAACATCGGCGCTACGGTGATGGGGCGCAACATGTTCGGAGGCCATCCCGGGCCGTGGGATGCCCGCGATCCGTGGAACGGTTGGTGGGGGACCAACCCGCCGTTCCAGCACCCGGTCTTCGTGCTCACCCACCACGCCCGCGAGCCCCTCGCGATGGAAGGCGGAACGACCTTCAACTTCGTCACCGAGGGCATCGAGACCGCGCTCAACCTGGCGCGGCGGGCTGCCGGAGGAAAGGACGTCGCGCTCGCCGGCGGAGCGAAGGCGGCGCAGCAGTATCTCGCCGCGGGGCTCGTGGACGAGATGGAGATCAGCCTGGCGCCGACGCTTCTCGGCAGTGGCGAGCGGCTGTTCGACGGCGTCGACGACCTGCACGGCCTCGAGCTCGTGCGGACGGTCGCCGCGCCGGGCGTTACGCACCTCAAGTTCGCGCGGCGCGGGGCCTGATGGAACCGGTCCTGATCTCGTGGAGCGGTGGGAAGGACTGCTCCCTGCTGCTCCACGAGCTTCGGCGGGCCGGCGAGATGGAGCCGGTGGGGCTGCTCACCACGTTCACGCCGGAAGGCCGCAGCGGCGGCCACCGGGTGCGCCGGGAGCTGATCGAGCGCCAGGCGGACCTGGCGGGGCTCGCCCTTCACCCGGTCCCTTTGCGCGAAGGCGCCGCGAACGTGGAGTACGAGGCGGCCATGGCGTCGGCGCTCGAAGGAGCGCGGCAGCAGGGGATCCGGTGCGTGGCCTTCGGCGACATCCATCTCCAGTCCATCCGTGAGTACAGGGAGCGGCAGATGGCCGGCTTGGGCATGGAGGCCGTCTTCCCGCTCTGGGGCCGGCCTACGACAGAACTGGCCCGCGAGATCCTGGCGCTCGGCTTCGAGGCCACCGTGGTCTGCGTGGACACGGACCGGCTCGATCCCTCGTTCGCCGGCCGGCGGTACGACGAGGCCCTGCTGCGGGACCTCCCCTCGGCCATCGACCCCTGCGGCGAGAACGGGGAGTTCCACACCTTCGTGCATGGAGGGCCGATCTTCCGGCGCGCGCTGGAGATCCAGCCCGCCGGTCCCGACCCCCGCGGCCGGTTCTGCTTCTTCGACCTCCGCGCCGCGGAGGCCGACTCAGTTCGGCTCGTCGAGGACTGAGGCGACCGAGGAGGCCACAGCGGCCTTCTCCAGCCAGCGTTCGAGGCGTTCCGGGTCTTTCTGGGCCAGGATCCGTTCGCGGACTACGTCCGGCACCACGATGCCGCGAGCTCGAAGAACGGCCAGCAGATTGCGTGCCGCCTCCTCGGTACGTCCCTGGGTGAGCCCTTGAGTGAGGCCCTGAGTGAGCCCTTGGGTGAGGCCCTGGCTGATGCCTTCAGCCCGTCCCTGTGCGACGTATTTCTTCGCGAAATCGCTCTGATATCGGTCTCGATGGGCTCCGAGCACCATCCGGCCACGACCGAGTCTGGAGCGACGACGAGGAGAGCCGCCTGGCAACCGTGGAGTGCGCGGGAGACGGTGACGTAGACCGGCCAGGTCATTCGCTTCCTGGAATCAGCCGCGAGTTGGACCTCAACGATGACGACCCGAACCGAGAGCTCGCCATCGAGGAGGAGGACGACGGCATCGGCGCGGTATTCGGCGGGCTGAATCTCTGTCAGGTCGCATCGCACGAACCCTGGAAAGAGGCAAATATGACTCCGGATGGGTACCGTCGACCTCCCGCCTGCTCGCCGTCGAGCTGTGGGCCGGGCAGAACGCGACCGGCTGCAAGGAGATCTCCGCCGGGCTCCTCACGCGGGAGCTGGCCGGGGAATTCGCTAGATCCGGATGAAGATCCGCCGCCTGTACAGGAGGCTTGTCAGGCACCACCAGAGCGCGACGAACGCCAGGGCCCAGGCGAGCGAGGCGGTGTAGTCGGGCAGCCAGGAGGCGAACAGGTGGCGGTAGAGCCACTGCTGCAGGGTCACCGTTCCGCCTTCCGCGTCCGGCCAGCGGATCAGGTAGAGGAGCTTGGCCATCAGCGTGCTGCCGAAGAAGGCGACGATCGCGTTGGTGCCGAAGACCAGGAAGGGCGGCGCCCAGGCGTCGTGGCGCTTCATGTCAAACCAGAAATAGATCGCCGCGAGGAGGAGCAGCGCGAAGCCGCCGGTGAAGAGGACGTAGGTGCTCGTCCAGAGGTTCTTGTTGATCGGGAACCAGGGGTGGAGGGCAAGCCCGGCGGCGGTGAGGATGCACCCCCAGAGCAGCAGGCCCCGGAGCTTCACGCGAGGAGCGCGCGGCGACCTCAGCCAGTCGCCCGCGAACAGGCCGAGGAGGGCCGAGGCGATGGCCGGCACGGTGCTGAGGATCCCCTCCGGATCTCCGGGCCCCGGCGCCCTCCGCCAGGTGTGGCGGCCCAGGACCTGGTGATCGACCCAGGCGGCGAGGTTGCCATCCGGGCTCAGGTCTCCAGGGCCGTGCCCGGGCACCGGGATCAGAACCATCGCCAGCCAGTAGCCGGCGAGCAGCGCGAGCGCCAGGACTGCGCGCGACCGCGGTCCGAGATGGAGCCAGGCGAGCGCGGCCACGAGATAGACCACGGCGATGCGCTGCAGGACGCCGGGGATGCGGGCGGCCGGCCAGTCCACGTTGTAGAACGGGAACCAGCTCAGGAACAGGCCGAGCGCGAAAAGGAGGACGGTCCGCCGCGCGATCTGCCGGTGGAGCGGCCCGCGGTCGCCGCCGGACCGCTCCAGACGCCCGGCGAAGGCGTAGGGGATGGCGATGCCGACCGCGAAGAGGAAGAAGGGAAAGACGAGATCGGTGAGCGTCCAGCCGTGCCATTCGGCGTGGAGGAGCGGGGTATAGGTCCTGTCCCAGTCCCCGGCGTCGTTCACCAGGATCATGGCCGCGATCGTGACGCCCCGGAAGACGTCGAGCGATCGCAGGCGTTCGTCCCGGGTCATCGGTTCCCAAGTATACCCGCCAGGCGGCGAGGGAGGGTTGCGGCGGGTGCCGGAGCACCCGCCGCGAACCGGAGGACCGATCAGCCCGGCGGCTGGATCGGCATGGGCTCGGCGACGTCCGTGCACATCATCAGGCCGGCGCCCGAGGGAGCGGTCGAGGGGTTCACGCAGACCCACACGCAGTGGAGATGGTCGTCGCTGCAGCCGTCCTTCTTCTCGTACGGGTCCCAGGTGTCCTCGCTGGGGTTGCAGTGGCAGGACTGGTAGAGACACAGCCCCGGCGGGCAGGTCGGGACCGGAGAGGACGGGCCGGCATTGGCGTCCCACGAGGCGAGGCGCGCCGCGGGGACCGGGGCCACGCCGGCGAGGAAGTTGGAGTTGCCACGGACCTGGGTGTCCGGCTTGCCGTCGCCGTTCGTGTCGATCCACATGAGGCCGTCGTACCGCGGCTTCGCGGCGTAGGTCCAGATGGACGAGGTGCCCGGGCCGAGGTCGATGCGATGAACCAGCTCGCGGCTGGGGTTGCGGTTGCCCTGGACCGGCGTGAAGACCAGCCGGACGTTGAGGGCCAGAGGGGCCTCGTACCGGCCGCCGCGCTCCTCCGTGCGCACGATGCGCATGGTGGTCGTCGGCTGGTCGCCGGCCAGGGAGACCTTCACGTCGAAGGCGCCGCACTCGGTCTGGACCGGCTTCACGCTCGCCAGCGAGAGAGCCGTCAGCCGGATGCGGGTCGTCGCGACGCCCTTTTCATCGAACACGGCGTCGTCCAGGCGGCTGACCACCGTGTCGATCGGGCCCATGGCCTGCGCGGGCCGGGTCGCCAGGGGCACGCCCTTCAGCTCGACCGTGCCGTTGAAGACCTTCGACTGTTCGCAGAAAAAGCCTGCGGGGATCGGGTCCTTGGCGAAGCTGGTGTGGGTCTGCCCCTCGACCGTGGACCAGGCATCGATCCCCTTGCGCACGGTGCCTGGGTCGGCCAGGGCGAGAGAGCTGGCAGTCAGGATGAGAATGACCGCAACCCCCCAGGTGAGACGACGAGACGAGAATCTGGACATGAGACCTCCTCTCCGGTTTGCGTCGGGACAGCCGACGCCCTACAAGAGAGGGTGCGCAAAGGGGGCTTGGGAGAGCCGCTGTCCGGCTAGTCGTCTTCCGGACCGCGCAGCATCTCCAGCAGCTCGTCCCGGGTGAAGATCTTCGCGAGCCGGGGGTCGTCCTCCTGGATGACGCTGTCCATGAGGCGGCGCTTGCGTTCGATCAAGGCCGAGATCTTCTCTTCGAGGGTGCCCTCGGCGATCAGCTTGAGGACGTGGACGGCGCGCTTCTGGCCGAGGCGGTGGACGCGGTCCGTGGCCTGGTCCTCGCGGGCCGCGTTCCACCAGCGGTCGTAGTGGATCACGACCGAGCCGGCGATGAGGTCGATGCCGGTTCCGCCGGCCTTCAGGCTGCCCAGGAACACCCGGCAGTCCGGATCCCGGTTGAACCGGTCCACGGCGCCGCCGCGGTCCACCGTGGAGCCGGTCAGCACGGCGTAGCCCACGCCCAGGCTCCGGAGATGGCGCTCCATCAGCTCGATCATGCCCAGGAACTGGGTGAAGACCACGACCTTCTGGCCGCCTTCCAGGGCCTCGCCGAGCACCTCGCGGAAGAGGTCCCACTTGCCCGAGGCGTGCTCGTCGGCATGGTCGAGACGCCCCAGCGCGAGCGCCGGGTGGCCGCAGATCTGCTTGAGCAGGCTGAGCAGCGCGAAGATGTGGATGTAGGGCAGCGGCCGGTCGCCGGCCTCCTCGATCTGCCGCGCCAGCTCGGCGCCGCGGCCGCCGATCGCGTCGCGGTAGAGCCGGACCTGCTCGTCCGAGAGCGCGCAGGTCCGCAGGTCCTCGATCTTCTCCGGCAGCTCGTCGAGCACCGAGGACTTGAGGCGGCGCAGGATGAACGGCGAGAGGACGCGCCGCAACTCCTGGCGGCGCTCCTCCTCGTCGGCCTCGGGATCTCGGATATAGCGCTGCTCGAACTCGGTATCAGACCCCAGATAGTCAGGCAGCACGAGGTCGAAGAGCGCCTTGAGGTCGGCCAGCGAGTTCTCGACCGGGGTGCCAGTCAGGCCGATGCGGACGTCCGCGACCAGGTGGGAGGCGGCCTGCCAGGAGCGGGTCTGCCGGTTCTTGACCTGCTGGACCTCGTCGAGCACCGCGACGGCGAAGGGGATCGCGGACAGCTCCTCGGCGTCGCGCCGGAGCACGCCGTAAGAGGTCACCAGGACGTCGCCGACCTTGAGGCCCCTGGGCGGACGACGCTGGGTCCCGTGATGGATCACCGCCCGGAGGCCCGGCGCGTGTTTCCTGATCTGGTCGCGCCAGTGGGGGAGGACGCTGGTCGGGCAGACCACCAGGAAGGGCTCGGAGGCCCGGCCTTCCTCGACGAGCGAGACCAGAAGGGCGAGGGTCTGGAGCGTCTTGCCCAGGCCCATGTCGTCGCAGAGCAGGCCGCCGAGCCGGTTCTCGCACAGGAACCGGAGCCATTCGGCGCCGGCAAGCTGATAGGGCCGCAGCGCCGTGGCGAGGCCGCGCAGAGGGCGGAGCGGTTCGGCGGGCCGGAGATGAAGCAGGCGTTCGAGGGTCTCCGCCTCTCCCGAGGTGAGGCGAACCGGCGCGTCGGCCGCGGCCTGGAGGCGCAGCAGCGTCGCGACCGAGAGCCGCAGCCGGTCCTCCGAGACCGTGGCGTTCGCACGCTCGATCAGACCGTCCAGGGCGCGGACGACCGGCGCCTGGAGGTCGATCCAGCCGCTGGCGATCTCCAGGTAGGGGAGACCGTCGCGGCGCGCCTGGAGAAGGCGCTGCAGCGAGATGGTCTCGTTGCCGAAGCCGTACTCGACGGAGAGCCACAGCCAGCTCCGCTCCAAGGCAGTGTCCAGGTCGGGCAGGTCCGGAGCGTCGCCGCCGATCTCGACGCGGTCGAAGGTCTTGAAGATGCGGCGCTGGCGCAGCGGCTCGTCGAGGACGAGCGTGCCCGCGGCGAGGTCGTCGGCGTGCTTCTCCAGGAAGCCCGGCACCTGGCTGCGCCGGAGCTGGACGCGGGCCGGCGAGCGGAACTTCCGCTCCTTGCCGTCGCGCTCGAGCTCGGCCAGGACCTTCAGGTCGCGGAGCCAGATCAGGCTGCCGTAGCGGAAGCGCTCGATCTCGGCCAGCTCCAGGAAGCGCTCCTCGCCGGTCTTCTGGAGGGCCTGGATCACCGGCCGCACCTCGACGACGTCGAGGTCGGTCTGCTCGCTGATGTGGAAGATCGTGCGCAGGGGCAGGGGTCGCTGCGGCAGGTCCTCCTGGTCCGGGTAGGCCGCGGTCAGGACCTCCAGGACGGCGCGCACCTGCTTGCGCGGCACCGTGAAGCGGACGACCGGATCTGCCCCGCGGCGGAAGGTGAGGGTGAAGCGGCCGGTGGACTCGTCGATCGACGGATGGAACGTGCCGGCCTCGCCCGGCTCCAACTCGCGGGCGCAGTGATAGGCGAGGCGATACCAGAAGCTCTCCTCCCAGCTCTGGCGCTGGGTCTTCATGCCGGCCTTTTGAAGGATGCGCTCCTGCGGCGTGGCCTGGAAGAGAGCGAGGCGTTCGAGGAGGCCGGCGCGGTCGAAGACGCCCTCGCCGGTCACCTTGCCGGTGCGCTCCAGGAAGCGAAGCTGCGCGTCCGAGCCTTCGACCGATCCCTCAAGATATTCGGCCAGCTCCTCGCCGGAGGGCGAGATCACGCGCACGGTGCCGGCCTCGGTGCGCAGCACGCGCATCTTGGCGGAAGCCTGCGGGTTGCCTTCGAACAGGAGCCGCGCGAGACGGTGCCAGAGGGACGAGGCGAAGGCGGCCTCCCAGCTCGTGCCCTTCCAGAAGCGCTCGACCTCCAGGACGGCCTGCGACACATCGCGCAGGTGCTGGCAGGTGGTCTCGCGGCTGGCGGCGCAGGTGCACGAGCGCATGTGCTTCGCGCTGCCCGGCACCTGGGCGATGTAGATGGCGGAGTCGTTCTGGCCCGGCTCGGCCGGCACGAGGCCGATGCCGGTGCGATGGAATTCGAGGTGCGTGAACGGAGGCATGCTTCTCGGCGTGGACGAAATCCGGCGCAGGATACCGCAGGCCGCGGGCTTCCTCCTATAGGATTGCCTCCTATAGGATTGCCCGCCATGGAACCAGGCGAGGAGTCCCGCGAACGCCAGCGTCTCTACATCCCGGCGCGGTCGGTGGTGCCGACCCGCTTCAAGCCCGCGCGCCAGGACGGCGTGAAGGAAGGTCCGTGGATGACGGACCCCTGGCGCGCCCAGGGCCAGGAGCCCGACTACACGCCGGAGGTCCGGTACTACATACCGCTCCGGATCGGGCTCCTCGTCGGGATCGCGGCGCTCAACCTCCTGCTCCGCTCGGTGCCGCCGATCGTGCAGATCCTCATCCTGCTGGTGGACGTGGCCGGTGTGATCGTGGTCTTCGACTCGCTCAACAAGCTCTGGTACGGCTACTGGACGCGCAAGCCGAGGGTGAGATGGACCCGCATCCCGGCGTACACCGGCGACCGGCTCGAAGGGGTGCTCGTGGCCCGGCCGTCGCCGGAGGTGATCGCGCCGGTGCTGGCCGTGCTGCGCTGCGTGCGGGACGAGCCCGTGCGGTCCGAATCGGGTGAAACCACGTACGAGCCCACGGCGCTCTACCGCCGGATCGCGGAGTTCCCGGTGCCCGGCGACCGCCTGAAGGAGGTCGCCATCGCCTTCGACATCCCCGAGGACCTGCCGGGCACCGACCTCCGGCGCCCGGACGCCGTCTACTGGCAGCTCGCCCTGCGCATCCCGGTGGTCGGACCGGACGAGGAGCTGGTCTACCTGGCGCCGGTCTACACCCGGACCTAGAGCCGGATCCGGTCGGCCCGCTCGTCGCCGCCGTCGAGCAGGATCTCGGCGCCGCGCAACGCGCGCTGCGGGCAGGCGGAGAGGTCGAGCGCGGCGAAGCCCTGGTAGGCGTCCTGGAGGAGGTTGTTCGCCCGCAGCCAGCGGAAGTACTGCGAGCCCGGGGCCGGATTTCCGGAGCCCACCGGGCTCCAGGCCACCACGTAGGCGCTCACCTGGCAAGTGGGAGTGTTCTCCGGAGTCCGGACCGTGAGCTGCATCGTCTCGGGCCCGGGCCGCTCCACGGCGTGGCGCAGGAAGGTGGCGACCCGGCCGCGGCCCGGGACCGTGCCCAGGGCCAGGAGCGCCGGCTGCGGCGCCCAGCGCTGCACATCCTCGCGGTCGGCATCCGCCACCTGGACGAGATAGTCGTTCCAGGCGGCCGTGTCGGGCCGCAGGCGGGCCGAGGGCTCGGTCAGGCGCCGGCTGCCGGTGTAGACGTAGTTGACCGGCAGCACGAGGCCCGGCTCACTGGCGAGGACCGGCGGCGGCGCGACGACGCCCACCACGCGGCCGAGACCGTCGAGAATCGGTCCGCCGTCGGTCTCCGGGGCCGGATCGATCCGGACGAAGCCGACGCCGAGGACGCTGCGGTCGGTCTCGGCCACGGTGCCCTGCCGGGGTTGCCGAGGCTCGGCGCCCTCGAAGACGACGACGTGGTCGCCGGCGCGGAGCGTGGAGGCGTCGCCGAGCGGCAGGGGCTCGGCGCTGGCTGTCGGGATGCGGAGAAGAGCGAGACCGAGCCTCTCGTCGCGCCGCACGGTCTCGCCTCGGATCTCGCGGCCGTCCGCGAGCGCGACCTGCACCCGCTCGCCCGTGGGGCAGAGGGCGCTCGCGCTGGTCAGGACCAGGTCCGGGGCCACGAGGAAGCCGGAGCCCGAGGCGGCGGACCGGCAGCGGAGACCGACGAGGCCCGGGGCGGCCTTCTTCGAGATCGCATCCAGCTCGAGCGGGGCCACGCGGGCGACGGTCGCGGCGCGCGCGGCCCGCGCGGAGCTCGCGCCCGCGGGCTTGACCGCTTCGGCGGACGGGTTGCGCAGGCGCCAGGTCCAGGCGTAGAGCGCGAACGCGATCGCGCCCACCAGGGCGATCACGACCAGGAAGTTCGTGAAGCTGCCGGGCTCCTCCTCGACGGCCACCTGATCGACGTGCGGCGCCATCGACGCCCGGCCGCCGTGCTCCTTGACCGCGGCGAGCAGGCGCCGGCCGGTCTCCCGGG
>JBEQUE010000105.1:0-8272 GCA_040349255.1 Acidobacteriota bacterium | reverse complement strand
GACGCGTTCGGCGTCGAGCTGCCGCTGCGCGCCCTCTTCGAGGCGCCGACCCTGGCCGGTCTCGCGGGGCGCATCCAGGCGGAGCGGCCGGGCGCGCGGGCGCTCGTGTCCCGGGGCGCCGGAGCCGACCTCTACCCGCTCTCCTTCGCGCAGGAGCGCCTCTGGTTCCTCGACCGTCTCGAGCCGGAGAGCGCGGCGTACAACCTGCCGGTCGTGGTGCGCCTGCGCGGCGACGTCGACGTGCCGGCCCTGGAGGCCAGCCTGGCCGCGGTCGTGCGCCGCCACGACACGCTGCGCACCACCTTCGGCGAGCGCGACGGCGTGCCCTTCCAGACCGTCGCGGCCGAATCCCCGGTCGCGCTCCGCACCGTGGACCTGAGCGCGGCGGGAGATCCGGAGGCGGAGCTCCGGCGGCTCGCGGAGGACGAGGTCCGGACGCCGTTCGACCTGCAGGCCGGACCGCTCCTGCGCGCCTGGCTCGCGCGGCTTGCGGACGGGGACTGGGCCCTGCTCCTCGACATGCATCACATCGTGAGCGACGGCTGGTCCACCGGCGTGCTGATCCGCGACTGCGCCGCCGTCTACGAGACGCTCTCGCGGGGCCGCGAGCCGGAGCTGCCCGCCCTGCCGGCGCGCTACGCGGACTTCGTCGCCTGGCAGCGCGAGACGCTCCGGGGCGAGGTTCTGGAGGCGCAGGTCCGCCACTGGCGCGGCGCGCTCTCCGGCGCCCCGGCGCTCCTGGAGCTGCCCACCGACCGACCGCGACCGGCGGTCCAGTCGACGCGCGGCGAGGTCGAGCCGGTCGTGATCTCCGCGGAGCTGGCGGGTGCCCTGCGGGGGCTGGCCGGAAGCGAGGGCGCGACGCCGTTCATGGCCCTGCTCTCGGTCTTCGAGGAGCTGCTCCGCCGCCTCTCCGGCCAGGAGGACGTGCTCGTCGGCACGCCGATCGCGAACCGCACGCGGGCCGAGTTCGAGGATCTCGTCGGCCTGTTCGTCAACACCCTGGTGCTGCGCCGGCCAGCCGGCGCCGGCAGCTTCCGCGAGCTGCTCTCCCGCGTGCGCGCGGCGTCCCTGGAGGCCTACGCGCACCAGGACCTGCCGTTCGAGAGGCTGGTCGACGAGCTCGGCGTGGAGCGCAGCCTCGCCTACAGCCCGCTCTTCCAGGTGATGTTCATCCTCCAGAACGCGCCGGCCGCGGACGTGCGCCTGCCCGGCCTGGTCCTGAGCGTCTCGCCCGCGCCCTACCTGGCGGCCAAGTTCGACCTCACGCTCTCGCTGACGCCGACGGGCGACGGCCGTCTCGCGGGCGAGCTGGGCTACGCCGCCGACCTGTTCGACCGCGCCACCGTCCGGCGGTGGATCGGGCACTTCCGCACGCTCCTCGAATCCGCGGCGGCCGGGCCGGGCGCGCGGCTGTCCGAGCTGCCGCTGCTCACCGAAGCCGAGCGGGCCGAGCTGGCGGCGTGGAACCGGACCGGGGTCGAATACCCGGACGTCTGCCTGCACGAGCTGATCGAGGCGCAGGTGGAGAGGACGCCGGACGCGGTGGCGGTAGTTTTCGAAAACGAGAGCCTGACCTACCGCGAGTTGGACGACTGGGCCTCGGAGCTGGCCGCAGAGCTGCCGGCGGAGCTGATCGGGATCTCGGTCGAGCGCTCGCTGGAGATGGTGGTGGGTCTGGTGGCGATCCTCAAGGCCGGCGGCGCCTACGTGCCGATCGATCCCGGCTATCCGACGGAGCGGGTGGCCTACATGATCGAGGACTCCGGCGTCTCCGTGCTCCTCGACGCGGCGAAGATCCGGCAGCGGGCTGAGAGGCGTCCGACCGGCGCTCCCCGGATTCCGGACCAGCCGGCCTACATGATCTACACGTCGGGCTCGACGGGCCGGCCGAAGGGCGCACTGAACGCGCACCGCGGGATCGTGAACCGCATCCTCTGGATGCAGCGGGAGTACGGTCTGGCGCCGGACGACCGGGTGCTCCAGAAGACGCCGTTCAGCTTCGACGTGTCGGTGTGGGAATTCTTCTGGCCGCTGATCGTGGGTGCGCGTCTGGTCATGGCGCGTCCCGGCGGCCACCAGGACCCGGTGTATCTCGTGGAGACGATCCGGAGCGAGGCAATCACGACTCTCCATTTCGTGCCGTCGATGCTCCAGGTCTTCGTGGAGCAGCCCGGAGTGGAGGAGTGCGTCAGCCTGCGCCGGGTCCTGGCGAGCGGCGAGGCGCTGCCGGCCGATCTCGTCGACCGGTTCTTCGACCGGCTGCCGGAAGGTGTCGCGCTGCACAACCTCTACGGTCCGACCGAGGCGGCGGTGGACGTCACCTACCACGCCTGCCGCCCGGGCGAGACGCGGATTCCGATCGGCCGCCCGGTCGCGAACACGCGCATCCACATCCTCGACGCCGACGGCAACGAGGTCCCGACGGGTGTGGCTGGCGAGCTACACATCGCCGGCGTGCAGGTAGGTCTGGGCTATCTCCGTCGGCCCGACCTGACGGCGGAGCGCTTCATCCCGGATCAGGACGGCTCCCGGATGTACCGCACGGGCGACCTGGCGCGCCGGCTGCCGGAGGGCGAGATCGAGTACCTCGGCCGGATCGATCACCAGGTGAAGATCCGCGGCTTCCGCATCGAGCTGGGCGAGGTCGAGGCCGCACTGGCCCGCCATCCCGAAGTCCGGGAGGCCGTCGTGCTGGCTTGTGGCCAGAGCCTCGTGGCCTATGTGGCGCCTCCGGTCGAGGCGGACCTGCGCGCCTTCCTGCGCGAGTCGCTGCCCGAGCCCATGGTGCCGTCGGCCGTCGTCTTCCTCGACTCGATGCCGCTCACCCCGAACGGCAAGGTGGATCGCGGAGCGCTGGCGAGGATCGAGCCCGAGCGCCGGGAGGGCGTCTTCGCGGCGCCGCGGACCGCCGAGGAGGAGATCCTGGCCGGCATCTGGTCCGACCTGCTGGGGGTCGAGAGGATCGGTGCCGGAGACAGCTTCTTCGACCTCGGCGGCCACTCGCTGCTCGGCGCCCGGGTCGTGTCCCGGCTGCGCGACGCGTTTGGCGTCGAGCTACCGCTGCGCGCCCTGTTCGAGACGCCGACGCTGGCCGGCCTGGCCGGGCGCATCCAGGTGGAGCAGACCGGGGCCGTGGCGCCGCCGATCCGCCGCGTGCCCCGGGGCGGCGACCTGCCGCTCTCCTTCGCCCAGGAGCGCCTCTGGTTCCTGGAGCAGCTCGAACCGGGCGGCTCCGCCTACAACCTGCCGTTCGCTCTGCGCCTGTCCGGCCCGCTCGACGTAGCGGCGCTCGCGGCGGCGTTCCGCGGCCTCGCGGAGCGCCACGAGGTCCTGCGCACGAGCTTCCCGGCCGGCATGGGGAGGCCGGTCCAGCGGATCGGCACGGCGGACGCGGCCCTGCCCGTGATCGACCTGGAGGGCCTCCCGGCCGCTGTTCGCGACACCGAGCTGCGCCGCCTCGCGGCCGACGACGCCGAGCGGCCGTTCGACCTCGTCGATGGTCCCGTGTTCCGCGCCTTCCTGGTGCGCCTGGAGGAGCGGGAGCACGCCTGCCTGGCCAACCTGCACCACATCGCGGGCGACGGCTGGTCGTTCGGCGTGCTCGTGCGCGACATGGCCGCGCTCTACGCCGGCGCCGGCGGACAACCGCTGCAGGAGCTGCCGGTCCAGTACGCGGACTTCGCCGTCTGGCAGCGAGGCTGGCTCGGCGGCGGCATCCTGGATGCCCAGCTCGCGTACTGGCGCGAGGTCCTGGACGGGGCGCCCGGCGTGCTCGACCTGCCGTCCGACCGCCCGCGTCCGCCCGTGCGGACCTCGCGCGGCGGCCAGGTGGTGATGGTCCTGCCCGGGGCCGCCGGGATCACCGGTGGGCTCCGCGCTCTGGCGCGGCGCGAGGGGGCCACGCTCTACATGATCCTCCTCGCCGCCTTCCAGGCGCTGCTCCACCGGCTCACGCACCGCGACGACCTGCTGATCGGCACGGCCATCGCCGGGCGCAACCGGACGGAGCTGGAGGACCTGATCGGCTTCTTCGTCAACTCGCTCGTGGTGCGCGGCCGGCCGTCGCCGCGCCTCGGCTTCGGCGAGCTGCTCGCCCAGGCCCGGAGCGCCGCGCTCGGCGCCTTCGCGCACCCGGACGTCCCGTTCGAGAGGCTGGTGGAGGAGCTGGGCGTGCCGCGCAGCCTCTCGCACCACCCGCTGTTCCAGGTGGTGCTGACGCTCCAGAACGCGCCGGGCGAGACGCCGAGCCTGCCCGGGCTGACCCTGGCCGGCCTGGACGTCGCCGCCGCCACCTCCAAGTTCGACCTCGCCATGGTCCTGACCGAGACGGAGGAGGACGGACTCGCCGCCGGCCTGGAGTACAGCGCCGACCTGTTCGAGGAGACCACCGTCCGCCGCCTCCTGGAGCGCTTCCGGACCGTGCTCGAAGGCGTGCTCGCCGATCCGGCGCAGCCCCTCTCCAAGCTGCCCGTGCTCACCGCCCGGGAGAGAGAGCAGCTCCTCGGCGAGTGGAACGACACCCGCGTCCCGTATCCCAGGGAGGCCTGCATCCACGACCTGTTCGAGGAGCACGTCCGGCGCGTGCCGGAGGCGCTGGCCCTGAGGTTCGAAGGCGGCGAGATGACCTACGCCGAGCTGAGCGCCCGCGCCAACGCGCTGGCCGCCATCCTGGTCGCGGAAGGAGTGGGCCCGGATCAGCTCGTGGGCCTGTGCCTGGAGCGCTCGCCGGAGGCGATCGTGGCGATCGTGGCGATCCTCAAGGCCGGAGGCGCCTTCGCTCCGCTCGACCCGGCCTACCCGGAAGACCGCCTGGCCTTCATGCTGGAGGACACCGCCGCGCCGGTCCTCATCACCCGGCGCAGCCTGCTGGAGCGCCTGCCTTCGACCTCGGCGAAGGTGATCTGCTGGGAAGACCTTTCGTCCCTGCAGCCCCTGCAGTCCTTTGTGTCCCTTCGCCCCTCCCCCGACAACCTGGCCTACGTCATGTACACCTCCGGCTCCACGGGGCGACCGAAGGGCGTGGCGGTCACGCACCGCGACGTGGCGCGCCTCGCGCGCAGCTCGACGTTCGCCGACTTCGGCCCGGACCACGTGTTCCTGCACCTGGGGCCGCTGTCGTTCGACGCCACCACGCTGGAGGTCGGCTATTCGCTGCTCAACGGCTCGGCGCTCGCGATCATGCCGGCCGGGACGCCGAGCCTGGAGGAGCTCGGTGGATTCCTGGTGCGCTCCGGCGTCACCGCGGCCTGGATCACCGCCGGCCTGTTCCACCAGATGGTCGAGACCCAGCTCGAGAGCCTGGCCCGGCTGCGGCTCATCATGTCGGGCGGCGACGTGCTCTCGCCGCCGCACGTGGCGCGGGTGCTCGAAGCGGCTCCGGGCATCACGATGGTCAACGGCTATGGACCCACCGAGAGCACGGTCTTCACCACGTGCCACCCGATGCGCTCACCGGAGGAGGTCGAGGCGCCGCTGCCGATCGGCCGGCCGATCGGCAACACCCGGGTGGCGGTGGTGGATCAGGACTTCCAGCTCGCGCCGCCGGGCGTCGAGGGGGAGCTGTGGATCGGGGGCGACGGCCTGGCCCGCGGCTATCTCCATCGTCCGGAGCTGACCGCGGAGCGCTTCGTGCCGGACGCCTTCTGGGGCACGGGGGACCGGCTCTACCGCACCGGCGACCTGGTGCGCTGGCGGGAGGATGGCCTGCTAGAGTTCCTGGGCCGGGTCGACTTCCAGGTCAAGCTCCGCGGCTTCCGCATCGAGCTGGGCGAGATCGAGTCGGCTCTCATCGCGCACCCCGGCGTCCGCGACGCGGCCGTGCTGGCGGTGGGAGACGGAGCCGACAAGAAGCTCGTCGCGTACGTGGCCGGCCAGCCGGAGGGCGGCCTGCGCGAGGCGCTTGCCGAGCGCCTGCCGTCCTTCATGGTGCCGTCGGGCTGGGTCTTCCTCGAAGCGCTGCCGCTCAACCCGCACGGCAAGGTGGACCGCCGGGCGCTCGCCCGCATCGAGCCCAATGCCGAGGAGACCGAAGGGGTGACGGGCGAGGCTGCCTTGGCGCGCACCCCGGTCGAGGAGATGCTCGCCGGCACCTGGGCCGAGCTGCTTGGCGTCCACCACGTGGGCGCCGAGGACGACTTCTTCGCGCTCGGCGGCCACTCGCTGCTCGCCACCCGGATGATCTCGCGGGTGCGGGAGCTGTTCGAGGTCGAGCTGCCGCTGCGCGCCGTCTTCGAAGCCCCCACCCTGGCGGAGCTGGCGGCGCGGATCGAGCAGGTCCAGGGAGAAGCGCTGGGCCTCGCGCTCATTCCGCCGATCGTGCCCGCGCCGGCGGAGGAGCGCGGCCCGTACCCGCCGCTCTCCTTCGCCCAGGAGCGCCTCTGGTTCCTCGACCGCCTGGAGCCCGGCACGGCCTTCTACAGCGTGCCCGCGGCCGTGCGCATGACCGGCGACCTGGACGTCCCGGCCCTGGCCGAGGCCCTCAGGCGGCTCGTCCGGCGCCACGAGGTCCTGCGCACCACCTTCGACCAGGCCGACGGCAGGCCGTTCCAGGTGATCGTCGAGATCGCGGACCTGCCGCTGCCGGTCGTCGACCTGACGGCCCTCCCCGCGGAGCGGCGCGGGGCCGAATCCCTGGCCCACCTGCGGACCGAGTCGCTGCGGCCCTTCGACCTCCAGGCCGGGCCGCTGCTGCGCGCCCTGCTCGTGAGGATGGAGGAACGGGACTGGCGGGCCTTTTTCAATCTCCACCACATCGTGGCCGACGGCTGGTCGATCGGCGTGCTGGTGCAGGAGTTGGGAGCGCTCTACTCCGCCTCGTCCCTGGCGCCCCTGCCGGTGCAGTACGCGGACTACGCGCTGTGGCAGCGCCGCTGGCTGGACGGCGGCGTCCTGGAGGCGCACATCGCCTACTGGAAGGAGCGCCTGCGCGGCGCCCGCACCATGATCGACCTGCCGACCGACCGGCCGCGGCCGCCCGTGCAGACCTTCCGCGGCGCGGACCGTCCCGTGATCCTGCCCGTCGACCTCTCGGGTCTCGCCCGCGTGCACGGCGTCACGCTCTACATGGTCCTCCTCGCCGCCTGGCAGACGCTGCTCTATCGCTACACGCAGCAGGACGACGTGCTCGTCGGCTCGCCCGTGGCGGGCCGCGGCCAGCGCGAGCTCGAAGGGCTGATCGGCCTGTTCATCAACACCGTCGTCCTGCGCGGCGAGCTGGTCCGGCCCGGCATCGGAGAGCCCACCTTCGCCGAGCTGCTGGAGAGCACCCGGAGCACCGTCCTCGGCGCCTTCGCACATCAGGATCTCCCCTTCGAGCGGCTCGTGGACGAGCTGCAGATCGAACGCAGCCTGGCGCGGCATCCGGTCTTCCAGGTCGTGCTCGCGCTCCAGAACGCCCCCTCCGGCGAGCTGCGCCTGCCCGGCCTGACCCTGGAGCCGCTCGCCCTGGAGGGCGGGACGGCCAAGCTCGACCTCCTCCTGTCGCTGGCGGAGAGCCCGTCCGGGCTGGAAGGCTCCTGCGAGTACAGCACCGACCTGTTCGACGCCAGCACGATCGACCGGATGGCGGGTCACCTGCGCACCCTGCTCCAGGGGGTCGTCTCCGATCCGGACCGCCGACTCCCGGACCTGCCGCTCCTCACCGGGGCCGAGCGCCACCAGGCCCTCACGGAGTGGGCCGGCACGGCCGAGGCGTTCGAGCCCGCCACCTTCGACCGGGTGTTCGCCGCCACCGCCGCGCGCGTCCCGGACCGCGAGGCCGTCGTGTTCGGCGACCGGCGGCTCACCTACGGGGAGCTGGCGGCGCAGGCGGACCGCCTGGCCCATCGGCTGCGCGGGCTGGGCGTCGGCCCCGAGGAACTCGTCGGCATCTGCGCCGACGAGGGGATCAAGCGCATCGTCGCGGTCCTGGGCGTCTTCCGGGCCGGCGGCGCCTACCTGCCGCTCGATCCGTCTCACCCGCGCGAGCGCCTGGCCTGGATGCTGGAGGACGCCCGCGTGCGCGTCCTGCTCGTCCAGGAGGACCTCCTGGCGGTCCTTCCGGAGACCGGCGCGCCGGTGCTTCTCCTCGACGGCCTGTCCGAGACCGGCGGAGAGCCGGAGCCGCTGTCTCCGCCTGCGGTCTCGCCGGACAACCTCGCCTACGTCATCTACACCTCGGGCTCGACCGGGCGTCCGAACGGCGTCCTCGTGCGGCACGGCTCGGCCGTCCATCTGATCGGGAGGGCGGTGCGGCAGCTCGGCGTGGACGAGGAGAGCCGGGTGCTGCAGT
>JBEQUE010000058.1:0-19675 GCA_040349255.1 Acidobacteriota bacterium | reverse complement strand
CCGGCGAGCGTGCCCCCGAACCGGCGGCGGGCGATCTCGGCGAAGCACTCGTAGGTGCCCTGGAGGATGCCCTGGGTGCCGATGTAGATCCACGACCCGGCGGTCATCTGGCCGTACACGGTGAGGCCGAGCCCTTCGAGGCGGCGGAACTCGTCCGCCGTGGCCCAGTGGGGCACGAGCATCGAGTTGGCGATGAGCACCCGGGGCGCGCCCGGGTGGGACTTGAAGACCGCGACCGGCTTGCCGGACTGGACGAGCAGCGTCTCGTCGTCGCCCAGGCGCTTCAGCGTGGCCACGATCGCCTCGAAGCACTCCCAGTTGCGCGCCGCCTTGCCCGACCCGCCGTAGACGATCAGCTCCTCAGGCCGCTCGGCGACCTCGGGGTCGAGGTTGTTCAGGAGCATCCGCAGCGCGGCCTCCTGCTGCCAGCCGCGGCAGGAGATCTCGGTCCCGCGCGGAGCGCGGACGGTGCGGGGGCCGGCGGAGGCGGTGGGAGAAGGCGGGGTGGCGATGGTCATGGGGGTATTCTAGCCAGCCAGGGACCTAAAGGACACAAAGGACTCAAAGGACGACAGAATATCCTTTCGTCCTTGCAGTCCTTTGGGTCCTTTAGGTCCTTTGCTAGAGTCTCCCGCCATGAACCCCCGAGCCGCCCTGCTTCTGCTGGCCCTTGCGCCGCCGCTTCAGGCCTCCACCCTCGACCAGGAGGTCGAAGCCTTCCTCCAGGTGCCGTCGGTGGTCGGCCGCGAGGAACCCATGGCCGAGCTGGTCGCGAACCGGCTCGCCGGACTGCCGGTCGAGCGCGACGCGCTCGGCAACGTCCGGGTCACGGTCGGCTCCGGCTCGCCGCGGCGGCTCGTGACCTGCCCCATGGGCGAGCCGGGCTACGTGGTCAGCCGCATCCTCGACGACGGCTACCTGCGGCTCGTGCCGGCCGGCGGCTACCCGACCGGTGCGCTCTGGGACCAGGCGCACCAGGGCCAGACGATTGTCGTCGGCGGCAGCCGCGGATGGGTGCCGGGCGCCGTCGTGCTGCCGTCCGTCCACCTGATGCAGGGCTCAGCCGGGCCGCCGGAGAAGCCGTTCGCCGTGGACGACGCCTGGGTGGACGTGGGCGCCGAGAGCGCCGCCGAGGTCCAGGCGATGGGCATCCGGCTGCTCGACGCCGTGGCCCTGATCCGCCGGCCGTCCCACCTGGCGGGCGGGTTGATCGCCGCCCCCTCCGCGCGGCTCAAGGGCGCCTGCGCGGCCCTGATCGAGACAGCCCGGCGCCTCCACGCGTCGCCGGGCAAGGGGACAACAGTCTTCGCCTGGACCGCGCTCGACCTCCTGAACGGCAAGGGTCTCGAATACCTCGTCCGCAAGACCGGGCCTTTCGACGAGGCGATCCAGGTGAGCGTCGGCTTCGGCTGGAAGGTGGACGGCCAGTCCGCCGTCCCGGTCTCCCTCCCCCGCCCCGGCTCCGGCCTGCTCGGCGCGGGCGACCTGCCGTCTGGCTTCCCGTTCCAGACGGCCGACCACGCGGTACAGGACGGCTCCGGAGAGTCCCCCCTGGGCAAGACGCGGGTCGGCTACGTCGGACTCCCGGCGCTCTACGCGGGCACCCCGGTCGAGACGATCGCCCTGGCCGACGTCGGGCGCCTCGCCGACGCCCTGGAGACGGCGCTCGCCGGCCGCAAGCCCACCTCCAGCCGTCCGCTGGCCCTCCCTCCCCCGCCCGCCGTCTCCGAAACGACCGCCGGCCACGAGGAAGCCGCCGGCCTGCTCTCGACGCTCATCTCCCGCTACGGCGTGAGCGGCGCCGAAGGGCCGGTGCGGGAGGAGATCCTCCGCCAGCTCCCGGCCTGGGCGAAGCCGGAGGTGGACGGCTCGGGCAACATCGTGGTGACCGTGGGCCAGGGGGAGGAACACGTCCTCTTCGTCGCCCACATGGACGAGGTCGGCTTCGCGGTCAAGGAGGTCCTGCCGGACGGCCGGCTGAGCCTGGAGATCCGGGGCGGCCTCCTGCCGACCGCCTGGGAGGCCCAGGCCGCGCTCGTGCACGGCGACAAGGGCTCAATCCCCGCCGTGTTCGAGCCCCGAGAGGACTGGGCCACCGCGAAGACCTACGCGCCGGACAAGCCGCTCGCCGTCTTCCTCGGCGTCTCCTCCGCGAAGGAAGCCGAGGCGCTCGGCATCCGCGCCGGGAGCACCGTGACCATGCCGAAGCGCATGTTCCGGATCGGACCCCACCGGGTGCTCGCCCGAGGCTTCGACGACCGCAACGGCTGCACGGCCCTGATCCTCGCCCTGAAACAGATCGACCCGGCGAAGCTCAAGAGAAAGGTCACCTTCTCCTGGGCGGTCCAGGAGGAGGTCGGGCTCGTGGGCTCCGCGGTCCTGGCGCGGCGTTTTCCGGACGTCGACCGCGTCCATCCGGTGGACACCTTCGTCTCCTCGGACTCGCCGATCGAGACCGGCCGCCTCGGCTGGGCGCCGCTCGGCAAGGGCGCCGTGCTGCGGGCCATGGACAACGCCGACCAGACGCCGCGTCCGCTCCTCGACCGCTTCCTGGAGCTGGGGGCGCGCAACGGCATCCCGCTCCAGACCGGCATGACCGGCGGCGCCTCGGACGGCCTGGCCTTCGCCGGCTACGGACCGGAGATGCTCCCGTTCTCCTGGCCCGGACGGTACTCGCACTCACCGATCGAGGTCGCCGACCTGCGGGACGTCGAGTCGCTCGTGCGCCTCGTCCTCGCCGCCGCCACCGAGTAGAGGATCGCATGGGTGTCCTGACTCAGCTCTACCGGCCGTCGCTCGCCCTGCTGACCGACCTGTACGAGCTGACCATGGCGTACGGCTACTGGCGGTCGGGCACCCACGCCAGGGAAGCGGTCTTCCACCTCCACTTCCGCAACCCGCCGTTCGGCGGCGGCTTCACCGTGGCCTGCGGCCTGGCGCCGGCGATCGAGCTGATCGAGCAGCTCCACTTCGACGACGACGACCTGGCCTACATCGCCGGTATCCAGGGCAACGACGGCAGGCCGCTGTTCGACGGCGAGTTCCTGGACCACCTGCGCGGCCTGCGCTTCGCGTGCGACGTGGACGCCGTGCCCGAGGGGACCGTGGTCTTTCCGTATGAGCCGCTCATCCGGGTGCGCGGCCCGATCCTCCAGGCCCAGATCCTCGAGACCTTCCTGCTCACCGTGGTCAACTTCCAGACCCTGATCGCCACCAAGGCGGCGCGGGTCTGCCTGGCCGCCCAGGGCGACACCGTGCTCGAGTTCGGCCTGCGCCGCGCCCAGGGTATCGACGGCGGCCTCTCGGCCAGCCGCGCCGCCTACGTCGGCGGCTGCCACGGCACCTCGAACGTCCTCGCCGGCAAGCTCTATGGCATCCCGGCGGGCGGCACCCACGCGCACAGCTGGGTGCTCTCCTTCGGCAGCGAGCTCGAATCGTTCGAGACCTATGCCCGCGCCCTGCCCAACAACTGCGTCTTCCTGGTGGACACCTACGACACCCTGAAAGGCGTGCGCAACGCGGTCGAGGTCGGCCGCTGGCTGCGCGAGCAGGGGCGCGAGATGATCGGCGTCCGCCTCGACTCGGGCGACCTCGCCTACCTCAGCCGGGAGTCCAGGAAGATCCTCGACGAAGGCGGCTTCCCCGACGCGAAGATCTACGCCAGCAGCGAGCTCGACGAGCGCCTGATCGAGAGCCTGAAGCTCCAGGGCGCGAAGATCGACGTCTGGGGCGTGGGCACGAAGCTCGTCACCGCCGAGGACGACCCGGCGCTCGGCGGCGTCTACAAGCTGACCGCCGTGCGGAGTATCGGCGATAGTGACGGCCCCTGGCAGTACAAGGTCAAGCTATCGGAGCAGGCGGTCAAAATCACCACTCCGGGCATCCACCAGGTGCGGCGCTTCGTTTCCAGCGGCGGCGAGCCCATCGCCGACATGATCTTCGACGAAGAGCTGGGCGCGCCGGCCGCGCCGATCCTCGTCGATCCGACCGACCTCACCCGGCGCAAGGAGATCGAGGCCGGCACCGGATACACCGACCTCCTCGTGCCCGTCTTCCGCCAGGGCCGGCGCGTCTACGACCCGCCGCCGCTCAAGGAGATCCGCCGGCGGACGGCCGAGCAGCTCGCCCTGTTCCACGGCGGCATCAAGCGCTTCGCGAACCCGCACCGCTATCCGGTCGGCCTGGAGCGCGGCCTTTTCGATCTGAAGACCCACCTGATCCTCCAGGCGCGCGGCCTGGAGAAAGTAGAACCATGAGCCGGGAACTTCCCATCCCGCCCTTCTACGACCCGGCGCACGCGAGCGACTGGTTCTATGCGCCCGACCAGCAGGCGCTCTTCGCCGCCGCCCAGGCCTGGCGGCGCGAGCATGGCATCCAACCCTCCGGCAGGGATCGGCGGCGCGTCCATCTCCTGCTCATCGACGTCCAGAAGGATTTCTGCTTCCCGCGCGGCACCCTCTACGTCGGCGGGCGCAGCGGCACCGGCGCCATGGACGACAGCGACCGCATCGCCCGCTTCCTCTACCGGAACCTGGCGTCGATCACCGACGTCACCTGCACGCTCGACACCCACTTTCCGTTCCAGATCTTCTTCCCGTCCTTCTGGCTCGGCGAGGACGGCCAGCCGCCATCCGCCCACCAGGAGATCACCACCGACATGATCCGCGCCGGCCGCGTGCGGCCGAACCCGGACATCGCCGGCTGGCTCTGGAACGGCAACCTGGAGGCCCTCAGGATTCAGGTGGAGTTCTACTGCCAGGAGCTGGAGCGGGCCGGCAAGTACAGGCTCTACCTCTGGCCGCCGCACTGCCTGCTCGGGAGCGACGGCCATCCGCTCGCCGGCGTCATCCACGAGGCGCGGCTGTTCCACGCCTGGTGCCGCGGCTCGCGCTCGTGGATCGAGAGCAAGGGCGACAATGCGCTGACCGAGAACTACTCCATCCTCGCGCCCGAGGTCCTGCTGCGCTTCGACGGCAGCCGGCTCGCCGAGCGCAACAACCATTTCATCGAGACCCTGCTCAACGCCGACGCCGTGATCATCGCCGGCCAGGCCGCGAGCCACTGTGTCAAGAGCTCGATCGACGACCTCCTGAACGAGATCGCGAACCGCGACGAAGAGCTGGCGAGGAAGGTCTACATCCTGGGCGACTGCATGTCGTCCGTCGCCGTGCCCGACCCCGAAAGGCCGGGCGAGTTCCTCTTCGACTTCACCCCGCAGGCCGAGGAGGCCCTCTCGCGCTGGGCCGGCGCCGGCATGGGCGTCGTGCGCTCGACCGACCCGATTTCGGACTGGCTCAGGGTCTACCCCTTGAGCCCGTAGCGCTCCATCTTGATCGCCAGGCCGTTGCGCGACAGGCCGAGCATGCGGGCGGCCTGCGACTTGTTGCCGTGGGTCCGGCGCAGGGCTTCGCGGATCGCCGACTGCTCGCACGAGCCCACCAGGCGCTCGAGGTCCAGATCCGACGAGGTGTCCACCCGGGCCGTGGAGATGCTTCCGCTCCGCACCCGGTCGGGCAGGAGGTTCACGTCCACCGGCTTGCCGGCCGGGCTCAGATACACGAGCTGGCGGGCGATGTTCTCCAGCTCCGCGAGGTTGCCCGGGTAGTCGTAGTTGAGCAGCGCGGACATCGCCTTGACCGTGATGCCCTGCATGCGCTTGCCGGTCTCATGGCAGAACCGGTTGATGTAGGACTGGATCAGGAGCGGCAGATCCTCGCGGCGGTCGCGCAGGGGGGGCACCTCGATCGTGAACTGCGACAGCCGGTAGGCCAGATCGACCCGGAACAGGTCGCGCGCCGCCACCGACTCCAGCGGCACCCGGCTGCCCGCCACCACCCGCACCTCGACCGGATGCGAGTCCTGGCTTCCCGACGGCTCCACCTCGCCCGTGCGCAGGAAGCGCACCAGCCGCGCCTGCACCTCCATCGGGAGTTGCTCGACGTCGTCCAGGAAGATCGTGCCGCCATGGGCCAGGAGGAGCTTGCCCTCGCGCCGCACCGGCCCGGTCTTGCCCGGCACCTCGGCGCCGAACAGGTCGGCCTCGATCTGCTGCGGGCGCGTGCCGCTGCACGACGCCATGATGAACGGCCCGTGCCGGCGCGAGCTGGAGAGGTGGAGCGAGCGCGCGAGCTGTTCCTTGCCCACCCCCGGCTCGCCCAGCAGCAGCACGTGAACCGCCGGGTCCACCGCCGCCCGCATCTGCTCCACCACCTGCTTCATGGCCTGGGACTCGCCCACCACGAGGCTCGGGTCGAGCGTGAGGTCCTGCTGCCCGGGCCGGCCCGGCAGGATCGGCTCGTACCACCCCACGTGATGCACGAGGCCGAGCACCAGCAGATGGCCGAGCGTGCGGAACGACGGCACCGGCGACCAGGAGCCATCCGGCGTGAAGGCGGGGAACGCCGCCATCAGCGAGTAGGTGCGGTCCAGGGCCACGAACGAGTGGTAGCAGACCCAGGCCGACAGCCCGGCGAGCTCGCCCTGGAAGGCGCCGCCGTGCTGCAGGCTGTTGCCGGCGCCGCGGTGCGCGAGGAGCTGGTCCATGAGACCTTCGCCGCTCGCGAGCCAGCTTGGATCGCTGCTCACCACCAGCTTGAGGCCGGCCCTCTCCACCTCGCCCTGAAGCAGGAAGAGGACGCCACCGCCGAAGTCGGCCAGCACCTCGCTCACCAGGGCCTCGGACGTGGTGCGGCTCTCCGCATCGGCCAGCACCCATTCGCTGATGCGGGCGAGGTGATCGATCATCCGCTCCGGCGTGATCCGCGGACCGGCCGAGCCGTCGCCGGCCTCGGACGCCGGCGGCGCCGCAGCCTTCTCGGGGCCGGGCACGACGTCCTCGACCAGGAGCGTCACGCCGCCGACCCGGATCTCGTCGAGCACCTCGAGAGCCGTCTCTCGGACCTTCCGGCCACTGACCAGGAGCCCCTTGCGGCTGCCGAGATCCTCGATGCGCAGCTCGTTGCCGTCGTATCGCAGGACAGCGTGCTTCTGGGCCACGCCGGTGTAGGGCAGATAGATGTCGCACTCGGGCCGGCTGCCGATCAGCAGCTCGCTCCGGTGGACGGGAAAGCGCCGGACTCCGTCTGGCGCGTAGGCAACGAGTCGAAGCATAGGATCAGGGATACTATCTCACCGCCTCCGTCCCGGCGAGTCTGGTATCCTGCCGGCGCCATGAACGACCTGTTCCTCCGTGCCTGCCGCGGCGAAGAGGTGGAGCGCCTGCCGGTCTGGCTCATGCGCCAGGCGGGCCGCTACCTCCCCGAGTACCGCGCGATCCGCGAGAAGGCGGACTTCCTCACCCTCTGCAAAACCCCCGAGCTGGCCGCCGAGGTCACCCTCCAGCCGGTCCGCATCCTGGGCGTGGACGCCGCCATCCTCTTCGCCGACATCCTCCTGCCGCTCGAAGCCATGGGCGCGGAGCTGCAGTTCGTGAAGGGGGACGGCCCGAGCTTCCCGAACCCGGTGCGGACGCGCGAGGACATCGCCCGCCTGCGCAAGCCGGACGTGCACGAAACCCTGGGCTACGTCTTCGACGCCATGCGCCTCGTGCGCCGCGAGCTCGACGGCCGGGTGCCGGCGATCGGCTTCGGCGGCACGCCCTGGACCCTGGCCGCCTACCTCGTGGAAGGCGGCGGCTCCAAGCACTTCGACAAGCTCCTGGCCTGGAGCTACGCCGATCCCGAGGGCCTCGCGCTCCTCCTGGACCGCATCGCCGACACCTCGATTGCCTACCTGCGCGGCCAGATCGAGGCCGGGGCCCAGGCGCTCCAGCTCTTCGACTCCTGGGGCGGCCTCCTGAGCCTGGAGCGCTGGCGCGCCCTGGCCCTGCCGCCGCTCCGGAAGATCGTCGAGGGGATCGCCGGAAGCGTGCCCCTGATCTACTACGTCAACGGCGGCGGCCACCTCCTCGAAGGGATGAAGGACCTGCCGGTGGACGTGCTCTCCGTGGACTGGCGCCAGCCGCTCAGCCAGGTGCGGAAGATCGTGGGAGACCGGCCGCTTCAGGGCAACTTCGATCCGGCGGCCCTGCTCGGCCCGATCCCGGAGATCGAACGCCGGGTGGAGATCCTCATCGAGGAGGGCAAGGGAGGAGGCCACGTGGCGAACCTGGGCCACGGGATCCTCCCCATGACCCCGGTCGAGAACGCCAAGGCGTTCGTCTCCGCCGTCCAGAGGATGTCGGCGGGTCGGCGTTGGGTATAAGCGGGGTCTGACGGCTCCGTGGACGAGTTCAACTACCTCGCGGTCCTGATCTCGATCATCCTGGGCCTGGGCATGACCCAGCTCCTGTCCGGCTTCGGCCGCTGGATCGAGCAGCGCTCGACCTTCCGTGCCTACGGGCCGGCGATCGCCTGGGCGGCGATCCTCCTCGTGACGCACATCCAGACCTGGTGGAGCATGTTCAGCATGCGCGACCATGCGGGCTGGACCTTCCTCCAGTTCGGCGTCGTGCTGCTCCAACCGATCACCCTGTTCCTGCTGTCGGCCCTCGTCCTGCCGGGCGCCAACGCGCCTGAGCTCGACCTGCGGTCGAACTACTTCGCGCAGAGGCGCTGGTTCTTCGGCCTGCTGATGACGCTCCTGGTGGTCAGCATCCTCAAGGACCTGGCGATGAACGGAGAGCTGCCGTCCCCGGCCAACCTCGGCTTCCACGGTCTGCTCTTTGCCACCTCGCTGATCGCCATCGCCACGGAGCGGGAGGGCTATCACCGCTTCCTCGCCTACTCCTCGCTGGCGGTCGTCGTGGTCTACATCTCGGCGCTGTTCGCGCGGCTGGAGTAAAGGCAAAGGACCCAAAAGGCTGCAAGGTCATCAAGGACCAGGGAATGCCCTTCACTCCAACGCCTTTCGCGCCGCCGCGTAGTTGGGGTCCACCGCCAGCGCCTTGTGGTAGCTCGCCAGGGCCTCTTCCTTCCGGCCCTGCGCCGCCTGGACCTCCCCCAATCGGAACCAGCCGGCGGCCAGGTTCGGCCGCAGGCTCACGGCCTTCCTGAGGTGCTCCTCGGCTTCCGCGCTCAGCCCTTTCGCGGCGAGCAGCCGGCCCAGGTTGTACTCCGCTTCGACCCGGTTCGAGCCGGTTGCGAGCGAGCGCCGCGTCAGCTCGATGGCCTCGTCGGTCTTCCCCTGGGCGGCTCGGGCCAGGGCGAGCCACTCCAGAGCCAGGAGGTCGTCCGGCCGGCGCCGGAGCATCGCGGACAGCGTGGCATCGGCCTCCGTATATCGCCTCAGCCGGAGCTGGCCCTGGGCTAGATCAAACCAGGGCTCAGGCTCGGCGGGCCTGGCTTCAGCCAGCTTCCTCTCCAGGTAGGCCACCGCCTCGGCGCCGCCTCCGGCCCGCACCGCGGCCGAGGCCCGGTAGACCTCCGCGAGCGGTCCGGGCGGCACGCCAGCCAGGACCTTCACGCCGATGAGGGCCGGGTCGCGCTCGGCTCTCGGCGCCAGCAGCTCCGGGCCACCCGGCCCGCGCTGGATCCGATGGTCGGTCATCACCACCTGGACCACATCCTGGGTGCGCCGCCTCGGCATATGGCAGGTCGCGCAGTCCTGACTAGCCGCATGGTCCGCCTGGATCGTCGTGTGGCAGCCGAGGCAGATCTCCCGGACCCGCGCCTTCATCGACTCGGTGGGCACGACCTTGTGCGGATCGTGGCAGCTCAGGCAGCCCACGGCTCCCCCGCTCTCCAGGTAGCAACGGCTCTGGCGCAACCGGTAGGCGTGGTGATTGATCTCGAACCGCTCGTCCGGACGCTGCCCCTCCTCTTCGACATCCACCTGGATCAGGTAATCGTCGAGAGGCTCGCCCGCTCGGTAGGAGAAGTCGTTACGGCCGAAGCGTCGCAGCCCCGGGAGCGTCACCGACGGCTGGAAGTGGCACGTCTGGCAGACCTCGTCCTGCCGGGTGGCCGGCAGCCGGCCGGGGTTGAAGATGGCCGCCCGGATCTCGGCCGCAGGCGCGATGCCGCCGGAGGCGAGCCAGATGTGCTCAGCCCCGGGACCGTGGCAGCGCTGGCAACCGATCCCCTCCGGCAGCGACTCGGGAAAGAGATGAGGCGCGTTGTGCGCGTCGCCGCCGGCCGGCACCTCGGGATAGGCGTCGTGGCAGAACAGACACTCCCGGCGGACCATGCGGAGGATGCCGTCATGATCCGGCCGGTCGTAGCCCGGCGCCATGCCCCACTTCCCCGTCTGGGTGTACCAGGCCAGGGGAAGCTGGAACATCTCGCCGCCGGGAGCCCGATAGAGATAGGTCCGCGAGTGGCCGCCGGAGCCCAGGATCCAGTCCACCTCCGTCTCGAAGGTCTCTCCTTCCCGGCTCCACCGGCGAAACACGAGCCGGTCTCCGCGCCGGGCGATCTGGAACGTCTGACCCGAAGCCGCGTGGACGAACGGCGGCGCCGAGAAGTCCTCGATGTCCGTCTCCGGCCGCGGCCGGAAGAACGCCCGCGCCATGCCCTTCTCCTGGTACGTCCGAGCAAGGTCCGTGTGGCACGTGGCGCAGGCGCGGTCGTCCACGTAGCCCGGCGCGGCGCCGGACGTGACCCGGACGCCGATCTCGGCCAGGTCGGACGGGATCGAAGCCGTCAGCAGGAGGCTGGCAGGGATGAGGAGAAGCCGGAAACGCAGGTGCGGGGACACCTGAAGACCTCCCTAGGAACGTCGCGAATACAGCGCCTCGTGGCGGGCCTTGCCCTTGCTGACGAGCTTCAAGGCGCCCTCCGAGGCCAGGCGGCTCAACATCACGGAGACCGAACGGACGTTGACCGGCTGGCGCAATCGTCTGGAGAAGCGCTTGTTGACCTCCTGAGCCACGGCCGTGGCTCCGAACGTATCGCCCTGGGCCCTGGCCAGCGCCACCCAGTAGACGAGATGTTTCAGCGGAGCCGTGCCGCCGTCGTCATTCCCCACCTCCGGCATCGGGCTGCCGGATCTCCGGACTCGCTCAACCGGCTCGTCGGTCGCGACCGGGGCGGCCTTGAGCGCCTCATAGCGCTCCCGGAGCGTCGCGAGCTCGCTCTCGCACCGCTCCCGTTCGGTCCGATGAAAGACCTCTTGCCGGGCGTGAAAGGGAACCTGCCCCTCGAAGAACGAGATCTGGGCCTCCAGCCTCGCCAGGATCTGTGCGACGGAAAGATTCCTGCTCATCCAGCGCTCCTCGCCAGTTGCAACAACTCCAGACATCTTGCGACAGCCAGGTCCGTGTTGCAACATTACCCGTTCGCCGTCCCGGAGTCCACTTCTCCGGCATCGGGAAGAGCGAGATCCCGACAAGGAAGGTTCTCTGTTGCGACTCAACCTTCACTTGCAACGGAGAACCTTCCGTTGCGCCGGAGAACGTTCCGTCGTAGCGTAGAACCTTCCGTCCCGACGTAGAACGTTCCTCCGCCACAGGGAAACCTTCAGTCGCAACAGAGAAGGTTGAATTGCAACAAGGAACCTTGAATTGCAACGGAGAAGGTTCTCTGTTGCGACTGAAGGTTGAATCGCCACAGAGAAGGTGAAGACGCCACGGAGAAGGTTGAGTTGCGACAGAGAACCTTCCGTTGCGACAGGGGAACGTTGAGTCGCGACAGAGAAGCCGGAGTTGCGACTGGAAAGGGTTGCGCGGCCTCCCGGCGCGGCGGACCTCTTCTCAGGCTTGACCCTGGAGCCGTGCGCACGTATCCTGTGTCCATGAATGTGACGCTGTCCATCGATGATCAAACGCTGGCGCGGGCGAGACATCTGGCTCAGCAGCGGGGAACCTCCCTGAACCAGTTGGTCCGTGACTATTTGGAGTCCTTGACTGCCGGCGATCCTGCCGAGGTCGTGGCTGAGCTGGAGCGGGCTTGGGCTGAGGAGGAGGGGGATTCGGGTGGGTGGAAGTGGAATCGCGAGGAGATCTATGACCGTCCGATCCTTCATCGATAGCAACGTCCTCCTCTACGCCGATGATCGCAACGCCGGCCCCAAGAGGGACCGGGCGCGGTCCCTGATCAGCGCGGCGATGCTTGCACGAACCGGTGTCCTCTCGCTCCAAGTTCTACAGGAGTATTTTTCCGTAGCCACGAAGAAACTCGGCCTCTCGGCAGAGGCGGCGCGCCGGAAAGTGGCTCTGGTAAGCCGTCTCGACGTTGTGATTCTCGGCGTCCAGGATGTATTGGCGGCGATCGACCTCCACCGGCTCCACGGATTTTCCATCTGGGATGCCCTGGTGATTCGGGCAGCCTTGAACGCAGGCTGCCGCGTGCTCTATAGCGAAGACCTCCAGGACGGCCGTCGGATCGAAGGTCTCGAGATCGTCAATCCTTTCAAGATCTAGCTGGAGTCCGAGCGGACCCTACTCCCCCGCCCCGCCCGGCCCGGCCTGGCTCTCCAGCCCGGAGCGGCCCTGGCGGGAGAGGTACTCCTCGACGAACAGCAGCCGGTCCGGTCCGGCGCGGCGGATGACGGCCAGGAGGTCGGTCATGGTCGTCACTTCCTCGAGCTGCTCCTGCACGAACCAGTCGAGGAAGCGGACGCCGACGTAGTTCTTGTCTCCCTTGGCGACCTCCACCAGATCGTAGATCTGGCGGGTGACCTCCTCCTCCCAGGCCACGGCCTTGCCCACTGCCTCGTCGGCCGAGGCGAAGTCGGCCTGCGGGGCCGGGAGCGCCGGGACCACCACGCGCCCTCCCACGTCGTTGATGAACTTCACGAAGCGCATCGCGTGCTGCCGCTCCTCCTCCGACTGCTGGTAGAAGAACTTCGCCAGCTCCGGCAGGGTCTCCGAGTCGAAGTAGGAGGCGATGGAAATGTACTGCATCGAGGCGCCCATCTCGTTTCCGATCTGCTGGTTGAACGCCTGAATCAGCTTGTCGCTGGCCAACATATGTGCCCTCCTCCCCTTGAGTGTAGGTCCGGGTACTGCGCCTGCGAGTCTATCGCGTCCTTCAGCACTCGATCACGTTGATCGCGAGGCCGCCGCGCGAGGTCTCCTTGTACTTGGTCTTCATGTCGGCTCCGGTCTCGCGCATGGTCTTGATCACCCGGTCCAGCGAGACCTTGTGCGAGCCGTTGCCGCGCAGCGCGATGCGGGAGGCGTTGATTGCCTTCACCGACCCCATGGCGTTGCGCTCGATGCAGGGGATCTGGACCAGGCCGCCCACCGGGTCGCAGGTCAGGCCCAGGTTGTGCTCCATGCCGATCTCCGCCGCGTTCTCGACCTGCGGGTTGGTCCCGCCGAGCGCCGCCGCGAGGCCGGCCGCCGCCATCGAGCAGGCCACGCCGACCTCCCCCTGGCAGCCCACCTCGGCGCCGGAGATCGAGGCGTTCTCCTTGTAGAGGATGCCGATCGCCGCCGCGGTCAGCAGGAAACGGATCACCCCCTCCTCGGTCGCCCCGGGCGTGAACCGGCGGTAGTAGTGCAGGACCGCCGGCACGATGCCGGCCGCGCCGTTGGTCGGCGCGGTGACCACCCGGCCGCCGGCCGCGTTCTCCTCGTTGACCGCCAGGGCGAAGAGGTTCACCCAGTCGAGCACGGTCAGCGGGTCCTTGAGCGCGTCCTCCGGCCGCGAGGCCAGCTCGTGGAAGAGCTGCGGCGCGCGCCGCGGGACCTTCAGGCCGCCGGGTAGCACTCCCTCCTCGCGGCAGCCGCGCTCGACGCAGCCCTTCATGGCCCCCCAGATCTTCAAGAGCCCGGACCGGACCTCGGCCTCGGGGCGCCAGACGGTCTCGTTCTCCAGCATGAGCTGCCAGATGTCCTTGCCGGTCGCCTCGCAGAGGTCGAGGAGGTCCGCGCCGCTGCGGAACGGGTTCGGCAGCGGGGTCGTGTCCTCGACCAGCCGGTTCTCGCCCGCCGCGCCTTCGGTGACCACGAAGCCGCCGCCGATCGAGTAGTAGACCCTCTCCGATATCGGCGGGAGGGCCTCGCCGGCCGCGTCGAAGGCCGTGAAGCGCATGCCGTTCGAGTGCAGCGGGAGGAGGTCGCGGCGGTTGAAGACGAGGTCGGTCTTCTCGTCGAACGGGATCTCCCGCGTGCCGAGGAGGCGGATGAGGCGGGTCTTCCGGATCTCGGCGACGCGGGCGGGCATCCAGGCCGGATCGACCGCTTCCGGGCTCTCGCCTTCGAGGCCGATCAGCACCGCCCGGTCCGTGCCATGGCCCTTGCCGGTCAGGGCGAGCGAACCGTAGAGCTCGACCTTCACCCGCGCCACGAGCGCCAGGGTGCCCTCGGTCTCCAGGGTCTGCACGAAGCGCCGGGCCGCGCGCATGGGTCCGACGGTGTGCGAGCTGGAGGGGCCGATGCCGATGGTGAAGAGGTCGAAGACGCTGATGGCCATGGATTGCGATTCTATCTCCTGGAGGGCTGGGATAACCCGGCGGGTCGTCCCACTACGGGGAATGTCCGGGAGCTCCTCTCCCGGTACGAATCAACCGAAGGAGCCCCAGATGGCCACCACCCGCTTCCTCTCGTTCCAGACTTCCACCCCGGACTCCCTCGTCTACCAGAGCCTCGCCGGAACGGCGGAGGTCGTGGTCGCCGACGGCAGCCAGAACCCCAAGGACTTCCAGATGGTGATGGTCGACTGCACCAGCACCGCGGCGAGCGCCATGGGCGGCATCGTGCCGCAGCTCAAAGCCGCCCTCGACGCCAACGTGCCCGTGCTGCTCCTCGACCCGCAGGAGGAGCACAAGAAGAGCCTCTCCCCCAAGGTCCACGGCTGGAGCAGCGGCGCGAGCGCGGCCTGCTTCCTCTGCCCGCTCCAGAACGGGGACAGCGGCCAGATCTATTCCGTCACCGAACAGTTTGCTCCGCGCACGGCGGCGGAGGGGACCCTGATGATGGTCGAGGCCCAGGCCGATTCGAACGGCCAGGTGACGGTCTCCGCGCCGGTCGAGGTCGCCACCTCGACCAACGTCGCCCCCGATCTGCAGGCCGCGGACGTGGAGGCGTTCGCCGCGGACGTCTCCCAGACGCTCGCGGACCTGAGCCAGAACGGCGGCATCATCCTGGCCACCGGCAACCCGCCGCCCGGCTGCCCGTACTGGGCCGCTCCGTACAAGATCTACCAGCCGCTCGGCGTCGGCGGCGGCAGCGGCAGCTCGCCGACCGCGACGCAGACCGTGAGCGGCACGGCCTCGATGGGCATCTACTACGACAACCTGACCTACACCAACCCGGTCCAGTGGACGATCATCGGCAACCAGGGCAACTACTCCTCGGACATCGTGCAGAACGACGACAGCGGTCTCGGCTGGACGATCGGCGGCTTCAAGATCCTGGGACCCGGCCTCGCGACCCAGGGCGACTTCAGCCTCTACCAGAGCTCGCCGCAGAGCGTCTCGGGCCAGACGACCTACACCTCCTCGACCTCGTTCACGGTCGGCGTGTCGGCCGGCACCGACGGCCTGGGCTCGAACGCGAGCTACACCCAGACCAACGGTGTGAGCTACAGCATCAACGACTGGGAGATCACGCTCACCAACGACGACTCCTGGAACTTCTACCAGCAGACCCCCTACAACGGCGAGAGCCAGGGATTCCCGGACGGCGCCGAGTCCGGCGGCAATCCGGCTGGGCTGCCGTCGATCTCGACCTCGGCGCTCTCCTTCGCCGCGCAGACCGTCTGGCTGGCGCTCCAGCCGCTCCAGAGCACGATGCCGATCACGTTCACCTACCAGGTCTACCCGACCTGCATCATCTTCTCGAACATCAACGTCAACTGGCACGCCAACTTCTATTACTACTCCAACTACCAGTTCTCCCAGACCTACAACCTGGACTTCGGTCCGGCCAACCCGGGCGCCTAGGCCGGCCGACGAGGAGAGACAGGATGCGGGGGCTCGGTTCTGCTATCGTAGGCCGAGCCCTCGCATGTCCGACAGAGCCGAGCTCACCCAGACGATCCTCGAGGAGCTGCAGGCCGGCATCTCCGTGGAGGAGAACTTCCGCCGGCTGTGCGAGGCCTTCCACCGCCCCCTCTACCACTTCTTCGCCAAGCGCGGCTTCCCGCCCCAGGACTGCCTGGACCTAACCCAGGAGACGTTTCTCGGGATCTACAGGGGCATCGGCTCGTTCCGCCGCGACGCGCGGTTCGAGACCTGGCTCTTCACGGTCGCCACCAACGCCTTCCGCAAGCGGCTCCGCACCGGCGCCGCGGAGAAGAGGTCGGGAGAGGAGGTGTCGATCGAAGGGAGCCAGGACGACCGCGGGCTGGAGGAGCGGGCCGTGGACGACGGACCGGTGCCCGGCGAGGGCATGCTCCGCAAGGAGCGCACCCGCCTTCTCCGGGGCGCCATCGAGAGACTGCCGGAGCAGATGAGGAAGTGCCTCGTGCTCCGCGTGTACCATGAGATGAAGTACCGCGAGATCGCCACGGTGCTCAAGCTGTCGCCGGAGACCGTCAAGGTCCACCTGGTCCAGGCGCGGCGAAGGCTCCAGGCCGAGCTCGGGGACTACTTCCGGGACGCCCTCCCGGAGCCGGAAGAGGCGACATGAAGCAACGCGACGACCTGACCGACGCCCTGGAGGAGATCCTGGTGCCCGGTGTGCACCTCGAGCCCGAGGAGATCGCCGACTATCACAACGGCCGGCTCTCTCCCGCGGACGAGCGCAGGGTCCAGGACCATCTCGTGGCCTGCCGCGAGTGCTCGGAGCTGCTGCTCGACCTCCAGAATTTCGGCGATCCGGCCTTCGGCTCCCACGAGGTGCTCCCGGACCGGGCCGGCGAGCAGGTGTGGGAAGGCGTCAGGAAGGAGATCCAGCCCCCGAACGTGGTCCCTTTCCGGCGGGAGAAACCCCGGGCCGAGACCACGCGCTGGCTCCGGTCGCTCGCGGCCATGCTCCTCCTGAGCACCCTGGCGCTCTCCGGCTGGGTGGTCTCGCTGCGCGGCCGGCTTGAAACGGTGTCGAGCCCGCAGGCGAACACGCCCGTCGTGGACCTCTACCCCACCAACGTGGTCCGCGGCGAGAAGGGCACCCTTCCGGTGCCGGAGCTGGCGGAGGACACCGAGTGGATCACCGTCGTGCTCAGGGCGCCTCGCCTGTCGACGTACAAGGACTATGGGATCGAGGTCGTGCGCGCCAACGGGTCGGTGGCGTGGCGGAAGGATGGCTTGAAGCCGGCCTACAGCTCGTTCAGCCTCTCTCTCCCGCGGGACTGGATCGGGGACCACTACGTCCGCCTCGTGGGGATCGGCCCGCAGGGAGAGCGGACGACGATCGGGGAGTATGCGCTGCCGAAAGGCCCTTAGCGCCCTTCCGGCTGTCCTTTTTCTTCTCTCCTGCCGGCAGACGGAGCGGCAGGTCTTTGCGGAGCGCCGCCTCGACCCGAGGCCCGGAACCGTGATCGAAGCCCGGATGGAGGACAGACCCCAGGCCTGGCTGATGCCCATGGAGCCGGGCCGGTTCGCGGACGTCACGGTCGACCAGAAGGGGGTCGACGTGGCCGTGAGCCTCCGGGGCCCGGACGGCAGGGTCCGCGCCTCGATCGACAGCCCGAACGGCTCCCGCGGTCCGGAGCCGATTCCGTTCCTGGCCGACAGCGCCGGGACCTACAGGCTGGAGGTTCAGGCATCCGGCGAGGGTTCGTACGCGGTGAGGATCGGCGACGTCCGGCCCGCGACGGCCGCGGACCGGACCCGCGTCCAGGCCGAGCGGCTGCTCTCCGAAGGCGAGGCGTTGCGCCAGAAGGACGACCGGACCTCTCTTCTGAAGGCCGTGCAGAGGGCGCAGCAGGCCGAGAGGCTGTTCCGGTCCCTGAACCGTCCGGGCCGGGAGGCGGACGCCCTGGTCTCCCAGGGAGAGTCCTTCTATTCGCTGGACGACTCCGGCCGCTCCGAGGAAGCCTACGGCAGGGCGCTCTCCCTGTTCCGCCAGGTCGGCAGGAAGGTGGACGAGATCAGGTCGCTCAACGCCCTGGGCCGGGTCCAGCGCGAGCCGGAGCGCGCCCTGGAGCTCTACCGCGAGGCCCTCGACCAGAACCGCCGCCTGGGCGACCGGGAGCAGGAGGCGGTCACGCTCCACAACCTCGGCCAGGCCTGGCTGCGGCTCGGAGAGACCGAGAAGGCGCTCGCCGCCTACGAGCAGGCGCTCCCGGTCTGGCGCAGCCTCGGCAAGAGGTACGACGAGGCCGGCACGCTCGTGAAGCTCGGCTATCTCTATCAGAACGTAGGCGAGCCGGAGAAGGCGCTCGACCTGCTGCCCAGGGCGCTGGCGATCTTCGAGTCGCTCGGCGCGGACCGGGACGCCGCCGGCACGCTGAACGCGCTGGGCAACGCCCAGGCCAAGGCCGGGGACCTGGAGGCCGCGAGGGCGTCGCTCGACCGGGCGCTCGCCATCCGCCGGCGTCTCGGCGACCGGCGGGGAGAGGGCGAGACGCTCAACGACGTCGGCTGGTGCCGGATCCTCCAGGCGCGGCCCGCGCAGGCCCGGGCCTCGTTCGAGGAGGCCGTGGCCGCGTTCGCCGAGGTGAAGGACAGGCCGTCCGAGGCCATGGCGCTCACGAACCAGGGGTGGGCCGACGCGGAGATGGGCCGCGCCCGGCCAGCGCTCGACGCGTTCGAACGCGCTCTCCCGGTCCTGAAGGAGGCCGGCCTGCCGGACCGCGAGGCCATGGCCCTCCTCGGCATCGCCAGGGCGAAGCGGAGCCTCGGCGACCTGCCGGTCTCCCGGAAGGCCGCCGAGGAGGCCCTGGGCCGCATCGAGTCGCTGCGCGGCAAGCCGGCCAGCCTCGGGATGCGCGCCTCGTTCCTCGCCATCAAGCTGCCGTACTACGAGCTCTACTCCGATCTCCTCGTGCAGCTCGGGGAGAACGCCCGGGCCCTGGCCGTGAACGAGGAGTCGCGCGCCCGGAGCCTCCTGGAGATGCTGTCCGAGGTGGGAGCCGTCGCGGACCCGAAGCTCCGGGCCCGGGAAGCCGAGCTGGGCGAGAGGATCAATCGGGCCGCCGCCGCCAACGCCGACGCCGAGCTGCGCGAGCTTCTCCGCCAGCAGGACCGGGTTCAGGCCGAGATCCGCCTCGCCCGCTCCCCCGCCGCTCCCCGGCCCCTGACGGCGCCGGAGATCCAGCGCCAGGTGGTCGACGCCGGGACGGTCCTCCTGGAGTACGGCCTGGGCCGGGAGCGCAGCTTCCTCTGGGTGGTGACCCCGGAATCGCTCTCCACCTTCGTGCTGCCGCCGAGGGCCCGCATCGAGCAGACCGCCCGTCGCGCTGCCGAGCTGCTCACCGTCAGCCACCAGACCCTGGCCAGGGCCGAGTCGGAAGCCACCCTCGCCGAGCTCTCCCGCGAGCTGCTCGGGCCAGCCGCCGCTCTCCTCCAGGATCGCCGGCTCCTGATCGTCCCGGACGGAGCCCTTCACTACCTCCCCTTCGCCGCCTTCCCCGATCCGGCCGACCCGGAGGGTGGCAGCCCCCTGGTGGCCCGCCACGAAATCGTGACCCTGCCCTCGGCCTCGTCGCTCGCCGCTCTGCGCAAGGAAAAAACGACCGTCCCAGCCGGCACCCTCGCCGTCGTAGCCGACCCCGGTCCGTCTCCCCCTCTCCAGGGGAGGGGGACTCGGGCGGGTGAGGGCTCCCTCCCCTACGCCCGCGAGGAGGCCCGGGCCCTGCTCTCCATGGCTCCACCGGACCGCCGTCTCGGAGCCCTGGGCCCCGAAGCCAACCGCCGGACGGTCCTCTCCGGCCGTCTGGCCAACTACCGGCTGGTCCACTTCGCG
>JBEQUE010000052.1:0-13603 GCA_040349255.1 Acidobacteriota bacterium | reverse complement strand
GTCGATCGCGTCCCGGGCGGGGCCGGGCGGCAGGGCCATGCGGGCCGCCGCCCTGGCGTTCAGCTCCAGGCGCAGTTGAAGCTCCCTCTCCATGAGTCCGGGGTCGCTGTCGTGGGTGTCGACCCGGGCGCGGGTGAGAACGTCGAGGAGGCTCCTGGCGCGGGAGCGTTCGGCGGCTTCGAAGGCCTCCGCGAGCAGTCCGGCGCCGGGTTGGGTGAGGTGGGTCTGCATCAGGACGTCGACGTAGCGCTCGTAGGTCTCCCGGATCTTCGCGAAATGCTGAGTCCTGAGACCCTCGCCGCCGATCTCGGACTGGAACGACTCGATGAGACTCAGGGAAGACTCCAGCCGCGCGCGCGCCTCCGGGAGCCTTCCGGCTTCGTGCTCCAGCCGGCCGGCCTCCGCCAGGTCGAGGGCCTGCTCGCTGACGTTCCCCATGTCCTCGGCCTGCTTGCGGGCCTCCTCGAGCACGCTCCTGGCCGCGTCCATGTTGCCGAGGCCGGCCTCGGCGAGCCCCAGCCCCCGGCGGGCCGCGGCCTGGAAGCTTCGCCTGCCGAGCTGCTCCATGAGACCGATGGCCTGGACGAAGGCCTCGCGGGCTGGAGCCGGCTGGCCGAGCTTGAGGAGGAGGAAGCCGCGGACGCGCAGCGTCTCGGCCTCGCCTGCGCGGTCGGCCGCGCCCTGCTGGAGCTTGAGGGCCTCGTCCAGGCGGGCCTCGGCCTTCTCAAGGTTCCCGAGCTGGTCCTCCGCCTTTCCGATCCCGAGGAGGACCGTGGCCCGGTCCCGCGGATCGACGCTGAGCGGCAAGGCCTGGAGCAGCAGCTCGCGGGCCTCCTGGGGCGCTCCCAGCTTGAGCAGCAGGCCGCCGAGGTTGTTGAGCGCGGCGGACCGCTTCTCGGACTGGCCGGACGCCTTGAAGATCTCCAGCGCGGCGGCGAAGTGTTTCAGGGCTTCGCGGGGAGAGCCGAAGTCACGATAAAGAGCGCCGAGGCTCAGCAGGAGATCCGCCTCCTTGTCCGTGCCCCGGGCCAGGTCGAGCGCGGCGCGGAGCTCGTCCAGGGCCGGCCGGGGCTGGCCGAGGTTGACGTGGAGCTGGCCGAGGTTCCTCAGGACGTCGGTCTCCAGCGAGGGGTCCTTCGCGGAGCGGCTGATCGCGAGCGCCTGTCCGTAGGCGGAGACGGCTTCCCCGAACTCTTCGAACCGCTCAAAGGTGAGCCCGGCTCCCATCAAGGCCACGGCGACCCGTTCGGGCTGGTGGAGCTCCTGGAACAGGGAGATGGCCTCCCGGGACGCGGCGAGCGCGCGGTCCCGGTTCCCGAGAAACCGGTTCGCCCTGGCGATGCAAAGCAGACTGGCGGCGATTCCCTGGCGGTCGCCGGACGACCGATGAAGAGCGAGCGCCTGATCGCAGCTCGCGAGCCCTTCCTGGTAGTGGCGCGTCTTCGACTGGCACATTCCAAGGAAAACCAGGGCCCGCGCCTCCCCCTGGCGGTCTCCCAGCTCGCGCCAGAGCTCCACCGACCTGAGCGCGCGGTCGAGGTTGTCGTGGCCCTCCTGGACCGCCCGCTCCGCCTCGACCCGAAGGCGGTCTTCGGGGGTGGCCGGATGAAGGTCTTCCAGGGTCACCCGGTAGGTACCCTGCCAGACAAACGGCCTCACCTCGACGCGATGGTCGCCCCCGGTTTCGGCGACGAACTCGACGACCTCACTGGAGTATGGGCCCATGGGGGTATCCGCCTCCTGCAGCATGGCGCCCGCCGGATCGCGGAGCGCGACCTTGACGTCCACCCCCTCCTGGACGACCTCGATGTGGACGTAGTCCCCGGCCTTCAGGGTCAGGAGGTAGGGCTGGACCTCTCCCTCGTGGATCTCTCGGGTGATCGCGGAGCCCACTTCGAGGCGCGCGGGCTCGTCCGCGGCGCGAGCCAGTCCCCACCCGGCGGAGGCCAGGAGGAGAAACGCGACGAGGCCCTTCCTCTCCATCCGGAGAATCTCCTTTGGACCGATCCTATAGGGAAGTGGACGATCGCGGCTGAAAATTGCAGGCCGGGCCTACAATGGCCCCCATGAAGACTCCCCGGTCCCTGCTGGCGGTCCTTTTCCTGGTCGCGGCCCCGGTCCTGGCCGCCATCCCGAGCCCCGACCCGGAAGACATCGACTACATCGCCGAGCATCTCCCGGAGAGCGGTCAGGACGCCCGGTTCCTGGCGCTGCCCTGGCCCGCCGGCCGACTGGAAGCCGGCCGCTGGCAGACCACGGTCCAGGTGGGCTACGCCGAGACCGCCGCGAGCCTTCTGAAGCTCGACGGTCCCATGCTCGCCGGGGCCGCGGCCTGGTCGTTCCGCGACGGCTGGGCCGTGGAAGGGCTCGGCTTCTACGACGCCATGACGATCTCCGGCGGGCGGGGGAGGGAGATCCTCAACCCCACCTTCGCCCGGCCGCCGCTCGATCTGCCGGAACAGGCCGACTTCTCGAACCCCCGCGGCGACTATCTCCATTACGGGGCCGGTCTTGGCCTCGTCTGGCAGTCGGCCAATACCGAGCGTTGGTGGACCTTTGCCGCCGGAGCGCTCTGGACCCGCCTGGAGCTGGACGGCTTCCAGGTGGACTACGAGGTCGCGACCGGCGCGAGCGCCGGGGCGCGGGGCGTCCTCGACCACAGCAGCACCAACGACTACGCCACCCCCTTCGTCGGCGTCCAATGGACCCGTCCGCTCGGAGACCGCTTCTCGATCTCGCCGCGGGCGATGGCCGTCGCGCCGCTGCCCAAGGGCGACTTCACCGGCCGGATCACCGGCCCCGGCTTCGACCTCGGAGGCGCGGACGCCGTCAGCGGCCGCGGCACGAACATCGGCGACCCGTTCGTCGGTCTCGGGATGGAGATCCTGGACCGGCCCACGGGCCTGGCCGTGGACCTCGGCGGCACGCTCTTCTTCGCCGGAGCCGAGGGGATCATCCACGAAGGCGTCGGCCGGGCGTTGACGCTCCAGGTCTCCTGGCACCGCTGACTCTCCGGTGACTCTCCGCCGGGGCCTTGCAGCCGTGCTCCCGGAGAGTTAAGCTTAGAAGACACGAGAGTACGACAGGCCGGCTGCTCTCCAGGAGGGGAGTGATGAAGATCCACGTCGTCGTGGCCGGTGCCAGCCAATGGGGCCAGAACGCCTGCGCCCAGATCCTGCACCGGGTCTACGCCCACGGTGGAAGAGTCACGCTGATCGTGGCCCGCCGTTTCGAGGAGCGGTTCACGAGCGACCCGCCGGCGGCTTCCGAGTGGAAGGAGCATGCCTCCCTGCGGGCCTGCATCGAGGATCTGCGGGACCGGAAGAACCAGCCGATCGACTACATCTTCGACGACCAGTTGCAGCACCTCGCCATGAACCTGCTGCGGCACCGGTCGGAGTACCGCCGCCTGGGCTATGTGGCGACCGGCGGAGACGAGCACTATCGCTACGCGCGCGTGCTGGCGAGCTGCTGCGACCGGGTGCTGGTGGAGAAGCCGGTCTCCAAGATGATCGAAGACGTCCGTCCGGGCGGGCGCTTCGAGACCCTGATGGCTCCTCGCGACGGCTGTGCGGTCTACAGTTGCGAGCACTTCGCCTTCCGCAAGGGCTTCACGGATGCGAAGGAGCACCTGGTGCATTTCGTGCGGAAGCACCGGAAGAGCTGCGGGAGCCTGCGCTACGAGTTCCGGTTTTTCGAGCCGGCCGAGAAGGAGGCGCTGCGCCGGCGCTCGTCCGCCATGCAGGACGGCAGCATTCTCGACGTCGCGATCACGCACGGTCTGGGCCCTCTCGCCTACTTGATGTGGCGGGTGAAACATCCCGGAGAGTCGAGATTCATCCAGGACCGCCGGGACGTTCCGGGCCCGGGCCTGCACGACGCCATCCTCTGGGAGAGCGTCGAGGCGATGCAGGCCCGCGACCGGGGAGAGCTCACGGTGCCGGTCCTGGCCGAGACCGCCGTGCGGATCCAGGGGACCTACAGCGCTCCGGGCGAGCCGCCCATCCGCCTGTTGCTGGAGAGCGGGAAGGGCGGCTCCCAGCGGGCGCGGCACTTCCGCGTGGTGTGCGAAGTCTGCGAAGAGGCCATGCGCCGGGAAGACCACGAGGTGTTCGCGGGCGTCTCGCTCGGTCCGGCCGGCTACAGCATCTCCGACTTTCCGGACACCGACGTTCCCATGCAGGTTTCGAGACAAGGGCACCTCGAGATCCGCGAAGCCGACCAGGGCTGGAATTCGGACCTCCTGGCCGGCGGCAGCGGCGAGGCGGAGAACGCCCAGGCCGCCATGCTGGAGGCGTTCATCGCTCCCGAGGTGGACGAACGGTTCCTGTCGATCAACGAGGCCTGCCAGATCGTGCGCCTCGGGATCGAGGCGCAGGCGCTGGCTTTCCTGGGCACCCGGGGCTCGTATTCTCTCGAAAAGGGAGTCGGCGACTGGGAGGGCTGTCGATCGGTCGGGAGCTGCTCGAAAAAGCATGAAGAGCTCAAGACGATGATCGGCGCCATGCACGGCGGGGCCCTGGATCAACTGACCCGGGTGCTCGGCTCGATCCGCAGGGAAGAGGAGGGGGTCTGCTGCCGGGTGGTCTCGGTCCTCGGCGCCGAAGGGCTGGGCAACACCGATCTCGCCAACCTGCTGCAGACGCATCTGAGCCGTGCGACAGGGCTGCCTGCCGATCTGCTGTACGTGCGCAGGGATGAGCGCTGGGCCCGGGGGGAAGGATCCGGGGATTCCACCGTGGCCCGGCTTCTGCGCGACCTGGCGCAAACCCTGTCGATCGCCTCGGCGGCGGCGGAAGATCTGGTGGGGGATCTCCGGAAGCGGATCCTGCGTTGCTGGGAGGAGCTCGAGAAACAGGAACGGATCCTGATCTTCAACGGCATCGACCGGCTGGGCTCCGGGGCCTGGGAGCAGCTCACCCGGTTGCTCAACGAGCTGCCGCCGACACACCGCATCGTCTTCATCACCAACCGCGGCGACCGGGCGAGCGGCCTGGTTTTCGGCAGCCGGGAAGTGATCCGGTCGATGGAGTCGCGATACCTGAAGAAGGCGCGCTGCTTCAGCGCCAGGCAATACCGGCGCGACCTGCGCAGGACGATCCAGGGCATGCTCCGCGGTCCCCGGAATGGCGAGGGCAGGGAGGCCCTCGAACGAAGCCTGCAGCAGATCGAGCGGATGGCTCTGGGAAACGCCACCGTGGAGCGCCAGCTCTGCTCCTGGCTCCGGCACGTCGTCCTGGCCGAATACGGAAACAGTAAGTTTACGCCCGACGGGCTGGCCGGGGAGGTGCGCCGCGCTCTCGCCAGCATCGCGGTCCCGCCCTCGGTGACGCCCGATCCGGAGCGCCTTCTCGACCGCATCAGCCAGGCCTGCCTGGCCGAGCTGACGCCGCGGGAGGAGCACGCCGTGTCCGTGCTGGCCCGGCTGCCCGACGGGGTGCCCGGAGAGACGCTGGACTCGGTCTTTCCCCGGATGAAGGAAAGCATCGGGACAGCCGGACCGATGGCCTCCCTGTTCGACCGGACGCCCGACCGGGGCGAGAAGCGCGAGCGCGACCTCGGCCCCTTCGTGTTCTTTCCGCGGGTGCGGCGCATGGCGATGAGGAACCTCGAGAGGGAGGCCCGGGAGTCCTGGGAGGTCCGCCGCGAGATCGCCGAGCTCCGGCTTCTCAGCGCGCTGCCCGAGGACAAGAAATTCATCGACGCGCGGCTCGATCGCCTGCTCGCTCTCGGCGACCGCGAGGACCGCGGGGATCGGGGGTTGGGGAGGCTCGATCTCGACGGCACGCCGCTCGAAGAGCTCTGCATCCGGCTCATCGACGAGCTGGAGATCGGGCTTCGCGGCCGCACCGACGGGCGGTCGTCGAGACTGCTGAGCCTGCTGGCGCGGAGGCCCACCAATCTGGGCATGAGCGCCAGGGCGCGGCTCCTGAGCTTCTATTCCTGGTCCGAGCTGGGCACGACGACGAAGGCGGAGGAGATCGTCCGCATCATGAACCGGCTGGCGGAGGCCTGCGACGTGGCCGAAGGAGCGCAGGCCGTCACCGCCGGACTGAATGAAGCGTTCGGGCGGCCCGCCCTGGAAGACCGGGAGACCCGGGCCTGGCAGCGGCGACAGGAGGCCGAGGCTCACCGCAGCCTTCTCGTGGCGGAGCTGCTGCGGGCGTTCACCTGGGACTGGATGTTCGGGCTGGATGTCCAGAGCCGCTATGTCTTCGGCAGGAAGGAGAGCCTCCGGCAGGCGGAGCGCCTGTTGCGGGACTACCTCGACGAGGACGACGCCGGCCGCCAGGACCCTGAGACCACCCTTCTCAAGGCGCAGTCGATCGCCGGTCTGGCGCTCTTCTATGCCTGGAGCGATCCGCGGAATCCGGCGGGGGCCAGGCGTCCGAGGATCGAAGAGAGCTACCTCCATGCCGAGGCCGCGCGCGAGAACCGGGAGGTGTCCGGGCTCCTGCAGTCGCGCGCGGTCGATGCGGACCAGGTGCGGCGCCTCCAGATCGGGACGTTCCTGAGCCTGCGCGGGGCGGAGCTGTGCGAGGAGGCCGCCCGGGCCGAGGAGACCGGGAGCGCCGCATCGCGCAGGATCGCGAGCACCTGCCGGCGCAGCGGCGGCTTCAATCTCCTGAACGGGGCGCTCCTCTACGGCATCCTCGCCAGAATGGCGAAGAAGGCCGAGGTGTCCGCCGATCTCTTCGAATCCCGGGCCGAGGAGCTCGTCGAGCGGGCGAGGAAGAGCCTGGTCGAGGCGTGGGAGGAGAAAGGCGAGATGGAGGAGCCCTACTATTTCCTGACCTGCGCCCGGCTCACCGCCGACGGAGCGCTGAAGAAGCGGCGGCCCGGCAAGCCCCGGAAGCTGGCCGCCCAGGCCGAGGAAGGCTACCGCCGCCGGGCCCAGGACTACTTCGCAGAGCTGGCGGTGCGGGTGAACGAGAATCTCGGCAAGGCCGCGGATGCCGCAGACGCCGCGGGCGGCGATTGACCGCTTGCCACCCGTCGCGTGTCGTGACATCATCCCTCCGTCTCTCGTACCGTTCCAAGGAGAAAAAGCATGCGACAGGTCTTCCTGCGGCTTTTCGGGCACACGTGCGTCCTGGGCTCTCTCCTCTTCCTCGCCAACCCGGCCCTGGCGCAGACCCTCGCGTCCGGCGGCGCCATCGAGGGCACCGTGAGAGACGAGACGGGAGCGGTCCTGCCGGGCGCGACCGTCACGGTCCTCAATGAAGAGACCGGGACCTCCCGCACCACCGCCACGGACGGCGCCGGGGTGTACAGGGCTCCGCTGCTCCCGGTCGGCACCTACGAGGTCTCCGCCGTCCTCGACGGTTTCCAGACGGTCCGGCGGCCCCATCTCGAGCTCGGCGTGGGGCAGCAGCTCACGGTCGACCTGACGCTCGGCCTGGCTGGCGTGGAAGCGTCGATCGAGGTCACGGCGCAGCCGCCGATCCTCGAACAGGAGCGCACCCACCAGGCCTCCACGGTGAACGCCGTGGCGGTCTCCAACCTGCCCGTGAACGGACGGAACTTCATCGACTTCGTGCTCACCACGCCGGGCGTCACCCGCGACGTGCGCGCGGGCGACATCAGCTTCGCGGGCCAGCGCGGCACGCTCAACAGCCTGATCATCGACGGCGCGGACAACAACAACAGCTTCTTCGGCCAGACGCTGGGCCGCACGGGATCGGGACGCGCTCCGTACCAGTTCAGCCAGGAGACGGTGCAGGAGTTCCAGGTCAACACCAACGCCTACTCCGTCGAGTATGGCCACGCGGGCGGCGCGGTGGTCAACGTGGTCACCAAGTCGGGGACGAACGACACCCAGGGCTCGCTGTTCTGGTTCTACCGCGACGAGTCGCTCAACGCGAACAGCTTCGCCAACAAGCTCGCCCGGCCCCAGCGCCCGAAGTCGATCTATCACTACGACCAGTTCGGCGGCTCGCTCGGCGGGCCGATCCAGCCCGGCAAGGCGTTCTATTTCATCGCCTACGAGGGCCAGCGCAACGACATCCCCAACGACATCGACCTCGACCGCAACCTCGCCGGCCTGACGATCCCGAACGATCCCGGCACCCAGGCCGGCCTCCAGAAGCTGCGGTCCAAGGCGGGGAGCTGGCAGCGCGGACAGGACCAGGACGTCCTCTTCGCGCGCGCCGACTGGCAGCCGACCGAGGAGCATCGCCTGACCCTGCGCTACAACCACCAGGACTTCACCGGCCGCAACTTCGAGAACGGCGGCGTCACCAACTCCGAGGAGCACACCGGCGACAGCCTCGTGAAGACGCGCACGCTCAACAGCTCCTTCTCCTCGGTGCTCGGCGCCCGGACGTTCAACGAGGTCCGCGCCCAGTACGCCGAGGACCGCGAGCCCGGACTCGCCAACAGCGACGTTCCCGAGGCCACGGTGCTCCAGGGCGGCCGCGTCATCCTCACCGTGGGCCGCAACTTCTTCAGCCCGCGGGGAAACGAGCTCGAGCGCTGGCAGCTCGCGGACACCCTCACCCTGGTCCGCGGCAACCACACCTGGAAGGCCGGCTTCGATCTGATCGAGGACAAGAACGAGAACTTCTTCCCCGGCAACTTCTCCGGCGCCTACACGTTCAACTCGATCTCCAGCTTCAACCGCGGCATCCCCGACGGTCCGGGCGAGAGCTACGTGCAGGCGTTTCCGGGTCCCGGGACCACGGGACCAGTCACCTTTCCGGACTTCTTCGAGACCGCGGTCTACCTCCAGGATCAATGGGAGCTCCGGCCCGCGCTCACGATGACGTTCGGCCTGCGCTACGACCGCCAGGACATCGCCCGGCCCGAGGTCCACAACCCCGACCCGCAGCTCGCCGCGGCCGGGATCGACACCAGCTTCCTCGAGGTGGACGACGACAACATCGGGCCGCGCCTCGGGTTCGCCTGGACCATGAGCCCCCGCACGATCTTCCGCGGCGGCTACGGCCTGTTCTACGGCCGCACGCCGACGATCATGGTGGCGACCGCCCATTCGAACAACGGCGTCAACGTGCAGACCGTCACCTTCACCGGCAGCCAGGTGCCCGTCTATCCCAACGTCTTCCCCACGCTGCCGCCGGGCGCCACGCTGCCCAAGCCGACCATCTACGTCTTCGACCGCGACTACGAGAATCCCGAGGTGCACCAGGCGAGCCTCGGCCTGGAGCACGCCTTCAACGATTCGCTGGCGCTCGCCATGGGTCTTCTCCACGTGCGCGCCCGCAAGCTGCAGCGCGCGACCGACATCAACCTCTTCGCGCCGGTGCCCACCGCCATCCCGGTCCAGGGCGGAGGCACGGTCACGGTCGACCAGTTCCCGACCGCCCGGCCCTTCGTCAACTTCGCGCGCATCATCGAGTTCCAGAGCACCGCCGAGTCGGAGTACACGGGCCTCACCCTGGAGCTGCGCCGCCGCCTGAGCGACGGCTTCCAGGCCAGCCTCGCCTACACCCTGGGCAAGGTCGAGGACAACGTGCCCGACGCGACCGCGGTCGTGCCCGGCAGCACCGACGACGCCAAGTTCGCCTCCAACCCCTTCGATTTCGACGACGACCTGACGGTCGGCAACAACGATCAGCGCCACCGTCTCGTGTTCAGCGGCTCCTGGTTCCCGGGCCAGGACCGGACGCGGCCCGCGGGCGGCTGGCGCAACAGCCTGCTCGGCGGCTGGTCGCTGAGCTGGATCGCCACCGCGCAGACCGGGCAGCCGTACTCGAAGACGGTGACGAACGACCTGAACCGCGACGGCAACACCCGCAACGACATCGTGCCGGGCAGCCGCAACTCGGAGCGTCTCCCGGCCAGCTACACGCTCGACCTGCGCCTGGTGAAGGCGTTCCACGTCGGGGGTTACGATTTCGAGCTGATCGGCGAGGGCTTCAACGTCTTCGACAGCGACAACATCAACGTCCAGCGGACGGTCTACTACAACTACAACCCGGCGGCCAATCTCCTCATCCCCCAGGCCACCTTCGGCGACGACGTCTCCGCGGCCGACAACCGCATCGTCCAGCTCGCCCTCCGGTTCCGCTTCTGAAGAGGAGAGAACGATCATCCGACTGGCAACCGCGCTCCTGCTCTCCCTTCTCGCGGTCCCGGCGCCGGGACCGCGGGTGACCGATGTCGAGTCTCCGACGTCGGCCGGGAATCACGACAAATACCCCGCGATCGCTCTTGATCCGACCGGCACGCTCTGGCTGGCCTGGAGCTCCACGCGCGCAGGCCGGGACGTGATCGTGGCCCGAAGCCGTGGAGCGCGGGGCTGGTCCGAGGAGACGCGGCTCGACTCCGGAGAGGGAGCCGAGGGCGGAACGGCGATGGCGCTCGATCGCGGGAACCGGCCCTGGGTCTTCTGGCACGGGCTGCGCGCCGGGGCCTGGGGCGTGTTCACCCGTCGCCACGACGGCCGGAGGTGGACCGCCGAGCAGCGGATCGCGGAGGGGCTTCATCCCGTGGCCGCCCGGGACTCCGGCGGCCGGGTGTGGGTGGCGTGGGAGGTGCCGCGGGATCATGGGTTCGACGTCGAGATCGCCTTTTTCGATCGGGGAAGGCTGAGCCGCCCGGCGCGGCTCGAAAGCCCGGGCTCGGACCGCCGGCCGGCCCTGGCCGCGGCGCCGGACGGCGGCGTCTGGATCGCCTGGGATTCGACCCGCTCCGGCAATTTCGACGTCTGGCTCGCCCGGGCCCGGGCGGGGAGCGGAGCGCCGTCGATCGATCCGCCCCTGGCCGTGACGCGCGACGCGAGGGTCGACGATTCGCCGTCCCTGGCGTGCGCCCGCGACGGCAGCCTTTGGGTCGCCTGGAACTCGATGCGCAGCCACGGCGGCGAGCCCCTGCGCGTGGACCGCCACTCGGGCGACGCGTTCGTCCGTGTCTATCGTGAAGGGCGCTGGTGGACGCCGCCCGGGGTCGTCCCGGAAGCGCTGCCCGGCCAGGTGAGCTACGGCCTGCTCAACAAGACGCCCAACGACGCCGTGCCCGCCTACTGGCAGTGGAAGCAGACCCAGAACTACCCGCGGGTCTTCCTCGACGCGAAGGACCGCGCCTGGATCGTCTGGCGCACCGACGCGACCGGAGCCCACAACTTCGACCTCTGGGGCCGCATCCACGACGGCGAGCGCTGGTCTCCGGAGCTGCACCTGACCGACTTCTCGCCCGGCCGCGACGAATGGCCGGTGGCCGCGGCCCTTCCCGACGGCGGTCTCGAGCTCGCCTGGGAAGGACAGGTTCTTCCTCGTCCCGGAGACGAGGCGGCGCTCGGCGGGGGAGACGTGGACTCCTACAACACGCTGGGAAACCCCAACGTGGTCCTGGTCGGAAACGTGAACGCTCCCGCGGAAGGCTGGTCCTCCGCGCCCCTGGCCCCGGCGGCCGAGGAGGAGGTTGGAGAGACCGACGATCCGATGCGCCCCGGCCCGGCGCCCCGCACTGCGAAGACCCGCGACGGACGCTGGCAGATCTTCTTCGGCGATCCGCACATGCACAGCATCCTGAGCGACGGCAAGACCGGGTTGCCGGACCAGTTGCTGGCGCTCTCCCGGGATCATCTCGGCCTCGACTTCGCGGTGGTGAGCGATCACGCCGAGATGGGCCGGCTGCAGCCCACGGAGTTCGCGGAGATCCGCTCGACCGCGGCCACCTTCGACGAGCCCGGGCGTTTCGTGAGCCTTTCCGGTTGGGAATGGACCGCCGGGGTCCGCTACGGCCACCGGGTCATCCTGTACCGCGACGACGGAGCGCCGCCGCTCAGCGCCATGTCGCCCGAGGGAGACACGATCGAGGAGCTGCACGAGTATCTCCATCACACGGGCGGCGTGATGTCGCCGCATCACACCGGGCACGCGACCTGGGGGCGCTGGAACCCGGACGCGCCCCACGACGACGAGCTGGAGCCCAACTTCGAGATCGCCTCGTGGCATGGGCGCTACGAGTTCTACGGCAACCCGTGGGAGGGGCGCCGGCAGATCCCGGGGCATCAATACCAGGACGCCCTGCGCCGCGGCCGCCGCGTCGGCGTCATGGGAGCGAGCGACACCCATCACCTCACACCCGGCGAGGGCGGCATCACCGCCATCCTGGCCGAGCGCCTGGACCGGGCCGCGCTCTTCGACGCCATCCGCGCCCGCCGCAACTACGCCACCACCGGAGCCCGGATCGTCCTCGACTTCACCATCGACGGCGAGCCCATGGGATCGCAGATCCAGACCGGCGACCGCATCAAGCTGTCCGTCGCGGTCGAGGGCACCGCGGCCCTCGATCGCGTCGAAATCGTGCGCGACCTCGTGGACACCTTCGCGGTGATCCGGCTGGAGCAGGTGCCCGGGACCCCGCGCGGCGCCTTCTACATCTACGATCCCGCCGACCCGCAGGGAGGCCGGCGGGTACCCACGGAAGACCTGAGCCGGCTCGAAGTCAACTTCGAGGACGCCGTCAGGGCGACGGGGGAGACGGCCTACTACGTACGGGTGACCCAGGTCGACGGCCATCAGGCCTGGTCGTCGCCGATCTGGGTGAGCCGTCGGCGGTGATGGGTCGTCAGACCCGTGTGCTAAGCTGGAGAGCGAGGAAGACTCCCGTGACCCAGTACGTAGAACAGCGAGACAGAGGCTATTGGATCTCGGGGACCCGTGTCTCTCTCGATTCGATCGTCTATGCCTTTCTGAATGGCCAGACTGCGGAGGGCATCGCGCAGTCCTTCCCGCTCCTGACCCTCGAGCAGGTCTATGGAGCGATCACGTTCTATCTGGCCCACCGCTCCGAGGTGGATGCCTACCTCGCCCAGGCGCGATCCGACTACGAGTCGCTTCGGCAGGAGGCGAGAACCTCCGATCCGATGTTCTACCGTAAGCTGGCCGAGAGCCGCCAGCATCAGCCTTGAGACCCCGCTTTCAGGCCGACGCGGACCTGAATGAGACGATCGTCCTGGCGACCTTGCGCCAGGAACCGGCGATCGATTTCCAGACGGCCACCCTCGGTGGAATCCGTGGATTACCGGACCGGGAGGTGCTCGCTCTCGCGGCAGGCCTTGGGCGCGTGCTGGTGACCCACGACCTGAAGACCATGCCTCGCCATTTCGCCGACTTCATTGCGAGCGCCTCAAGCTCCGGCGTGATCCTGATTCCCCAGCATCTACCCGTGAGCGTCGTCTCGGAGCAGATCCTCCTGATCTGGTCCGCTACCGACAGCTCAGAGTGGCGGAATCGACTCCTCTACCTGCCGATCTAGTTCGTCACGCGACGGGACCCGATTCAAAGGCCGGTAAGGTTATCTGGCTCCAGGCCTCGCTCCGCTCTCCGAAAGAAGCCTGCGCCGACGCAGAGAATCCCTGTCTGTGGGAGAACGAAGAGGGAACGAACCGTTCCCTGTCCGTTTTGTCGGAAATCGGACAGGGATCCAATCGATCCCTCTAAACAACGAGGCGCTTCGGACGGGGAACGGTCCGTTCCCTGTCCATTGCGCCTGCCATTGGACAGGGAACGATCCGTTCCCCCTTCGATTTCTCTGTCATCGGACAGGGAACGGTTCGTTCCCTGTTGGATTTGTCTCGCATCGGACAGGGATCCAATCGATCCCTCTAAACAACGGGACGATTCGGACAGGGAAC
>JBEQUE010000039.1:0-30700 GCA_040349255.1 Acidobacteriota bacterium | reverse complement strand
CCGATCTCTCCCAGGGCCAGCGCCGCGGCCACGGCGACCTCGCCCTCCTCGCGCGCCAACACCCTGGCCAGCACGTCGACAGCCGCGGCACCTCCGCTTCGACCGAGCCGCTCGACGCAGGCCCGGGCCGTCTGGAGACGCCGCCAGCGCAGGGCGGCCCGGAGGACCTCCTGCGCGCGCTCGGACGGCAGACCCTCTCCCAGGGCCGCGACAGCCTGCGCGCTGCATTCGTCGTCCACCAGCCTCTCCGCGAGGTCGAGGAGCACGTCCCGGCCCTCGGCGCGCAGGCTCTTGCCCGCCTGGAGCCGGACCTGCGGGCTCGGGTCGGCGCAGGCGCTCCGCAGCGCCTCGCCGGTCTCAGGCTCACCCGGGAAGTCCCGCGCCAGGAGGCGCAGGTTGAAGACCCGCACGCCCGGCTCGGGGTCCTGGCGGGCGTTGTCGGCCAGATGCTTGCGGGGCTCGTCCAGCTTCCGGATGAAGCCCTCGCCGATGTCCAGGAGCAGGGGCAGGACGTCCGGGATCATGCCGTCGAAGAGCTCCACCACGATCTCGTGGCCGATGATCCCGACCCGGCTGCACGCGAGGTTCAGGCGGGTCAGCAGGTCGCGCACCTGCGCGTCGAGCAGCACGGCCACGACGCGCGCCGGCCCCTCGATCGAAAACGTCGCGTCGAAGACGCCGTCGCCGATCTCGACCTCGCGCGCCCCGGGCTGGAACGTGGACTCGCGCCGCACCCGGAGGCCCGCGGAGCCCGGCGGCCCCTGGGCCGACAGGACGATCCGGGTGGGGGCGTGGCGCCGGTTGCGCCCGGCGTTCGCGATCCGGATCGTCACGGCCCCCTTCCGCGCCTCGAGGTACACCAAGCCCCAGTACGAGCGGCTCCGATCCGTCACCTCGAATTCGAGCAGGGTCGCGGCCTCGTCCCAGCGGTCGACCCGCTTGTGGTTCTCGTGGATGGCGAGCCAGAACCCGGTGGAGCCGATCAGCAGGGGAACTCCGAGGGCGAGGACGACCTCCAGCATGGGCCACCTCAGACCAGGCGCACCACCGGCTCCTCGCGCATCAGCTCGCGATGCGTGAGGAGGTCTCGGACGGTGGCCAGCAGCCAGCGCTCGGCGCTCACGCCGAACGCGATCTCCAGGCGCGGACGGCGGTCGCGCGGCGAGTGCGGCGGATCGAGATAGCCCAGCGTGGGGCTCGCCGCGTTCAAGGGCACCACGACCTGCGCCTCTCCGGATTCACCGCCCACCTTGTGGACGTCGCCGGCCGCGTCCCACACGAAATGCCGCTCGCCCGCCTCCGAGCCGTTGGAGACCTCGCAGATCAGGAGCTTGAAGAGCGTCTCGGGCTCGCCGAGCGCGCAGGTGGGGACGAGCTGGCGCTTCCACAGCTCGGGTGAGGTCGGGAACCGCGTGCCGCGCGGCACGATGACCGTGTGCCGGGCCTCCCCCGTCTTCGGGTCGTGGGTCACGAACGCGTAGTCGTGGACGATGAAGTCGAGTGCGTCCATGCGGTTGCCGGCGAAGCAGGCGGCGCCGTAGGACACGGCCTCGAACGGCTGCCAGGCGCGCACGCGGCGGCGCTCGAAGCGCTCCTCGAACCACGAGAAGAAGCCGGGCAGGAGCGTCGAGCCGCCCACCAGCAGCACGTCCTCGACGGCGTCCATGGAGAGGCGCGCCTGCTCCAGCACCTCCTCCACCGACGACTCCAGGCTGCGGTAGAACCCGTTCGTGTCGAGGATCTGCCGCAGCCGGTCGCGGCTCAGCATGGCGGCTCCGCCACCCGGACGCCCCCGGCCTCCGGGGCTCATCAGGAACGCCGCCTCGCCCTGGAAGTACACCGCCTCCTTGACCCGGCAGGCCTCGGCGAGCATCAGCCGACGCCACAGCCGGGAGACCTCGTCGTCGTCCATCGCCACGTCGTGGCCCATCTCGCGGCAGAGCTCGTAGAGCACCCAACTGTCGACCGCGTTGCCGCCCAGGGGCTGGCCGCGCTTGGCGAGCACGGTCGCCTGGCCGCTGATCGCACCCTGGGGCGAGAGGCGCACGAGGACCACGTGCATCGTGCCGCCGCCCACGTCCACGACGAGCACGGTGCGCTCCTGGGTGAGGCTGATGCCGTAGCCGAGCGCCGCCGCCACCGGCTCGTCCACGAAACGGATGCGGTCCACGCCGGCCTGGCGGAGCACGTGCTGGACCTCGGCGCGGTACATCTCGAAGGCCGACACCGGCGAGGTCACGACGAGGTCGCGCACCCGGTGGCCGGTCGCCCGTTTGACCTCGCGCAGCAGCTCGCGCACGAAGGCCTGGGCGGCGTCGCGGGCGGTGACGCTCTCGCGGCCCAGGCGCGCCAGGGGCCGCAGCGGGCCGTCGCCCAGGCCGGGCTTGAACGTGGGCACGAACGACGGATGCGCCACGCCCTCGTTGCGTTCGAGCGCCGGGCGGCCGATCAGGGCCCGCCGGCCGAGGAAGACCCGGCGCGCCAGCGGCGGCCAGCTTCCGAGACGGTCCAGCACCCCGGGCTTCTCCAGGAAGTGGACCGCGGACGGCACCAGGCGCGGCGCCTCCAGAGGGTCCTCGGCTTCCAGCTTGCGGCAGACGGCGGGCAGCTCGACGAGGCGGGGCCTGCCGAGAGACTCGTCCCAGCACGCGACTCCGGAGTTCGTCGTCCCCAGGTCGAGCGCCCAGCCGGCGATCGGGGACCCGCGATAGAGAGCCATGAGGCGCCGATTATAGACGGGTCCGGGACACTCCAGAAAACCGGTTCGCGGTCCAGGTCCGTATCACCCGCCGAGATGAAACGTTTCCGCGTACCGCTCACCCTGATCCTTCTCGTCCTGCTCGCCATGGCAGGACACCGTTGGCTCGCGCTCGGGTGGAACGCATGGCACTACCCTGCCGCCACGGCCTCAGCCCGCACCCAGGTGGCCGTGAACGAAAGCCTTGCCTTCATCGCTGCCGGTGCCGACGGCATTGAAATCGTCGATCTGACGACTCACAAACGAAAAATCCTCCTACCACCCGCGGCTCCGGCCGACCGGATCGACGACGTCGCTGTCGCCGATGGCTGGCTGTTCGCGCTGGACGCCACGCCGCCGGGATATTTGATGACATTTTCCCTGGCCAGGCCCGATCTCCCGATCGCTCGCGTACCGGTGCCGGTCGGCCCATTCTCAGGAGTTTCGGCGGCGGCCGGCGTGGTGGTCGTTTCCGGCGGCACCTCGCAGCTCACGCTCCGCGAATACGATCGCAACGGCCGGCTCGGCGCCGAAGTGATCACAGCCGACTTCGGCCGCGGGCAGCCCGACGTCGCCGTGCGTCCGGACGGGCGGATGGCCGCGATCTCCACCCACACCTTCGGTCCGGACTTCGCGATCACGTTTGCGGAGATCCAGCGCCGGCCGTTGCGCCTGAAGCCCCAGGGCCAGCTCGCCTTGAAGAATGCCGGTTTCACCGAGGGCGGCTTCAAGCCCGCGCACTTCCCGCTGGTCGCGGTCTGGCGCGGCGACGACGTCTACGTGGCCGACGGCGGCGGACTGGAGATGATCGACGCCTCGGACCCGAAGAACCCGAGATTGCCGTTGAGCGATCCGAGTCCGACGCCGGCGGTCGACGCGGTGATGGCTGGCGGCGAGCTCGACGTTCTCCGCGCCGGTCCGTATCCGGGGGTGGTCCGCTACCGGCTCGATGACTCCGGTGCGCCCATCCTCTATGCGACCTGGAGGCTCCCGGCCGGCAGCCGTGCGGCGGCGATCGCCCGCCATGGCGCCGACCTCCTGGTCACCGAGCACGAGCGCGACTGGCAGATCGTGCCGCCCGGCGAATTTTCCCTCCTCCACCCTTTCCAATCGACGTCTCCAAACCCGCAGTAAGAACCAAGGAGAAAAACCGATGAAACGACATGCCACCCTGCTGGCGATCCTGATGACGTTGGCCTTCCTGGCCGCTTGCAAGCCGAAGCCCGCCCAGGACGAGATGAGCGCCTCGCCGGCCACCGCCACGCCGGCAGAGACCATGGCGTCGACGCCCGCGGCCGCCGGTCCGGCCCGATATCGCGTCGAATTCACGCCGCTGTGGACCAAGGAAAACTTTCCGTTCGAGTACCCCGACACCTCGCTCATCCACAAGCCGCACTTCTCCGGCCTGATCGGCACCGCGCACAACGCCGACTTCCACCTTTTCATGGAGGGCCAGATGCCGACGCCCGGGCTCGAGCGTCTTTCGGAAGAGGGCAAGCACGATCCCCTGAGCCAGGAGATCAACGACGCCATCGCCGCCGGCAAGGCGCTGGCGCTGACGGAATCCGATCCCCTGAAGGACTTCTCCCAGACCGCCAAGACGGAGGTCCTCGTGGACAATGCGCACCCGATGGTGTCGCTGGTGGCCATGATCGCCCCGAGCCCGGACTGGTTCGCGGGCGTGTCGGACGTCAACCTGATGGAGAACGGCTCCTGGGTGTCCAGCAAGACCGTGGACGTCCAGGCCTGGGATTCCGGCGGCGACGACGGCACGACCTACCTGGCCGACGACAAGGACAACAACCCCAAGAAGCCCACCAGCCTGAACGCGAGCCGGCACTTCCAGAAGGATGGAAAGTCCATGCCGGTAGCCCGCATCACCTTCACCCGGATCTGAGCGAGGCAGCATGCCGTAGCGAACCTCTCCTGGCAGGGCCGGGTCCCGCGCGGTTCCGGCCCTGTCCGGTTCAGGGCACCCGCGTCATCTCTTCACTCCACGGTTCTCCGGCCTGCTCCACCATCAGGCCCACGGCCCGGCCGTCCACCATCCGGAAGGAGAGGGTGAGCCGGTCGTAGGCCGTGCGGAAACGGGTCGGAGAGGTGGGTACGAAGAGCCGGGTCCCCGCGTCCGGGAACCGGACCCGCAGGCGGTTTCCGCCGGCCGGCTCCACCCGCGCCTCGTACCCCGATCGGCTCTCGTGATAGGTGCCGGCCAGGCGGTCCAGGTCGGCCGCGGCGAGGGTCACCTCGGGCTCTCCCACGCTGAGCGCGAACGCGGGCCGCTCCATCTTTGCCACGCAGGAGGTGTCGAGCCCCTCGGTCGAGCCGGCTTCGAGGAACCTCACGAACAGGTCGTCCTCGCACTCCCAACCCTTCATCCCTCCATCCCCGTGCGCGCCGCCGGGGATGACCACCTGGATGCCATGGCTGAGATGGCGGACCGTCTTCTCGCCGTCGCCCGGCGGAGTCGCCGGGTCGCGCTCTCCCGACACGATCAGTGTCGGAATGTCGGAGACGGTCGGCGCGAGGATGTCGGAGCCGAGCTTCGCGGGCGTCCAGGCCTTGCAGGCAGCCTGCTGCCGGCGGATGCGGAAGTCGCCCAGGAAGGTGCCGGCGACGGCGGCGGGGATCTCCTCCTCGCGGATGAAAGCCACGTCCTCGGCGCAGGTGATCGCGAGGAAGTACCCGTTGGACGACCAACCGCCGATGCCATATCTGAGGGAATTCTCGGCCAGCGGTCTGAAGTCTCCCTCGGCCGCGAGATGGACAAACAGAGGCAGCCGGGCCGCCGAGCCCGTGTCGTAGAGCATGTAGCGCAGCATCTGCGCGACGCCGTCGCGGTTGAACCGCAGCTCGAAGGTCCTGCCCGTCTCGGCTTCGGTCAGCTCGACGCGGACAGGCTCCTTCCCGGCTCGCCGCAGGATCCCGGCAACCTCGTCGCGCAGCCCGGGAAAGGCCGCATGGCATGCCGCGTCGCCCGCGCGCTCGGAGATCAACCCGTCGAGGGCGTTCTGGGCGATCCGGGCAAACTGGAGCGGCGTGCGCGCGTCGTTCGCGACCACGCCGAAGAGCGTCGCCGTCCGTACCCGGTCCGGATGGCGGCGCATGTAGGTCAGCGCGGTGCGCGTGCCGTACGAGGCGCCATACAGGTTCAGCTTTTCGTAGCCGAGCGCGGCTCGCACCTCGTCGAGATCGTCGGCGGCGATCGCGCTCGTGTACCGGGTCAGGTCGGTCCGGCGGCTCAGGCGCTCGCGGCAGGAGCGCACCGCCCCGGCAGGCAGGAAGTCGTCGAGAAAACCCTGGAGGCTCTTCCTTCCGGCGAGCTCGGGACAGTCGAGGCGGGCGGACCCACCGGTGCCGCGGAGGTCGACGAGCAGCAGGTCGCGCGTCTGGGGTCCCCGTCTGCGGAGGATGTCCACGATCCAGCCGCCGCCGTCGTCGACGGCGCTCTCCCCGGGGCCGCCGGAAAAGTAGGCCACCGCGTCGGGCTGCCTCTGCGGCGCGTTGGCCGGGACGACCACGACGCGGAGCGGGATCCTGCGGCCGGTCCCCGCCGCCCGGTTCTCGAACACCTCGTAGGTGCCGCAAAGGGCGTCGTCCGGAAGCCCCGGAACCTTGCAGGAGCCGAGCTCGAGCTTCCGGACCGGAGCCGTCTCGCGGCGATCGACGACCACCGCGCCGTCCTTCATGACCATGGCGCCGACGGAAAAGCCGAGCAGTACGAACAGAACAGCCTTCCACGCGCTCATGTCGCCTCCGATCGGTCGGCGCTTCAGCGCACCCGCTTCAGCTCCGGGCCTTGGGACTGTCCACCTCGCTCCAGGCCCACGGCGACGGCCCTGCCCTCCTCCAGGCGGAACGTGAGACCGAGCCCGCCGTACGGCGCGCGGAACCGGACCGGCGAGGTCGGGACGAAGACCAGCGTCGCCGAGCCGTCCGAGAAGCTGGCCTGCAGATGATTCCCCTCGACCACGGCGAAGCTCACCTCGAAACCTGATTCCCCACGATAGGTTCCGATCAGCCGGCTCAGGTCGGCCGCCGCGAGAGTCACCTCGGGGTCTCCCACGCCGAGCGCGAACGCGGGGCGCTCCATCTTCGCGATGCACGAGGTGTCGAGACGGTCGGTCGTGCCGGACTCGATCAGCTTCGTCATCAGATCGAGCTCGCAGTCCTCCCCCTTCATGCCGTTGTTGGAGTGCGCGCCGTCGGCGACGACCAGGTGGACGCCGTGGCTCAGGTGGCGGACCACCCTGTCGCCGTCGCTCGCCGGAGTCGCGGGATCGCGCTCGCCCGAAAGGATGAGCGTGGGAACGTCGGAGACGGTGGGCGCCTGGAACCCGGGGCCGAGCTTCGCGGGTTTCCAGGCCTTGCAGGCCGCCTGCTGCTGGCGGATGCGGGTGTCGCCCAGGAAGGTTCCGGCGACCGCGGGCGCGATCGCCTCCTCCCGGATGAAGGCCACATCCTCGGCGCAGGTGACCGAGAAGAAGAAGCCGGCCGACTCCAGGCCGCCGAACTCGCGGGCGAACTCGGCCAGGGGCTTGAAATCGCCCTGGGCCGCGAGGTGCACGAAGAGAGGCAACTGGGCCGCGTTGGCCGTGCTGTAGAGCAGGTAGCGCAGGATCTGGGCCACGCCGAAGCGGCCGAGCCGCAGCGTGAAGGGCTTGCCGGTCTGGCTGTCGGCCAGCTCGACGCGGACGGGCTCCTTCTCGGCCCGCGCCAGGATCTCCGCAACCTCCTCGCGCAACCGGGGGAACACCTTGCCGCACGCCGCGTCGCCGGCGCACTCGGCGATCAGCCCGTCGAGCGCTTCCTGGGTGATCCGCGCGAAATGGAGCGGCGTGGTCGCGTCGTTCGCGACGGTGCGCAGGAGGGTCGCCGTCCGCACGCTCGACGGATGGCGGCGCATGTAGATCAATTCGGACCGCGTGCCGTAGGAGCCGCCGACGAGGTTCAGCCGGTCGTAGCCGAGCGCCGCCCGCACCTCGTCCACGTCGTCCACGGCATTCTCGCTCGTGTACTGGGGCAGGTCCCTCGTCCGGCCCAGCTCCTCGCGGCAGGCGCGGACCCCTTCGAGCGGCGCGAAGTCGTCGAGGAACCCCTGGACGCCCTGCGTCCCCTCCATCGCCGGACATTCGAGGGGATCGGACCCTCCGGTGCCGCGGAGATCGACCAGCAACAGGTCGCGCGTCCGGGGTCCGCTGCGGTGGAACACCTCCGCCAGCCAGACGCCCTCCCGGACGGAGCTGCCCCCAGGTCCGCCGGCGAAATAGGCGATCGCGTCGCGCTCCTTCCGGGGCGCGTCCGCCGGGATCACCACGACCTTGAGCGGGATCTTCCGGCCGCTCTTCGCCGACCGGTTCTCGAACACCTCGTAGGTGCCGCACCGGGCCTCTTTCGGAAGTCCCGGGCCCTGGCAGGGACCGAGCTCGAGCTTCGCGGTCTGCGCGGCCGCGAGCCCCGGGAGAACGAGGATCGCCGCGAGGATCGAAGGCAGTTTGAATCTCATGCAAGAACCTCCTCCCGACTCTACGCGGATCTCCGCGGGAGGGTTTCGCCCGCCGGCGGTCACCGGCGGTCACCGGCGACGTAGCGCGTCGGCGCTGTAGAGGCCGAGCGCGGCCCAGATGCACGAGAAGGTCACCAGGTGGGTGCGGGTGAAGGGCTCGCCATAGACCGCCACGGCGATCAGGAGCTGGAGAGACGGCGACAGGTACTGCAGGAAGCCGACCGTCGCCAGGCGCAGCCGGCGGACGGCGTTGGTGAACCAGAGGAGCGGGACGGTCGTGACCAGGCCCGCCAGGAGGAGGAGCACGTCGACCTGCCGGCTGACGTGGAGGAAAGCCATCTCGCCGCGCGCGGCCCGGACGAGCAGGAAGACGAGCACCACCGGCAGCAGCAGGCCGGTCTCGACCGCGAGCCCCACCGGGCCGTCGGCCGGGACGGTCTTGCGCAGCAGGCCGTAGAGCCCGAACGTCACCGCCAGGATGAGCGAGATGAAAGGGACGCTGCCGAGCGACAGCGCCAGGTAGAGCACTCCGATCGCCGCGAGCGCCACGCTCATCCACTGGACCGGGCGCAGCCGTTCGCCCAGGAAGACCATGCCGAGCACGACGTTGAGCAGCGGATTGATGTAATACCCGAGGCTCGACTGGACCACCCGGCCGCTCTCCACCGCCGTGATGAAGACGAGCCAGTTGGTGCCGATGAGCAGGGTCGTGACGAGCAGGATTCCGACCGTGCGCGGGGTCCGCAGGACGGCGCGGAGGTCTCCGAGCCGGCCGCGGACGGCGAGCCAGCCGAAGAGGAGCGGCACCGACCAGAGGATGCGATGGGCGAGGATCTCCGGCGGCGCCACGCGGCCGAGCGACTTGAAGTAAAAGATCGACAGGCCCCAGAAGAGATACGCGGCCAGGCCATAGAAGAAACCGCTGCGGGCCTCGGACCCGGCCGGGATCGTCTCCGGAGCCAGGGGCGCGTCGCAGACCTCCGGCACCGGAGCGGTCACTCCGGCGGGCACGATGGGATCGAGAGGCTCGGGACGCGTCGGGGGCATCGGCGGAGGATATACCGGTTCCCCGCTTGCTTCCGCTCCCCCGCCTCCGGCATGCTCTCTGCATCGACGAGCCGGCAGAGCAGTCGCAGCGCGGAGTCTTCCGGGGTGGCAGAAGGAGGTCAGGGTGTGATTGGAGGATCGCAGACACCGAGCAGCCGTCTCCTCGCCGGGTGCCTCCTCGCGGCGCTCCTCGCGCTGTCTTCGGCCTGCACCATGGTCCGCTTCGACAAGCGGAGCGTCTACCGGTACGACCACCCGTACTCCGTGGAGGACGACGCGTTCCGCCGCTCGCTGAGCGCCTTCGGTTTCGCGATGGTCGAGGGCAACCGCGCCGAGATCCTGAACAACGGCGATGAGATCTTTCCCGCCATGGCCGAGGCCATCCGCGGCGCCCGGACGTCGGTCAACCTGGAGGCCTACATCTACAAGGACGACAAGGCCGGCAGGATCGTCACCGACGCCCTCATGGAGGCCGCCCGGCGGGGCGTCGAGGTGCGCGTGCTGGTGGACGGCACGGGCAGCAAGTTCTCCGGCGGCATGCTGGAGCGCCTGCGCAAGGCGGGCGTCAAGGCCGCCATGTTCCGTCCCATCCGCCTGTGGACCCTGCACAAGATCGCCCGGCGGACGCACCGCAAGATCCTGGTCGTGGACGGCACCGTGAGCTTCACCGGCGGCTTCTGCATCGCCGACCAGTGGCTCGGCGACGCGCGCAACCCCAAGGAGTGGCGGGACATGATGGTCCGCGCCACCGGGCCGGTGTCGGCGCAGATGCAGGCGATCTTCAGCGAGGACTGGACGTTCACCACCGGCGAGATCCTGGCCGGCGACCGGTTCTATCCGCGCATCGAAACGGCGGGAGGAATCTCGGCGCAGGCGATCAAGATCGCGCACGGCGACTCGTCCTCGCTCGCGGCCATGCTCTACTACGTGTCGATCCAGTCCGCCCGCAAGTCGATCCACATCCAGAACGCCTACTTCGTCCCTACCCGGCAGATCCGCCAGGCGCTGATCGACGCGGCGAAGCGGGGCGTGGACGTGCGCATCATGGTGCCTGGCCGGCACATGGACGAGCCGCTGGTGCGCATGGCCTCGCGCCTCCACTACGGCGAGCTCCTCCGGGCCGGCGTGCGGATCTTCGAGTACAGCCGCACGATGATGCACAACAAGGACAGCGTCATCGACGGCGTGTTCAGCACGATCGGCTCGATCAACTTCGACGCCCGCTCGCTGCACGAGAACGCCGAAGAGAGCCTGACCTTCTACGACCGTGAATTCGGAGCGCGGCTGGAAGCCGTCTTCGCCGAGGACGAGAAGCAGTGCCGCGAGATCACCTATGAGAGATGGAAGCGGCGGGGCCTGGAGCAGCGCCTCGCCGAGATTGTTTCGAGCGCTTTCGAGCCCCTGTACTGAGCGGCGGCGCGCTCTGGCCCGCTTCGTGCAGAGCGCTGCCCATTGACCGGAAGGAGGAGGTGGAACCATGCGATGGACACCAAGCGGCCGCAGCGCCGACCTGGAAGACCGGAGAGGAGGAGGGGGGGGCGGGTTGCCGAAGCTCGGACTGGGCGGCCTCCTCATCCTGGGTATTCTCAGCTTCATCTTCAAGACCGACCTCTTCACCCTGGTGGGCGGCGGCGGAGCCCCCGATGCCAGCGCGCCGGCGTCGAACACGGCTCCGGTGCCCACCTCGCCCGAAGAGGAGCGCCAGATCCAGTTCGTCTCGACCGTGCTCGACGACACCCAGCGGACGTGGACCCAGATCTTCGCCGACTCCGGCCAGCAGTACCGCCGGGCGAAGCTGGACATCTTCACCGACGCCATCCAGTCGGGTTGCGGCACCGCCGGCGCCGCCATGGGGCCGTTCTACTGCCCGCGCGACGAGAAGGTCTACATCGACCTCAACTTCTACAACGAGCTGGTGGAGCGCTTCGGCGCCCCGGGCGACTTCGCCCAGGCCTACGTGATCGCGCACGAGATCGGCCACCACGTGCAGAACCTCATCGGCACCAGCGACCAGGTGAGGAGCGCGCAGGAGTCGAACCCCGGCCGGGCCAACGAGCTCTCCGTACGGCTGGAGCTGCAGGCCGACTGCTTCGCCGGCATCTGGGCGCACTCGATGAACCCGAGCCTGCGCGGGGCCAACGAGCCCGCCCTGGAGCCCGGCGACATCGAGGAAGGCATCAACGCCGCGTCCGCCGTCGGCGACGACCGCATCCAGGCCCAGTCCGGCGGCGGGGTCAACCCGGAAACCTGGACCCACGGCTCCGCCAAAGACCGCGCGCGGTGGTTCCAGGCCGGCTTCCAGTCCGGGAACGTCGAGAGCTGCGACACCTTCTGAGGCGGATGCGGCGCTACGTGCTGATCAGGTGATGGATGTTGCCGTCCGGATCCTTGAACCAGGCGAGCTTGAAATCACCCGCGCGGTGCACGTCGCCGTCGCGGGTGACATTCGGCAACCCATCGTAGTGCTCGAACGACACTCCCTTCGACCGGAGGGATTCCACGATCCCATCGAAGTCCTTGCCGACGCCCCAGGTGACGCTCGTTGCCTGGTTCGTCCCCGCGAACTGCGAGGTGTAGACGACCATCGTGGAGCTGCCGGTCCTGTAGTTGACGACGCCCATCTCCTCGCCCATGTCCGGCGTCAGTCCGAGCTTGTCTTCGTAGAACCGCCTGGCGGCTTTCAGGTCCTTCACGGCTATGGTGGCGATGGCGTTCTTGTCCCCCAGCATGTTGATCTCCTTGTCGAATGGGGTTTTTCAGCGCTCGACCCTTCCCTTCACGCAGCTTAGCGCTTCCGCCGCCCTTCCCGCCACCAGCGCAGGACCTGCTGCTCGCCGAGCGGCTGGTCGTCGGCCGGGATGCGCAGGCTGTCGCGCAGCTCGCGGCGGGCGTCCGGATCGATCCGCAGCACGACCAGGAGCGTGATCAGCATGGCGATGACCGAGCCGAGGCCGGCGAGCGCCATGTCCTTCTGGGCATCCCACACGTCGCCCTGGGCACCGAGAAACGCGAGCCCGGCCTCGGGAGCGACCTTCACCGCCGCCGCCCACTCCATGAGCTCGTAGATCGCCGAGAAGGCGAGGGTCAGCTCGACCGGCAGATAGAACGACCAGACCCCGCGCGCCCGCGTGATCCGCACGAAGACCTCGCGCACCGGATAGGCGAGGAGCAGGCCGAACGAGAAGTGAACCAGGCGGTCGTACAGGTTGCGGTCGGAGTCGAACCACCGCTGCAGGGTGTCCCCGAACGGCACCTCGGCATAGGTGTAGTGCGAGCCGATGACGTGCAGCACGAGGAAGATCGTGATCAGGGTGTAGGACAGGTTCGACAGGCGGAAGTAGAAACCGAGCCCCACGATGAGCGGCACGCCGGCGAAGATGAGGATGTTCTCGAGCCACCAGTCGTCCGGGAACACCGGGTTGATCGCCGCCCACACCCAGGCGACGAGGAAGACGGCCAGCAGGGCCAGATGGTAGCGGGTGAATCGGCGTGGGGAGGGTGAGGGATTCATGTCACGAAAGGCGCACGGTGGATAGGAAGTGATCAAAAATCGGATCGTATTTGGAGGCAAGGGCTTCGATGACGGCGGCGGTCCCTCCTTGGGAAAGGGTTACGACGTCCGTGCCAAGAACTTCGGTGATCTTCTTCGTCTGCCGGATGCTTACAAGGTGGTCGCGCATGGCGGTTTCTCCTATCTTGAACCAGGCAACTATCTGGCCGGCGCTCCCGACCACCTCGACGTATTGAGGATGTCCCACCCAGCGCTGATCACGGAGCCTTCCTTCAAGGCACGCACGGACCCCGGTTGCCGATCGGACCGATGCAGCCGCCGTATTCGAGCACCTTCTCCTTGAGCACCTCGTAGCAGGTCGGACAGATCACCCGGCTGGCGCCGACGCTCAGGAGCGCGTTCTGCGGAACCTTGGCGTGGCGTACGACCTTCTGCTCCGCGTGGTTCTCGCAGCGGTCGGCGCCATTCGCGCCGTTGCCGAGGAATTCGCCGTCGATGCCGAAGTACGCGGAGGCGAGCGTCCCCAGGAACTCGAACAGCCGTTCGAGGCGGCTGCCGCTCAGCGCCCAGGCAAGCTCGCGCGGTCCCGCCTTGAACAGCGCTGCCTTCTCAAGCAGGATGTTCCGGCCCGTCTCCGTCGCAGGATTGACCTCCCAGTCCTTGAACGGAATGTCGAGCGGCTTCTTTACGATCCAGCCGAAAGCGACGGTGATCCTGTCGGCCTTCCCTTCCCACGGTGGAGTGCGGTTCCGGTTGAACGGGTTTGGGACCTTGTCGTTGGCCAGCTGGCGCCATGCCATGTCGACCGACTGCGCCAGGATGACGTTCAGCATGCAGGTGAACAGCGTCTCCGCGAACCGGCCGTAGTAGTAGCCCTCGATGGTCGCGTTTTCGCTGCTGAACTCGCTGATCCTCCCGTACTCCAGCGCGACCGTATAGCCCGTCGGGTCGGATGCGTTGACCGGGTCCGCGCCCGCGTACGTGTAGCGGTTCAGATCGATCGGGTCGTTCAAGCGGAAGGCCGCGACGTCGCGAGTGAGGAAGCGGCCCGTGCCCGGGTTGTAGTAACGGGCCCGCAGGTACTGCAGGCTCGTCGTGCCGTCGGTCCACTGGGCGCGGTATCCGAACGGGTTGACCGTGGAGCCCTGGGCCAGCGTGCGGACGCCCCAGGCGTCGTAGCGGTACCGGTCCGTCTGCGTGCCCGCGGAGTTCGTCAGGCCTATGACGCTGCCGAGCCCGTCCTCGATGAAGTAGGAAGAGGTCGTGCCGAGCCGCTGCACCGGGTCGCCGCCACCGTACGAGTAGGCGATCGAAGCACCGGAGTTGTCGGACTCGTAGACGATGTCGCCGAGCTGGCTGAGCTCGTTCCAGGCATAGTTGCGGACCGCGCTGCCGACCGTCTCGCGGACCCGGCGGCCATCGGCATCGTAGCCATAGGTCGCGGACTGGCCGTTCGGCATCACGGCCTGGGTCAGGCGGTTCGCCGCGTCGTAGCTGTAGGTGGTGGTGCTCGAGCCGTCCGTCACGCGAACGAGGTTGCCGCGGGCGTCATAGGTGTACTGCGCCGAGCCCGCCGACGTGAGCTGATCGAGCTCGTTGTACTGGTAGGCCGTGGTTGCCCCGTTCGCGCTCTTCGACGTCCGGTTCCCGACCTGATCGTAGGCGTACCCCAGCTCGGCGACCGTGGTGCCGGAGCCGTCGACCACCGTCTCGTGAATGAGGCGCGACGCGTCGTCATACGTCCAGCTCGTCCTCCCGCCGCCGGCCTCCTGCAGGGTCAGCCGCTGGCCGCCGGGGCTGAACGTGTAGACGAACGATTCGAACGAGGCCGCGACGCCGAGGTGATGGGCGACGCTGGTCAGCCGGTCCCGCGAGTCGTAGCCATAGTCGGTGATCACTCCGTTCGGCAGCTGCCGCTGCGTCAGGCGCCCGCCGAGGTCGTAGGTGTAGGTGGTGACACCGCCGGCCGGGTCCGTCACCGTCTTCAGGCGGTCGAGCGCGTCGTAGGTGTAGCTCGTCACCCCGCGGGGCGTGGTGATGGAGGTGATGTTGCCGACCGCGTCGTAGCCGTAGCCCACCGCGACTCCGTTCGGCTGGGTGACCCGGATCAGGCGGTCGAGATCGTCGTACTCGTACTGGGTGACGCCCGCCTCCGTGGTCGCGGCGAGGCGCTTGCCGGTGGCCGAATAGGTGAAGGTCGCCGATTTGCCGTCGAAATAGTCGACCCGCGCGAGGCGGTCCATGGCGTCCCAGGTGAGGTGGTTGACGTTGCCGTCGGTCAGCCGGATGTCCACGACGCGGCCGACCGGGTCGTAGGTGTACTGCTCGAAGCCGCCGCCCGGCAGGATCTTCTTCGCCAGGCGGTCCTCGCCGTCGTACTCGTACCGGGTCTCGTGGCCGTTCGCATCGATCACGCCGGTGACGTTGCCCACCTCGCCGCGCACGTAGCGCGTGAGGTGCCCCGCTGGATCGGTGAAGGAGGCGATGTCGCTGTGCTCGTCATAGGTGTAGGAGCTCGTCCTGCCGTCTTCGTTCGTGGCCGAGCGGAGGAACATGGCGTCGTAGACGAACTGCGACGAAGTCCCGTCCGCGTTGATCATGGCGGTCGTGCGGCCGCGCGCGTCATAGCGCGCCTCGCGCTTGAGGTTGTCGGCCCGCGTGACCGCGACGACCTGGTTTTTCGCGTCGTAGATGAAGGTAGAGGTGCGGCCGGCAGGGTCCCGGACCGACTTGACGCGGCCGGCGTCGTCATGCGTGAACACAGTGGTGTTGTTGCGCGCGTCGGTCACGGTGTTGAGGCGGCCTGCCGGGTCGTAGGCATAGGTGGTCGTTGCCGCGGAGGCCGTCCCATCCGCGTTCGTCGCGCTGACGAGCTGGCCGGCCTTGTCCCAGACGAACCGCTGGACGTTGCCCTCGCCGTCCTTCCTCGACACGAGCCTGCCGGCGAAGTCGTAGGTCATCTCGACCCGCGATCCGTCAGGGTAGGTCGTGGCGGTCAGGCGGTCGGCGGCGTCATATACATGAATGAAGGTCTTGCCGTTCGCGTCGGTCTCGCTCGCGCGGTTACCGTTGGCGTCGTAGGTGTAGGCCAGCGTGTCGCCGAGCGAATCGCGGCGCTCGGTCAGATTCCCGAGCGAGTCGTGCTCCCAGGTCCTCGGGGCGTGCCGGCTGTCGCTCATCGACGTCAGGTTGCCGAGCGAGTCGTATTCCTGGGTTCTCGCGAAGCCGCTGTGGTCGACGAGCCCGGTCACGTTGCCACGTGAGTCCAGGGTGAACCGGGCAGTCCGGCCGCTCGGCAGGGTGACGCTGGTCTGGCTGCCCTTGGCGTCATAGGTGACGGCCGCGAACTGTCCGAGCGCATCCTGCAGGCCCGACACGTTGCCGGCGGCGTCGTACTGGAAGGTCTTGACCTGGTTGAGCGCGTCGGTGATCGTGAGCAGCCTGCCGCGCGAGTCCCAGCTCCGGGTCTCCGCGTTGCCCAGGGGATCCCGGGCCGAAGTCAGGTTCCCGTTGGCGTCGTAGGTGAACGTCCAGGTCTTGCCCAGCGGATCGGTCCGCGTGAGCATGTTCTGGTTCGCGTCGTACGTGACCGTGGTGATCCGGTTGAGCTGATCCTTGATGCTCACCGGGCTGCCGAAAGCGTTGTCGGTGCGCACCATGACGCCGCCGTCGGGGTAGGTGGTCGTCGTGGTCCGCGCGCCGGCGTTGTACGCGTATTGCGTGGTATTGCCCATCCGGTCGGTCTCGCTCTTGAGCCGGCCGTCGGGGTAGTAGGCGGCCGAGGCCGAGCCGCCGCGCGGATCGATCTCGCGGACCAGCAGATGGCCGGCCGCATACTCGTACTGCACGGGCGTGGCGATCGCCGGCGGCTGGAGCGCGGTCAGGTCGCCGTTCGCATCATAGGTGTAGTCGTAGTGGTTGCCGGCCGGATCGGTGATGCGCGCGATGCGGCCCTGCTCGTCGCGCACGAACGGCACGGTGATGCCGCCGCCGCTGCTCGTGATGCCGTCGCGCGTGAACGTCAGCACGTTCCCGTTCAGGTCCTTGATCGACTTCATCGAGCCGTCGCTGCCCATCACGTACTGCCGGCCGTACGGGTCGGTGTACGTATAGGTGGTCGGAGCGAAGCTGCCGGGCACGTCGAGGAAGCAGGCGTACGATCCCTGCGAGAGGACGAGCAGGCCGCAGCCGTCGCTCGTCAGCGTGCCGTAGGCGCCGGGCTCGGGCACCCACTTCGGGAAGAGGAAGAAGGGGAAGGGGAACGGTCCCGGCTGCGGCTTGAAGTCGAACGTCTGCCGCCGGCCGTTGAAGTTGAACGTGACGTTGTTCTTCTTGTCGACCTCGAGCCGCACGCTGGTCAGGAGCGACCAGCCGTAGCCGAAGTCGCCCACCTTGCCGCGCTCGAGGCTGTCGTAGCGCCGCGAGATCGTCACCGGGAAGCCGGCGACCGGGAGGCGCAGGTCCGTGACCAGCTTCGTGACGCGTCCCGGCTTGAGCTCGCCGGCCACGGTCACTACGATCAGGCTCGTCTGCTGCGTGCCGTTCGAGAGCGTGCCGCGCAGGCGGATCGTGTACTCGCCGTTGGCGAGCAGCGTGGGATCGATCGTGCCGACCGTGCCGCCGCCGGTCACGTTCGCGTTGAGCACGCGGATCTCGGCCGGGTTCGAGCTCGGCCAGTAGTCGAGGACGCCAGAGGCGAGCGACACGCCCGAGGCCACCGTGACCGGAGTGCTCGCCTGGATCGTGCTGCCGAGGAGAGGCCCGCCGATCCACCCCTGGGTGACGACCGGACCGATGTTGCCGCCCGGCTCGCCTCCTCCCCCACCGCCGCCGGAGCCCACGGTCCAGGGCACGCCGACCACGTTGGAGAACGTCCCCAGGCCGGCGACGCGGCCAATGGCCTGAGCGCCGTCGGTGCCGGCGTTGACGCCGGTATAAGAGAAGGTGGCGCGGCCCGCCGCGTCGGTGACCGCGCTGATCTCGCGCGCGTTCGGTCCGGTGACGATCAGGGCGATGCCGGCGTTCGCCACCGGCAGCCCGGAGCCATCGAACGCTTCGACCGTCAGGGTCTGGGTCTGCCCCGTCGGCTTCGCCGTGAGGTTGATCGGGCTGAGCTTGAGGGATCCGGTCGGCGGCACGCCCGTGCTGCTGACGTTGCCGGCCGTGACGGTCAGCGCGAGCTCGCCGGCGCAGCACTCCGAGTAGTCGACCTCGTACGGGTAGGTGCCCGCCGCGGGAAAATGCACGACGATGCGGTTCGCCACCGGCGCCGTGGCCGCGTTGTAGGCGCCGATGACCGGCAGCTTCTCGAACGGCGTCTTGCCGTCGGCCGGTACGTTGAGGAGCGGTCCGCTGACGCGCGTGGCACCGCCGCCGACCCCGAAGATGAAACCGTCGTCGGAGAAGAAGCTGATCACCATGTCGCCGGCGCTCGCCACCGTGAACGAGCCGGTGAAGACCGCCTGGAAGTTGAACAGGGAGCCGACGCCGGCCTGCAGGCCGTTGCCCTGCGCGATGATCGTGCCGGTGAAGTTGCCGTTCAGGTCCGTGGTGACGTTGGTGAAGGGCCGCGAGTTGACCCCCACGCCCGAGGTGTTCCCCGGGATGGTGCCGCCCGGCGGGTTGAAGTTGATCGTCGGGAACGCCTGGATGAAGGCCGGTTCCGTTCCCGCGGGCGTGTTGAAGGGGCCCGAGCCGTTGGAGAAGAAGAAGCGGGCGAACATCGGCGTCGTGGAGATGCTCTGGACGGGCTTGATCCAGTTGACCGAAGCCGAGTTCGACACCGCCGCGCCCGAGGTGGCCTGGACGGTGTCGGCGCCGGCGTTCGCGCCGGAATAGGCGAAGGTCGCCACGCCCGCGGCGTCGGTCGCGCCCGAGCCGCTCGTCGGATTGATGCCGGTCACCGTGAACTGCACCGTGGCGCCGGCGATCGGGACGCCCGCGGAGTCCTTGAGCGTCGCTGTCATCGTCTGGCTCGTCCCGGTCACGTTGGGGCCGGCAATGGCCGGGTTGAGAACGAGCGAATTGAACAGCGTGGAGTTCGTGACGTCGGTCGCGGCCGAGGCCTTCAGGGGTCCGTACGCGTTGTGTGCCGGGTCGGTCCACATCGCCGACGCTTCGGCGCGGATCACGCCCGCCGCCTGGGTGGTCGGGATGGCGTAGGCGATCGTCGTCTGGAAGACGGCACCGGGCTCGAGACTGCCGACCGCCGGCTTCTGGATGCTCCCATCGGGGAGCCACACCGTCAGGTCGATTTCCGGAGCCGCCGCCAGGCCCAGGTTGGAGGCGGCGACGGTGTAGGTGATCGGGCTGCCGGCCGGCGCCGTGGCGGGTCCGGTCAACGTGATCGGTACGATCGAGAGGATCTCTTTCGAACTCGCCCCGGACGACGTCGGACCGTACGTGGCGCCGGCCGGATCGGACCAGTCGAGGTCGATGCGGAAGTCGAGGTTGCTGCCGTTGACGCTCGTGAGGCGGGCGAGGTATGCGGCATCGGTCTCGCCGTCCTCGTCGCGCTTCGGGACCTCGGGAACCCGCCACGACGCCGCGAGCGTGGTCGATTCGCCGGCGGCCAGGACGAACTGCGGGGCGGTCGTCTCCGTCCCGTCCGGGTTCTTGACCGCGACGTTGCTCAAGACGGCCGTGCAGCCGCCGGTGTTGCGGACTTCGAGGTCGAGGTCCGCGGTCTGCGCGGGCAGGAGGACGGACGGCGCCTGCGGCGTGAGCTCGAGGATCGGGACGCGGATGCGGCTGGTGAAGATGCGCTGGCCCACGTCGCCGTAGGGGTTGCCGTTGGCGTCGCTCCACGACACCTCCGCGGTCGCGGTCAGCAGCTCGCCGTCGGCCTCCTTCAGGCGCGCCAGGTACTGGGCCGTGGTCTCGCCTTCGGCCCTGGGCGCGATGGCGGGCGGGGTGAACGTCGCGATCTGCGTGAAGCTCGAACCCGCGGCGAGGCTCGCGACGTCGAACGTCCTCGGCGTGCCGTCCGGCATCGTCAGGTCGACGGTCGCCGAGGCCGGCGCGGACCCGATGTTCGTCACCGTCACCTTGTACGGGGCGGGCGAGCCGGGGCTGGCGACCGCGGGTCCGGAGAGCGCCAGGGTCACCACGGGGATCGCCAGGACGCTGCGCGACGAGACCCCGACCGGCAGGTAGGACTGCCCGTTCGGATCGGTGAACGTCACCCGGCCTTCGGCCGTGTAGATGCGGCCATTCAGCGCGGTGAGCCGTTGGATGTAGTCCGCCGCGCTCTCGTTGTTCCCTCGCGTCGGGACGCCGGGCGTGACGGCCTGGAATTCGACCGTCCGGCTGGCGCCGGGGGCGATCGTGCCGAGCGTCTCGGACACGGAGTCCGGCGAAAGTCCGTCGAGCGTCTCGGTCAGGACGACTCCGGCCGCCGCAGTCGCCGTCGAAGCGTTGGAAACCGTCGTCCGGAAGGTGATCTGCTCGTTCGGCAGCACGGTGCGCGGCTGCGACTGTGTGGCGGTGATGGCGGCCGGCGCCGGGAATACGCCTGAGTCCTCGATCACGGCCACGATGACGCCGTAGCCGGGCTTGCCTGGAACCGGTCCGTACTCGGGCTGGGGGTCGACCTTCACGACGGCCGCCGCGGCGACGTTGCCGTAGATATCGTTCCCATGTTTGGCGATCGCGGTCGAAACGATCACCTCGATGTAGGCCGGCACGCTGACCGGCGGCGGCCATGTCTGACCGCCCTTGGAAACCCAGCAGTCCGGGGTCAGGCTGCGCGAGGTGGCGTTCGGCTGGCAGATGTGGATCGGGCCGACCGGATCGGCCAGGCCCTTGAAGCTCGCGTTGGCTTCGTACTCGCCCTGCAGCACCTGCGAAGCCCATTGAGCGCCCCAGAAATTGACGCGCTGGCCGAGCTTCAGGCCGGCGCTGTTCCCGCCCCAGATCACGAACGACGTGGAGAGGTAGAGCGTGACCGCGATCGTCCGGAACGCGGGCTCGTAGAACGCATCCCCGGCGAAGGAGACGACGAGCGACGAGGGGCCTGAAAGCTGGTCGGGCCCGAGGGTGACTGTCGTGGCGGCGACGCCGTTCGCATCCGTGACCGCGGTCGCCGTCACGGCCCCCAGGGTGAAGGTTACGGTCCTGCCCACGATGGGCGCGAGGGAGTCGGGATCCCGCAGGAGCGCGGAGACCGGCTGCGGCACGGCCGTGCCAAGGAGCATCTTCGCCGTGTACTCCAGGAGGACGTCCTCGCGCTCGACGGTCACGGTCTGCGTGGAGCGCAGCGGCGGCAGTCCTGCCCCGCCGGCGAAGGTGACGACGACCGGGACCTCCCCGGGCTGCACGGATGCGGTCACTCCGACCCGCGCGATGCCGGTGGCGTCCGTCGCGGCGGTGGACGACTGGCCGCCAAAGGAAAACGCCAGGGTCCGCCCCGGGACCGGCGCCCCCGACGAATCGCTCAGGAGGGCGGCGAGCTCGATCGGATCACTGTATTGCGTGCGCGTCCCGCCGGTGTAGAGCAGGCTCGCCTCGCCGCTCGGCGGCAGCGGGACGTCGGGTCCGCAGGAAGCGGTCTCCCAATTCACCGTGACGTCGTTCGACTGCACCGTCGCACCGCTGGCGTTGGCCACCGAGGCGCGCACGATGTCGGCGCCCTGCGCGCTGCCCACATATGTGAACCGCGCATCTCCCTGGGAGTCGGTGACGTCTTCGCCCGACTCTCCGGCAGTGGGGCCGCTGACGGCCCGGAAGGCCACGACGACATTCGACAACGGCGCTCCATTGACGTCCTGGAGGTGCGCCCTCAGCGTCACGGGCGCGCCGCCGGTTCCGGAGAGATTGGCAGGGCCGAGCGAAAGCTCGCCGGAGGGGGCTTCGATGCCGCCGGTCCCCACCTCGCGCCACTGGACCGACTCATTGCCGCGGCACGAGGAATCGAAACCGCCTGTGTCGAGCACATGCGCGGTGTCGAGGAATGACGCGGAGCTGCCCGCGGCCGTGACCGTGATTTTGGGAATCCGGGTCTCGCCGGGTGCGAGCGTGCCGCCGCAGGGCGCGATCGGATAGGCGCTCGTGTCGAAGTTCCCCGGGAGCGTCTGGGTCAGGACGGCGGAGCCCCAGGCCGGTATGGTGAAGCCTTGCCAGAGAGTGAACCGCGCGCCTCCCCGTTGCAGATCGACGCTGACCTGGTCGATGGCGAGAGGGGCGCCGGACGTGTTGTCGAGCCGGATGGCCCCGGCGTTGACCGGGTTGCCGCCCCCGATGAAGACCACACCCGGCGCGCCCTGCCACGGGGTTGGGAAATTCGGGCTCGGCGTCGCGCTGTCGGCGAACGCGACGGACACCGCAACCCCGATGTCGGCGGCTGCCGCGGCGGACGCCGGCGGCTCCTCTGCGGCCTCCGGTTCGATCTCGCCGGCGGAGGGAGCTCCGGAGAGCGGCGCCGCGCCGGACACGGAAGGCGCGAGAGGCATTTCCGGCTCCATGGCGTAGAGCGGCTGCAACAGAGCTTGGAAGGGTTGAGCCATGAGCCCGTTGATGACAAGGACGGCGACAAGCCTGCGCAACATCAGAAAACCTCTCGGGTGCGTTGGGGGTGGCCTTTGTTTTGAAGAAGCTGAAACGTGAAACGGGCGTGATCCTCTCGCCGGGCGAGACGGTTGTCAAGACGCACCGTTCCAACAAGGCCCGGCTCCGGGAGGAACCGGGAGGGAGGGCACTATTCGGGCTCCGACTCCGAGCCCTGCTGCTGGTGCTGCTGCCGCTGGATCTCGAGCTGCGTCGCGATCGTGGACTTGAACGTCGAGTACGCCACGATGACGACGAGCACGGCCAGGGCCGAGGCGAGGACCAGGCGGAGGCGGCGGCCCGGCTTTTCTCCCCCTTCCACGTAGGGGCGCGGCAGGCCGGAGCTGCCGGAGCGCAGGGTGTAGGCGGTCCAGATCCAGGCCCGGTGCTCGCGGCGCAGATAGCGCGGCAGGTTCTTGGCGTCCACCTTGACCTCGTTGAGGATGCGCTGGGCCTCGTCCTTCTCGCCCCTGGCCAGGAGCAGGCGGGCCAGGCGGATCTGGGCCTCGATGATGGTCCGACGCTCCAGGACCTGCCGCAGCACCGCTTCGGCGCGCTCCTTCTGGCCGCTCTCGTCCAGGCTGCGGCCGAGTTGCAGCATGGCGCGGCCCAGGTAGGCGTCGGGCGCGGACTTGACCAGCTCGTCGAGGAGCGGCACGGCGTCCCCGAAACGGCCCTGCATCTGCCAGGTCTGGGCGAGGCCGAAGTTGACGTCCTCGATGCCGGCGCCGTTCTCCTTCGCTTCCAGGAAGTGCTTCTCGGCCTCCTTGTACTTGCCGAGGACGAGCAGCTCCTCTCCGGCCTCCGCGAGGACCGCCGGCCCGCGCCAGTGGCTGAGCTGGACGTTCAGCGCCCGGATGCGCTTGCGCGCCTGGATGCGGCGCGCCGTGGAGGGCGACAGGGTCCGGCCTCCGCCGTCCAGCCAGCCGCTGCGCACGACCACGAAGTAGGCGGCGGGGCCGAGCATCGGAAAGCCCATGATGACCCAGATCCAGTACCAGGGCGCGCCGATGCGGATGACATCCACGATCGCCACCAGGGCGATCACCGCCGGTATGGCGCCGAAGATACCCATGTTGGACAGGCCGTACAGGAGTTGACCCATGAAAAGGCTCCCCGGAAAGAGACGCTGTCGTTGGACGACTGCGTGATTCTACCATCCGCCAGTGTCGACCCCGGCCGGTCCATTTCGTTGGACGTTCCGGGACCGCCTGACCCGAGGGATCACCGCAATCCCCCGGGTTTCCCTTTCGCCGTCAGGCCCAGGCGCGACGCCGGACGATGCGGTCGAGAGTCCGGCGGTCGACGCGGACCTTCGCGACCGGGGATCCGTCGCGGAGAAGGACCGGGACGACGTCCGTGAAGCGTTCGCGGAGGGCCGGATCGGCGTCGACGTCGCGCAGGGAGTAGGAGAGGCCATGGGAAGGGAGGACCTCGTCGAGCAGGACGGCCATCTCGTCGCAGAGGTGACAGCCGGCGCGGGTCACGAGCTCGTAGCAGGCCGGGGGGACGGAGCGGCGGAAGAGCATCAGCGAAGCGCTTTCGCCACCCGGCGCGCCGCGTCCTGGGCGGAGACGATCACCGGTGTGATGCCTCCGCCGGGTCGGGTCCAGTGGCCGGCGAAGAACAGGTTGGAGATGCCGGACGCGACGTCGGGCCGCGCCGCGCCGAGCTGGTCGGGAGACATCTCCCAACCCAGCATGGCGCCCTGGTGGTTGAGCGTGAAGCGCCAGGCGGTGCGGGCCGAGGCGCTGGTCCTGACCACGATCCGCTTCGAGATCCCGGGGATGCGCCGCTCCAGATGGCCGAGGAGGAAGGCCTCGATCCGCGCCTTGTGGGCCGGCCAGTCGCCGACTCCCTCGTAGTCCATCGCCAGCACCTTCTGCAGGATGACGATCTGCCCGCCCGGCGGCGCCATGCCCGGCTCGTAGAGCGTCGGGACGAAGATCTTGCAGCGCAAGGCGTCGACGCCAACTCGGTCCATGTCCCAGGAGTCCCAGTAGTAGCCCTGGGCCTCGTCGAGCACGTCGTCCGGCACCCCTTCGAGCCCGACGTGGCAGAGGAAGCAGGGGTAGGTCGGACGCAGGCGGCGCACGGCCTCCAGCGCGCCGGGCTCCAGGTGCTCCGGGCCGACCAGGCGCTCCAGGGTCAGCAGCAGGTCGGCGTTGGAGACCACGGCGCCGGCCCGCACCGTGTGGCGCCGGCCCGCGCCGGGACCGCGCAGCACCTCAAGCTCCACGCCGCGCGCCGCGCCCTCCTCGATCCGGATGCGGGTCGCCATGGCGCTGGTCAGCACGTGCCCGCCGAGCTCTTCGAAGCGCGCGGCCATGGCGTCGGCGAACGCCTGCGATCCCCCCTGCGGATAGTAGTTGCCGAGGAAGTAGGAGAGCCGCAGCATGGAGTCGAACACGAAGGACGTGCGGCCCGGCGGCGAGCCCCAGTGCGGGCAGTCGGCGGTCAGGAGGAGCTTGAGCCGGGGGTCGGCGAACCAGCGGTCGAGCGCCTGCCGCACGGTCAGACCGTGCCACGGGATCAGCCTTGGGAGCGTCTCCAGGGGCCGGCCGCGGAAGTAGTGCAGCAGGCCGAGGAGGTAGGCCTCGCGCACCGCCTCGAAGAAGGAATCAATGGCGCCCGCCTCGGCCGGGAACTCCTCCTTGAGCCGCGCCAGGTAGGCGTCGAGGTCGGCGGGGACCGCGAAGCGCGTGCCGTCCGGGAAGTGGAAGGTGTCGACCGGGTCCATCTTGACCCAGCCGGCGTCGATCCCGAGCTCCTGGAGCAGGCGGCCGGTCAGGGTCTCGGGGTTGCCCAGCAGCGGATAGAAGTGGGTGGCCGCGTCGAAGGTGTAGCCGGCGCGGCGGAACGTGCTGCAGTAGCCGCCCACCATGTAGTGCTGCTCGACGAGCAGGACGCGGAGGCCGTCGCGCGCCAGCAGGTTGGCGGCGATCAGCCCGCCGACGCCCGCGCCGACCACGACCGCGTCGTAACGCGGGTCCGGATCGGTGCGCAGTCCGCGGAAGGGGCGCTTCCGGTTCACGCTCCCGGTCCCGCCGGGCGGTTGCGGCCGTAGGTCTCGTGGGCGGTGACGAACTCACCGCTCGCGATCGCCGCGCCGAAGGACAGCTCTCCCCCGAGGACGAGGGCGGCGGCGATCTCGGCCAGCTTCGGCGCCTTGCCGGCCCCGGCGCAGCCGAGCATCTCCAGGCATTCGCGCGCCGTGCCGAGCCCCGTGCCGCCGCCGACCGTGGCCACGGTGAGCGACGGCAGGGTCACGCTGGCGTACAGGTCCCCCCCTTCGAGGACCTCGAAGGAGGTGATCCCGACCGCGGAGTTGGCGACGTTGGCCACGTCCTGGCCGCAGGCGATGAAGAGCGCCGTGAGGCCGTTGGCGATGTGACCGTTGTAGCCCGTGCTGCCCGCCTGGAGGTGTCCCAGCACGGTCCGGTGCCAGACGTCGGCCAGCCCCTCGGGGGTGGTGTGCAGGTAGGCGCGCACGAGCCGCGCCGGCAGCCGGACGCCGGCGGTCGCCTTCTTGCCCTTGCCGCCGGCGAGGAGCGCGCCGCTCGCCCGCTTCTCGGACTCGGCGCCGCTGAACACGTAGTGGCGCGGCGCGTGGCCGTGCTCGACCAGCCAGCGGCAGGCGCGGTCGGTCGCCTTCACGATCATGTTCATGCCGTGGGCGTCCGCCGTCCAGTAGGCGAAGTGGACGATGACCTCGCGCCCCACCGGCAGCGGCTCGACGCGCAGCAGCCGGCCGTGCCGGGTGGTGGCCCCGGCTTCATCTTTCAAGGCCTCGAACAGGCCCGGCAGCGCGCGGGCGAACGCGGCGGCGTCGGCGACGTCCTCGAACAGGAACACGGGCGAGACCCGGTTCTCGTCGACCAGGACGCGCGCAACGGCGCCGCCGGCCCGGGTGATCGCGGCCATGCCTCTCTCGTACGAGCGCACCAGCGCCCCCTCGGTGGTAGCCAGCGGGACGTAGAACAGGCCCTGCGCGTGCTCGCCGTGGACCAGCAGCGGACCGGCCACGCCGAGCGGCACCTGGGCGGCGCCGACCGGGTTCTCGACGTTGCCCCGCATCTCCTCCGGCGGGACCGTGGCCGAGCCGACATGGGCGAGGCGCGCGCCCGTGCGCTCCTCGACCCAGCGCCGCCGCTCGGCCACGGCCTCCGCGGAGTAGCCCTGTCCCTCCAGCCGCGGCACCAGGTCGGCCGGCCCTCGCATGGCGTCGGACATCCGAATCCCTCCGTTGGTCGGAGCGAGTCTATCTCAGGGGTCGGAGGACCCGCAGGGCCGGACGGGTGTTGTAGAGCTCCCGATAGCGGCGGTGCGCCTCGTCGTCGGGGAAGCGCTCGCCCGGCGGATAGGGGTAGCGGCTCATGCCGTGGAACGGCAGCGGCTCCACGGTCTGGGAGAAGGCGGTGTTGGCGTCGCCGTCCTTGGCCCAGCCGTCGACCAGGAGCAGGAAGTCGCGCCGCCAGCCCGCGGGCAGAGAGGGCAGGACGCCGGCGTCGAAGAGCAGCCGCACCTCGTCGCCCGAGCCCAGGATGAGCAGCTGGTCGTCCACCTCGTCGAGCAGCGGTCGGACGTCGCCGTAGCGGGTGTAGAGGCCGGGTGTGGGGTTCCACATCGAGACCGGCATCCACGACTGGTAGTCGAAGCTCTCGGGCTGCCGGCGCTCGGGGTGGATCACGGGCCGCGAGAACCCGCGGTAGCGCAGCTCCGCGGACGATGGCGCCAGGCCGGTCAGCTCCGCCTCCGGCTCGCCGCTCTCCCCGGAGAGGAAGATCTCGTCCCAGTAAAGGCAGAGGCTGGTCTCGATGCGGACCTCGCGCGAGGCGGAGAGGAACTTCCCCGTCAGGTCCACGGCGATGGTCTTGGGCTTGCCGGCCGGGAGGCCCATGTCCTCGATCACCGTCCGCCACCTCCCCTGTCCGTCCTTGACCTGGAGGCGTGGGAACACGAGCCCTGTGGGTGAGGTTTGGGCGGCGGCGAGGAAGGTGCTGCCGTCCGCCCAGTCCACCCAGCCCGAGAGCACCAGGACGGCGCGGCCGTCAGGCGCGGCCGATCCGAAGTCGAGGTCCAGGTGGTGCAGCTCTGCCACGCCGGACAGGTCGCGCCGGAAGCCGTCCGGGTAGGTCCGATCGCGGGCGAGCAGGCAGGGCAGCACGTCCTGCCCGCGGTCGTCCGCGGCGCGGACCGGGTAGACCCGCTTCTCCACGCCGAACAGGCGGAACTCAGGGAACGGCGGCGCCTTGAACTTGTCGTTGGTGAAGATCTCGACCGCGACGGGGTGATCCACGGCGAGCAGCCGCACCTGGTCGAGGTAGGCGACCTCCCGCAGCTCCTCGGCCACGCGGATCTCGTAGCGGCCGTCCACCTCGGCCAGCGCCTCGCCGGGGATCTGCACGTACTCGTCGTGGTCGACCGGAAAGTATTCGCCGTCGCCGGCGGAGGCCCCGAGCGGCGCGACGCCGAGGACGTCGGTGATGAACTGGAAGCGCTCGCCGTTCCAGGTGAAGATCATCGGGCAGGAGCCGGACAGGCGCGGCGCCTCCTTGAACGTGGCGGCGCGGTCCACGGCCTGCTTCGTCTCGTTCTGGATGAGCCCGTTCGGCCAGGTGATGCGCACGGCGTCGATGGCGGCCCGCAGCCCCAGGCCGAAGGTCAGGGGGACGCCGCGGTAGACCTTCTTCTGGTAGCTCGCGCCGGCCTTGACCTCCACCCGGGCGCCCGGCGCGAGCTTCAAATTCTTGACCCCTTCGAGCCCGATCCGCAGCCAGCGGTGGGCGGCCGGCGTCCGGTTGAGGAGCCGCCGCAGCACGCCGTCCCGGCCGGCCACCGCGAGGTCCTCGCGGCCGTCGCCGTCGAAGTCGGCGGCCACCGCGGCTGTGGCAGGAAAGCCCGGCATCGCCTTCGCGGGGCCCAGCCTCCCCCGCCCCTCGTTGCGGTGCAGGCCGTCGCCGGCCACGAGGTCGCTCGCGCCCCGGCCTTCGAGGTCCGCGAACGCCAGGGGGAGCGCGGGTACGGGGCCTTCCACCCTTTCCAGCACGCCTTGCAGGCTGCGCCGGTTGAGCCACAAGGACGAGGAGGACAGCAGGTCGCTCCAGCCGTCCTGGTCCACGTCCTGCGCCAGCAGCGCGCCGGTCGGCCCGGGCAGGTCGACGGCGTCGTAGCGCCCGCCGAGGCGGTCGCGGTAGAGCACGGCCGGCCGGCCGGCGTAGGCGACGGCGAGGTCCATCCCCTGGTTGTCGGACACGGCCTCGACGAGCGCGCCGGACACCGCCCGGCCGGCCGCGAACGGGAAGCGCCGGGTCTCGTCGCTCCACCCCGCGGCCCCGTTGTTGCGGACCAGCGCGGCCCCCTCCCCCAGCAGCACGAGGTCGAGGTCGTAGTCGTGGTCGAAGTCGAGCCAGAAGGCCATCTGAAAGCGGCCCGGAGGGAGCGGCGCCAGGAGCTTCCGGAAGCTCCCTCCCTGATTGCGGTAGAGGGCGGGGCCGTCCGCGGCCAGGACGCAGAGATCGGCCAGCCCGTCGTCGTCGAAGTCGCCGGCCGCGACGCCGGTCATGCCGCGCAGCTCCTCGAGACCGCTCGCCGTCCGGGTCTCCCCGTTGCGGTAGAGCGCGACGCCCGCCTTCGACCAGGCCAGCAGGTCGGGAGCGCGGTCGCCGTCGGCGTCGAGCACGGCCAGGCCGGCCGTGTCCGGGTCGAGCGCATCGAGCGGATCGAGCTCGCGGGCGAGCTCCGCGGCGGCGAAGGAGGGCTCGACGGCAGGCGATGTGTCGGCGGCAGGCGGATCGATCTCGTCGAGCAGCTCGCGGTACCAGCTCCAGTCCACGTCCTCGGGGATCGCGGCCCCCTTCTGCGCCTCCTTGATCGCGTCGTACTCCCGCTTGCGCCGAGCGGCCTCCTCCGTCCGGCCGGACTGGCGGTAGGCGTTGAAGAGCTGGAAGCGGGGCGCGGCGAAGTAGGGGTTCAAGTCGGCGGCGCGCTCGAAGTGGCGGAGCGCCAGGTCGGAACGGTCCGTGAGCTTGTAGAGCACTCCCAGGTTGTACTGCGTCACGGGCTCGTCCGGGACCAGCTCGGCCATGCGCTCGAGCTGCGGCAGGGCCTTCTCGTACTGGGAGTCCTGCTTGTAGATGATGCCGAGGTTGAACCAGGTGTGCGGGATCTCCGGCGCCTGGCGCTGCACGGCCTCCAGCTCCCGGACGCCCTCCGCGATCCGGCCGGCCTTGAGGAGCGCGAGCCCGTAGTTGAGTCGCTCGCGCGGGGAGTCCGGCGCCAGGTCGAGAGCCCGCTTCAGCTCCTCCACCGCCTCGTACTGGGTGGTCGGGTTCTCGTAGAACGCCTTGCCCAGGTTGCGGTGGTGCCAGAGCTGCTCCTCCCGGGACGTCTCCACCGGGGCCGCGCCGGCCGCGGCGAGCAGGGCCAGCAGGGCGAGCCACCTCATTTCGGTTCCTGGACCGTCGTAATCCGGTTGAGTGCCGCACTCACCGTCTGCACCCTGCCGCTCGGCCAGCGGATCTCCACCGCGTCGATCTTGCTGGCCGTCCCCAGGCCGACATGGATGATCGTCGAGCTCTGGCCGGCGTAGCCGTTGCCGCCATTGACCTCCCGCACCCAGGGCTGGCCGTTCGCCTTCACCGTCACCCGGGCGCCGATCGCGTCGCGGTTCGACCGCGTGCCGACCAGCTTGAGCGCCACCCAGTTGCCGCCGCCCGCGGTCACGTTGCGGTAGAGCAGCGCGGGCTGGTTGGCGTCGGTCTGGTAGAGGTCCAGGCGGCCGTCCTGGTCGAAGTCGGCCATGGCGATCCCGCGCCCGTCGAGGTCGTTGTCGACCCCGGCCTCGGCCGCCACCTCCTTGAACGACTGGTCGCCCAGATTGCGGAAGAGCTTCTTCTTCTGGTAGCCGCTCCAGGTCCGGTCGCGGATCGCCGGCCAGTTGCGCACGTCGGTGAAGTCGATATCCGGCGTCACGATCATCTCCACGAGCACCGGGATGTAGTTCTCCGGGCCGGCCGAGCGCAGGCCGTTGACCACAAACAGGTCCTCCCAGCCGTCGTTGTCGAGGTCGCCGAACTTGGCGGCCCAGCCCCACAGGGTATTGCAGGTGCCGGTCTCCTTCGACAGGTCGGAGAAGGTGCGGTTCCCGTTGTTGTGCCACAACATGTTGCACTCTTTCATGTACTCGTCGGTGATGTTGGTGACGTAGACGTCGAGCCAGCCGTCGCGGTCGTAATCGCCCACGTCCACGTTCATCCCCTTGCGCGTGTCGATCCCCACGGCCTCCTTGGTGCCGTCGCGGAAGGTGCCCTCGCCGTTGTTCCAGAACAGGCGATCGGTGCCATAGTCACCGGCC
>JBEQUE010000033.1:0-19429 GCA_040349255.1 Acidobacteriota bacterium | reverse complement strand
AAGTCGGTGTGGCGGGCGGGCAGGAAGCGGAGCTGGCTCTGGGTGCCCTGCATGTAGCCCTTGCCCACGAGCTCGCCCGAGCCGACCGCGATCTTGCTCTGCCGCACCTGGTAGCCGGCGCCGAGAGGATCGCTCTCCGGTTCCAGGAAGGTGAGCACGCGCTGGCGCTGGTAGCCTTTCATGCCGAAGGTCCAGATGCCGGCGCCGAGGACCATGCCGATCAGCGCCGCGGTCACCAGGAAACGCGGGCGGACGCCGGCCACCAGGAGGAGGCCGGCGATGAGCGGCGCGTACATGGCCGCGCCACCCATGTCCGGCTCGACCGCCACCAGGACCATGGGGAGGGCCACGATCGCGGCCGCGGTGAGGACCTGCGGCAGCTCGAGCGTCCGGCGGTTCAGCCCGGCCAGGTAGCGGGCCGCGAGGAGCCCGGTCGCGAGCTTCGCGAACTCCGACGGCTGGAACTGGAGCGGCCCGACCTGGAGCCAGTTCGCGGTGCCGCCGCGCTTGACGCCCATCACCAGCACCAGCACCAGCGTGGCGAGCCCCACCCCGTAGAGGATGAGCGACAGGTCGAGGAGCACGTGGTAGTCGATGCTCATGACCACGAGCAGGAGGACGAAGCCGATGCCGACCCAGATCGCCTGGCGCGGGAAGTAGTCCACCGGCATCTCGGCGCTGGCGCTGTGGACGGTGAGCAGGCCGATGGCGGCGAGCAGCAGGGCGGACAGGGCGAGGCCGAGGTCCACCGAGGAGAGCGCGCGGAAGCGCGGCTTCTCTTCAGCGAGCGGCTGGATGCTGGAGATCGATCTTGAAAAACTTTGCATGGAGTGCCTGCGCGATCGGGGCCGCGACCCTGGAGCCGGCGCCGCCGTGCTCGGCGAAGACCGAGACGACGAGCCGGGGATCCTGCTCGGGAGCGAAGGAGGTGAACCAGGCGTGGTCCCGGAATTTGAACGGGAGCGACCTGGCGTCGGTGCGGACGGACTGGCCGATGACCTGGACGGTGCCGGTCTTGCCGGCCATCTCGGCGCCCGGCACCCGGGCGTAGTTGTAGGCCGTGCCGCCGGGCTCGTTGACCACCTCCCAGAGCCCCTCGCGCACGACGCGCATCGCGTTCGCGTCGAGCGCCACGTGCTCGGGCTCGGGCAGGTCGGCGCCCTTGATCAGGTGCGGGATCACCTTGAGACCGCCGTTGGCCACGATGGCGGTCATCTCGGCCATCTGGAGCGGGGTCACCAGGACCGGGCCCTGGCCGATCGACACCGAGATGGTCTCGCCGGGGTACCAGGGCATCTTGCGCGCCTTCTCGCTCCACTCCGGGTCGGGCACGAGGCCTTTCTTCTCGCCCTCGATGTCGACGCCGGTGATCGAGCCGAAGCCGAACAGCCGCGAGTAGCGGGCGATGCGCTCGATGCCCATGCGCTGGCCCAGGCCATAGAAGTAGACGTCGCACGAGTGCATGAGCGCGCGGCGGGCGTCGACCGTGCCGTGCCCGCCCTTCTTCCAGCAGCGGAACATCCGGCCATAGAACGCGGCGCCGCCCGAGCAGAAGGCGCTCGAATGCTCGTTGACGATGCGCTCGGTCAGGCCGGCCGTGGCCATGATGATCTTGAAGGTGGAGCCGGGGGAGTAGGTGTTCTGGATGGCGCGGTTCTGGAGAGGATGGTTGGGGTCCTGGATGAGGGCTTCCCAGTCCGCCTTCTGGAGCCGGCGCGCGAAGAGGTTCGGGTTGAAGGACGGCGACGAGACCATGGCCAGGATCTCGCCGTTCCTCGGGTCCATGGCCACGATGGCGCCGACCTTCTCCGGGCCGGTGAGCCAGCGCGCGGCTTCCTGTTGGAGGTCGAGGTCCAGGGTGAGGACCAGGTTCTTGCCCGGCACGGCCTCGCGGCGGCCGTACTCCTCCAGGAGCTTGCCGCGGCTGTCCACGACCACGGCGCGCTCGCCGTCCCGGCCGCGCAGGACCTTGTCGTAGGTCTGCTCGATCCCCTTCTTGCCCACCAGGTCGCCGGGCTCGTAGAGCCCCTCGGAGCCGGCGATCTCCTTTTCGGTGGCCTCGCCCAGGTAGCCCAGGGCATGGGCGGTCTGCTCGCGATGGCGGTAGAGCCGCAGGTGCTGGATCTCGACCTCGAACTCGGGGAATTCCAGGCTGGCCACGCCGAGGCGGGACACCTGGGCGAGCGTCAGGTTCTCGGCCAGGAGGACCGGCTTGAAGTCGGGGATGGAGTCGTAGCTCGCGACCAGCGCGCTCAGCTCGGGCGGCGTCCGGCCGAGGACCGACGAGGCGAAGGCGAGCGCCTGCGGCAGGTTGGCGCTGTGGCTGCGGTCGAGCATCAGGTTGTAGCTCGGGATGTTCTCGACCAGCAGGCGGCCGTGGCGGTCGTAGATCAGCCCGCGGGGGGCCTTGATCGGCAGCTTGCGCAGGCGGTTGTTCTCGGCCAGCTCGCGGTAGTAGTCGCCATGGACGAGCTGGACGAACCAGAAGCCGACGGCGATCACGGCGATCAGGCCGGTGACGACCAGGCTCAGGAGGCGGACCCGGACCACCAGGTCGTCCTTGTGCTCACGGACCATGGGCTGCATGCGTCACCCCCAACCGAGTCATCCGAGGCGGAGCCGGCTCATCCGGCTCCGGCGCCGCGCGTCGGCGCCCGACCGCCAACGTTTTCCCGCGATGTAAAGGAACATGCCGAGCACCCCGCACAATCCCGCCCGGACCGCCACCGCGACCGGCGTGGGAAGCTCCGGGTCGGGCAGGAGCATCACGCGCAGGGCGACCACCAGGGTCTCCTGGAGGGCGGAGGCGAAGGCGACCACGGCGAGCACCCCGGTGGGCCGCTGGATCACCAGCCGCTGCGCCAGGCGCGCCGTGCTGTAGCCCACGATGGTATCAGCGAACCCGAACAGCCCGAAGGGGTTGTTGGTCAGCGAGTCGTGCACCAGGCCGACCAGGAGGCCGGCGAACAGGCCGGCGAGCGAGTTGCCGCCCAGGCCGTTGAGCACCACCACGACGAGGAACACGTCCACCACCCGGGCGAGCTCCGGCCAGAGCTGCATCAGCACCAGGTGGGACAGGACGGCCGCGGCCAGGCCGGCGAAGAATTTAAGGGCGTGCACCGGGGACGGCCTCCCGTACTTCCTGGGGGATGGGCGAATGGTCCAGGAGATAGACCTGGTCGAGGGCGCCCAGGTCGACCGCGGGCGCCACGAGGATCGAATGGAAGAGCTGGCTCGCGCTCTCGACCTTGAGCACGGTGCCGATCGGGATGCCGCGCGGGTAGACCCCGTCGATGCCCGCGGTCAGCACCCGGTCGCCGGGCCGGACGTCGGCCTGGCGCGGCACGTAGTCGAGCGCCAGACCGCCCCTGCCGGCACTTCCGGTCGTCCCGTCGACGCCGCCGCCGCGCACCACTCCCTGGCGGCGGGTGCGCAGAATCATCGCCCCGACGCTCGCGGCGCGGTCGGTGATGAGCTGCACCTTGGCGTAGGGGCCGGCCACCGTGACCACCCGGCCGACCAGGCCGGTCGAGGACAGCACCGGCTGGTTGATCCGCGCCGGGACGTCGCCGGTGAAGATCAGAATCGTGCGCAGCCAGGAGGCGTGGTCCACGTAGACCACGTCCACCGCCCGGATGCGGCCGATCGGCGGCGTCGGATACTGGACCGCGGCGCCGAGGCGGCGCATGTCGTTCTCCAGGTCGGAGAGCTGGAGCAGGCGCAGCCGGAGCGCCTCGACCTCGCCGCGCAGGCGCCGGTTCTCCTCCTGGAGGCTGCCGCGCAGGCGCAGGCTCTCGCGCATCCCGGTGGCGCTGCGCGGGATCGAGGTCACGGTGCGGGCGGCGGGGCCGAGCAGGCGCAGCCCGACCGTCTCGGCCCAGGTGTCGCCCGCGCGGGCGCCCTGCACCGCGAGATAGACGAGCTGGGCCACCAGCACGACGATCAGTACCCAGACCGTGCGGCGCTCGTCCATGCGCTTCCCCGCCTGCTCCCGCTTGTACCCGCGCTTGTACCCGATAACCGCCCGGGGCGGCTACCGGATGGAGACCTTGCGCAGGAGGTCGATGTCGGACAGCACCCGGCCGGTGCCGAGCACGACCGACGCGAGGGGGTCTTCGGCGAGCACGACCGGCAGGCCGGTCTCGTCGCGGAGCCGCTGGTCGAGGTTGCGCAGCAGGGCGCCGCCGCCGGAGAGCACGATGCCCTTGTCCATGATGTCGGCCGACAGCTCGGGCGGCGTGCGCTCGAGAGCCATGCGGACCGCCTCGACGATCGTGGCGACCGGCTCGGCGAGGGCCTCGCGGATCTCCTCGTCGGTGATGATCAGCGTCTTCGGCACGCCTTCGACCAGGTCGCGCCCCTTGATGTCCATCTTGAGCTCTTCCTTGAGCGGGTAGGCGGAGCCCAGCTCGATCTTGATCTGCTCGGCGGTGCGCTCGCCGATGAGCAGGTTGTACTTGCGCTTCAGGTACTGGATGATCGCGATGTCCATCTCGTTGCCCGCGATGCGCACCGAGCGGCTGTAGACCGTGCCGGCGAGCGAGATGACCGCCACGTCCGTGGTGCCGCCACCGATGTCCACGATCATGTTGCCCGAGGGCTCGGTGATCGGCAGACCGGCGCCGATGGCGGCCATCATGGCCTGCTCGACCAGGAAGACCTCGGAGGCGCCGGCGCGCATGGCCGAGTCGCGCACGGCGCGCTTCTCCACCTGGGTGATCTCGGACGGCACGCCGATGACGATGCGCGGATGGACGTACATCTTGCGGCCGTGGGCCTTCTTGATGAAGTACTCGAGCATGCGCTCGGTGACTTCGAAATCGGCGATGACGCCGTCCTTCATCGGGCGGATGGACTCGATGTTGCCGGGGGTCCGCCCGAGCATCTCCTTGGCTTCGCTGCCGACCGCCTCGATACGGTTGGTGAGCTTGTTGATGACGACGACGGAGGGCTCGCGCACGACGATGCCCTGGTTGCTGGCGAAGACCAGGGTGTTGGCGGTGCCGAGATCGATGGCGAGGTCTTTCGAGAAGTACCTGAGCAGGGAGGCGAGGGGCATCTGGACTTGGGATCCTTTTGGTATGACGGTCTCCGGCGCGGGTGCGGGCCGGAGGCGGGGTTACGGCTTTCGGTACGGCGACGACGGAGACATTCTACGGGTTTTCTACGGGTTTTCGACGAAGACTCGGTGCCGGCGGCTGGTCTCATTGCCCCAACTGTCGCGGGCCTTGATCTCGATGAAGCTCCAGCCCTCCTTGGAGAGCTGGACGGTCTTGGTGAAAGACCCGTCCGCCGCGACCTTGACCTGTTCTCCGTTGATCTCGATCTGCGCGCCGGCCTCGCTGCGCCCGGCGACGATGAAGATACTACCGTAGGATTTCACATCGGCGAGGTCAAGCGGCGGCGGCGTGTCGTCCTTTTCGCCCATCGAGGCGCGGAAGGAGGCGACGCGGAACTTGAACGGCTGGCTCCAGGGGCCCTGGACGCCGTTCTTGTCGTAGGCCGCGACCCGCCACTGGAAGGTGCCCTCGCCGCGCAGGCCGAGGGTGGCCTGGGTCTTCGTGCGGTTCTTGACGTCGATCAGGTTTTCGACGAAGAGGTGGGTGCGGGAGACCTGCAGGGCGTAGCGGGCGGCGTCGGGCACGGGGTCCCAGACGAGCGCCACCCGGCGGACGCGGTCGAGGTCGAGGTCCACGTTGTCGGCCGGGGTGACGAGCGCGGGTCGGCCGGGCAGCGGCGCCGGCTCGGAGAGCAGCTCGCCGGTCTGCACGACCTGCTGGTTGGCCTGGACCTCGCGCTTCAAGCCGCCCTTGGAGGTCAGCTCGATGCCGCCGGTCAGGGCGCCGAAGCGGCCCTGGCTGGACTGCCGGTCCACGGCCACGAACGCCTCCGAGGACTGCTGCACGCGGGCCACGGCGTTCGGCGTCTTGACGTTGCTGGTCCCCTGGGCGGTGCTCAGGTCGACCCAGCCGTACTCCATCTCGATGGCCTGCTCCTCGCGGCCGGTGAGGGTGCGGGAGGAGGAGACGATGAACTGGGTGTTCGGCCGCACGGTGTAGAGGGTGCCGTCGAGGAACATGATCTCGGCCGAGCCGTTCTCGGAGGTGCGCACGTAGTCGCCGCTCTGCAGCGGGATGCGGCTGCGCGCCTCCTGCCAGTCGCCGCCGTCGCCGCGCCGGTACTCGACGTCGCCCTGGATGGAGATGAACTGGGCCTGGCCGACGTTGCCCGGCTGGCCGAGGGCGTCGAGGATCGACAGCAGCATGTTGCGGCTGCGCCGGGCGTTGTCGAGCGCGCCGCGGAAGTCCTGGTTGGAGAACTGGTTGCGGGCCTCCTGGAGGCTCTGCCAGGCGGCGTCGTACTCGCCGCGGTAGCCGCTCCGGTCCTGGTCCTGGAGCCGCTGGACGAGGCCCTGGGTCTGGTCGATGACCTTGCGCGCCTCGCGCTCCTGCGCCCGGCTCTCCCAGATCCGGTAGCCCAGGAAGCTCAGGCCGAGCACCACCACCGTCACCAGCAGGATGACGATGGCGCGCAGCGTCTCCTCGGAGACGCTGTACCAATCCCTTCTCCGGCGGTTTGCCTTCTGGACGGACACGCTCAACGGGCTCTCATGTAGGAACGTGAATATAACACAGCGCCGGTCGAGGGGAAGGCCTCGGCCGATCCTGTGTTAGAGTTCCCGGTCCCCTCCGGGAAAGGAGCTTCCCCGATGTTGAAAGTGCTGCGCGACAACCTCAAGTATCTGAGCTGGATCCTCTGGCTCGTGGTGGCTTTGTTCATCTTCTCCCTCTGGTCCGGCTTCGGCACCGGCGTCGGCCGGAGAGGGGGCCTGGCCGACAACGTGGCCGCCAACGTCGGGGGCCGGAAGGTCACCATGGAGGAGTTCGAGCGCCAGTACAAGCGGCTCGAAGGCCTCTACCGCCAGATCTACGGCGAGCAGTTCACCGCCGAGGCGGCCCGCCAGATGGGCCTCCCGCTCCAGGCGCTGAACCAGGCGGTCAGCCAGAAGATCCTCCTGGCCGAGGCCGCGCGCATGGGCCTCCAGGCCACCGACGAGGAGGTCCGCGACCGCGTGCTCCAGGAGCCGGCGTTCAAGGACGCCCAGGGCCGCTTCGTCGGCCAGGAGCGCTACGCCGAGATCCTGCGCGGCGCCCGCTATCCCAGCCCGGCCGCGTTCGAGGCCGAGCTGCGCGACGAGATCCTGGTCAAGAAGCTGATGGACATCATGGAGGCCAACCTCTACGTCACCGACCAGGAGGTCGAGAAGACCTACCGCGACCAGGTCGAGCGCGCCCGCATCCGCTACGTCCAGCTCCCACGCGCCCGCTTCGCCGCCTCCGCCCTGGTGACCGACGCCGAGGCCAAGGACTACTTCGAGAAGCACAAGGCCGAGTACCGCCTGCCCGAGCAGCGCGAGGCCGCCTACCTGCTGATCGACCAGGCCCTGCTCGCCACCACCGCGAAGGTGGACGACAAGGCGGTCCAGGACTATTACCAGCAGCACCAGGACGAGTTCTCCCGCCCCGAGCAGGTCCACGCCCGCCACATCCTGGCCAGCACCGAGAAGGGGAAGACCGACGCCGAGGCCCAGGCGAAGATCGCCGCCGCCAAGGCCCGCCTGGCCAAGGGCGAGGCGTTCGACGCCGTGGCCCGCGAGATGAGCGACGAGCCCGGCGCCAAGACCTCCGGCGGCGACCTCGGCTACTTCGGCCGCGGCCAGATGGTCAAGGAGTTCGACGAAGCCGCCTTCGCCGGCCAGGTCGGCACCCTGATCGGCCCGGTCAAGACCCAGTTCGGCTACCACCTCATCGAGGTCCTCGACAAGCATGCCGCCGGCGCCCAGCCGTTCGAGCAGGTGCGCGACTCGATCCGCCAGCGCCTCTCCACCGAGCAGACCGCCCAGGCCGCCGAGACCCGCGCCAAGGCGCTCGCCAAGCGCGTGACCGACGCCAAGCCCAAGACCGTCGACGCCTTCAAGGCCCTGGCCAACCCGGCCGAGGGCGTGACCCCCGCCGAGACCGGCCCCTTCGCCAAGCAGCAGCCGATCAACGGCCTCGGCTACGCCCCGGCGTTCGCCAACGCCGCCTTCGCCCTGCAGAAGGGCGGCGTCTCCGAGGCGGTCCAGACCCCCCGCGGCTGGACGGTCCTCTACCTGAAGGACGTCAAGGCGCCGCGCCTGCCCGAGCTCAAGGACGTCGACACCCAGGTGCGCTCCGCCCTCGTCCGCCAGAAGCAGCAGGACCAGGCGCTGCAGCAGCTCCGCCAGGCCAAGGCCGCGGGCAAGACCCTCGACCAGATCGCGGCCGAGCTCGGCCTGGAGGTCAAGGAGAGCTCCGAGTTCGGCGCCCAGGGCGCCATCCCGGGCATCGGCGCCAACCCCGAGCTGGCCAAGGCGGCCCTCGCCCTCAACACCGGCCAGATGGGCGAGCCGGTCGCCGACGCCCAGGGCGCCCTCCTGTTCGAGGTCAAGGAGCGCAAGAGCTGGGATCCGATCCAGTTCGCCGCCGCCCGCGAGCAGACCCGCGAGTCGCTGCGGCGCCAGAAGCTCAACGACCTCGAGTCCTCCCTGCTGGAGCAGCGCCGGCGCGAGATGGACGTGACCTTCAACCCGCAGCTCCTCGAGCAGTTCGGCATCAATGCGAACGGCCAGCCGGGCCAGCCCGCCCCGGCGGGACAGGCCGGCTGATCCGGTTGATCCCCTTTGGGCCCCGGCTTCCTCCGGAACCGGGGCCCTTCAGCCAGCTTCCATGATCGGCTACCTCCAGGGCAACCTCCTCAAGGCCACGACGGACCGCGTCCTCCTCGACGTGCAGGGGGTGGGCTACGAGGTCCACATCCCGCTCTCCACCTGGTACGAGATCGAGCGCCGCGGTATTTCCGGGCGCGTCGCGCTCTTCATCCACACCCAGGTCCGGGAGGACGACATCTCGCTCTTCGGCTTCTGGACCGAGCGCGAGAAGGCGCTGTTCGAGAAGCTGATCGGGGTCGGCGGCATCGGCGCGCGCCTGGCGCGGGTGATCCTCTCCGGCATGGCGCCGGACGACCTGCTCGGCGCCATCGCCTCCGGAGACCTCGGCCGGCTGTCCACCATCCCGGGCGTCGGGAAGAAGACCGCCGAGCGCATGGTGCTGGAGCTGCGGGAGAAGATGCGTGAGCTGGCCGCCGAGCTGCCCGAGCAGGCCGCCGCGGTCCCCGCGGATCAGGACGTGGTCTCCGCCCTGGTCAACCTGGGCTACAAGGCCGCCCAGGCCGAGCGCGCCGTGGCCGACGCCCGCCGGGACAAGCCTGACGCCGCCTTCCACGACCTCCTGCGCGCCAGCCTCACCCGGCTGTCCCGGGCCTAGGTCAGGGCGCCGGTACGTAATATCCGGCGACGTCGATCACCAGGTCGACCCGCCCCGTTCCGGAATAGCTCGCCAGCGCCGCCAGCGTGCCCAGGCCGTCCGTCGACAGCGGCAGCGTGGCGTTGTTCGCGATCGTCTTGCCGGCCGCGAAGTTGATCGTGCCGGTGACCATCAGCGGATAGTTGCCGGGGTAGAGCGACACGCTCCCCGAGACCGTCGGGCCGGGGACCGTCACGTTCGCCGCGATCGCCCGGGCGTTCGGCGGGATGCCGCAGACGTCGGCGAGATTCACGGTCTTCGCCGCGCCCGAGCCCAGGGGCGAGCTGAAGCGGGTGTCGATCACCCGGCAGGGCTCCACCGTGTAGAAGTCCAGGGGCGGGGCCGCGGTCACCAGCACCGTCTTCGGCAGCGACTCGGCCAGGCCCGACGCGTTCGTGACGCTCAGGACCAGCGTATAGAGGCCCGGAGCCACCCCGCCCGTCGGCCACAGGGTCGAGGCGCCGGGCAGCTCCTTGACCAGGCTCGTCCCCTGGTACACCCGCCAGGTGTAGCCGAGCGGCGGCTGGCCGCTGCCGGAGCCGGCCAGCGGCACGGCCTGGCCGGCCTCCACCGTGGAGAACAGCGTCCCCGCCGTGAGCACCTTCGGCCGCGGATCGAGCACGTTCACTGTTTTGGTGATCGGCTTGCAGCCCCACGGGTTGCAGACGGTCAGCGTGACCTCGTGCGGACCGAAGGTCGAAAAGGTCGCCGTGGGGTTCTGAAGCGTCGACGTCCCCTGCGCCAGCAGGGAAGCGGAAAGCCCCATCCACGCCACGAACGACACGACACCTCTCGCGGCGGCGGATCGATACATGGAAATCCCTCTTAAATTGACATGAAGCTATCTGTTTTCCGGTCCGCGGTCAAGCCTGGGGCATCCGAGGCGGATACAATGGGCGCCATGACGTCCGACGAGCGGATCCTGTCCGGCGTACCCGATCCCGAGGATCTCGGCGTCGAGCCGTCGCTGCGCCCGGCGAAGATCGACGAGTACGTCGGGCAGACCAAGATCATCGACAACCTGCGCGTCTTCATCCGGGCGGCGCGCGAGCGCCGGGAGAGCCTCGACCACGTCCTCCTGTTCGGTCCGCCCGGGCTCGGCAAGACCACGCTCGCGCACATCATCGCCAACGAGATGGGCGCGCCGCTGCGCATCACCTCGGGCCCGGTGCTGGAGCGGGCCGGCGACCTGGCCGCGATTCTCACCAACCTCGACCCCGGCGAGGTCCTGTTCATCGACGAGATCCACCGCCTGGGACCGACCGTGGAGGAGATCCTCTACCCGGCCCTGGAGGATTTCCGGCTCGACCTGGTCATCGGCCAGGGGCCGGCCGCGCGAACCGTCAAGATCGAGCTGCCGCGCTTCACCCTGGTCGGCGCCACCACCCGGGCCGGCCTGCTCTCGGCCCCGCTGCGCGCCCGGTTCGGCATCGTCCACCGGCTGAGCTTCTACACTCCGGACGAGCTGAAGCAGATCGTCGAGCGCTCCGCGAAGCTCCTCTCCATCCCGATCGACCCCGACGGCGCGCAGGAGATCGCCCGGCGCAGCCGCGGCACCCCGCGCGTGGCGAACCGGCTGTTGCGCCGCGTGCGCGACTTCGCCCAGGTGGAGCGCTCGCGCCGGATCGACCTGAAGATCGCGCAGAAGGCGCTCACCCTCCTGGAGGTGGACGAGTTCGGTTTCGAGGACCTGGACCGCAAGATCCTCGGCACCCTGATCGAGCACTACTCCGGCGGCCCGGCCGGCTTGAAGGCCCTGGCCGCGGCCGTCGGCGAGGACACCGGCACCATCGAGGACCTCTACGAGCCCTACCTCATCCAGGAGGGTTTCCTCCAGAGGACCCCGCGCGGCCGGGTCGCCACCCATCGCGCCTACCGCCACCTCGGCTATCCGCCGCGGCCCGGCACCACCGGCTCTCTCTTCTGATCCGCACGTGACTCGCTCCGCCCTGATCTACAACCCGACCGCGGGCCGCCAGCGCCACGCCCAGGTGCTCGACCCGATCCTGGAGGCTCTTCGGAAAGGCGGCCTCGACGTGGAGCCGGTCCCGACGGGCGGCCCCGGCCAGGCCACCGGCCTCGCGCGGGACCGGGCCGCCGCCGGGGCCGATCTCGTGATCGCCTTCGGAGGCGACGGCACCGTGCGCGAGGTCTCGGCCGGCATCCTCGGCACCGATGCCGTGCTCGGCATCCTCCCGGGAGGCACCACGAACGTCCTCGCGATGTCCCTGGGCCTCCCGCTGGACCCGCTGGAGTCCGCCCGGTTCCTGCCGCGACTCTGCCCCCAGCCGCTCGACGTCGGCCTGGTCAACGAAGCCCCCTTCCTGATGATGATCTCCGCCGGCCTCGACTCGAGCGTCCTGGCCGCGCTCGACACCCGGCTCAAGTGGCGCTTCGGCAAGGCGGCCATCGTCTGGCAGGGGCTCCAGGAGTGGTGGCGCTACCCGTACCCCCGCTTCCAGGTCCTGGCCGACGGCGAGCCCTTCGATGCCTCCTTCGTCGCCGTCTCCAACATCCCTCATTACGGAGGCGCCTACGCCCTGGCACCCGGCGCGCGGCCGTACGACGGCCGGCTCGACCTGGTGCTGTTCCGGGGCGGGGGGCGCCTCGAAACCATCGGCTTCGTGGCCGACCTCCTGCGGGGTGTCCACATTCGGCGGAAGGACGTCACCATCCGGCACGTCCGGGAGGTCGTCTTCGAGTCGCCGTCCGGGGCCATCGCCCAGATCGACGGCGACGTCTGCGAGGAGAGGCTGCCCCTGACCGTCCGGATCGCCCCCGAGCCGCTCCGCGTGATGGCGCCGGAAATCCCCTCGTCCTGAGAGGTCCCAATGGACGCAAGACCGCTCGACCCGATCTTCTCCCCCGGCTCGATCGCCGTGATCGGCGCCTCCCGCCGCCGCGACTCGCTGGGCTTCAGCCTGCTGCACAACCTCGTCGTCAACGAGTTCACCGGCGCCATCTACCCGGTGAACCCCGGGGCGAAGGCCATCCACTCGCTCAAGTGCTACCCCTCGGTCGAAGCCATCCCCGACCCCGTGGACCTCGCCGTCATCCTGGTCCCCCGGCTCAAGGTCGAAGACGTGGTGAAGGAGTGCATCGCCAAGGGGGTGCGCGGCCTGATCGTCATCACCGCCGGCTTCTCGGAGGTCGGCGAGGAAGGGGCCGAGCGCGAGCGCCGGCTGCGCGACCTGGTGCGCGCCGCCGGCGTCCGGATGATCGGCCCGAACTGCATGGGCGTCATCAACACCTCGCCCGACGTGCGCCTGGATGCCACCTTCGCCCCGACCCCCGCGCGGCCCGGAGCCATCGGCTTCGTCAGCCAGTCCGGCGCGCTCGGAGTGGCGATCCTCAACGTGGCCCAGGATTTAGGGATCGGCCTCACCCAGTTCGTCTCCATGGGAAACAAGGCGGACGTCTCCGGCAACGACCTGCTGGAGCACTGGGAGGACGATCCAGAGACCAGGGTCATCTGCATGTACCTCGAATCCTTCGGCAACCCGCGGCGCTTCACCGAGATCGCCAAGCGGGTGACGCGCAAGAAGCCGATCCTGGTCGTGAAGTCCGGCCGCACGGCCGAAGGCGCGCGCGCCGCCTCCAGCCACACCGGAGCCATCGCCGGGAAGGCCGGGGCCGACGTCACGGTCTCGGCCCTGCTCGACCAGTGCGGCGTGCTGCGAGCGAACACCATCGAAGAGCTGTTCGACGTCTGCCGCGCCCTGGTCCGCTGCCCGCTGCCGGACGGCAACCGGGTCGGGATCGTGACCAACGCCGGCGGCCCGGCCATCATGGCCACGGACGCCTGCGTCAGCCTCGGCCTGCGGATGGCTGAGCTGTCGGACGCCACCCGCGAGACCCTGCGCGGCTTCCTGCCGGCCGAGGCGAGCGTCAACAACCCGGTCGACATGATCGCCTCGGCCGACGCCCCGGCCTACTCCCGAACCCTGGCCGCGGTCCTCGACGATCCCGGGGTGGACATGGCGATGGTCATCAACGTCTCCCCGGTCCTGACCAGCCCGCACGACATCCTGGAGGTGGTCGGCGAGGTGTCGCGGACCCGCTCCAAGCCGGTGCTCGCGGTGATGATGGCGACCGACGAGTTCTACGAGTCGGTCCAGCACCAGCGCGACCTGCCGCCGGTCTACCGCTTCCCGGAGCCCGCGGCGCGCGTGCTCCTCCTCCTCTCGCGCTACGGAGCCTGGGTCCGCCGGCCCGCCGAAACCCCGGCGCCCGGATTCGAGACGGACGACGCCCGGGTGGAGGAGATCCTGGGCCGCTGCCCGGAGGGTTACCTGGAACCCGCCGACGTCTTCCGGGTGCTGGACCTCTACGGCATCCCGCTCGCCCGCTGGAAGAGCGTCGCCACCGCAGACGAAGCGGTCGCGGCGGCGAAGGAGATCGGCTTCCCGGTCGTCCTCAAGGCCATCGCGCCCGACCTCGTCCACAAGAGCGACGCGGGAGCGGTGCGGGTGGACCTGCGCGACGAGGGCGACCTGACCCGGGCCCTCCAGGAAGTCTCGGACTCGGTGGACCGCGCCGGCCACCGGATCGAGGGCTGGCTCGTCCAGGAGATGGCCAAGGGCGGCCACGAGGTGATCTTTGGCATCACGACCGATCCGCGCTACGGACCGCTCCTGATGTTCGGCCTCGGAGGCAAATACGTGGAAGTCTTCCAGGACGTCCGCTTCGGAGTCCTCCCCCTGGACCCGAGCGACGCGGAGGACATGGTGCGGGGCATCCGGGGTTTCAAGCTCCTGGAAGGCGTGCGAGGAGAAGCCGGCGCGGATCTGGACCTTCTGACCGAGATCCTCCTCCGTCTGGGCCAGCTCGCCCAGCGCCATCCGCGCATCCTCGAGGTGGACGTGAATCCCTTCCTGGCCGGCCCCGACCGGGCCAGCGCCCGGGCCGTGGACGCGCGCATCCGGGTTGCTACGGTCGTTTCAGGATGAAGACGACGATCTCGAGCGTGGTGCGGATCACGGCCGGGATGAGACACAGCCCGACATAGAAGCCCGCGGTATAGCCTCGGCCCGTGTTCGAGGGAGCCCAGAACTCGTGGTCGGTGAAGCAGAACAGGATCAGGTTCTGCATCCCGAAGAAACCATGGAGCACTCCCGATCCAAAGCCGTACTCGCGCACGGGATCGATCTCCACCCAGAAGAAAGCGACGGCGATAAGGATGGCGATCAACAGGAGGTGCGGCCAGGCCTGAAACAGAGCCGCCAGAAACCGCCCGAGGCTTCGCAGGATCATGCTCGATCAGCCACAGTCCCTCAGATCCTCCGGCGCGTAGCGGTAGTGGCCCGTCAGCGTGAAGAGAAACAGCGAGTCCTCCTCCTGCGTGCCGCCGCCGATGTTGTGGATCACGAGCGGCACGCCGGCGCGGCTCCGGCGATCCGAAACGATTCCGATGTGCGGCACGCCGGAAGGCAGGCGCCAGGTCACGACGTCGCCCGGCTTGTAGTCGGAGGCATTCCGGGTAACCGCCAGCGACTGGCCCTTCCGCGTGAAGAACGTCGCCAGGTTGGGCACACGCCGGTGATCGATGTTGCTGTCCGGCCGGCTGGCACCCCAGTTCTTCGGATAGAGCCTCCAGGCGACACCCATATCCTCGTGGACCCTGACCTGGAGATCGACCCCGAGCTGGCGATAGGCCCGGACCACGACATCCGTGCAGACCCCGCGCGACGTGGGCACGTCGCCATTGGGATAGGGGATCTTCTGATAGCCGGAGTCGTAGTACAGCGTGACCCCGATCTGCTTCCGGGCAGCCTCCACCAGGCAGCGGCCGTCGGCGAGGACGGGGCTCGCGAGGAGGAAGAGGAGAAGGAGGGAGCGTGTATGTCTCATCTTTCCGCGAGCACGTTCTTCAGGGCCTCCCGAAACCTTTCGGGATCGATCGCGGGATACCGATAGAGTTGCGGCTCGATCTGCTCGAAGCGCCGGCTGAGCTCGACCCGATCGATGAGCCCCCGGTCCATCATCTCGCGGACGTCCAGAAGATCCTTGGCATGGCCGCGCTGGATCTTGGACAGGGCCTGGGAGTAGAAGTCATAGTGGTAGAAGGAGAGCCGGCCTTCCCGGGCGATGAACGTGCTCCGTTCCTGCCAACCGGGCACTTCGGGGATGAACTGATCGGGCGCTGCCAGCTCGACGTTGATTCCGAGCTGCTCCTTGATCCGAGGCAGCGCGCGGAAGAGTCGGTCTGCCTCCGGCTCCATCTTGATGTCGACGTCGACCGTGCTGCTCCGCCATCCTACGAGGACCGCGGTGGCGCCTCCGGTGAAGTAGAGACGTCCTTCCCGATCGGCCTCTTCCCCAAGCTCTCTCATGAAGCGGCGGACCCGCTCATCGTCTACAGGCCGCCGCATTCCGCCGCGTTCTCGAAGCTGACCAGCCGTTGGATCAAGGCGTTGTAGCGGGAGTGTGCCGAGTCGGAGTCGCTCTCCGCCAGGACCTCATAGAGACGATGCTCCGGAATCTCGTAGGGGCTCTTCGGCACCTTCAAACCCAGTTGCCGCAGGCGCGGGGCGCCGATCCAGACGAGGAGCGCGGGGATGGTTTCGGCTCCGCGGGCGAGATCGGCAAGCCCTTGCTGGACGAGGTCGCCGCCGGGCAAGGCCGTCAGATCCATGGCTGAAGTATAGCCCTCCGCTGCCAGGAGCGGGGCGGACGCGCCACGAGTGGGGCCGAGGCGCCACGGCTGGGGATGGGGCCGTCCCCGACGCTGGCGCCTCCGGGCTCAGTTCGCCTGGCGCATGAAGTGCCAGCGGAGGTCGCCTTCGACCGGGCGGAAGACCTCCGGCCGGATCTTCGACTCGAAACGGCGCAGCAGGGCGCTCAGGGTCTCGCCGCGCGCGGCGGCTTCGAGCGCTTCGGCCGCGTCGCTCCCGGCCTTGCTGATGTAGGTCTGCCAGACCGCCTCGCGGATCGAGACCGAACCGAGCGAGACGTTCGGCAGCTTCGCGACCAGCCGGTTCAGGACGCCGATCTTCTCCTTCAGGCTGCGCTCGTCGTCCATCGGCTCCCGCTGCCAGGGCGTGTAGGGCTTCGGCACCAGCACGCTCACACCCAGGTGGACATGGCCCACGATCCCCTTCGGCGCCAGCTCCTCCAGCATCACGGCCCGCGCCCGCGCTCCCAGCTCCGCGATGCCCTGCACGTCCTCCATCGTCTCGCCCGGCAGGCCCACGATGAAATAGAGCTTCAACTGGGTGAAGCCGTGGCGGAAGATCAGCCGGATCTTCTGCAGCAGATATTCGTTGCTGATCGGCTTGCCCATCTTGATCCGCAGCTCGTCGGTGCCGGTCTCCGGCGCGAGCGTGATGCTGCGGTCTCCGGAGGCGTGGAGCGCGTCCAGCACGCCCTCGGTCACCGCCGGGATGCGGATCGAGGAGACCGACGTCCGGAAACCGAGCTGGTTCGCCTCGCGCAGGATCGTCTCGATGTCCGGATGGTCGCCCACCGCCGTGGCCACGAAACCGAGCTGGTCCGTCACCGGTCTCGCCCTCTCCAGCGACGCGAGGATGTACTCCGTCGGGTGCCAGCGGAAGCGGCCCATGCCGAAAGTCGCCCAGCAGTACCGGCACTTCTCCGGGCAGCCGCGGGACATCTCGATCAGGAACTTCTCGGAGAACTCGGTGCGCGGCGTGACGATCGAGGTCGTCGGCAGGTGGCCCGGCTCCTTCATCTGGGCTTCGGTCAGCTCCAGCTTGTTGAGCTTCGGGAGGCCGTCCTCGTCGGACTCGGGATGGTGGAAGGCGGGTACATAGAAACCGTCCTGCGCCGCCAGCCGCTCGACGATCGCGTCGCGGCCGTCCTCCTCTTCGAGCGCGGAGAGCAGCGGCGGCAGGCAGTTCTCGGCCGCGCCGATCGCGAAGACGTCCACGAATTCGGACATCGGCAGCGGGTTGATCGACGCGCAGGAGCCGCCCATGACGATCACCGGGTCCCACGGCCGGCGGTCCGACCGGCGCAGGGGGATGCGCGCGCGGTCCAGCATCTGGAGCAGGTTCACGTAGTCCTGCTCGAAGGAGACCGAGAAGCAGATGCAGCCGAACTCGTCGATCGGCCGGTCGGACTCGACCGACAGCGGCATACCCATACCCTCCGTGAAGAAGCGCTCACAGCTCCACTCCGGCCGACGGTGGACCAGCTCGTAGACACGCTGGAAGGCCAGGCTCGACATGGCCACGTGGTAGGTGTTCGCATAGGCGAGGGCCAGGCGGTACGTCCCGTGAGGGGAGAACCGCTCCACCAGGCGCTCGTCGGCGCGGAACGGAGACCAGTCGTGGGCTTGTTGCTTCGGCTTCTTCATAAGGGAATGGGCATTCTACGGCCTGTAAGCACAACAGCGCCAACGCGGCTCGTGTTCCACCCGTTCTCGAGAAGGTCGGCCTCCTTGGCTCCCGTCCGCCCGCGAGGGGCTCCTCGAACTACTCGAAGCCGATTCGACTCTCCCCTGCCTCGGGAGGGGCCATCAGTCCCGGAGAGCGTCGAAGACCACCCGGAACTGGCCATCGTAGCGTTGTTCGAGCTGCTGCAGCCTGGAAGCGAGCTCCGCCTGCTGCCCGATCAGCCGCCGGAGCCGGACGAACGCCCGCATCACCTCCACGTTCACCTGCACCGCCCGCTCGCTCCGCAGCACGCCCGAGAGCATCGCAACTCCTTGCTCCGTAAAGGCATACGGGAGATACCGCCGTCCGCCCCAACTTGAGGTGCCAATTTGGTACCTCAAGTTCGAGACCTCCTCGGCGGTCAACTGGAACATGAAGTCGCCCGGGAAGCGGTCGAGGTTCCTCTTGACGGCCCGGACCAGCGCCTTGGTCTCGACTCCGTAGAGGATGGCGATGTCGGCGTCCAGGATGACCCGTTCGCCGCGAAGGAAGAAGATGACGGTCTCGATTCTTTCGATGGGGAGAAGCTCGCTGTCCATGGGGCCTCCAATCGGGCTTTGAGGTCACAGGTTGTGACCTCAAACGAGCCGCGCCGCGCGCGAAAACTCTGCCCTTCAAAGAGACGGGAAATGCTCGACGAATGTCATCTCAGAATAAATTCAACTTGCTGAGCGGCCTTCCCGGAGGCACGGACACTCAGGCCGCGACCAGCCGCCAGGCGAGCTTGAGGGCGCCGTCGAGCCCCAGCTCCCGGGCCGCGAGGGTGCGGCCGTGGATGCCGAGGAGACGCGAGAAGAGCGCGGGCTCGGCGGCCAGGGCCCGGAGCGCTCGGCGGCGGAGATGAGGACGGCGCTCCAGGGACAGGACCATGGAGGTCATGAAGTCCGGCAGGCGCATGATCCGCCGGTGGGCTTCGGCGTAGAGCGAGAGGTCCCCGGCCTGGATCGCCTCGACCAGCGCCGCCGACTGGTGGAGCGCCACGGCCAGGCCTTCGCCGGTGATGGCGTCCAGGTAGCCGGAGGCGTCCCCGACCAGAGCCACGTTGCCGCTGCAGACCCCGGTCGCCTTCTGGTGCAGAGGACCGGCTCCCCGGTCCCGCGAGGTGACCGGCGCTCCGGCGAGCCGCGCGCGCAGGTCGGGAAAATGGCCGATCAGCTGGTCGAAGCTGGCCGGGCCGCCGCTCCAGAGCAGAGCGATCCCCACCTCGTCGTGGCTCACCGGGGTGACGTAGGCCTCGCAGCCGGGACCCCAGTGGACCTCCACGAGGTCGGTCCAGGGCGAGATCGCATGGTGCCGCCGGACCCCGAAGCGCCGCACCGGCCCGGGTCCGCCCTCCAGTCTTGCCCAGCGGCGCACGCGAGAGAGGAGACCGTCCGCCCCGACGATCCAGCGGCCGTGGAGGTGGCCTTTGTCCGTCTCGACCTTCTCCCCGTAGATCACCCGGACCGAGACACCCCAGAGCAGCTCGACGCCCGTCTCCCCGGCCCGGCGGACCAGGTCCTCGTGAAGGGTGAGACGCCGTACGCCGAGCCCGCCGGATTCCGGGAAGGTCCCCTCGGCCGACAGGTCTCCGTCCACGTAGCGGATGCCGCGGATGAACGATCCCAGGGGCTCGACGCCGATCTCGCGCAGGCGGGCCACGGCGTCCGG
>JBEQUE010000263.1:0-18963 GCA_040349255.1 Acidobacteriota bacterium | reverse complement strand
AGGAAAGGCCTCCTCCGGCGACGATGGCATGAAGACTCATACGCTCATCTCACTTTTTCTTCGGACAACCTCGCGGGTTGCGCATCAGGATCAGTGTCTCTTCTGCGGCTCTTGCGCTATACTGTTGGAGACGAAACTGCTGGTAGAGTGGACGAACTGGCACCGGAGCCATGCTTTGGAAGGTCGTCTTGAAGGGCAAGGACCGCGATCCAGGCCGAATCGGGCCGCGAAAGGGAATCTCGGGAGGGTCCCTCTGCGGATTCAATCCCCATAGGGAGACATCCCTGACTCCCCCGCGGTTTCGTTCAACCTGGTCTATCTGAGATCCTCCCGGCACGTCGGAGGCCGCTTGAAGATTGGTGTGGGGAGGATCTCAGATAGACCCTTAAATGTTTTGCGACAGAGAAGCCGACTTTGCGACGTAGAACGTTCCATTGCGATATAGAACCTTCCGTTGCGCTGGAGAAGCTTCTGTTGCCACAAATACGCCCAAGCCGCCTCCGCCACGCCTGAATCGCTGCCTCCTTACGGCCCAGGGCCGGCGAATTCCGGCCCCTTCTATATACAGTTGCCGCAGGGCCCATTTTTTTGACAAGCGATCCGAACTTTAGCCAAATTGATTCCAGCCCGAGGTGGGAATAAACCGATGGCCTCCCCGTATTCCGGGTGGCTTTGGGGCAGCTCAAACAGATTGGCGGGCTGGCCCGTAGAAGGATGTCAGGCCGGCTGGTTTGTAGGCCGGCAACGGTTCATTGACAATCGAAGCACCGCAGTAAGCCGGGGGGCTGTGTGGGCCAGCCCTCCGGCCTGGGCTGTGGGCGGGTGGCTACTTCTTCGGCAGCAGCCGCTTGACCCGGATCGCCATTCCGGGCGCGAAGAGCGGAGAGACTTCGTCGGCGGAGCCCAGGACGGTGCGGCTCCTGTAGGTACTGCCCGCAGGTTCCCGATAGACCTCAAGGCTTCCGGAGGTCAGATTGAGGATCCAGTACTCCGGAATTCCGGCCAGGGCGTAGACCCTCTGCTTGGTCTCACGGTCGAATCGGAGCGAGGTCTGACTCACCTCCGCCACCAGGAGGGCCCGGTCGGGGTGGGCCTCCGCGTAGTCGTCCGGGTCCGCGGGAACCACGGCGAGGTCGGCCTCGGGCAGAGAGTCGGATCCGAGCGCGAGAGGCATCTGCTGGCGCAGGTCGAGACCCTCCACCAGGCAGGCCTGAAGCTCCCGGGCAAGTTTCCTGACCGCGCTCGAGTGACGGCTCGTCTGGGGAGTCACCTCGTGGAGGGCCCCTTCCACCAGCTCGACCTTCCAGCCCTCGAACGCTCCCGCCTCCACCCTCCGTTCATACTCCCCCCGAGTCCAGTGATGGGCATCGACCTTCGCCGTCACCATGGGTCCGCCTCCTGACTGGTTCGGGGATTATAACGCATGAACCGTATTCCCGGCACGGGAAGAGGCTATTCCGTGTCCGTGTCCGTCTCCATGTCCACGTCCACGTCCCGGTCGAGCGTGGCCAGGACGGCGCGGTCCTCCCGCCAGCCGGGCTCGACCTTCACGAAGAGCTCCAGGTAGACGTGGCGCTCCAGGAACTCTTCCAGGTCCAGGCGGGCCGCGGTTCCGATGCTCTTGATCATCGAGCCCTGGCGGCCCACCACGATCTTCTTCTGGCCCTCGCGCTCCACCAGGAGCGTGGCGTAGAGGCGGATCAGGTCCTTCTCCTCGTCGTCCTCCCAGCGCTCGATCACCACCGCGGTCGAGAACGGCAGCTCCTCGCTGGTCAGCTCCAGGACCTTCTCCCGGATGCGCTCCGCCACCAGGAAACGCTCCGGATGGATGGTCAGAAGCTCGGGGTCGTAGATCGGCTCGCCCTCGGGCAGCAGCTTCCAGAGGACGTCCAGCAGACGGTCGGCGTTGTCGCCCTGGAGCGCGCTCAGGGGGACGATCTCCTCGAAGAGCTGCGCCTCGGCGTAGTGGGCGATCCTGGGCAGGAGGTCGGTTTTCTTCACCTTGTCCACTTTGTTGAGGATCAGGACGCGCGGACCTTCCGCCTTGCCGACCAGGTCGAGCATATAGGCGTCGCCTCCCCCGCCGCGCTCGGTGACGTCCACCAGCAGGCAGAGGACGTCCGCGTCGTTCATGGCGTCGAGCGCGTGCCGCACCATCTGGCGGTTCAGGCGGTGCAGCGGCTTGTGGATGCCCGGCGTGTCGTAGATCACCATCTGGCCGCGCTCGTCCGAGAGGATGCCCACCAGCCGGTGTCGCGTGGTCTGCGGCTTGTCCGAGACGATGGCGAGCTTCTCGCCGAGCAGGCGGTTCATCAGGGTCGACTTGCCCGCGTTCGGACGACCCACGAAGGTCACCGTTCCCGATTTTTTTCCCGATGGGGCCATCAGGCTCCAGTCTCCTCTCCGGCCGGCGGCTCGGTCGGGATCCTCTCGACCTTCACGGTCTGGATGCGGCGGTCGGCCACCGCCTCGACGGTGAAGCGCAGGCCGAAACAGTCCACCCTCTCCCCCACCTGCGGCACGTGGCCGAGCGCGCTGAAGATCAGGCCGGCCACGGTCTCGTACTCCGGGTCCTCGATGTCCACCTTGAACAGCTCTTCGAGAAGCTCGATGTGCGCCCGGCCGTCGAGGCGGTAGGCGCCGTTTTCGAGCGGCTCCAGCTCGGCCGAGAGCGCCTCGTGCTCGTCCATGATCTCGCCGACGATCTCCTCGATCAGGTCCTCCACGGTCACCAGTCCGGCCGTGCCGCCGTACTCGTCCACCACGATCGCCACCTGCTGGAACCGCGCCTGGAGCTCCTTGAGCAGCTCGCCTAGCGGCTTGGTCTCGGGGATGAAGAGCGGCGGCTTGATCATGTCCGCGACCGGCGGCGGATCGGTCAGGCGCGAGGCCCGCAGCACGTCCCTGATGTGCAGGATGCCCACGATGTTGTCGATCGAGTCCTGGTAGAGCGGCATGCGCGAGTGGCCCGACTCCACGAAGCGGTCGGCCAGGACGTCGAGCGCCGAATCGACCGGCGCGCAGACCATGTCGATGCGCGGCGTCATCACGCTCCTCGCCATGCTGTCCCGGAAGTCCACGATGCTCCACAGCCACTCGCCCTGCTCGGGCTCGAGGATGCCTTCGCGCGTGCCGACGTCGATGAAGGCCTCGATCTCCTCGTCGCTCACGGTCTCGTCCTCGCTCCCGTCGTCGCGGCGGTCGCGCTCCAGGGAGACCGCCGGCACGAGCGGCATCAGGAGGGTGAGGACCGGCGACAGCACCAGGAGCACGGCGCGGTAGACGCGGGTGAGCGCGCGCAGCGCCCGCTCCGGATCGTGGCCCACCAGGGTGCGGTTGGTCATCTCGGTCGCCGCCACGATCAGCAGGAGCGAGGCCAGGGCCCAGGCCGCCGGGTGAAGGATGCGGAAGTGCGCCAGCAGCTCGGCGATGGTCACGAAGAGGCCGGTCGGCGCGAGGCGCGAGGTGAGCGACAGGATGTAGCGGAAGACCGCGAAGCGGACCGGAGTGTCGTAGAGCCGGCGCAGCCGACCCCCGGCCTCCTCCGCCCAGTGCCGCAGACGGATCGGGCCGCTGCGCTCGAGGAGCGCCGAGAGGACCGCGGCGAGCACGGTCGTGGGCAGCAGCAGCACGAGCGCCCAGACGAGCAGGGTCAGCGGCAGGGTGCCGTCGTCGTTCATGACGGCTCGCCGATCCAGGCGCGCCGGAGCCGGCGCTCCAGTCGTTCCATCTCGCCCCGGTCGGTCTCGTGGTCGTAGCCCAGGCAGTGCAGCAGGCCGTGGAGCAGGAGGGTGCGGATCTCGCGCTCCGGCGCGTGGCCGCGCTCGGCCGCCTGCCGGCGGGCCGTGGGCACGGAGATCAGGATGTCGCCGACGTGGCGCCCCTCCTCGCCGATCTCAACCCCCTCGACGGGGGGCTCGCCCGGGAACGAGAGGACGTCGGTGGCCTTGTCCTTGCCGCGGTAGTCGCGGTTGACCCGGCGCAGCTCGCGGTCGCTCGCAAAGCGCACGCCGAGGGTCGCCTCCTCCACGTCCGGCAGCTCGCGTTCGACGAGCGCCCGGGCGAGGCGCTCCAGCCAGGGGCGGAGTTGGCGGGCGCCGGCCTCGGGATAGCGGTTCGGGTTCTGCAGGACGATGTCTATGGCGGGCTCGCTCATGCGCTCTTGCGACGGGTCAGGACGCCTGGACCGCCGTGCCTTCCGCGGGTGGGTCCGGGACGGCCACCGGGCCGGGCCTCTTCTCGCGCCGGGCTCCGGCGTTGAAGTCGAAGCCTGGATAGTCTATCCGCTGGTGGAAGATGTTGGCGAGCACCCGGTGGAAGGTATCGGCCACGGTGCGCAAGTCCGACAGCGTCAGGTCGGTCTCCTCGAGCTGGTTGTCCTTCAGGATGTCGTCCAGGATGGTCTGGATGAGCGCGCGGATGCGCACCGGCGTGGGCTCGGTGAGGGTGCGGCTCGCCGCCTCGACTGCGTCGGCGATCATCATCACGCCCATGACCTTGTTCTGCGGCCGGGGTCCGGGGTAGCGGTACTTGTCCTCGGTCACCTCCGCGGTATCCGCGGCATTGGCGGCGCTGGCGCCCTCCTTCTGCTCCATGGCCCGGTGGTAGAAGTACTTGATGAGCCGGGTGCCGTGGTGCTGCTGGATGGCGTCCCGGATCACCTGCGGCAGGCCGTGCTCGCGCGCCAGCTCCAGGCCGTCCTTGACGTGGTTGAGCAGGATGAGCGCGCTCATCGACGGCAGCAGCTTGTCGTGGCGGTTCTGGCCGCGCTGGTTCTCGACGAAGTACTCCGGCCGCAGGACCTTGCCGACGTCGTGGTAGAGGCCCGCGGCGTAGGCCAGCACCGGGTCGGCGCCGATCGCCTCGCACCCCTCCTTGGCCAGGTTCGCCACCATGAGCGAGTGCTGGAAGGTGCCGGGCGCCTCGAAGGCCAGCCGGCGCAGGAGCGGCAGGTTGGTGTTCGACAGCTCGACCAGCTTGATGTCCGTGGTGATGGCGAGGAGCGATTCGAGGATCGGCACCGCGAAGCTCGCGGCGGCGGTCACCAGGAGACCGCCGGCCATGGCGCAGAGGAGGTCGAAGCCGAGCTGCAGCCAGCTCCGCTCCAGGGTCGGCGCGAGCGCGGTCAGGATCAGCACCATGACGACGTTGATCAGCCCCACCACGAGCCCGACGCGCACCATGACCAGCCGCTGCCGGAACTGGTAGAGGTCGAGCGCGTGGATCGCCGCGAGGGAGCCGGCGAAGGTGTAGAGGATGACCCACTGCGGATCGGCGTCCACGGAGAGCCGGCTGGCCAGGATCGAGAACAGGATCGACAGGGTCAGGGCGGCGTTGCGGCCGAGGAGAAGCGCCGAGACCAGGGCGACCGAGGCGAACGGGATGGCGTAGGCGTAGCTGCGCGCCGAGGTGAGCGGCCCGGCCTCGAAGGCGCCGGAGAGCGCGCCGGCCACCAGGAAGCAGAACTTCGCCAGCAGGAGCGAAACCAGGAGGAGCATCAGGCTCTCGCCGAACACCCGCCGCGGGCCGTGGTCGGCCACCTTCTCCCGCGACAGCGCGAGCCAGGCCACCGCGGCGGTGAGCGCCAGCAGGAAGAAGGTCGCGGCGAGCGGCGGCACCTGCAGGCGGAGCTGGCGCTCGCCGCGCATCAGGGCGATCACCCGGGCGCTCGCGGCGTCGATGACGTCGCCCTGGCGCACGATCATCTGGCCCTTGCGGATCTGGCTGAAGACCTCGCGCGTGTCGGCCGCCGCGGCCTCGCGCCGGGCCAGGGTCTCGGTGCGGTTCGGCAGCAGGTTGACCGGCAGGTTGTCGAGCAGCAGGTCGCTCAGGAGGAGCCGCTCGCGCGCGCTGTAGCCGCTCCAGTCGCCGATCTCGGACTCCAGGAAGTCCTGGACCTCGCCCGGATAGCCCAGGTGGTCGAAGAGGTCGAGCTGGACCGACTCGGTGCCGGCGCCGAGGTCGCGCAGGGTGATGCCGCGCATGCGGTTTTCGAGCAGGAGCGCCTTGTTGCCCACGATGCCCCGGCGCAGCGCGCGGCCGGAGATGGCGAGAAGGCGCTCTTCGAGCGGCTGCGCGAGCTTCCGGCGCAGCAGGAGGTCGGCCTGCTCGGCGGTGAGGCGGATCTGCTCGGGCTGGGCCTCCTGGTCGGGCCCCGGATTGCCGAGATTGCCGAGCAGCTCGGGCCGGAGCGCGCTCAGGGCTTCGGCGGTCGGCTCGGCGCCCGCCCCGGCGACCAGGCGCCGGCCGCGGGTGAACAGCGCGTCGAGGCGCTTGCCGAAGTCGGCGATGACGCCGGGGTCGTAGTCGTAGACCGGGAGGACGGACTGCCGGGCCTCTTCCTGCTTGGCGTGGGTGGCGTCCTCGTCGGAGACCAGGAGGTCGCGCGAGGCCACGTAGTCGCGCGAGGCCACGCTACCCGGCACGGCGCGGGCCCAGAACAGGAACGCGCCGGGCATGAGCGCCCAGGTGCCCAGGATCACGAACAGCGAGACCCAGAGCGCCGGCGTCTCCAGGGCGCGCACCCAGGGCCGGCTCTCCCGCATCCGGCGGCGGATGTAGAACGTGCCGGTGTTGAGGAGGTCGATCCGCGACGGGCGCCCCTTGTTTCCGGCCGGGCCGTTCGGGGAAGAGGGCGGAGCGGGGGGCGATGCCACGGTCGTCGCGTCCTTTATGAGGGAGCCGGCTGCTCCCCCGGCGGCCTGTCGCGCTCGCGTTCGCGGTCGGCCTTCTGCCGGTCGTACAGATCGTAGGCGTGGACCACCTTCTGCACCAGCGGATGGCGGACCACGTCGCGCTGATCGAAGAAGAAGAACTTGATGCCGTCGACGTTCGCGAGCACCTCCTGGGCCTCGCGCAGGCCGGACATCTTGCCCGACGGCAGGTCGACCTGGGTGATGTCCCCGTTGATCACCGCCTTGGCGTTGAAGCCGATGCGGGTGAGGAACATCTTCATCTGCTCGGGGGTGGTGTTCTGGGCCTCGTCGAGGATGATGAAGCTGTCGTTGAGCGTCCGGCCGCGCATGAAGGCGATCGGCGCCACCTCGATGATGCCCTTCTCGAGCATGCGCCCGACCTTCTCGTAGCCGATGATGTCGTGCAGCGCGTCGTGGAGCGGGCGCAGGTACGGGTTCACCTTCTCCGCCAGGTCGCCGGGCAGGAAGCCGAGCTTCTCGCCGGCCTCGACCGCGGGCCGGGCCAGGATGATGCGGCGGACCTTCTTCTCCAGCAGCGCGGCGGCGGCCATGGCCACGGCGAGGTAGGTCTTGCCGGTGCCGGCGGGCCCGATGGAGATGACGATGTCGTAGTCGATCATCGCCTGCATGTAGAGCTGCTGCTTGAAGGTGCGCGGCACCACCAGGCGCTTGACCGCGGCGAGCATGCCCTCGGGCAGGAAGAACTCGACCAGGGAGGCCTCGGGCGCCTCGGCGGCCACCCGGATGGCGGTCTGCACCTCGCCGGGCTTGAAGCGGTAGCCCTTCTCGGTGACCGCGTTGAGGCCGGCGAACAGGCGTTCGGCGGCCTGGACGCGCTCGGGAGCGCCCTGGATGTGGAGCTCGCCGCCGCGGGCGGTGACGGTCACGTCGAAGGTGCGCTCGACGCGCCGCAGGTTCTCGTCATTGGTACCGAAAAGGGTGTCGAGACCCTCTTCGGGAAGCGTCACTTGAGCCATGCTTGATTCGTACCGTTGGAAACAGGGAAGCCGCCCTGATGGCGGCTTCCTGGGTAGTCTACCAGGGTTTGATCCCGTGCCCCCTCTCCCCGGCCCTCTCCCCCGTTCCGGGGGAGAGGGAGAAAATCAGGTGCAAGGCGCGCGCCTATTTCTTCGAGTAGTCGTAGAAGCCCCGGCCGCTCTTCTTGCCCAGCCGCCCCGCCAGCACCATCTGCTTGAGGAGCGGCGGCGGCGCGAAGCGCTTCTCGCGGTACTCCTCGAACATGATGTTGGCGATGTAGTAGGTGGTGTCGAGCCCGACGAAGTCGAGCAGGGTGAAAGGGCCCATGGGGTAGCCGCAGCCGAGCTGCATGCCCTTGTCGATGTCCTCGACGCTCCCCACCCCCTCCTCCAGCGCGCGGATGGCGTCGAGCAAGTAGGGCACCAGCAGGCGGTTCACGATGAAGCCCGAGTTGTCGCGGCAGGCGATGGGCTCCTTGCCGACCGTGCGCACGAATTCCGAGGCCGCCGCGAAGGTCTCGTCCGAGGTGATCAGGGTGCGCACCACCTCGACCAGCTTCATGACCGGCACCGGGTTGAAGAAGTGCAGGCCCACGAAGCGCTCCGGCCGGTTGGTGAACATGGCCATCTGGGTGATGGTCAGCGACGAGGTATTGCTGGCGAAGATCGCCCCGGGCTTGACCGCCTGGTCGAGCGCCGAGAAGGTCTTCCGCTTCTCGTCCAGGTTCTCGACGATGGCCTCGACGACGAGGTCGCAGTCGGCGAGCTCCCCGAGGTCCACGGCGCCGCGCAGGCGCCCGAGGGTCTCGTCGCGCTTCGCGGCTTCGAGCTTGCCCTTCTCCACCGCCTTGCCGAGCGAGCCCTGGATGCGCGCCATCCCCTTGTCCACGAGGTCCTGGGTGACCTCGCGCACCACCGTGTCGAAGCCGGCCTTCGCGGCCACCTCGGCGATGCCCGAGCCCATCAGGCCGCAGCCCAGCACGCCCACCTTCTTTATGCTCATCTCACCCTCCTTGTTGTATGCGTTGGATCTCGCGGCCATCGGTCGATCGGAGGAGCCGGAGCCAGGTCGCCCCGGGCACCTCGAAGGGCAGCCGCTCCGCCCATTCCACCACCTTGACGCCGGGGCCGGCCAGCAGCTCCTCGATCCCGATCGCCCCGGTCTCGCCGGGCTCCAGGCGGTAGAGGTCCACGTGGATCAGCCGGCCGCCCGGCCCTTCGTGCTCGCGGATCAGGGTGAAGGTCGGCGACTGGACCTCGCGCGGATCGATCCCCAGCCCTTCCGCCAGGCCCTGGGTCAGGACGGTCTTGCCGGCCCCGAGGTCGCCCGAGAGCAGGAGGACGCCGTCCGGCGCCAGCTCCGAGGCCAGGTCGCGGCCGAGCGCGCGGGTTGCGGCTTCGTCGCGCGATGTCCTCCATGGGCGCCAGGGCCCTTCACTCATCGTCGTCCGCCAGCTCCTGGAAGGCCGCCGGGAGGAACCCGACCAGGTCTCCGGCGGCCAGGCCGACCTCCCCATGCTCGACCGCCGCGAGGTCGCCGGCGAGGCCGTGAAGATAAACCCCCAGGAGCGCCGCGTCCAGCGCCTCCAGCCCCTGGGCGACCAGGCCCGCGAGCAGGCCGGCCAGGACGTCGCCCGTGCCGCCGCTCGCCATGCCGGGGTTGCCGGTGGGGTTGACGTTGATCTCGCCCTCCGGCGTGGCCACCAGGGTCCGGTAGCCCTTGAGGATCACGACCGCGCCGGTCTCGGCCGCGGCCCGGCGGACCGAGCCGAGCCGGTCGTTCTGCACCTCGGCCGTCGGGATGCCGAGCAGGCGGCCCAGCTCTCCGGGGTGCGGCGTCAGGAGGGTCTCCATCCCCCGGTCGCTGCGGCTCTTCAGCTCGCCGGCCCGGCCGGCGAAGGCGTTGACGCCGTCGGCGTCGAGGACGAGCGGCAGATCGGTCTCCAGCGCGATGCGGCGGATGGCCTCCGCGGTCTCGTCTTCCTGTCCCAGACCGGGCCCGAGCGCGAGGACCGTCTTGCCCTCGGCCGCGGCCAGCACCCGGTCGGCCGCCGACTCCGTGAGCTGCCCGGAGACCCGGCAGGGCAGGCCGAGCGTCATGGATTCGATCGAGCCCAGGTCCACCAGGTTCAGGATCGGCTCGGGCACGGCCGCGGTGACCAGGCCGGCGCCCGCCCGGACCGCGGCGCGGCACGCGAGGATGGCCGCGCCGGCCTTGCCCGAGGAGCCGGCGACGACGAGCGCATGGCCGTAGTCGCCCTTGTGGGTGCCCGGCTCGCGGGGCGGCAGCAGGTCGGCCAGCTCCTCCTCGCGGATCAGGTAGAGCGCGCCGCCCTCCTCTTCCACCTCGTCCACCAGCTCCGGCGGGATGCCGAGGTCGGCCACCACCAGCTCGCCGACCGCCTCGGAGGCCGGCGGGAAGACGTGGGCCATCTTCGGCGCGGCGAAGGTCACGGTGAGGTCGGCCTGCACGTGCGGCCCGAGCGGCGTCGAGCGGCTGCCGTTGAGGCCGCTCGGCAGGTCGACCGACACCCGCGGCACGTCGAGGTCGTTGAGCTCCTCGACCAGCTCGGCGAAGAGACCGTCGAGCGGCCGGGAGAGGCCGGTGCCGAACAGCGCGTCCACGATCACGTCCGACTCGCGGGCGTACTCCAGCGCCTCGACCAGGTCGCCCTCGGACTCGATGTCCTGGATGTGCAGGCCCTGGCGCCGGCAGATGCCGAGCTGGACCTCGGCGTCCCCGCGCAGGCCGCGCTGGTCCCGGTCCGGGCGGTAGGTCATCAGGAAGATCCGCACCTCGTAGCCGCGCACGGCCAGGTGGCGGGCGATGGCGAGACCGTCGCCGCCGTTGTTGCCCGGGCCGCAGAAGATCACGGCGGACTCGGCCTCTTCGTAGATCTCGCCGATCGCGTCCACCACCCCGATGGCGGCGTTCTCCATGAGCACCATGCTCGGGATGCCCAGGTCCTCGATGACGGTGCGGTCGACCTCGCGCATGGACTCGGCGCTCAGGATCCTCATGTCGTTCCCTCCATGGGCAATCGTTGCCAGGTCCGCAGCAGGTCCCGCGTGCGCGGGCATCCCAGGTCGCCGCAGGACATGCGCGAGACCAGCCGGCGCAGGTCGTCCGGCGTGTCCACGTCCATGGCCAGCGGCAGGGTTTCAACTTCCAGTCCGATCTCCCGGCAGCGCTCCAGCGTCTGCGGGAGAACCCGCTCGGTGCTCCAGTCGATCTCCTCGAAAATCCGGCGATGGACGGCATCGGAGCGCAGGGCGATGAGATAGTAGCCGCCGTCCTCGGCCGGACCCATCGCCACCGGCGTCCTGCTTTCCACGGCCTCGAACCCGCGGTGGATCGTCGAAAGAGAGACCGTCGGGTGGTCGCTGCCGAGCGCCATCACCGCATCCCCGTCGCGAGCGGCCCGGGAGAGCGCCCGATAGAGGCGCTCGCCGAGGTCGTCCCCCTCCTGCCGGATCCCAGGCAGAGGCCCGGCCGGAATGGGATCCTCCGGGTCGAGCGCCCAGGCGATCGTCAGCTCGAAGTCGCCTCCGCGCAGCCGGTCCAGGAGGTCGTCGAGGAAGGCGCCGTGGAGCGCCGCGGCCTCGGCGGCGGTAAGATCGCCGATGAGCCGGGTCTTCACGCGGCCCTCCCGGGCCGGTTTCGTGAACAGGAGAAGTCGTCGACGGCTCGGCACGGCCGGGATTCTAGCAGTGAGGAGGGAGATGGAATGGCGGTCCTGACGCTCCTGACGGACTTCGGGGTCGAGGACTGGTACGTCGCGGCGGTCAAGGGTGTGGTCCTCCGCCTCGCGCCCGGCACGCAGCTCGTGGACGTCTCGCACCAGGTGCCGGCCGGCGACCTCCTGACCGGCGCCTTTCTCCTCGCCGCGGCGGTCCCGTGGTTTCCGGACGGCACGGTGCACCTCGCCGTGGTCGATCCCGGCGTCGGCAGCGCGCGCCGGATCCTCGCCGCGCGGCTGGACGCCGGCTGGGTCGTCGCGCCCGACAACGGCCTCCTCACGCATCTCCTCCATCGCAAGGCGGTGCGCTCGGTGCGCTCCGTCGAAAAGCCCGGCCTGTTCCTGGACAACCCGGGCCAGACCTTCCACGGCCGCGACCGTTTCGCCCCCGTGGCGGCATGGTTGTTGCGGGGGAATTCCGCCGAGGAGCTCGGTCCGGAGATCGACGATCCGGTCCGGTTCCCCTGGGAAGAGCCGCGGCGCGCGCCGGGCCTCCTTTCCGGAAAGGTGGCGCACGTGGACCGATATGGGAACCTGGTGACCGACATCCCGTCTGGCTGGCTGCCCGAAGGCGATGCCTGCCGGGACTGCCGGGCCGAGATCGCCGGGCGCCAGGTCGTCCACCGGGCCGGCCACTACGCGGAAATCCCCGAAGGCGAGGCCGCCATGATCCCCGGCTCGCTCGGCACGGTGGAGCTGTCGCTCCGGGGCGAGGACCTCGCGCGGAGGTGGATCGTGGAACGAGGCACGGCGGTTCGGATCACCTGGGCCGCCTGGCCCGGAAAATCCTGAGGACAGAAGAGCTTGCAGGTGACGAAACGGTGACAGTTTTTCCGACTCGGGCTACAATGTCGGCGTTCTCAGGCTGCTGGCCCGATGGATCTTTGAGAAGGAGCGAGTGGAGATGAGCAAGTGGGAATACAAGATCATCAACATCCGGAGTGAGAACTACCGCTTGGACCCGAATGCCGCGACGCAGCTCAACCAGTTGGGAGAGGACGGGTGGGAACTGGTCTCGATCACCTCGGTGAACTTCAAGACCGGCGCGACGGACAACATCGCGATGGTCTTCAAGCGCCCGGTCCAGAGCTGAGCCCGGCCCCTACTTCCTACCTTTGAGAGCGCGCCGGGGCTTGCGTCCCCGGCGCCCACGGCGAAGCGCCAGCGCGAGCCCCCCGGCGCCGGCGGCCAGCAGCATCAGGATGTGCTTCTTTTTGGGCAGGATGCCGACCTCGGTCTGCACCGCGCTGCGCACCTCGGAGAGCCGCAGCTCCGCCTGGCGGCGCGCCTCGACGACGCGCAGCTCGGCCTGGCGGCGGGCCTCGTCCAACGGGCTGCTGCTCATGGCAGGTCCTCCGAAAGGTCGCCGGGCGCGGTGCGGGCCGCGCCCGCCTCCGGCGAGATGTCCAGCGTCTTGTCCTTGGCGAGCAGGCCGTTCTGCCACCAGTCGAGATGGTCGTCCACGTGGCGCTTCACGCTGTCCACCGGGTTCTCGGCCTTGCGCCACTGGCGGAGGCCGGCCAGGGCGAGGACGGACATGGCCGCGAGGAACACGCCGAACACGATCGCCGCGGCGGCCCAGAGCTGCAGCCAGACGTGAAGGAGCGCCACCAGGAGGAAGACCAGCAGCCCGAGCACCCAGAAGGACAGCAGGACCGCGGCGCCGAACAGCCCCAGGGCCACGCCCATGTGGCGGCCCGAGGTCTTGAGGTCCTCCTGGAGGGCGCCGGTCTCGGCCCTCAGCACCTCGATGAGCGACTCGCCCAGCGAACGGAACAGATCGATCCAGCCCTGCATCCCCGCCTCCTCTCTCACCGGGCCCGGGCTCCGCCGGTCACCGGCCCGCCGCGCTGCCCCCGACCCGGAGCGTGCGCGAGACGAACGAGGACTCGCCCGCCACGTCGTCCCGGACTCCCACCGCGACCTTCTGGTCGCCCCGGCGCATCAGCAGGTTGACGGAGTATGCATAGTGCTTGCCCATCGCGGCCTGCAGGTCGGCGGCCGGGATGCTGATCGGCAACGGCACCTGCTGCACGTCCGAGACGCCGCCCTGTTCGTCCATGGCCGCGATGTAGAGCCGCAGCCGGGCCTCCTGGGTCTGGTCCCGCGGCACGAGCACCAGCTTGCCGAGCGGGATCTTGACCACCACCGGCACCAGGAAATAACCGTCCTCGCGCGCGGTCGGCTGGCCGAAGTCGAGCTCGACGCCGAACTTGTTGTCCTCGAACGGGAAGTTGAGCACGGCGAGCGTGCCGTCCGTCATCCGCGACTCGAAGCTCTTGTCCCGGTAGCCCTCGCGGTGCCGGACGACGAGCCCCTTCTTCTTCACCTTGACGTCGATCTTGTAGTAGCGCCCGTCGCCGTAGTGGGTCGGCGTGTAGCCCAGCGAGTAGTAGCTGCCGAAGTCGTCCGCCACCTTGTTGAGCGCCGGCAGCACCTCGTTGCGGTTGATGATCGCGACGCCGCCGGTCTTCTCCGCCAGCATCTGGAGCGGCGCCTGGAGGTTCGAGATCTGGATCGAGTCGATGTAGACCCCCTGCCCCGCGGTCTGGTTCTCGGCCGAGATCGACGAGTAGACCCGCAGGCCCGCGGCGTCGATGGTGTAGAACGTCACCCGGTTGGCGTTGGCCTGGTTGGCGAGCTCGGTGTACCGGCGGGAGGCGTCGTACTGGATCGCGGTGGTCATGCTGGTCGACTGCTCGCCGTACTTGCTCTGCACGGCGTAGTAGACGTCCTGGCCGGCGATCATCTGGAGGCCGTCGCTGACGTAGAGGATGGCCTTGCGGCCCGGCATGCCGGCGAGCGAGCTGACCAGGTCCTTGAGCGCGTCGATGCTGAACGAGAGGTCGTTGAAGGTCGATTCGGAGTAGGAGCGGGCGATCCCCTCGGCCTCGGTGGCGCTGCGCGATTCCTCGATCTGGCGCAGGGCGTCGCGGCGCTCGGAGTCGGCGTGGACTCCCTGGGCCGAGATCTTCTCGATGCTGAGCAGAGCCGAGTTGATCAGGTCGGTGTCGCTGGTGAACGTCTGCCGCACGTGGGTCGAGCGGTCGTAGGTCACCAGCATCACCTGGTCGCCCTTGGTCACCTTCTGGCTCAGGAAGACGCGCAGCTCGCGCATCACCCGGTTGCGGTTGAACGGCCTGAGGTTGAAGTTGTCGATGTAGACGATCAGCCGCAGGCGCTGGTCCTCGGGGAGCTGCGGGGGCTGGGGCTTCTGGCCCGGAGGGCCGGGCTTCGGGGCTGGCGCGGGCTCGTCCTCGGCCAGCATCGCCCGGCCGGCCTCGACGGCGTAGAAGTTGGTGATCGCCACCGTCTTGCCGTTCTCGGTGACCTCGAAGTCGTCCTTGGTCAGGCCCTTGATGCGCTGGCCGCTCTTGTCGGTGACGTAGACGTCGACGTTGACCACGCTGACGTTGACGGTCTCGATGTAGGTGTCCTGCTTCGGGTCCGCCGGCTTGGCTGTCGGGGTGGGCGCCTGCGCCCGGACGGAGGCCAAGCCCGCCAGGAGGCCCGGCAGGCAGAGCGCGAGGATTCGTCTCGATGACTTCATGGTGTGTCCGTTTCCTTCGGAAATGTCCTTCCGCCGGAGGATACTACGGGACGCGGTCCGGGACCACGTCGGCCTCCGCGGTGGTGATCTTCCCGGAGAGCGGGTCGTAGATGGCCGCGATCAGGTGCTGGCGGATCTTGCGCATCTTGAGCGTGGTGTCGTAGCGCACGTACTGGCCCGGCGACTCGGCCGGCGGCTTGTCGGCGGTGAGCCGGATCGGGATCACCGGCACGGCCGAGCGGTTCCCCTTCTCGTCCAGGACCGAGATCCGCAGCTCCAGCTCGGCGACGTGCTTGCCGTCGAGCGGCACCACGGTCATCGAGGAGAGCGGGATCGCGAGCGAGAGCGGCACCTCGATCTCCCGGCGGCCCTTGGCCACCGGCTTGCCGAGCTGTATCGGCATCGAGGCCGCGCCGGGCGGGTTGCCAAAGAGCAGCGCGCTCTCGACCATCATCGAGACCTCGGTGTTGCGGGCGAGGTCGAAGAAGTTGTCCCGCGACCGCACCCGGAGGCCTTCGCGCAGCACCTCCACCTGGATGTCGTGGCGCTTGTCGTTGCGCTGGCGGTCCGGGGAGAAGCCGAGCCAGTAGTAGGAGCGGGTGTCGGACTCCGCGGTCGAGAGCGCCTCGGAGCGCAGGCCGTTGATCAGCGCCTTGCCGCCGGTCTCCTTGGCCGCGTACTCCAGGGCGGCGTGGACCTCCTGCTCGCGCAGGTTGAGCAGGTTGTCGCGCGGCGCGCCCTCGGAGGCGTCCGGGCCGGTGCTCTCGACGCCCGGCACGTCCACCGGGTAGAGGGTATAGCCGAGCAGGTTCGCGGTGTCCACCAGCGGCGCGAGCAGCTTCTCGCCGGTCGGCACCTCGCGGTTGAGGATCGGGCGGTTGGGGTTGTTCACCACGTAGTCCGCGGGCGAGAACGGCCAGCCGCCGGAGAGCAGGATCATCACCTTGCGGCCCGGCGGAGCGGCGAAGCCGCGCATCGTGCTCACCGCGGCCGTCACCGAGCGCTGCACCTGGTCGGCGATCAGCTCCATGTAGGACAGCTCCTCCAGGTCGACCCGGTTGGCGAAGCCCGCCCGGCTGTCGGTGGTGCCCAGGGTGCCGGCCACGATGCGGCGCGAGGACTCGTAGGCGCGCAGCTCGGCCAGGCGCTGGAAGCCGTAGGCCTGCCGGCCCAGGGCCTCCTGGAAACCGCGGTGCAGCGCCCGGTCGGAGTCGGACCAGTTGCTCAGCATGTCGATCTTCCGGCCGTCGAAGGCCACCACCGCCATGCGGTCCTCGGGGCCCAGGCGGCCGAGGCTGTCCATGAGCGAGCGCAGCACCTCGTCGCGGCGCGCGGCGATCGAGAAATAGTCGTCGATGAAGACCAGGTAGCTGGTGCCGACCGGGCTGCCCGGGGCGAGCGCCGGCAGGCCGGAGACGGCCGCGCTCTGGCCCGAGCCGGCCTCCTCGGGCGCGATGGCCTGGCCGCCGCGCACCTCGGTGAAGTACTGGATCGGGGCCTCCTTGCCGTCCACGCGCAGCCGGAAGTCGCCCGGGCCGAGGCCGGTCACCCGGTTGCCCTGCTTGTCGGTGACCACCACCTCCACGTTGACCACGCGGACGTCGATCTGCTCGCCGAACGCGCTGGCCGGCTCGGAGGGCTGCTGCTGGGCAAGCGCCGGGATGGACGCCGCCGCTATCAGGAAGGCTGCGAGAGCTCGAAGGGATTTCATGCGGGATTCCTCAAGATCGGAGCGCCCGCTTCAGGCGGACGCTCCTGGAGCTTCAACAAATCGGATCAGGGCTTGTAATCCAGCTTCGCCCAGAGCATCTCACCGGTGAGCGAGTCCCGCAAGGTGAAGACCACCTGCTGCCGGCCGCGGCCCATGCGGACGGTGGTGTGGTACCGCACGATGTCGTTCGGCTTCGGCTGGCTCTTGAAGTTGAGCCGCACGGTCTGCACGGGCAGGTCGGACTGGGAGCCCCAGCGGTCGAGCGCTCCGACCGAGAGGCTCGCCTCGGCCGCGAACCCGCCCGACACCGGCAGGAGGGAGAGCGATCCGGCCGGGATGCTCAGCGTGACCGGAACTTTGACTGTGGTCAGTCCGGCCCGCGCCGGCTTGCCCATCTCCACCTGGATGACCTGCCCGGCCGGCGAGTCCGAGCCCGCGCCGAACAGGAGGAGGCCCTCGGTGTTCATCGCCATCTCGGTCTTGCGCGACAGGTCGGTGAAGCCGTTGCGGGTGCGCACCTTGAGGTCGGGACGCCGGGTCACGAGCTCGATCCGGTGGTGCCGGTCGTCGGCATTCCAGGCGGGCGTGAAGCCGAGCCAGTAGTAGGAGCGGGTGTCCTCGGCCATCCGGTCGAGCGCCTCCAGGCGCGCGGTGTTGACCGCGGCCCGGCCGCCGGTCTCCTCCGCCAGGTAGTTGAGCGTGTAGTCGGTGGTCTGGTCCCAGGGCGAGGAGATCAGCCGGTTGCTGCCGAAATCGGAGTCCTGGACGTCCGCGCCGCTGCCGGCGCCGAGGCCGGGCATGTCCACGGGGTAGAGGGTGTAGCCGAGCCGGTTCGCGGTGTCCACCAGGGGCCGGAACACGGCCTCGCCCGCGCTGCCGTAGCTCGCCGAGGCCATCCATTCGAGCGACGCCGGCAGCTCGTCGAGCAGCCCCCGGGTGCTCGGCTGCTCGGGCATCGGCCAGCCGCCCGCGAGGAGCAGCATGACCTTGCGCCCCTCCGGCACCGGCACGGCGCGCATGGCGGCCGCGGACGCGGCCACGACGCGGTTGAGCAGCGCGGGGAGGTCGATGGTCACGCCGCCGCCCGAATCCATGAAGGCCGCGCCGTCGAAGCCCTCGTTGCCGAAGCGCCCCATCTCGGCTCCCGCCGTGGTCTGCACCGGCAGCGGGGTGAAGCCGCGCACGGCGGTGACCGCGGCGAGGTCGCTGTTGATGCCGCGCATCTGGGCGCGCAGGATGAGGCCGTTGGCCCTCCGTGACCGCGCCGCGGCCAGGGCCTCGGCGATCCGGCCGCGATCCGCGGTCCAGCCGCTCAGCAGGTCGAGCTTCTTGCCGTCGAAGGCCACCACCGCGACCTCGTCGCGCGGCGTCAGCTTGTCCAGGCTCTTGCCGATCCGGTCGAGCACCGTGTTCCGGTTCGGCGCGATGCCGAAGCTGTCGTCGATGAACAGGAGGACGCGGCGGCTGACGGTCTCCGGCTCCGGAGCCATCTCTCCGGCCGGCGAAGGCTTTCCGGCGGCGATCATGGCGCCATCCTCGACCTCGTTGAAGAACTCGACGGGGACCTCGCGGCCGTCCACGAGCAGCCGGAAGTCCTCCTTCTTCAGTCCGCGCACCCGCTCCCCGCCCTTGCCGGTCACGACCGCTTCGACGTTGACCACGCGCACGTCGATCGCCTCGTCGAACGCCGACACCTCCTGTTGAGCCTGCGCGGAAACGCCGGAAACCGCTACGGCCATCCAGGCCAGGGCGGCGAGCACGACTGTCTTTCTCATCCGATCCTCCAAGTCGAACCCCTCAGGGAGTGAAGCAGGGTGAAGAGACGAGCGTGCCGTCCTCGTTCACGAACACCTGGGTCTGGCACGCCACGTCGGTGAAGCCGCTGCGGGTGCGGACGCGCAGCCCGCGCCTCTTGGGCTTGAGCTCGATCCTGTGCTGCCGGTCGTCGGCCTTCCAGGCCGGGGTGAAGCCGAGCCAATAATAAGCGCTGGTGTCCTCGGCCATGCGCTCCAGGGCCTCCAGGCGCGCGGAGTTGACCGCGGCCTTGCCTCCGGTGGCCTGGGCCAGGAAGTTGAGCGCGTAGTCGGCGTTCAACTCGTCGCCGGAGGTGATCGGCGCGTTCAGGGGCCCGGGCCCGGTAGCCTCGACGCCCGGCCCGGCGCCCGACGAAAAGCCCGGCACGTCCACGGGATACAGGGTGTAGCCCAGGAGGTTCGCGGTGTCGACGAGGGAGCGGAAGAATTCCGCGCCCGCCCCCGCGTCCTTCCAGACCGGAGCGCGGTCGCGCAGG
>JBEQUE010000259.1:0-43036 GCA_040349255.1 Acidobacteriota bacterium | reverse complement strand
CCCCTCGCCGCAGGCTTTGTCGATGGGCGGACGGGACCGGTCCACGACCGTGACGCCCAGGCCTGCCAGGCGGGCGCGGATGGCGGTGGCGAGGCCGGCCGGACCGCCGCCGACGACCACGAGGTCGCGCCGGTGCCGGGTCAACCGGGTTACTCCCGCCCCCAGCGCATCCGGGCGTAGGCGAGGCCCGAGCGCGCCATGGTCCCGGCGAGACGCAGAGGGGTGACCGGCTCGGGCGGCGCCAGCTCGCCGGCGAGCCAGAGGCGGAGCGCCTCCCGGCGCCGCAGCTTGCCGGACGAGGTGCGCGGCAGGGTGCCGGGATCCAGGACGACGACCTCGTCCACATCCAGCCCCGTGGCCGCCAGGACCGCCTCGCGGCAACGCTCCGGGATCGATTCAATCTGGTCGGGAGTGGCGCGGCGCGCGGTCTCGACGAACAGGGCCAGGCGCTCGCTCTCGGCGGTGTCCGGCGGGTCCGGCAGCCAGCTCGCCGCGACCACGCAGCCGACGCGGACGCCGGGAAGGCCTTCGACGGCGCGCTCGATCTCGTCCGGCGCGTGGTTGCGCCCGCGGAGGATCACCACGTCCTTGGCCCGGCCGGTCAGGTAGAGCTCGCCGCCGCGGAGGAAACCGAGGTCGCCGGTGTCCAGCCAGCCGTCCCGGAGAGCGCGCGCCGTGGCCTCCGGGGCGTCGAGGTAGCCGTCCATCAGGGATGGCCCCTTCGCCCAGACCCGGCCGACATGTCCGGGCAGCAGGACGCGGCCGGCCTCGTCCCGGATCTCCAGCTCGAAGCCGGGCACCGGCCGGCCGACGGAGACGATCTCCCGGCCGTCGGCCGCCTCCCGCGCGAGCCCTTCGCCGGCGAGGCTCTCGCGGTCCACCCGCACGCTGTGGAACGGGCGGTGGAGATCCGAGAAGGTCACCGCCAGGGACGCCTCGGACAGGCCGTAGACCGGCGTGAGGGCCTCCGGCCGGAAGCCCCAGCGGGCGAAGCGCTCGCAGAAGGCCCGCGCCACCGACGGGGTCACGGCCTCGGCGCCGGTCAGAGCGTGGCGCCAGCCGGAGAGATCGACCCCTTCCATGTCGGCGTCGGTGACCCGCGAGAGACAGAGACCGTAGGCGAAGTTCGGGGCCGGCGAGACCGAGGCCTTCCAGCGCGAGATCGCCCGCAGCCAGAGCGCCGGCCGGGCCACGAACAGCTCCGGCCCGAGGAGCGTGATCGCCGAGTCCCGGGCCACGGAAGGGAGGATGCAGCCGATCAGCCCCATGTCGTGGTAGAGCGGCAGCCAGGAGACGCCGCTGTGCCGGAAGCCCGGCTCGTCCCGCCAGAAGCTCCGGATGATCTCGGTCTGGGCGACGAGCGCGCGATGGCTGAGCGCCACGGGCTTGGGATCGACCGTGGTGCCGGAGGAGAACTGGATCAGCCCGAGGTCCGAGGAATCGGGCCGGACCGGCTCTCCCGGATGATCTCCGGCATGCCCGCGGACCTCTTCGGCGGTCCGGCAGCCGAGCGGCGGCCGGACCGCAGCCACGGCCTCGCCCAGGATGCGGCGCACGCGGGCATCGGTCAGCACGAGCCGGGCCCCGGTGACCTGGAGCATGCGGGAGGTCCGGTGCTGATACTCCTCCATCCGGCCCAGACGAACGGGCGGATAGAGAGGGACCGGCACGGCGCCGGCCAGGAGGGTGCCCCAGAAGGCGTCGAAGAAGTCGATCCCGGTCGGAAAGACCAGGGCCGCGCGATCGCCGCGCCGGATCCCGAGCTCCTGCAGCCCGCCGCAGACCCCGAGCGCCCGCTCCCGCACCTCGCCCCAGCCGAACCAGGTATCGCGCTCGGCCCGGTCCACGAAGCGGACGCCGCCGTCGGGCTCGCGGCCGGCCTGCTCCAGGTAGTCGAGGATCGTTTCAACCACCGAGCTTCCTCCGGACGACGGCCACGAGGTCGGCCACGGTCTGGATTCCGGCTTCGTCGGCCTCGTCGAGGAAGACCCGGAAGCGGTTTTCGACCTCGGCGGCCAGGGTGAGCAGGCGGACCGAGTCGAGGCGCAGGTCCTCGATCAGCCGCATTTCCATGGTCAGCGGTCCCTGCCAGTCCAGGCGCTGGCGGACCACCTCGGCGATGCCTTCGAGAATCATGGTTTCGTTCATGCCAGCCCGAGCGCCTCCTCTTCCGCCCGAATCCGGACCCGCAGCAGCAAACCATCCAGCAAGCTGAATACCAGGGCGGTCAGCCAGGCGGTATGGACGAGGGGGAGAGAGGCGATCTCCAGCACCACCGCCAGGTAGTTCGGGTGCCGCAGCCACCGGTAGGGACCGCCCGTGACCAGCGGCGCGCCGGGCAGGACGACGATGCGGGTCGTCCAGCGCCCGCCCCGCCCGCCGAGCGTCGAGATGACCCACATCCGCAGGGCGAACGCGGCCAGGAACACGGCCAGAGCCGGCGCGGCAAGAACGGGCACGAACGGCCGGCCGAGGAGCCAGACCTCCGCCAGGCAGCAGGCAAGCCAAGCCGAATGAAGCGCGACCATCCAGGGGTAGTGGCCGGGCGAGGCTTCGACACCGCCGCGGGCCAGGAGGAGCCGGTAGTTGAGCTTCGCGACCCGCAGCTCCAGGAGGCGCCCGACTGCCGCGGCCAGCACCAGGAAGGTGTAGAGGACGCGGGTGTCGAGGCGGGGGAGGGTCATCGCGGGTATACTAGCCGCGCTTCCCCTCTACCGCGCAATGCATGAACTACCATGATCTACAGGTGTTGGTCGCCGGTGGCGAGTCGGAGATCCTGGAGCTCAAGAAGACCACGGGACAGATCTCGAAAGCGGGTAAGACCCTCTGCGGGTTCTTGAACTGCCGGGGAGGGACTCTGCTGTTCGGCGTCGAGCCCGACGGCCGCATTGCAGGTCAGATCGTCGCAGACACCACCCTCCGGGACATCGCCGCTCTCCTGCAGGCATTCGAGCCGCAGCCTCCAGTCTCGATGTACCGGGTGCGCTTACCCGATTCCAGCCTGGAGGTCATTGTCCTCCAAGTCGACCTCAGGACCGACCTCCTTCCGTTCACCTATGATGGCCGTGCTTACGAGCGCATCGGCACCACCACCTCTCCCATGTCTCAGCAGCGCTACCAGGAGCTGTTGATCAACAGGCTCCACAGCCGCAGCCGTTGGGAGAACCAGCGCGCCGAAGGATTCACACTCGAGGATCTCGACGAGGAGGAGATCCGGCGAACGGCACGGCTGGGCATCTCCTCCGGACGAATGCCGGAGTTCACTGGGTTCGATGCGTTGGAGGTTCTCGACCGCTTTGGACTTCGGGCAGACGGATGTCTACTCAACGCCGCACTTGTGGTTTATGGCAAGCGTCTGTTCGCTCGCTCTCCGGGAGATCCGGGATGCCCTTACGGAGCCTCCTGCGGATCGAACCATCCAAGACGATCTTGCTCATCTGAGGAGACTGGGCCTTATCGGCTCTGGAGGACGCGGGCGAAGTGCCAGCTACTGGCTGAGCAACATACCTTAGTACCCGTTATGACGTGCTGTTCGTTGTTTTTCCACCGCGCTATTCACCGCGCTAATCGCTTTGGTGTTGTTTTGACGCCCTATTCAGCTCGTTGATCGTCGCGCTATTCACCGCGCTATTCACCGCGCTATTCGGTCGGTCTTTTGTTCAAGACGTTCTTGGGAGTATTTTGTCCTATTTCTCATCGCGCTGTTTGAAGTGTTGTCTGCGCTTGTTGGCCCCCGATCTCACCACCGCAGCAGCACCAGCTCCGAGCAGAAGCCCGGTCCCATGGCCGTGATCAGGCCCCAGCTCCCGGGCGGCGGGCGGTGGTTCTCCAGGGTGTCGGCCAGGACCAGCAGGACCGAGGTCGAGGAGAGGTTGCCCACCTCCTGCAGGCTCCGCCAGGTCACGTCGAGCGCGCCCTCGGGCAGCTCCAGCGCCTCCTGCATGGCCTCCAGCACCTTGGGGCCGCCCGGATGGCAGACCCAGGAGGAGATGTCGGCCCGGGTCAGGCCGTGGTCGGCCAGGAAGGCGTCCACATCGTGCCTCAGGAAGTCGCGCACCACCTGGGGCACATCCGCGGAGAGGATGATGCCGAAGCCGGACTCCGAGATGGTCCAGCCCATCACGTCCTCCGAGTCCGGATAGAAGACCGAGCGCGTGGCCACGATTTCCGGACCGTCCGCGGGCCGGTCGTCGCCCACCACCATCACCGCCGCGGCGCCGTCGCCGAAGAGGCCGGTGGCGATCAGGTTCGGGATCGACAGGTCCTCGGCCTGGAGGGTGAGCGAGCAGAGCTCGACCGAGAGCAGCACCGCCACCTGGTCCGGGTAGGCCCGGACGTAGTCCGCGGCGCGGGAGATCCCGGCCGCGCCCGCCACGCAGCCGAGGCCGAAGATCGGCACCCGCTTGACCCCGGGCTTGAGCTGGAGGCGGTTCATGAGCCGGGCGTCGATCGACGGCGTCGCCACGCCGGTCACGGTGACGAAGATCAGCGTCCCGATCTCCTCCCGCGACAGCCCGGCCCGGTCCAGGCCGTCCAGCACCGCCTGGGCGCCGACCTCCTGGGCCACCCGGATCCAGGCGTCGTTCGCCTGGCCCCAGGTCGTGAGAGTCTCGTACTCCTCGAGCGGCAGCGCCAGGTGCCGGCCGCCGACCAGCACGTTCCTGTGGAGCCGCTCCAGGCGCTCGGGGTTGAAGAAGCGATCCGCCCACCGCCGCTGCAGTGCGGCGACGAGGGTCTCCTGGTCGTAGTAGTGCGGCGGGAACGCCCGTCCGACAGCGGCGATTTTCACAGCGCGTAAGACCCTCGAAAGCGGCCGGCCGGAAGGCTACCACAGTCCTCCGGGGCTCCCGTTGACACGAACCGGCGCGGGCGCTACCCTTGTTCCGTGAACATGTTCATCTTTTGAGCCCGCCATGCCGAGCCGAACCCCCCGCATCCCTCGTGACGTCAACAAGGAAGCCACCAAGAGGCGGATCCTGGAGGTCGCCCTGGCAATGTTCCAGTCCAAGGGCTTCCGCCAGACCACGATGCGGGACATCGCCGGCGCCGCCGGGATCGCCCTCGGCACGACCTACAACTACTTCCCGACCAAGGAGCACCTCGCGCTCTACTTCTTCGAGGAGGCGCTCGCCCGGGTGCTGGCCCGCCACCGGCGGGAGTGCCCGCGGGAGGCCGCGCTCGAAGAGAAGATCTTCTCCCTGATCTCCCTGGAGATCGAGGAGGTGGAGCCCTACCAGGAGTTCCTCAACGTGATGGTCATCCAGGCCACGGTGCCGACCTCGCCCCTCCACCCGTTCAGCCTGGACACCCAGAGCCTGAAGAACCGCCACCTGGAGTACGTGGCGGGACTCCTGGCGGATGCAGCCGGGAGGGGCGAGCTGCCGGCCCTGGGGTTCGAGTCGATGCTGCTCTCCGCCTTCTGGGTGTACCACATGGGGATCGTCCTGTTCTGGCTCAACGACGGCTCGCCGAACAAGTCCGACACCTGGGCGCTGCTCGACAAGTCGCTGCGCTTCACCCTGAACGCCCTGAGACAGGGAGGCCGCCTTGAGGAGCCGTCGGAGCAGGCCGTCTGATCCTCCGCTCGGCCCCCTCGGAATGGGAGGCCGGCTCGCCCGCCTGGGCGCGGCCGGAGCCGGCGTGCTCGGCCGCACCGCGCTCGGGGAGGTGCGGAAGCTGGGCGCCGGCCCCGAGCGGCGGGAGGCGATCGACGCCGCCACCCGCGAGGCCAACGCCCTCGACGTGATGACCGCGCTGGCCGGGCTCAAGGGGCCGCTGCTCAAGCTCGGCCAGTTCCTCTCCCAGCAGTCCCACACCCTGCCGGAGACCTGGGTCCGCCAGCTCTCGCTGCTCCAGCGCTCGGCCCCGCCCATGCATGGCACGCTCGCCCGCCTCCAGCTCCGCGGCGAGCTCGGGCGCGATCCCGAGGAGGTCTTCGCGGACTTCGAGCGGGAGCCCTTCGCCGCCGCCTCGCTCGGGCAGGTCCACCGCGCCCGCCTGGCCACCGGCGAGGCGCTGGCGGTCAAGATCCAGTACCCCGGGATCGACCGTTCGATCGCGACCGACTTCGGTCTCCTGGAACGGCTCCTCGCCGTCTCGGGCTGGTCCGCCAGCCACCCGGAGCTGCATCCCGTGCTCGAAGAGGTCCGGAGCCACATGGCCGAGGAGACCGACTACGTCCGGGAGGCCGACGCCATGGAGGAGATCGCCGGCCACCTGGAGGACGAGGACGGCCTTCGCGTGCCGCGCGTCTGGCGCGGGCTCTCCACCCAGCGGGTCCTCACCATGGAGAGGCTCGACGGGCTGCACGTCGAGGAGTTCCTCCGCACCGGGCCGTCCCAGGAGGAGCGCGACCGGGCCGCCACGCGGCTGCTCGATCTCTTCTTCCGGCAGACGCTCGGCCTCGGCCTCTTCCAGGCCGATCCCCATCCCGGCAACTTCCTGTTTCTGCCGGACGGCGGGCTCGGGCTCCTGGACTTCGGCTGCACCAAGCGGCTCGAGTCGGGCTTCAGGACCGGTCTCCGCCGGCTGTTTGAAATTCCGGTCGACGACCAGGCGGCGCTGACCGGCTGCTATGTCGAGCTCGGCATCCTGGATCCCGGTTCCGGGCGGTACGGCGAGCAGCTCGCCCTGCTCCTGGCCATGCAGCGGCTGGACGCCGCGAAATACCACCGGGCCGGGCTCTTCGACTTCGGGGATGCCTCCTTCCTGCGCGCGTTGACGGCCTGCCTGCACGACCAGCTCCGCGGCGGGCTCGCGCACCCCGATTTCACGCTCTATGTCCGCACCAAGCTCGGTCTCTACAACCTGTTCCACCAGCTCGGCGCCCGGATCGACTGCCGCCGGACCCTCGAGCGACAGCGCTAAATTTTTTCGCCCGTCAGATGAACATGTTCATCGAACGAGCGGAGGATCTCCAATGCGAAAGGCTCTCACCCTCCTGATCATCCTTCTCGCCTCGGCGCTGACCGGGGCTCTGGCCGTCTGGTTCGCGGGCTCGGTCCTCTGGATCTATGGACTGGTCCTGTTCCTGGGGTTCCCGCTGATCCTGGGATTCGGCGCGGTACTGTTCTATGAATGGCGGCTCGGCTCCGGCGCGTTCGGAGAGAGGAGCCTGATCGCCGCCATCGTGGCCGTGGCCGGCTGCGCGACCGGGCTGCTGACCAGCGGCGTCGAGGGGGCGGTCTGCATCCTGATGGCGGCCCCGCTGGCTCTGCCGATCGCCGCGCTGGGCGGCTTTCTCGCCCATGTCCTCCATACCCGCTTCGGCGAAGGCCATCCCGTGCTTCCGCTGCTGATCCTGTTCCTGGCCGCCCCGGTCCTGATGGGAGCCGAAGCCGCGGTCGCGCCCGAGCCGGAGCTCTTCCGGGTGACCACCGCCGTGGAGGTGGACGCGCCGCCGGAGACGGTCTGGCGCCACGTGGTTTCCTTCTCCGAGCTGCCGCCGCCGAAAGAGTGGCTCTTCCGCACCGGCATCGCCTATCCGATGCGGGCGGAGATCCGCGGCCGGGGCGTCGGAGCGGTGCGCTACTGCGTCTTCTCGACCGGCGCCTTCGTCGAGCCGATCGAGGTCTGGGACGAGCCGCGCCAGCTCCAGTTCTCGGTCGCGGACAACCCGGCGCCGATGGAGGAGTGGTCGCCCCGGGGCTCGATCCACCCGCCCCACCTGGACGGTTTCCTGATGTCCGAGAAGGGGCGGTTCGACCTGGAGGAGCTACCCGGCGGGCGTACCCGGCTCGTCGGGACCACCTGGTACCGGCACGGTCTCTTCCCGTCCGGCTATTGGCGGCTCTGGTCGGATGGGATACTCCACCGCATCCATCTGCGGGTGCTCGACCACGTGAAGCGGCTCTCGGAAGGGGATCGGGGCCGGAGCCTCTGACGCAGGCTCCGCCTCCCGGCCGAGGTCCGTCAGCGAGGCGATCACCCCCAGCAGCAGGCCGCAAAGCGAGTAGAGCACCCACCAGCGGAAGGCCAGCGACCACCACGGCCCGGGCGTCAGGCCGGCGTGGCCGACCACCGTCACGACCAGAAGCGGCCCGCGGAACACCCAGGCGATCCAGCCCGTCAGAAGACCCGAGACCCCGCCCCAGCCCCGGCCGTGCACGAGCACGAACAGGGTGGAGAGGGCCAGGGACTCCAGCGCCCAGGTCGCCAGCCGGATCCAGCCCGGCAGATCGACACCGCCGCCGGGCGCGAGGAGGCCCGGGTCCACCTGGAGGCGCAACACCTCCAGGCCGAACTGGAACAGTCCCATGGTGACCATGAGAAGAGGGATCGAGAAGAGGAGGAAGCGTCTCAAGGGAGTCCGATCATAACGTATAGACTTGGAGGCGGATGAAACCGGCGATGAGCCTTGCAGAAACCAGGCCCGATGCCTCTCCGCGCGTGGAGCTGACCTCCCTGGACACCCTCTGGTTCCAGGTCGGAGGCACGGTCTGCAACCTCGCCTGCACGCACTGCTTCATCTCCTGCTCGCCCACCAACCATACGCACGAGCTGATGCGGCTGGACGAGGTGGAGCGCTACCTGGAGGAGGCGGTCCGCCTCGGGGTGCGCGAGTACTACTTCACCGGCGGCGAGCCGTTCCTCAACCCGGACATGGAGGCGATCCTGGAGGCCACGCTCCGGATCGGGCCCGCCACCGTGCTGACCAACGGCCTCCTCCTCGACCCCGCCCGCTGCGCGCGCCTGAAAAAACTGGAGCAGGCGTCCGATTCCTCGCTCGGCTACTCTCTCGACCTGCGGGTCTCGCTCGACGGCTGGGACGCGGCCACCAACGACCCGATCCGCGGCGAGGGGACCTTCGCGCGCATCCTGGACGGCGTCCGCAACCTCGCCGAAGCCGGTCTCAACCCGGTCATCACCGTCACCGAGGTCTGCCGCGAAGCCGCCACCGACTCCGGCAAGGAGCGCTTCTTCGAGCTGCTGCGCGCGCTCGGCATCGACCGGCCGCGGCTCAAGATCCTCCCCGTGTTCCAGATCGGCGCCGAAGCCGGACGAGGCGGCGCCTACGAGAGCTGGCAGCGCCTCCGCGAAGCAGACCAGCCCGCCGGCGCCTGGGACCATCTCCAGTGCAGCTCGTGCCGGATGGTCACCGACCAAGGCGTCTGGGTCTGCCCGATCCTCGTCAACGAGCCGTCCGCCCGCATGGGCGAGACCCTGGCCGACAGCCTCGGCTCCTTCCCGCTCGACCACTCCGCCTGCTGGACCTGTCACGCCTTCGGCGTGAGTTGCCGGACCTGAGATGAGCAAGCTGACCTCCCACCGGGGCCTGGCCACCTGGGGCGAGACGCTGGTCCCGCTGGAGAAATTCCGGCAGGCCGCGGCCGAGGCGGGCCGGACCCTCGACCCGGTGGAGCGCGAGGAGGCGGTCCGTGCTTATCTTGAAACCGCTGCGGACCCCACTCCGGTCGAAGGCCCATACTCGCGGATCGCCGTCTTCGGCGGTATCTATAGCAACCACCTCGCGCTCGCCGCGCTCCTGGAGGATGCGGCCCGGCGCGGCGCCGAGGCGGTCTACTGCCTCGGAGACCTGGGCGCCTTCGGGCCGAATCCGGAGAAGGTCCGGCCGCTGCTGGACCAGGGAGGCGTGCTCTCGATCCAGGGCAACTACGAGGAGTCGCTCGCCTCCGGCCGCGAGGACTGCAACTGCGGCTATACCGATCCCCGGGACAACCATTTCGCCCGGATCTCCTACCAATATACCGAGCGCAACTGCTCGCCCGGGCTCAAGGCCTGGATGGGCGCGCTCCCGCGGCGCCGCCGGGTGAAGATCGGGGACCGCGAGCTGCTCCTCGTCCACGGATCGCCGCGCAGAATCAACGAGTTCCTGTTCCGGAGCATCTCGCCCGCGCCGTTCCTGGAGGTGCTGCTCGACCAGGAGCGCTGCGATGGCGTCCTCTGCACCCACACCGGCCTGCACTGGCACCGCCGGCTGCCGTCGGGCCGGGACGTGGTCAACGTCGGGGTCATCGGCCGGCCGGCGAACGACGGCAACACCCACGTCTGGTACTCGATGCTGGAGGAGAGAGAGGACGGCCTGGACGTTCAGCTCCTCCCGCTCGTCTATGATCATGAATCGCTGGCCGCCGAGATGCGCCGCGAGGCGCTGCCGGAGGAGTTCGTCGAGACCGTCCTCACCGGCTGGTGGACCACCTGTCTGGAGATCCTGCCCGCGCGCGAGCGGGCCTCGTCGAGATACTGAGAGCTGAGGAGGACCCATGAGCAAGCCCCGCATCGCCATCCTCGGAGCCGGGCCCGTCGGCCTGGAGGCCGCCCTGGCCGCCGCCGAAGCCGGCCACCCGTTCACGATCTACGAGGCCGCCCCGGAAGTCGGAGGCCACGTCCGCGCCTGGGGTCACGTCCGACTGTTCACCCCCTGGGACCTGAACGTCTCGCCGAGGATGCGCCGCCATCTCCCGGACGCGCCGTCGGGCTCCGACTGCCCGACCGGCGCCGAGCTGGCGGAAAAGGTCCTCGCGCCGCTCGCCGCGCTCCCTGAGATCGCGCCGAACCTGCGCCTCGGCACCCGCGCGCTGAGCGTCGGCCGCCAGGGGCTCCTCAAGCACGAGGAGATCGCCAACGATGCCCGCGCGCAGCGCCCGTTCCGCCTCCTCCTTTCGGATGGCAGTCGGGAGTGGACCGAGAGCGCCGACGTGGTGATCGATGCGACCGGCACCTATGGCAACCCGAACCGGCTCGGAGACGCCGGCATCCCCGCGCCCGGCGAGCGCGCCCTCGACGGCGAGATCCGGCGCCGGATCCCGGACTTCAAGAAGGAAGCCGCGGACTGGTCCGGCAGGACCGTGCTCGTCGCCGGCAACGGCCACTCCGCCCAGACCGCCGTCCGCGACCTGGCCGCCCTGGCCCAGGACGCGCCCGGCACCCGGGTGATCTGGGTGCTGCGCAATCCCGAGCCGGACTGGGGCAGCCCCGAAGGCGATCCGCTCCCGGAGCGCGCCCGGCTCGCCGCGGAGGCCCGAGCGCTGGCCTCCGGCGCCTCGCCGGCCGTCGAGACCCGGAAGGGCTACGCCGTCGAGGAGCTTTCAAGGCCGAACGGGAAGATCGTCGCGGTGCTCCGCAATGGCTCCGGCTCCGAGCGCGTGGCCGTGGACCGGGTCCTTTCGCTGACCGGCTTCGTGGGCGACCACGAGCTCTACCGCCAGCTCCAGGTCCACGAGTGCTACGCCACCTGCGGTCCGATCAACCTCTCGGCGGCGCTCCTGGGCGCGGCCGCCGGCGACTGCCTGACCCAGACCAGCCACGGCGCCGACACCCTGAAGAACCCCGAGCCCGGCTTCTTCATCCTGGGAATCAAGTCCTACGGCCGCAACAACACCTTCCTGATGAGGGTGGGCTGGGACCAGGTCTCGGAGGTGTTCGGGGTGCTCGGCTAAGAAACCCTATGCGCTACTTCGGTCAACCCGGCTTCCAGCACACCGAGATTCCGGCCGTCGGCGTCCTCCTGGCCAACCTGGGGACTCCCGACGCCGCGGACTCGCCGGCGCTGCGCCGCTACCTGCGCGAGTTCCTCCTCGATCCGCGCGTCATCGAGATGTCCCGGCCGCTCTGGTGGCTGATCCTCCATCTCTTCGTCCTGCCGTTCCGGCCGAAGAAGTCCGCGGAGCTCTACCGGAAGGTGTGGACCAAGGAAGGCTCGCCGCTCCTGGTCATCAGCCGCCGGCAGACGGCCGCTCTCGAAACGATCCTGAAGGCCGAGGTCGGCACGCCCATCCACGTGGCGCTCGGGATGCGCTACGGCAACCCGTCCATGAGATCGGCCCTGCGCGAGCTGGCGGAGAAGGGGTGTCGCCGTATCCTGCTGCTGCCGCTCTACCCGCAGTATGCGGCGGTCACCAGCGGCTCCACCTTCGACGCCCTGGCGACCGAGGTCACCGCCTGGCGCTGGGTGCCGGAGATGAGGATCCTCCAGCACTACCATGACGAGCCCGGCTACATCCGGTCCCTCGCCGCCTCGATCCGCGAGGCCTGGGCGGACGGCTCGCAGGCCGACCGGCTGCTCTTCTCCTTCCACGGCATCCCGCAGCGCTACTTCGAGGCCGGCGATCCCTACTTCTGCCACTGCCACAAGACAGCCCGCCTCGTGGCCGAGGAGCTCGGCCTGCCCCGCGAGCGCTACGTGGTCTCGTTCCAGTCGCTCTTCGGCCGCGAAGAGTGGCTCAAGCCCTACACCGACAAGACCATGCAGGGCATGGCGAGGTCGGGCGTCCGCAGCCTGGATGTGATCTGCCCCGGCTTCTCCGCCGACTGCCTGGAGACCATCGAGGAGATCGACGAGCAGAACCGCGAGATCTTCCTCCACGCCGGAGGCGAGCGCTACCGCTACATCCCCGCGCTCAACGACCGGCCCGACCACATGCGCTTCCTGGCCGATCTCGTCCTCGCGAACCTCCAGGGCTGGATCGAGCCGGCCGGAGCCTGGGACGAAGCGCGCGCCCGGCGCGAAGCCGAGACCTCGTCCAGGCTGGCCGAAGCGAGGATGGCGGCCTCGGTCGGAGCAGACGGCTCCTAGGATCGGTCCGGGTCCGGCTGAGGCGGAGAGAACAGGACCAGCCGATCGACCGGCGCGAAGCCCATCTTCGCGGCCAGTCCGAGTGAAGGCCGGTTCGAGTCCTCGGCGCCCCAGACCGGCTCCTTCCCGCGCCCGCGCATCGTCCGGATCAGAAACGCCGTGCACGCCTCGGCCAGCCCGCGGCGCCGGAATTCCGGCACCGTCTCGATCGAGATGTCCCAGAGCGACTCCGTCTCCCAGCACGAGTAGCAGATCGAGGCCGGAATCCCGTCCGCGAACGCCACCGCCACCGTGGCCCGGGGCAGCGCCCATCCGATCTCGTTCCGGAGAGCGTCCGGGAGGAGAGCGAGGAGGAGGTCGTCCTGCAGCAGCCGGACGTCCGCCGAGGGATCCGGCTCGGGCGAGCGCCCGGGCTCCAGGAGATGGATCGTGGCCGAGCCCCGGCTCCAGCCCGGCAGGGCGAACGCCGCATGGTCCGCGTTCTCCGGCGGGACCAGCAAGCGCAGGTCCGGAGCGGGATCGGGATCGGAGGCCACCGCGCCGCGGATCGCCTCCGGGTCCGGCCGCCCGACGCAGCACACCAGGGGTCCGTCGAGAGCCTTGACCACGAATCCGTCCGGCGACTCGGCCACCGAGCACCGGCCGCCGAGGAGGAGGCTCCGGGTCTCCACCCAGCGCGGGATGTCGGGCAGCGATCGGGCGAGGTTCCGGAGGTCCACTTTTACAAGCGTATTACACACGCCAGCCCGGCGGTCTGGTACATTTCAGCCGCCAAACAAGGAGGAGAGGAACCATGAAGAGGACCAACCTTCGCGTCACGATTCCGGCCGCCGGCCTGTTGGCGCTGTGCCTCGCGGCGAGCGGCGCCCATGCCCAGCAGCAGCTCCAGCTCCCGCGCCCGAGCCCGAACGCCAGCGTCTCGCAGATGATCGGGGTCACCGAGGTGACCGTGCACTACAGCCGTCCCGGAGTGAAGGGTCGCAAGATCTGGGGCGAGCTGGTGCCCTACGGCGAGGTCTGGCGGACCGGCGCCAACGAGAACACCACCATCCGCTTCAGCACGCCGGTGAAGATCGACGGCCACGAGCTGCCCGCCGGTCTCTACGGACTGCAGACCATCCCGACCGCGGACCAGTGGACGGTCATCTTCAGCAAGGACGCCGACCAGTGGGGCGCCTTCAGCTACAAGCAGGAGGACGACGCGCTGCGCATCCAGGCGAAGCCCGCGCCCGCCGAGTTCCGGGAGCGGATGGGCTTCGATTTCGAGGACGTGACCGACACCGCGGCCAAGCTCATTCTGAGCTGGGAGAAGCTCCAGGTGCCGTTCACGATCGAGGTGGACACCCCGAAGCTGGCCGTGGCCGCGGTGAAGGACAGCCTGCGTCCGGGCACCTTCGCGCAGGCCGCCAACTGGTGCATCCAGAACAACACCTGTCTGGACGACGCCTCCCGCTGGCTCGACGCCTCGATCGCGCTCGATCCGAGCTTCGGAAACCAGCGCGCCAAGGCCATGCTCCTGGCCAAGAAGAACGACTACAAGGGAGCCGTGACCTGGGCCGAGAAGGCGCTCGCCACCGCCAAGACCGCCGCCCAGCCGCCCCAGCCCCAGCAGGTCTCGGACCTGGAGAAGAGCGTCACGGAGTGGAAGGCGAAGGGGTAGGAGTCACAATTGAGGCCCGGGCCGCCGCCAGGCGGCCCGGAGGTTGCCGGCAGCGTCACGCGGCGCGATGCGGCACGAAGCGGACCTCCTGCCTCTGGTTCAGAGCCTCGGCGATCCGCCGTAGCATGCCGAGGGAATGGCCCTCGTCGGCGGCATCTCCAGGCGGGCAATCGCGGGGAGAGGGCGTTGACTTACAGGCAGCCGCAGCCTACACTGCCTGCATGCAGTACACGCTCCGTAACATTCCTCCCCAGCTCGACGAAGCCCTCCGGGCAAAAGCCCGAGAGAAAGGCAAGAGTCTCAACGACGTGACTCTCGAAGCCCTCCTGGCCGGCGTGGGCCTGGCTGGACAGCGAGTCAAGCACAGGGATTTGAGCGACATCGCCGGAAGTTGGATCAGCGATCCAGCGACGGACGAAGCTCTCTCGGAGCAACGCCAAATCGATCCCGAGCTCTGGCGGTGAAGGTCGCGCTCGACACGAACCGGTACCGCGATCTCTGCGACGGCGACCAGGATGTGGTCAGCCTTCTGGAGGAAGCGGACAGCATCCATCTCCCCTTTGTCGTGGTCGCCGAGCTTCGTGCCGGCTTTGTCGTCGGGAAGAAGGGGCGCGAGAATGAAGCCGTTTTGCAGCGATTCCTAATGAAGCCGGGGGTCGAGGTCACCTATCCCGGAGATGCTACGACCCGGTCCTACGCCAGCCTCTACCGGCAGCTCCGCCAGCAGGGAACCCCCATTCCGACGAACGATCTCTGGATCGCGGCACTCGTCCTGGAGCGAGGTTTGATGCTCTGCTCGCGGGATAAGCATTTCCAGTACTTGCCACAATTGAACGTCGCGTGAGGGCCTTCCGAGCTCAGGCTACTCGGAGAACCATCGGGCGATCTCGGCCTCTGCCTCATCCTCGGAGAGAATCCGCCCGTTGCGGGTGTCCTCCTCTGCGGCTAGAAGTTTTTCCCGGAGATTCAACGCGCTCGAGCGGGCGACGTAGGACAGTGCCGCCAGGACATCCTCTCTTTCGACCCGTACTCCCGGGCGACCTGATCGACCTCCATTCCACCCGCCAGTTTGCCCACGACGAGTGTCACCGGCACCCGGGTACCCCTGATCACCGGCTTGTCGGAGGCTACGTTCTCATCGACCACGATCCTGAGTGCGATCTCTTTCATGGGGGTTACCCCTTCAGGCTCCATCTAGAGCCACTCCCCGACGCCCCGCCTAAAGAGTCTGCGTCCCCTCCGGCGCGAATATAGCTACACACTTGAGGCACGTACGCAGCTATTTATGATCTTTTTAGTGCACCAATTTTTGTACCAAGTTCTCTTTTAATGCTGTTATATGGATGGTATCGCTGCATCACGACAGACGTCAAGGCAGCCTCAGACCACGCGCTCTGAAGGTCCTGCGTTGACCACTCACGACTCCCTCTCAATGCCTGCAGGCCGATAATGGTCTCCGTCAGCGCCTGCTCGAACCAGTCGTGAACTGAGTCGCGTACACGAGACCTAAGTCCGGCAACTTCACCGTGTTCGCTTGCATATAGTTGTACCCAATGTTGAATCATGTCAGTGAAGACCCGAAAGTCGGAGTTAATGAGCAGTAGGTTTTGCTCCTCTAGATACTTAGCGGCCTTATCTTCAATATCACCAGTCTCCCTGGTCCCTTCGGCGGTACTGATCCATTTGACCGTCGGGAATACATCCGGCTTTGCTTGACGCCCAGGTTGACCATCCTTTTTGAGAAAAACAGAATAGACACCCCCTACGGCACCGCCAGCGGTAGAGGAGCGAGCGCCACCGCCTCCTCCCGCATCTGGGTTCACGCTATTTCGCACGGACCGACCACCCGCGTTTGGCGTTGCCTCTGCTATAGAAAGCGGCCCTGTCGCATTCGGCTTGTACCTGCTTACCTTGAACAGGTCCATCATCGCTTTGAGGCGCTCACGAATCGATTTACCATGATTTTCTGCGGTTGCTTGAGCGGCGATTCTCTCAATCAGCGTTTTGATCTCGCTTGGCATTCTCTCACGGAACTCAGAAGCCCACTCTGACCAGGGTAGCGCTTGTCTGTTTAGAAGCAGATGCGTTCTGGCAGTGTTGGTCGTTAGTGTAACCCCCTCGCTCATCGAGGGGTCAACATAGACGACCACTTGCCGATAACCAAAAATGATCCCGAACTGTTGTAACCTCGAATGCCCTGCCCGGCCGGTCGCAAGCTCATACAACTCATTATCGTAAAGCGCGGCAACATGCCCTGACGATTCGGCAAAGCCCGAGTTAGCTGACAGCGCACTCTCGTCCTTCAATATCCACCAATGCGCATTTGCGCCGGATAGGTCAACTGCCCCTGAGCACTCTTTGTGCTGCTCAAGGTACGCGAATTGGCCGGTTACAGTGCGCAGCACATTTACATCCGTATTTGTCCTGGGATGTTCCCATCCTTGGCGCGCCTTAATGGTCACACCCTCGGGAATCTTGAAGTAGCGCCCGTTTAGGTATTTAGCTATCCATGTTGACGGAGACGCAGCCCCTACCGGGGCCTTAATTGTGTCCTCGAGTTCATCGTTGCCGTAAAGGATCACTCGCGTCCCGTGGCCAGCGATGATGCCTGGCCTTACATCGTCAACCAGTTCTGCCCAATGCCCAAACGAACCATCCGGTCGTTCGATCTGCCGGAGGCCATACTGGCCCGTCTCGGGGTCGCGCCAAAGAGAATCATGGCTCCATCGCCATTCTTCCAAGAAAGATAGATGAGACCTGTGTGGTTTCTTGTAGCTGCGGCTATCTTCGCGCCAACACCGTAGTTACCGTCTGAAGCCTGCCTCGCGATTGATGAAGATAGCTGATTGATAAATTTCCGCATTTCTTCACCCGTCATCCCGTCGCCGTTGTCGGTAACGCACAGCTTAAATACTCTATGATCGCCAAGTTCGTAGGAGGTCCAGTCAACATCCCATACGATCTCGCCAGTCCTCTCCGGCGTCCGTAGAATGGCCTCTATTGAATTTTGAGTGAGTTCCCGGAGGAACTGAAGCGGGTGACAGTCTTCCCCAAGCCGGTCGAGCAAGAAACCAATGTTATCGACGGTTAGGCGCAGGGTCTTATCGGCGATAGCCTGAGACATCGAGAACTCCTTCCTCTCGTGGCGGTCTGAGGACGACCAACGAGCAGAACGGTTGCCCATGGCGGCGTTGCCGGCAGGTGGCGCGAGCCCGCGACCGACTTAGCACGACAGAGGGCGTTGATAAAAACTCCCACTACTTTAGGTAGCATAGCAAAAATCTGTGCTTGCTGGCCTGGGCGATCAAGAACAAGAGCTACCGGAGGCGATTTCCCTCTGTCTATGGCTGCGGTAAAGTTGTCCAGGACGCGCCAATCTTGCTTCGCGCCGCACCACTACTCCCTGACGCCTCATCCAACTTCCCGGCGTCCCATCCGAGCCCACAACGCCTCGTCCAAGCTCACGACGCCTCATCCAAGCCGACAACGCCTCATCCAAGCCGACAACGCCTCATCCAAGCCGACAACGCCCCATCCAAGCCGACAACGCCTCATCCAAGCCGACAACGCCCCGTCTAAGCCGACAACGCCCCGTCCAAGCCGACAACGCCTCATCCAAGCTGACAACGCCCCGTCCAAGCTGACAACGCCCCGTCTAAGCTGACAACGCCCCGTCTAAGCTGACAATGCCTCATCTAAAGAGACAACGCCTCATCCAAGTCCACAACGCCTCATCCAGGTTCCGGATGGGCCGTCGTGAACTTGGATGAGGCGTTGTCTTCTTAGATAGCGCGTTGTGCGCTCAGGACGGGCTCTCTTATTTCACTTCCGCAGGCTGACGGACGGCCACCAGCCAGCCCGGCAGATCGGTCGCCCGCTCCAGGCAGGCGATCGGACCCAGGGTCATCAGCTCTTCGCGACAGTGCCCGCCGGTGCAGACGCCGACCGCGGCGGTGCCGGCGCTCCTCGCCATTTCCAGGTCGAACGTGGTGTCCCCGATCACCAGAGCCTCCCGCGGCGCGACTCCCAGGTCGTCCAGGATGTCCAGGACCATCTGCGGGTGCGGCTTCGAAAAGGCCTCGTCCACGGTGCGGGTCGAGTGGAAGAAGCCCTGGAGACCGGTCTGCTCCAGGACGTGGTCCAGGCCGCGCCGCCCCTTGCCGGTCGCCACCGCCACGAGCCAGCCCTCCCGCTCCAGGTTCCGCAGCATCGGCTCGACCCCCGGAAACAGCACCGGCCGGTCGCGCCAGGTTTCGACCCAGTGGTGGCGGTAGCGCTCGAGGATGCTCCGGAACGTCTCGTCCGTGCAGCCCGGGACCAGGTAGTCGATCACCTCGCGCAGCCCCAGGCCGATCGTGCCGCGGATCTTCTCCTCCGGCACCCCGTGCAGGCCCAGCTCCTCGAACACCGCCTGCGTGCAGGCCGCGATCGGCCCGATCGAGTCCATCAGGGTGCCGTCCCAGTCGAAGATCAGGAGGCGGAAGTCGTTGGGATCGAAAGGCTTCATGAGGCTCATCCGAACGGCGTGAAGACCGCTCCTCCGACCACCGAGTCGTCCACGCCGAGCGCCAGGCCCTCGCGCTGCGGCATGATCACCCGGCGCTCCACCCAGGTGCCGGGCGGCACCGCGGCTCCGAAACCCAGGATCGACTCCCGGACCACGCTGCCCTTGCCGACCTTCGAGCCCGGGAACAGCACCGACCTCTCCACCTGAGCGCCTTCGCCGACCTTCGCGCCCGCCTCGACCGCGGCGTGCCGGACCTTCGCGCCGGACTCGACCACCGCCTCCGGCGAGACCCAGGCGTGCCGCCAGAGACGCTCCGGCCAGCCGGCGCGCGACCAGTCGATCACCCCGTCCAGGAAGCGCTGCGGCGTGCCGAGGTCGTGCCACGGCCGGTGGGTGACGAGCGCGGTGAGCTTCGCCCCCTCTCCGAGCATCGGGATGTAGAGGTCCCGGATGATGTCCGAAAACCCCGGTCCGACCCGGTCGAGCAGCTTCGGCGTGAAGACGTGCGCTCCGGCAAAGACATGCCGGTGGACCTCGCCCTGCACGGAATCAGACGGCCGGAAGGAGAGGATACGGTCCTCGCGGTCGACCCCGACTCCGCCGCCGAACTGCGCCGCCGGCGCGGTCGCGGTGAGCAGGAGCGTCGCCAGGGCGCCATCCGATTGATATCGCCGGATGAGCTTCTTGAGCGGCCACCGGCACAGGCTGTCGCCGTTGATCAGGACGACCATGTCGGCGCCGACCAGGAAGCTCTTCAGCGGATGAAGCGCGCCGAGCGTGCCGAGCAGCTCGGACTCTTCGGAATACACGAGCGGCATGCCGGCGAAGGTGTCGCCGAAGCGCTCGCGGATCTGCTCTCCCCGGTGATGGAGGTTGATCGCCGCCGCTTCGCAGCCGGCGGCGGCGAGCTGCTGCAGGGTGTGGCCGAGGATCGGCAACCCGGCCACCGGCAGCAGCGGCTTCGGCGCGACGTCGGTCAACGGCCGGAGCCGCGTCCCGAGCCCCGCCGCCAGCACCAGGGCTCTCAGTCGACTCCCCTGCATGGCTGGTTCGAGCTACCGGTCGGTGAAGACCATCTCGGGCGGCGCTGCGGGATGCGACTTGAGGTAATCCTCGTACAGCCGGAGGTAGGAGCGGCGCTCGGCCTTGTCGGGATCGAAGCCGCAGCGCTTCGCCACCACCTCGGCCCGGTCGCCCTCGAACTCGGCGAAGTCGCCGATCGGGGTGTGGTCCAGGGCGATCGTCACTCCGCCGAGCTGCCACTCCTCCCGCATCTTCTGGTACCGCCGGACGACCGAGTAGCCGAGGTTGTTCAGCAGCGCCGTCGCCTGCTCGGCGTTCTCCACCTCGATCTCGTTCTCCTCCCGGATCTTGAGGTTGCCCTCCAGGTGCATCGGCCCCTTGAAGGTGAGCCGCGCCCGCCCGCCGTCCGTGCGCAGGCGAAGGATCTTGCCATTCTTCATCAGCTCGTCGCCGCGGTCGAGGATCCAGTTGTCCTCGAAGGCCGTCGGGCCCCGCCGTTCCGCTTCCAGCTCGATGAGACGCTCGCGCAGCTTCTCCAGCTCGACTCCCGGAAACTTGATCTCGCGCTCGTAGTTGTCGTTGCTCCGACTCATAGCTCGCTCAGGCGATCCAGCAACCGTGCCACGGAGCGGATGCCGTTGTAGAAGTGGCTGATGTTGAATTTTTCGTTGGGGGAGTGCAGTCCGTCGTCGTTCAGGCCGAACCCCAGCAGAAGCACCGGCGCCTTGAGCTCCTGCGCGAAGGTCGAGACGATCGGGATCGAACCGCCCTCGCGGATGCGCACCGGCCGCGCGCCCCAGACCTCCTGCATGGCCTCCATCGCGGCGTCCACGATCGGGCCCTTGGCCTCGACCACCACCGGATCGGCGCCGTGCAGCGACTCCACCTCGACCGTCACGCCCTTCGGCGCGATCGAACGGACGTAGTCCTCGAACAGCTTGGCGATCTTCTTCGGCTCCTGGTCGGGCACCAGCCGCATCGAGACCTTGGCGCCGCCCCAGGACGGCAGGACCGTCTTCGCGCCCTTGCCCATGTAGCCGCCGAAAATGCCGTTGACGTCGCAGGTCGGCCGCCCCCAGGTGCGCTCGCGCGTCGAGTAGCCCTCCTCGCCGAACAGCTCGGGCACGCCCAAGTCCGTGCGGTAGGCGTTCTCGTCGAACGGCAGCGCCCCGAACTCCTTGCGCTCCCAGTCCTCCAGCGGCCGGACGTCGTCGTAGAAACCGGGAATGAGGATCTTCCCGGTCTTCTCGTCGCGCAGCTTCGCCACGATCTGGCAGAGCGCGTTGAGCGGGTTCGTCACCGCGCCGCCGAACGTGCCGGAGTGCAGGTCCCGGTTCGGGCCGGTGACCTTGATCTCCATGTACGCGAGCCCCTTCAGGCCGTAGATCAGCGACGGCTGGCCGGGGGCGTAGAGGGAGGTGTCGGAGATCACGACGGCGTCGGCTTTCAGGCGGCGGCCGGCGTCCTGCCGGACGTACTTGTCGATGGCCTCTCCACCGGCTTCCTCTTCGCCTTCGACCAGGAACTTGACGTTCACCGGCAGACTGCCGCGCTGCTTGAGGATCGCCGCCACCGCCTTGAGATGGGTATACGACTGACCCTTGTCGTCTGTTGCGCCGCGGGCGACGAGCTTGTCGCCTTCGACCGTGGGCTCGAACGGCGGGTTGCGCCACAGGTCCACCGGATCCACGGGCTGCACGTCGTAGTGCCCGTAGAACAGGACGGTCGGCTTGCCCGGCGCGTTCAGCCATTCGCCGTAGACCAGCGGGTGGCCCTCGGTCTCGATGCGCTCGGCGGTGAGGCCGGCCTCGCGCATCTTGCCGAGCAGGAACTCGCTCGCCCGCCAGACGTCGTCGCGGTAGGCCGGATCGGTGGAGATCGAGGGGATGCGGATGTAGTCCTTCAGCTCCTCGAGGTAGGTTTCCTTCTCTGCCTCGATGAGACCGAGAACGTCCTGGGAATCGGTGGCCATGTCATCCCTCCTCTTCACTCTGTCTGCTGCCCGGCGGGAGTCTACCAGAGTCCCTCGCGAGCCGTCGGAGGTTGACTCCGTTGACGACGACATGCGCGAGGACCGGCGCCAACAGGTTGCCACGCCAGACCATCAGCCCGCCGAACAGCCCGCCGGCCAGAGCCGCGAACACGGTCCAGAGCCGGAAGTGCCTTCCCGGGCCGGTGTGGAGCAGGGAGAAGAGGACAGTGGCCGGGAGCCATCCCCATTGCCCCTGGATCGCGCCTCGGAAGAACAGCTCCTCCGCAAAGCCCGACAACAGCGCCAGCGAGAGAGCCTCGGAGGCGGTGAGAGGGCCGAGGATGGCGGACAATTGTTCTTGCAGCTTGCGCGCCAACGGCGAGATTCCCTCGGCGCCCCGCCACAGGCCGAGCAGCAGCACGCCGGCGCCGAGCCCGAGCAGCGCGTCGAGCCACCACTGCCGGCGGTCGAGGAACAGGCCGAGCGGGATCGGGCCGCGCTCGCGGAGGCCGATCCACAGGACGCCGGCGACGGCCATCGCCAGATAGAGGATCCAGCCGAGGCGGTAGAGCCGCCCCGGCTCGGGGTTGGGGTACGGGGGCTCCAACGACGGCCTACTCGTCGAACGACTTGCCGGTCTTCTTCCAGTCGGCGAGGAAGCGCTCCAGGCCGACATCGGTCAGCGGGTGCTTGTAGAGCTGCTCCAGCACCTTGAACGGCAGCGTGGCCACGTCGGCGCCGAGCTGCGCGGACTGCACCATGTGGATCGGATGGCGCACCGAGGCCACCAGCACCTTGGTGTCGAAGTCGTAGGCGCGGTAGATCGTCACCACCTGGTCGATGAGCAGCATGCCGTCCTCGCCGACGTCGTCGAGCCGGCCGACGAACGGCGAGATGTAGGCCGCGCCGGCCTTGGCGGCGAGCAGCGCCTGGGCCGCCGAGAAGCAGAGGGTCACGTTGCAGCGGATGCCCTCCTTGAGCAGCGCGCGCACGGCGCGCAGGCCGGCCGGCGTGAGCGGCACCTTGACCACGACGTTCTCGGCCAGGCCGGCGAGGCGCCGGCCCTGCTCCATCATGCCGTCGAACTCGGTGGCGAGCACCTCGCCGGATACCGGCCCGGGCACGAGTTGCGCGATCTCCTTCACGGTCTGGAGATAGGCCCGGCCGCTCTTGGCGATGAGGCTCGGGTTCGTGGTGATGCCGTCGACCATGCCCCATTCGAGGCCGGTCTCGATCTCCTTCATGTCCGCGGTATCGAGAAAGAATTCCATCTGAATCCTCCGTGGGAGCAGGGGTAGGGCGGGAAGAACCAGACCTTCCCGCCCGGGAAGTCTACACGGAGGACGCCATGGAAGGGGATCTACGGCGCCGTGAAGGTCCGCGTCGAGCAGGTGCCGCAGTTGCTGTCCGTCATGCAGCTCCACCAGGCATAGTTGTGACCCGACACGTGGTCGCCCGGCGCGGGAAAGCTGGTGGTCCAGTTCACCCGCCACCGGTTCACGCGCGTCAGATTGAGCGGAACGTTCCTGTAGCTGGCGGAGTAGGCGTGCGTGGTGGGGTCCCAGTACAGGCCGGTGGTGAGATCCTTGAACTCGGTGTATTTGATGTAGGGGTTGAAATCAAACCCCGCCCCCCACTGGACGTCGGTGGAGTAGCCGGCGTAGGTGGTCGGCGGCGAGCCCGCCGGGGTCGTCACGAAGGTCGTGGCGCAGGCCTTGTCCCAGATGTGGAGGGCGTTGTTGGTGGTGGAGCCGTCCGGCCAGCGGATGTACGCCGGCTCGTCGGTCTGGTCGCTCGGCGTCCCCGCCCAGGTCCACGGCCCCTTGGTCGCGTTGCCGGACGCGTCCGTGCAGAGCCAGTTCGCGGCGTAGAGCCAGGCGCCGTTGCGGTAGGTGTTGAGCTCGCCGCAGGTGTTCGGCGGACCGCCGGTCACGTAGTAGTAGAGGGTCCCCAGGTAGTTGATCGTGGTGCTGAACGAGGCGGTGCCGACGATCGCCGCCGCGGTCAGGGAGCGCGGGTCTTCCGGCTCCGCCACGGCTGCGGCCGCGGCCTCCTCGACCGGCGCGAGCGGCACGCCCCGGTGCTCGCGCACGATGCGGACGGCCTGATCCTTCTCCTGGGAAACCTGGGCGCCCGCGGCTCCGACCTGACAGAGCAGCGCGAGCAGCGACACGGATACCATCGATGTCCTGGTCATCTCTCCTCCTTGAGCGTCAAAAAAGTGAGCTCTGCCGGGGAGTGACCGGGCCGATTGAACTATTTCTCCAGGAGAACGTGAATCAGTGGACGGTCTCGTCTTCGTCCGGGTTGATCTCGTCGTCCGTCAGATCCTCGTCGCCGAGGTCTTCTTCCGGCGCGGCCTCCAGCTCCAGCTCGGGCGCGAACGCCGGACTCTCGCCGTCGGTCCCTTCTTCTCCGTCACCGTCGCCCTCCACCAGCACCTCCTCCTCGCGCTCGACCTTGGCGATGGCGACCAGGCGGTCCTCGCCGTGGAGGTTCATCAGCCTGACGCCCTGCGTGGAACGGCCGACCAGCCGGACGCCGGAGACGTTGATACGAATGATCATGCCGTCCTGGGTGATGAGCATCAGGCCGTCGCTGTCGGTCACGAAGCGGGCGCCGACGACCTCGCCGGTCTTCGGCGTGACCTTCAGGTTGATGATCCCGAGGCCGCCGCGGCTCTGCTTGCGGTAGTCCTCGATCGGCGTGCGCTTGCCGTAGCCGCGCTCGGTGACCGTCAGGATTTCGCCGTGTGGATCGAGCGCCTCCATGCCGACCAGCCGGTCGCCGCCGCGCAGCGTGAGGCCGCGGACGCCGTAGGTGGCGCGGCCCATCGAGCGCACGTCGCTCTCCGGGAAACGGATCGCGAAACCCTTCGCGGTCGCGAGCAGGATGTCCTTGGTGCCGTCGGTCTCGCGCACGCCGAGCAGGCGGTCGCCCTCGTCGATGTTGATGCCGATGATGCCACCGACCCGCGGGTTCGCGTAGGCCGACAGCTCGGTTTTCTTGACCGTGCCGAGCGCCGTGGCGAACACGAGATAGCGGTCCTCCGGGAACTCGCGCACCGCCACGGTGGTGGCGACGCGCTCCTGCGCCTCCAGGTTCAAAAGGTTTACGATCGCCTTGCCGCGCGCCGCGGGACCGGCCTCGGGGATCTCGTGGACCTTGAGCCAGTGGACCCGGCCGCTCTCCGTGAACACCAGGATGTAGCTGTGCGCGGTGGCGACATAGAGATGCTCGACGTAGTCGTCCTCGCGCGTCGCCATGCCGGTCCGGCCTCGGCCGCCGCGGTTCTGCGAACGATAGAGGGTGAGCGGCGAGCGCTTGACGTAGCCGGAGTGGGTGACCGTGATCACCATCGGCTCGTCCGCGATCATGTCCTCGATCGAGATGTCGAGCATCGTGGGAACGATCTCGGTGCGCCGCTTGTCGCCGTAGGCATCCTTGAGCTCGCCCAGCTCGCGCTTGATCTCCTCCAGCACGAGCTGGTCGGAGCCCAGGATGGCGCGCAGGCGCTCGATCGTGACCATCAGCTCGCGGTACTCTTCGACAACCTTTTCGCGCTCGAGGCCGGTGAGGCGCTGCAGGCGCATGTCGAGGATCGCCTGCGCCTGCACGTCCGAGAGGACGAAGCGGGTCATCAGGTTTTCCTTGGCCTCGGCCGGCGTCGAGCTGGCGCGGATGGTCGCGATCACCTCGTCGAGATGATCGAGCGCCTTGAGGATGCCTTCGAGGATGTGGGCGCGCTCCTCGGCCTTCCTCAGATCGAACCGGGTGCGCCGGATGATCACCGTCTTCCTATGGTTGAGGAAGTGGTAGAGCAGCTCCTTGAGCGTCATCACCTTCGGCTGGTTGTCGACGATCGCCAGCAGGATGATGCCGAAGGTGGTCTGCATCTGGGTCATCTTGTACAGCGAGTTGAGGATGACCTCGGGGACCTCGCCGCGCTTGACGTCGAGCACGATGCGGATGCCGTCGCGGTCGGACTCGTCGCGCAGGTCGGAAATCCCTTCGATCTTCTTCTCGCGCACCAGCTCGGCCATGCGCTCGATGAGCTTGGCCTTGTTGACCTGGTAAGGGATCTCGGTGACCACGATCGACTGGCGCTCGCCCTTGGCGTGAGCCTCGATCCCGGCCTTCGCGCGCACCTGGATGATGCCGCGGCCCGTGGTATAGGCCGCGCGGATGCCGGCAAGGCCGTGGATGTAACCGGCGGTCGGGAAATCCGGTCCGGGCACGGCGTCCATGAGCTCGTCGATCGTGATCTCCGGATTTTCGATCAGAAGGAGCAGCGCGTCCACGACCTCGCCGAGGTTGTGCGGCGGGATGTTGGTGGCCATGCCGACCGCAATGCCGGAGCCGCCGTTGACGAGGAGGTTGGGCACGCGGGCCGGCAGCACGAGCGGCTCGGTTTCGGAGCCGTCGTAGTTCGGACCCCAGTCGACCGTCTCCTTGTCGATGTCCTCGCGGATCATCTCCTCGGCGAGCTTGGTGAGGCGCACCTCGGTGTACCGCATGGCCGCCGGGTTGTCGCCGTCGAGCGAGCCGAAGTTGCCCTGGCCGTCCACGAGCGGGTAGCGCAGGGCGAAGTCCTGCGCCATGCGCACCACAGTGTCGTAGATCGCGCTGTCGCCGTGCGGGTGATATTTACCCATGACGTCGCCGACGATGCGCGCCGACTTTTTATACGGCCGGTCGGAGCGGTTGCCCGACTCCCACATGCCATAGATCACGCGCCGGTGCACGGGCTTCATGCCGTCGCGCACGTCGGGCAGCGCGCGGCCGATGATCACGCTCATCGCGTAATCGAGATAGCTGCGCTTCATCTCCTCTTCGATGTCAACCGGGATCGGCTGCTCGAAGAGGGGGTTCTGATCGTTATTCTCGTTAGCCAAAGCCTATTTCCTTTGGTTCAAGCTTCTCTAAGCTTTTCCAGCACCCACTGCCTCAGCAGCGTCTTGTTATCAAGCCCTTTGGCCTTGGCGACCCTTTCGACCGCTTCGACCTCCTGAGCTTCCAGGGGAACAGCCATCACGACGCGGCGTTGCCGGCGCTCGAACAGCGGCTCCGTGACCTCTTCGAATTCGTCATCGTAGTCCGTCGCATCATGGGTGTCCCAGAACCGGGCCAGTTCCTCGATCGAATCCGTCTCCGGGGTTTTCTCTTTGGCTTTCATCTGCCTTGCCTCCGAGCCCACTCGTTGAAGCTTCGCTGTTCTTTGCGCGTCATGGGGCGGGCTGTCACTGGAAAAGCCCTTCCGTCCGGAAGCTCGATCAAGACGCAGAAGAGCAGGCGGCCCGCATCAGTCCTGCCGAAGATCTGATAGAGAGGGTTCTTTCCTGTCGCTCTGGTCCGGCGAACCAACGGCCGACCGAAACAGACCTCCTCGAACTCCTCCGGCTCGACGTTGTGCCGGGCGATGTGCTCGATCCGATCTTCCGTCCAGACGATCTCATGGATTCTCACTCCCCGAGTCTAGCGCTCCCCGGAGGTTCCTGTCCACGACACTAAACATCGAGATTCCGCACGTCGAGCGCGTTGTCCTGGATGAACTCGCGCCGCGGCTCGACCTCGTCGCCCATCAGGACGGTGAAGATCTGGTCGGCTTCGACGTCGTCCTCGACCTGGACTTTCAGCAGCCGGCGCTTCGTGGGGTCCATGGTGGTCTCCCAGAGCTGCGACGGGTTCATCTCGCCGAGACCCTTGTAGCGCTGGATCGAAAGACCCTTCTTGGCGCCGCTGTAGAGCTTTTCGAGCGCCTGGTCCAGGGTGTCCTGGACCGAGACCTCGCCGCCCTTGATCAGGGTGAAGCCGTCGGCGGTGAAGGCCTCGTAACCGATCTGGTTGTTGGCCATGGCGCGGTACTCGGCGCTGGTCACCAGGTGCCAGTCGATCCGCGACTCGCGGTCCACGCCGTCGCGGCGGCTCCAGAAGCGCACCAGGCCCGTGCCGTGCTCCTCGTCGCGGTCGAGCCGCACGTCGTGGAAGCCGGCCTCTTCGAGCTCGCCGGCGATGCGCGCCAGGCGGCCGTCGTCGAGCAGGGCGGTCTTGTCGCGCACCTCGTTGCGCAGCGCGATGCGGACCGACTCCGCAGGTAGACCGCGCGACACGAGACGGTCGAGGTTCTGGCGGAAGGCGTCCACCTTCTCCAGGAAGCTCGCCAGGCGGGCTCCGCCGAGACGCGCATGATTGTCGCCACCGCCGTTTCCATCACCCCGCCCCAGCTCCAGCTCCCACTGGTCCTTGATGCGATCGACCAGGAAGGCCTGGTACTCGCGGTCGTCTTTCAAATAGGCCTCGGACTTGCCGTGGCTCACCTTGTAGAGCGGCGGCTGCGCGATGTAGAGGTAGCCGCGCTCGATGATCTCCCTCATCTGCCGGTAGAAGAAGGTCAGGATCAGCGTTCGGATGTGGCTGCCGTCCACGTCGGCGTCGCACATGATGATCAGCTTGTGGTAGCGCACCTTCGAGGCGTCGAAGTCCTCCTTGCCGATGCCGGTGCCGAGCGCCGTGATCATCGTCCGGATCTCGTCGGAGGAGAGCATCTTGTCGAAGCGCGCCTTCTCGACGTTCAGGATCTTGCCTTTGAGCGGCAGGATGGCCTGGAAGCGCCGGTCGCGGCCCTGCTTGGCCGAGCCGCCCGCGGAGTCGCCCTCCACCAGGAAGAGCTCGGCCACCTCGGGATTGCGCTCGGAGCAGTCGGCCAGCTTGCCGGGCAGGTTCGAGGCGTCGAGCGCGCCTTTCCTGCGGGTGAGGTCGCGCGCCTTGCGCGCCGCCTCCCTCGCGTGCGCCGCCTCCACGCACTTCTCCACGATCCGCCGGGCCTCGCGCGGGTTCTCCTCCAGGAAGCGGGCGAGCTTGTCGTTGACAGCCTGCTCCACCCAGCCCTTGATGTCGGACGAGACCAGCTTGTCCTTGGTCTGCGAGGAGAACTTCGGGTCCTTGATGCGCACCGACACGACCGCGGTCAGGCCCTCGCGCACGTCCTCGCCGGAGAGGTTCTCCTTGAGCGCCTTGGCCAGGCCCGAGGCCTGCGCGTAGTTGTTGATCGTCCGCGTCAGCGCCGTCTTGAAACCCTGCAGATGGGTGCCGCCGTCGCGGTTGTTGATCGTGTTGGTGAAGCTGTAGATGATCTCCTGGTAGCCCTCGTTCCACTGCAGCGCGACCTCGATCGTCTCGACCGCGGTGCCGTCGTCGCGCGAGTCCGAGAGGTAGATCGGCACCGGGTGGAGCGGCTGCTTGTTGCGGTTCAGGTGCTCGACAAAGGACGAGATCCCGCCGGCGTAGGCGAACTCGGCCTCCTTGTCGGTGCGCTCGTCGCGCAGCCGGATGCGCACGCCCCGGTTCAGGAACGACTGCTCGCGCAGGCGCTGGGCCAGCGTGTCGTAGTGGAACTCGAGGATGGCGAAGATCGAAGCGTCCGGCCAGAAGCGCACCTTGGTGCCGGTGCTCGCCGTGGTTCCGATCGCCTTGATCGGCTCCTCGGGCATGCCCCGGTGGTAGATCTGGAACCAGACCTGGCCCTCGCGCTTGATCTCCAGCTCCAGGGTCTCGGAGAGCGCGTTGACCACCGATACGCCGACGCCGTGCAGACCGCCGGAGACCTTGTAGGAGTTCTTGTCGAACTTGCCGCCCGAGTGCAGCTCGGTCATGATGACCTCGGCCGCCGAACGACCCTCCTCCTTGTGCAGGTCCACCGGGATGCCGCGCCCGTCATCCTCCACCGTGACCGAGTTGTCGGTGTGGATCACGACGTCCACGACCGAGCAGTACCCGGCCTGCGCCTCGTCGATCGAGTTGTCGACCACCTCGAACACCATGTGGTGCAGCCCGGAGGCGTCGTCCGTGTCCCCGATGTACATGCCCGGGCGGGTGCGGACCGCCTCCAGGCCCTTGAGGACCTTGATGTTCTCGGCTGTATAGGTAGGTACTGGATTCTCTTCCAAGACCGGTTTCTCCGCGCTTTAGACGCTGATTGCCGCCCACAGGGGAAGGTGGGCACAGAATGAAAAAATTATAGCACGCCGGAAGGGGTTTTTGCGAGGCCGGGAGCCCCGAAATTTCAAGGATTTACGGCCCCTGACAGTCTTAACAGGAAAACGGCGCCAAAGCTTCCCCGAGGGCTGTCAATCAAGCCAGCAGCGAAAGCTTTCCCTTTTCCATCTCCCAGACCTTGCCGACCTCCAGGGTGAGCCAGACCTGCGGCCGGTTCGAGCTCGCCAGGATCTGCCTCGATTCGACCCCCTGGAAGACCTTCCAGACCGCCGAATGGGTGGGGGGCGCCAGCTCGGCGTCCGCGTCGTCCAGGAGGTAGACCGGGCTCCGGCCGGCCGCCTCCACCGCCCGTCCGTGAGCGGCCAGGAGGAGGAGGGAGAGGGCCTTGCGCTCGCCGGCCGAGGCGACCCGGCGGATGTCGTGGCCCCCCCAGAGGATCTCCAGCTCGTCGCGGTGCGGTCCGAGGAGCGGGAGCTGGCGGCGGCGCTCCTTCTCGGCCACGGCTTCGAGACTCTCGGCGATCGACTCCGCGCCGTCCAGCCCCGAGACCGGCGACGGCCGGTAGCGCAGCTCGACCGGCGGGAACGGCAGGCCGGACTCCTGGATCACCGAGAGGAGCGTGCCGCGGAGGCTCTCGACGTAGTCGTGCCGGAGGCGGATGACCTCGGCGGCGAGCGCGGCGAGCAGCTCGTTCCAGATCTCCATGCCTGCCGAGCCGCCCTGGAGCAGCAGCTCGCGCTTCTGGCGCAGGGCCTCGCGGTAGCGGCCGAGGAGCTCCAGGGCCGCCGGCCGGCTGCCGACGATGCCGCGGTCCAGGAAGCGGCGGCGGGCCTTGGGCGCGCCGATCAGGACCTCCGCCTCGGCCGACGTCCAGGCCACGACGGGCAGGGCCGCCAGGTGCTCGGCGAGCGGGCCGACCTTGCCGTTGAGCGAGCGCTCGCGGCGGCCCTCGGTCCAGAGGACTTCCAGGCTCGAACGCCGGTCGGTGTCCACCTCGGCGTGGAGGCGGAAGGAGGCGCTGCCGTGGCGCGCGCAGTCGGCGATCTGGGTGGCGCGGAAGCTGCGGGTGGTGGCGACGACGTAGACGGCTTCGAGAAGGCTGGTCTTGCCGGCGCCGTTGCCGCCCAAGAGGAGGTGTGAGCCCCTCCCCGGCCACCAGTCGAGGGGCTCCAGATTCCTGAAGTCGTTGACGAGGAGTTGGGAAATCAAATCCGCATCGGCATGATCACGCAGAGATACCGCGTGTCGGGCCCGTCCATCGGGTAGCCGACGCACTGCGTGTTCTCGTCCTTGAGCTCCAGCCGGATCTTCTCGGTCTCCACGGCGCCGAGGAATTCCCGCAGGTAGTCGGGGTTGATGCCGACGCGGAACTCCGGACCTTCGTACTCACAGCTCACCTCCTCGACCGCCTCGCCGATGTCGGAGTTGGCGGCCGAGATGACCACTTGGTCGGAGGTGAACTGGAGGCGCACGGCGCGCGCCCGGTCGCCGGTCATGAGCGCGGCGCGCTGGACGGCCTCGACGAGCGCCTTGCGCTCGAAGAGGACCTTCTTGTCGTTGTCCTTGGCGATGACCCGCTCGTAGTCCGGGAAGGTCCCTTCGAGGATGCGGCAGATCAGCTCGCGCCGGCCGAGGCCGAAGGAGAGGTGGTGCTCGCCGCGGCGGTAGGAGAGCTTGCCTTCGCCCTCCAGCCGCTGCAGCTCCTGCAGGGCCTTGCGCGGCACGAGGACCGATTCCTGGCCGCCGCCGTTGCTCCCTTCGAGGCCGCCTTCGACGAGGGCGAGGCGGTGGCCGTCGGTCGCGACCATCTCGAGCCCCCCGTCCTTGAGCTTGAGGAGGGCGCCGTTGAGCTGGAAGCGGGACTCCTCGGCGGAGACCGCGAAGAGGATCTTCGCGATCATGCGCCGGAAGTCGGTGAAGGGGATTTCGACCTGCGTGCTGTCCTCGACCTGCGGCAGGGTCGGGAAGTCGTCCGGCGCGAGGCCGTGGACCTTGAAGCGCGACTTGCCGGAGCGGATGGTGAGGACGCGCGGCTCCTCCTGGACGAGGAGGACCTCGTCGGCGGTGAGTGAGCCAATGATCTCAAGGAGCTTCTTGGCCTGGACGGCGATGCCGCCGGCGTCCTTGACGTCGGCCTCGCACCACGACGTCAGCGAGACGTCGAGGTCGGTCGCGGCCAAGTTGAGCCGGTCCTCGCGGGCGGTCAGGAGCAGGTGGGAGAGGACCGGGATGGTGGTCTTGCGCTCCACGATGCCCTGCATAGGCCTGAGCTCGTCATGAAACTCTTTGCGATTGACGCGGATTTCCATTCCCTCTTCTCCGTATAGAAGGCATCAGAATATACCATAGACGTCGTAACAGAAGGCGCCTGCGGATTTTTGGAAACGAGGTGTAAGTTCCTGAAGAACCGAGGCTTGGATTCCAGCACCGCCTGCGGAGGAGGCTGTGGACGGGCTGCGGACGGTTGTGGAGAAAATCGGACGGACGGAAATTCTCCGCAGCTCTCCACAGAGCTTCAGAAGAGTTCTCCACAGCCTTTCCACCGGCCGCAGAGTCCCCTACTCGAACCGATGCAGTCATCATGCCACTTCAACTGAAGTGTTGCTCGAACTTTTGCAGCGTGCGGTCGAAGTCCGGATCGGACTTCCGCAGGTCGGCGACCTTGTCGACCGAGTACATGACCGTCGAGTGGTGCTTGTCGTTGAAGAGCTTGCCGATCTCGGGGTAGGAGAGGTCCGTCAGCTTCTTGCAGAGATACATCGCGACCTGCCGCGGGATGACGATCTGGCGCGCGTTGCTCTTGCTCTTCACGTCCGCGACCTTCAGGTCGTAGTGCCGGGCCACGGCCTTGATGATGTCGGCCGCGGCGGGCTTCTTGCCCTCCTCGGGCAGGATGTCCTTGAGCGTCTCGCGGGCGAGCGCCGGCGACATCGGCTTGCCGGTCAGCGACGAGAAGGCGATCACCCGGGTGAGGAGGCCTTCGAGCTCGCGGATGTTCGACTTGACCTGCTGCGCGATGAACTCGGCCACGTCGTCCGGCAGCTCGGTGCTCTCCAGGTAGGCCTTGCGCTGGAGGATGGCGACTTTCGTCTCCAGGTCGGGCTGCTGGATGTCCGCGATCAGCCCCCACTCGAAGCGGCTGCGCAGGCGCTCCTCCAGGGTCGGGATGTTGCGCGGCGAGGAGTCCGAGGTGAGGATGATCTGCTTCTGGCTCGTGTAGAGCGTGTTGAAGGTGTGGAAGAACTCCTCCTGCGTGCGCTCCTTGTTCGCGATGAACTGGATGTCGTCGATCAGGAGGACGTCGATCGTGCGGTAGCGCTCCCGGAACTCGGGCATGCGGTCGAAGCGGATCGAGTTGATGAGCTCGTTGACGAACTGCTCGGCGGCCAGGTAGAGCACCCGCAGGTGTGGCCGGGTGCGCAGGATCTCGTGCCCGATGGCGTGGAGCAGATGGGTCTTTCCGAGACCGACGCCACCGTAGAGGAACAGCGGGTTGTAGCTGCCGGAGGGGTTCTCGGCCACGGCCTTGGCCGCGGCGTTGGCGAACTCGTTCGACTTGCCGACCACGAAGGTGCTGAAGACGTACTTCGGATTGAAGTGGCTGGCGGTGATGTACTCGCCGCTGTCCTCCTCCTCTTCATCCAGGGTGAAGAGGACCTCGAAGCGCTCTCCCAGACCGTCGAGCGCGTGCTCGACCGTGGTGCGGTAGCTCTCCTCCAACGTGCGCAGGAAGCGGGCGTTCGGCGCCGCGAGGACGAGCCGGCCGTCCGACTCGTCGCGCACCCGGAGCGGCAGGAACCAGGTGGCGAACTCTTCCGAGTCGAGGTCTTGCTGAAGCTGTTTTTGGAGGACCGACCAGAGGGATGACGGCATGAAACCTCGATTGCGCCAGTGATCGCTGATAGTCGTATTCCACAGATTTTCCACAGGTTGTGGAAATCCCTTGTCCGAGGGGGCTGGACCGCGGAAACGGTAGTGAGGCCGAGCTCAACGGCGCTGACGACGACTGCTGCGAGGCATCATAGAACAGCCCCGTTCGACCCCGCAACCCCCTCCTCTTCGCCAGGAGGAAGTTAGTCCTTTTTTTCAGCACGAGGCGGAATGAAAATCGCGCCCGGGCACCATCGGCATCATACCCTGAATCACGGCCGGATCCGGGACAGCCGGGCGGCCTCCGCGATCCAGAACGCCTCCCAGGCGCGCAGCTCGCGCGGGTCGAGCCGCGCGAGGTGGCAGATGGCGTCGCCGGGGTGGACGAGCGGGAGCTGGGTGAGGCCGAGGACCACGCCAGACCACGGCGCCTCGAGGAGGCTCTTCTCGCGGCCGAACGGGTTCGTGTTGACCGAGATCTGGTCGCCGCGGCGCAGCGCCTGGCCGAGCTCGACGCACAGGTCCAGGATGCCGCCGGCCTGGGCGCGGACCCAGTGCGTGCGCTCGATGCGCAGGCGCAGCGGCGGCTCGGCCGGCAGGATCGGGTCACTCAGGTCACTCGGCAGCATGCGGAGGAAGCGCATGACGTTCAGGATGCCGGCGATGCCGATCTCGATGAACGGCCGCTCCAGGCGCCGCGCGCTGCCGGCCTCGTAGACGATCGTCGGCACGCCCGCGGCGCAGGCCACGCGGCGCAGCGACCCCTCCGGACCCTCGCCGCCGATCAGGAGAGGGATGCCGAAGGCCTCGGCCAGCTCGGCCACCCGCGGATCGGCGAGGTCGGCGCGGATCTGCGGGTAGTTCGAGCGCTCGCCGCCCGCGGTGTGGAGGTCGATGCCGAAGTCGCTCTGCCGGATCACCTGGCGGAACAGCAGGTCCGCGAGCCGCGCGGTGAGCGAGCCCTTGGGGCTGCCCGGGAAGCTGCGGTTCAGGTCGCGCCGGTCGGGGAGGCGCCGGTCCTGGACCAGGAAGCCGGGGACGTTCACCACCGGCACGCCGATCAGGGTGCCGCGCAGGCCGGTGAAATCGGTGTCGTTGAGCAGCGAGCGCAGGATCCCCACGCCGTTGAGCTCGTCGCCATGCACCGTGGCGGTGACGAACAGGGTGGGGCCGGGCGCGCCGCGCACCACGGTCACCGGGATCGAGACCGGCTCGGCGGTGTAGGACTCGGCCACCTTGAGGCGCAGCTCGGCGGTCTGGCCCAGGGCGACCTTCGTGCCCGCGAAGCTGAGGACGGACCGGGCGTCAGGAGCGCGCGTGGTTGTCTTTGCCATGGCGGGAGAGGACGAAGTCGATCATGGCGCCGGCCACGTCCACGCCGGTGGCGCGCTCGATCCCTTCGAGGCCCGGCGAGCTGTTGACCTCCAGGACCATGGGGCCCTCCTTCGACGGGATCATGTCCACGCCGGCGATGTTCAGGCCGAGGACCTTGGCCGCGTGGAGGGCGGTCTTCTCATAGGCCGGGTCGAGCGTCACCCCGGTCGCGGTCGCGCCGCGGTGGACGTTGCTGCGGAACTCTCCCTCGCTCGCCTTGCGCGACATGGCGGCCACCACCCGGCCGTCCACCACGATGGCGCGGTAGTCGGTCCCCTCGGCCTCCTCGATGAAGGCCTGGATGAGGATGTTCTGGCGCAGGGTGCTCATGGCGTCCAGGACCGACTCTGCCGATTTGACCGATTCGGCCAGGATGACACCCATGCCCTGCGTCCCTTCGAGCAGCTTGAGGATGACCGGCGCGCCGCCGACCCGGCGGATGGCGGAGCGGATGTCCTCGCGCCGGCGGGCGAACGTGGTCGGCGGGATGCCGATGTCGTGGCGCGAGAAGAGCTGCAGCGTGCGCAGCTTGTCGCGGCTGCGGGCGATGGCCTGGCTCTCGTTGGCCGAGAAGACCCCCATCATCTCGAACTGGCGCACCACGGCGAGGCCGTAGAAGGTGATGCTCGCGCCGATCCGCGGCACGATGCCGTCGAGGCCCGTCACCCGTTCGCCCTCGTGGAAGACCTCCGGCCTCTTCTTCGAGAGCTTGACGATGCAGTGCAGCGGGTCGAGGACGGAGACCTGGGCGCCGCGGTTGCGCGAGGCCTCCACCAGGCGGGAGGTGGAGTAGAGGGTGGCCTTGCGGGACAGGATGGCGATCTTCATGAGTTGGGGCGGCTCCGCCGCAGGAGATACTTGCACGACGCGTCCACGACGAAGTCGCCCTCCAGGGCCTTGCGGCCCAGAATCATACGGAAGAGCATGCCCGAGCGGTCGGTCAGGGTGACGCGGATCGGCTTGCGCACCGGGCCCAGGACGAGCTCGGTCTCGATGACCGGCCGGACCTCGGGATGGCCGCCCGAATCGACCACCCGGACCCGCCCCAGGACAGTGACCTGAGCGGTCACCTTCCTCTCCGGGCGGCGGCGGTCGGGGCCGACGACCACCTCCGCCAGCTCGGTGCCGTCCGGCCGCGTCTCCAGAGTGGTAAAAGATTCCACGTGGAGGGAGGACGTGCGCGCGCCGGTGTCCAGCTTGGCCTTGAGGCGTCCGATCCCCAGCTCCGGCAAGGAAAGATATTCCTTCCAGCCCACCACCACCCGCCCGTCCGGAGCCCCGCTCACCGCCACCGTCCGGAAGGGCTTTGTAGAAATGCCACGAGCCACGGGTAGCAATTGCATGAGAGAGGCCGTAAAACCGGTCCGCCGGAACCGCCCCCCATCGGGACCGGATTCCAGAAGTCGTTGATTCTATTAGGAAAGGGTGGGGCAGAGCGTTTCAGGCACGTCAGTTGCATCAGAGATAGTCACCAATCAGTAAGTGTATTCAGGGGGAAGCGCCCGACCAGCCATACGAGAATCCTGCCAACCTGGAGATCTTCGATCTCAACCTCTCTCTTTTTCTTTCCTTTCTCCCCTTTACAGGGGTAGATCCAAAAATCCAACCGGTTCTCAAGGCGCTTCCCCCCTGGTGCCCTTCGGCGAAAGCCGGGGGTGCGCCCCCTCGCCGCCTCCCGCCAGGGCAGGTTTTTCAAAGCAGACCTCGAAAGAGTGTAGGAAAAGCCCGGTTTTGGGCGGCAGGCCGCCCCGGGCGAAGGCGGGGGCAGGAGGATGCTCTCTCTTTGATCAAGGTCTGGAGAAATCGGGCACGGGCGTTGCAACAGTAGGGAGGCACGTAGGCAGTAACTCGAAAGGGGTCCCAACCAACCTATCGAATCCTACCTACCCGAGACTTCGGTCTCAACCTCTTTGACCCTTCCTTGATCCCCCTGAACAAGGGGTAGATCCACAAAGTCCAACCGGAGAGACGGGGCCCCTTCCCCAAGACCTCCCAGCCACGGCTGGGAGGTCTTGCCATTTGGGGAGCCTTGAGGAATTCTTGAACGGGCATGGGCGTTGCATTAGGTCGGAGACAGTACAAGTAGGGAGGCTCCAGCCCGCCATAACGATCCTACCTTTTTGGAGGTCGTTCTCGACCTCACCCTCTCACGACCTGCCTGAATCCCCTTTCTACAGGGGTAAAAACATAAAATCCAACCGGAGAGATGGGGCCTCCCCCCTTGTCTCTCCTTTTTTGTCTGCCCTCGAAGGCACCGCGCCGGATCGGCGCGCCGTCGTGCCCCTGCCAATCTGGCCGGTACGGATGGCACACCGCGGATAGAATGACGCGATGCGGCACACCCCGCACACCCCGCACACCCCGCACGTAACCGCCCTCCTGACCTGGTTCGACCGCCACCGGCGCGACCTTCCCTGGCGCCGGACCCGCGACCCCTACGCCATCTGGCTCTCCGAGGTCATGCTCCAGCAGACCCGGATCGAGACGGCTCTCCCTTATTACCAGCGCTTCCTGGAAAGATTTCCCACCGTGGCCGACCTGGCGGCGGCGGAGGTGGAGGAGGTCCTGGCCCTGTGGTCCGGGCTCGGTTACTACCGGCGCGCCCGTCAGCTCCACGCCGCCGCGCGCCGGGTGGCGGAGATCGGCGGCTTCCCGCGCACGACGGCGGGCCTCCGCGAGCTGCCCGGCATCGGCTCCTACACCGCGGCGGCCGTGGCGAGCATCGCCTTCGGGGTGGCCGAGCCGGTGCTCGACGGCAACGTGGAGCGGGTGCTTTCGCGCTGGCTCGCCCTGGAGCTGGACCCCAAGAGTCGCGAGGCGCGGGAGCGCATGCTCGTGGCCGCGGCCACCCTCCTCGATCCGGACCGGCCGGGCGACAGCAACCAGGCGCTGATGGAGCTGGGCGCCACGGTCTGCGTGCCGAAACGCCCGCGCTGCCTGCTCTGCCCGATCGCCTCCGGCTGCCGGGCGGCGCGCGAGGACGACCCCGAGCGCTTCCCCGTAGCCCGGCCGAAGCGCGAGCGCGAGCTTCACCGGCTGGCCGTGGCCGTGGTGGAGAAGGACGGGAAGGTCCTTCTCTTCCGCCGGCCGGAGGACAGGACCTTGATGGCCGGTCTCTGGGAGCTGCCCTGGACGACCGTGGACAGCGGGGAGTCGGGTCTGGCGGAGCGCTACGGCGGCCGGTGGACTCTGGGCGAGCGGCTCGGCGGCGTGCGCCACTCGATCACCTACCGCGATCTGGAGCTGGACGTCCATCGGGCGAAGCTGGGCCGGAGCGCCACCCGGCCGGAGATCGAGTCGGGCTGGTTCGGAGAGCGCGAGCGCGCCGGACTGCCGCTGTCCTCGATCGTCTCGAAGGTCCTACGGGTTCTGGCCTAGGAAGTCCGGCAGCCGGCTCCCTCCGGCCGACCGCCGGCCCTCCTCCCACGCCCAGGCGGCGCGGTCGGGATCTCCGAGCGCGGCCCAGAGCTGCGCGGCCTGCAGGAACCACTCGGCGAACAGCGGCTCGCCGCCGCCGAGGTCGGTGCGGAGCTTGTTTTCGAGCGAGGTCTCGACCTCGTCGAACCTGCGCCCGGCCTCTCGAAGGTCGCCCTTGCGCAGCTCGATCCAGGCGCGGTGGAGGGTGATCGACTCGGCCAGGTCGGAGCGCAGGGCCGCGGCCTTCCCGAGATCCCGACCCGCGGCGTCCAGGTCGCCGGCATACGCCGCGGCCAGTCCCGATTCGAGCCAGGCCTCGCCGTCGGAAGGGTCGGAGGCCAGGATCCGGGCGAGCAGCTTGCGCGCCTCGTCGAACCGGAGCAGGTGCTTCGCCGCCACCGCCGCGGCGAACAGCTCGTCGCGGCCCGCTCCACGTCCGGTGCGCGCCGCGGCGAGCGCGGTCTCGAAGTCTCCCCGTCCCACCGCCTGGGCCGCCGGGCTGTCCTGCGTCCTCCGGAGGACCGAGACGAGAACGAAGGCCGTGATCACCACGGCGGCGAGGATCAGAACGGCGAAGAGACCTTCGAAGGATGGCATCAGAGAAGAGGAAGCTGGGCCGGGCGGATCCGCTGCCAGGCCTCCTGCTCCACGGCGTCGAGCCATTCGGATCGGCGCGCCGGATCGAGATGGATGGCGCCGAGCCCGCGGTCGTGAAGCTCCCGGAGGAGGCGCTCGTCCACGGCGCGCTGGAACGAGGGGTCCGGAGAGCGCACGCCGTCCGGAGACGGCTGCTCCACGATCGGGACATGGACCAGGATGTCGTACGTCCGGATCCAGGACTCCATGAGCATCTCCAGGGCGTCCTGCCGCCCGGCGGCGAGGAGCAGGTAGACGTAGTTGTCGAGCGCGCTCCGGTCGCAGACCACCACCGGGTAGCGCGCCTGGGCCACCAGCTCCTCGGCGATCTGGGTGTGGAGGATCCAGGACTGGGCCGCGACCGACGTCTCCTCGTTGATCGGCAGCGGACACCGGCGCGCGATCTCGTGGACCACCTCGATGGAGACGTCCCGGCGCTTCAGCCGCGAGGCCAGGCCGTAGCAGAGGGTGGTCTTCCCCACCCCGTGGGTGCCGATGAAGGCGATCTTGGCGCGGGAGGACATGGCGGCAAAGGAGTATAGACGTTGAGGCTCAGCGGGTGGGAAAGCGTGTCCGGAAGACGCCAGCGCCCGTGGCGAGGCGCGGCCACGCGGGGCGAAGGCGCCACGGCTCCTGGCGCACCGCCACGCGTGGGGCTGCGATGGCACGGCTCGTGGCGAGGCGCAGCCATACGGGGCGGAGGCGCCACGGCTCCTGGCGCGCCGCCACGGCTCCCGGCATGTCCGCCCCGCTCCTGGCGCGATTCCCCGGGGTCAGCCCACGGTCTCCCGCAGGATGTCCAGCGCCGTCTCCAACAGCTCTTCCGGGATCGTGAGCGGCGGCACGATCTGCGCGACCTTTCCTTCCGGGCCTCCGGCCAGGAGAAGGACTCCCCGCTCGAGCGCTCTGCCGGTCCAGGCCCTCGCGGCTTCGGCGGTCTCCATCTCCACTCCCCAGACGAGGCCCCGGCCCCGCGACGGACCGAAGGAGGCGAGACGGCGCCCTACCCACTCGCCTATTGTCGCGGCGCGGCCGGGCAGATCCTCCTCCTCGATCACGGACAGCGTAGCCAGCGCGGCGGCGCAGGCGACCGGGTTCGCCACGAAGGTGGCGGTGTGGAGCGCTTCCTTCCTGGTCTCCCAGACGCGGAAGAGCTCGCGGCGCGCCAGAACGGCAGCGATCGGCATGCCTCCTCCCAAAGCCTTGCCGCAACAGAGGATGTCCGGACGCACGCCTTCGTGCTCGACCGCGAACCAGCGACCGGTGCGGCCGAAGCCGGTGAACACCTCGTCGGCAATCAGCAGGGTCCCATTCCGCTGGCAGGACTTGGCGACCTCAGACAGCCAGCCTGACGGCGGCACCAGGATCCCTTCCCGCCCCACGATCGGCTCGACCACCACCGCTCCGATCTTTCCCGCCTGCAGCGTCGACTCCACCTGCCCGGGGTCGCAGGCGAAGGGGAGACGGTGGACATGGCCGTGGAGGTGATCCTCGAACGGCTTCCTGAACTCGGGCCGCGAGGTGACCGCGAGCGCTCCCATCGTCAGACCGTGGTAGGACGGCTCGAAGGCGAGCACGCCCGGACGCCGGGTATGGGCGAGCGCTGTCTTGATCGCGATCTCCACCGCCTCGGAGCCCGAGATGGAGAAGAAGACCTGCGGGGTATTCGCCGACGCCACCGGCGCGAGCCGCACCAGCCTCTCCGCCAGCTCCACCCGGAGCGGATGGCCGTGGACGTCCCCGAGCCCGTGCAGCAGCCGGCCGGCCTGCTCTCGCACCGCTTCCACGACCCGGGGATGCCGGTGGCCGACGGCCGCCACGCCGAAACCGGAGGTCAGGTCTATATAAGAGGTACCGTCCACGTCCCGGACCCGGGAGCCCTCGGCCTCCTCCCAGAAGAGCGAGACGGCGCCGGGGGTGGACGGCAGCGTGTTGACGCCCGGAGCTTCGACGGCCGCGATGCGTCTCGACAGCTCGCGGGATCGGGGTCCCGGCCCCCTCACATCTCCCGCCGGCCGGCCAGAGACCGGGCCAGCGTCACCTCGTCGGTGTACTCGATGTCGCCGCCCACCGGCATGCCGAAGGCGAGGCGGGTCACCCGCACCTTGCGCGGCTTGATCAGGCGCGCCAGGTAGAGCGCCGTCGCCTCTCCCTCGACGTTCGGGTTGGTGGCGAGGAGCACCTCCTCGACCCCGTCGAGCCGCGCCATCAGCCCGGGGATCGCCAGGCGGTCCGGACCGATGCCGCGGTGCGGGGAGAGCGCGCCGAGGAGCACGTGGTAGAGGCCGTTGAACTCGCCGGTGCGCTCGATCGGCTCGATGTTGAAGGGCTCCTCCACCACGCAGATCCGCGTGCGGTCGCGGCGCTCGTCGGAGCACCAGCGGCAGGGATCGACCGCGGTGATCGAGTTGCAGGAGGAGCAGTGGAAAAGCTTCTCCTTCACCTCGACGATCGCCTGGGCGAGGTTGCGGGCCTCGCCCTCGGGGACCTTCAGGAGATAGTGGGCCAGGCGGGTCGCGGTCTTCGGCCCGATACCCGGGAGCCGCGACAGCTCTCCGATGAGACGGGCCAGGGGGTCGGACATCGCGGTGACGGAGAGAGGCTCAGAAAAGGCCGGGCAGACTGGCGGCCATCGAGCCCATCTTGCCCTGCATCGACTCCTCGACCTTGCGGCCCGCCTCGTTGATCGCGGCCACGATGAGGTCCTCCAGCATCGAGGGGTCGTCCTTGTCCATGGCCTCGGGATCGATCTTCACGGAGACGACCTGCTTGTGGCCGCTCATCCTCACGGTCACCATGCCGCCGCCCACGCTCGCCTCGACCACGAGCTCGTTGAGCTCGCGCTGGAGGCGCTCCTGCATCTCCTGGGCCTGCTTCATCAATTGACGCATGCTGCTCATTTGGCTTCAATCCTCCCTGATACGCTCTTCAACCCGTTCCACCTTACCACCGAAGATATCGAGAACGGTCTGCACCGTGGGATTTTCAGCAACCCCCGCCGTCGCCGCGGCGGCCTGCCGGGTCTGCTCCTCCTCCTCCTGTCGTCGGCGCTCGCCGCTGCCCTGCACCAGGCGCCAGGGAGTGCCCGGACCCCAGACCGCGGCGACGGCCTCCTCGAGGACCTGCCGGTTGCCCGCCTGCTGCAGCCGCGACTCCAGCCAGGTGTCGCCCGGCATCCGGGCGATGGTGAGCTGGCCGTCCACGAAGGTGATCCCGTCGGCCTCGGAGAGGTGCGCGGCGAGCGGCTGCTTGCGGCGGCTCACCTCGTCGAGGAAGGCCTGCACCGGATCGACGTTCACTACGGGTTTCGGCGCCGGAGGTTGCGCCGGAGGCGGAGGCGCCGGAGCGGGTGCGGCGGCTGGCGGTCTCGCAGGCGCTGCGGCCGGCGGCCGAACGGGTGCGGGGACCGGACGCGGCGGCGGAGAGTGCTTTGCTCCCTCTCCCCCGGACCGGGGGAGAGGGCCGGGGAGAGGGGGAACGCGATCAATTCCGGCGAGGATCTCTTCCACCCGCCGCAGCTTCGGCAGCTCGGCGGCGCGCAGCCAGGCGATCTCGACCGCCAGGGCGCCGCTCTCGCTGCGGCGGACCGTGGTCTCGCTGCCCAGGAGCTGGTGCAGGAGGCGCAGGACGTTCTCGTAGCCGGCCTCCTTCGCCATGCCGGCGAGCGCCTGGGACTCCTCGGCCGGCAGGTCGACCCCCTCGGGATCGCCGCCCATCGCGAGATGGAGCGCGTCGCGGCAGAAGGAGAGGAACTGGCCGTAGACGCTCCGCGGGTCCCAGCCCTCGTCCTCGATCCGGCGGACGGCGCGGCTCACGGCCTGGCCGTCGCCGCCGAGGATCGCTTCGAGCAGGCGCTGGAAGAGCGCGGTGTCGAGACCGCCGAGCAGGCGGACGGCGTCCTCGTCGGTGATCGTGCCGGAGCCGAAGGTGGCGAGCTGGTCGAGCAGCGCGACCGCGTCGCGCACGCTGCCCTCGCCGGCCCGGGCGATGAGCCGCAGCGCCGTGTCGCTCGCCTCGATGCGCTCCTTGCCGCAGATCTCGCGCAGC
>JBEQUE010000253.1:0-23242 GCA_040349255.1 Acidobacteriota bacterium | reverse complement strand
CGGCATGAGGAAATGGCTGCGGGAGGGGATCGACGCGAAGCCGGTCGACCTGCCCGGGGAGACCCTGCGGCGCCTGGCCGGAAGCTACGGCCCGCGCAGGGTCACCCTGGAAGGCGGGAGCCTGCACTACCAGCGCGAGGGGAGGCCGAAATACCGGCTGATCCCGATCGGCGGAACCCTCTTCGCCGTCGAGGGCAACGGCCTGATCCGGGTCCGGTTCGCCGAGGACGGCGGCAGGCTCGCCGTCCTCCAGCCGGACGGCGAGGACGAGTCGGTGCGGACGCCGGAGCGCTGAGGCGGCTCAATCCTCCCAGACCTCGTCCGAGAGCTGCTCGCCGAGATGCGCGCCGATGAGATCGCGGATCTCCGCGGGGCGATGGCCGAGCGCTTCGAGCGTCTGGCGGAGCTTCCTGAGGCACCGGTCGCGCTGGACGTACAGCTCCTTCTGGGGGCGTCCCAGGCTGGGCGCGATGGCGGCGACGGTGAGACCGTCGCGAATGCTCAGCCTGAGCAGGAGCCGTTCCTCGGCCGGGAGGGTCCGGAGGAGCGGAACCAGATCCGACCGGAGCCGCGCCGCGAGCCGGGCGCGCTCGGCGTCCTCGACCCGTTCCTCGACCCGGCCGTCGATGGCGATCTTCTCGAGCTCCTCGTCGCTGACCACGCGGCATTCCGGCTTCGGGGGCAGCCGGGCCGCGAGCCGTTCGAGCTCGGCGCGGGAGAAGGGGACCTTGTGCTCCCAGAGCATGCGGTCGATGGCTTCCTGCAGGGGGAGCCGGTCCCGGTGCCAGAGCCGTTCGAGAAGGATGGCGTGAGCGCCCTCCCGGCGGGCCGCCGCGGTCGGCCGCCACTTGCCCCAGACGTGGATGCGGTAGTCGCGCAGCAGGTTGGACAGGACCACGTTCAGATAGGTGGGGAAGGAGCTGCGGCCCTCCCAGCTCCCGAGGATGCGGTAGTCGTTCTCGACCAGCTTGAAGAAGACCCAGGACCGGAACTCCTCGGCCTCGCGATGGGGAAGGCCTTTGCGGGCGATCGCGTCGAGCTTTTTCCGGACGGCGCGGATGTGCTCTTCGAGGAGCGCCCGTCCGCGCGAGGGCGGGCCGGCTCGGTGCGGGACGGGATGGGGGAGCTTCTCAGGGGTGACCTTGGGAGGGCGTCCCGGTCGAGACTTGACGGTCATCTCATCTCTCCAAGTGAGGTCCGCGGCGGGAGGTCCGCGGCGCCGATCCGGGGACAGCTTCGGCCGGCGGGGGCCTCGCCGTCTTCAGGAAAACATTTGGGAAGGCTCAGGGACATCTTCAGAGCACCTGAGAATGAGACGGCGGTGGGTGTCGTTTTTCCCCGATTCCCGGCGTGATCCGCCCCGGAAATCCATCGTTATGCCTCGTTTGCGCCTTGCCCGATGCGCCGGATGGTCTGTTCGTCGCGCCCGGGAGGCTCTCCGGCACGCCGTGAACCTCCCGGGCACGCCGGGAAGGCATACCAGGAAGCTCCGGACCTCCCTTGTGGAGGCGCCTGCCTGCGGTTGTCAGGCGGCCGCTATGTCTGTGCGGGCGAAGTCGTCACCGACGAAGAGGAGAGGATGATCAGCGATCCTGGCGGTGGCGTAGCTCAAGCAATCTCCGAAGTTCAGAGCGGCCGGATGCCTCCCTTTGCCGAAGCGACGGAACGCCTCCAGGGCCTCTCTCCAATGCAACTCGCCGAACGCCACCGGCACGACGCCGAAGTCGCGCAGGAAGCGGTCGAGCAGCGCCTGCGGCTCGACGCCCAGGCGTGCCGAGAGCACCATCCCGGCCTCGGTCAGCGTCGGAGTGCCGATGCCGAGGGTGCTGGCGGCGCGGAGCTTGGCCACGAGCTCTTCGTAGCCGGGCTCGCGCAGGGTGATGGCGACGATCGCCGAGGTATCGAGAATCACAGGCCCTCCGGTCCGTAGCCGAGGATTTCGTCCTCTTCTTCACGGCTGAGCCGGCGGCCGAGTTGACCAGGCGGCGCTTTTGGCCACACTTCCTCCTCCAGATAGCGGAGGAAGTCGCTGCCGGGCTCGCGGCGAGCCTGCTGCAGGCTGAGCCTCTCCCGGCGCTCAAGGAGCGCGCGGCGGACGGCTTCCGTCTTGCTCTCTCCGGTCATTGCGGCGAGGGCTTCCACGAGGCTCTCCACCTCGGGGCTCTTGATATTCAGGGCCATGGCTTGAGGATAGGTGGAATTCGGGTGGAGTTCAACCATCCCTGGCGCCGACGGCTCCGGGAGCGCTACCATTCCCCCGCTCTCAACCGACGGAGGAGGTCGCCATGCGCTGGATGGTCCGCGGGGACGTCGACGGATTCTTCGGGCTCGCGCTCGACAACCTCGTTCAGTTCCTCCTGATCGACACGCTCTGCCGCGGCGTGCTCGGGTTCCCCCCCGAGTTGGTGTACGGCCGGATCCTGCCCGCGGCGGCGCTGTCGCTGATCATCGGGAACCTCTACTACTCCTGGCAGGCGATGCGGCTCGCGCGGGCCACGGGGCGGACCGACGTCTGCGCCCTGCCGTTCGGCATCAACACGGTCTCGCTCTTCGCCCATGTGTTCCTGGTGATGCTGCCGGCCAAGCTGGTGGCCGCGGCCGCCGGCCACCCGGACCCGGTGCGCGTCGCCTGGCAGGCCGGTCTGGTGGCCTGCCTGGGCTCCGGGCTGATCGAGTTCGCCGGCGCGTTCGTGGCCGAGAGGGTCCGGCGCTCGACCCCCCGGGCGGCGCTGCTCTCGACCCTCGCCGGCATCGCGCTCACCTTCATCGCCATCGGCTTCCTGTTCCGCACCTACGCCCGGCCGCTCATCGGGTTCACGACGCTCGCGATCATCCTCCTGGTCTACTTCGGCCGGGTGCGCTTCCGCGGCGGGCTGCCGGGAGGGCTGGTGGCGGTGGCGCTCGGCACGGCGATCGGCTGGATCACGGGCATCGCGCCGGTCGGCAGGCTCCCCGAGGGCGGCGCCGGGTTCTTCCCGCCGGTGCCGGTGCTGGGCGACGTGCTCGCCTCGCTCGGCCGGGGCGACCTGCTGGCGTACCTCTCGGTGATCCTCCCCATGGGTCTGTTCAACGTCATCGGCTCGCTTCAGAACATCGAGTCGGCCGAGGCCGCCGGGGACTCCTACGAGACGCGGCCGTCGCTCGCCGTCAACGGCATCGGGACGCTCGCGGCGGCGCTGTTCGGCTCCTGCTTCCCGACCACGATCTACATCGGGCACCCGGGCTGGAAGGCGATGGGCGCGCGGGCCGGCTACTCGGTGCTCAACGGCCTGTTCTTCGCCCTGGTCGGACTGACCGGCACGCTCGCCTACATCGCCTGGGCGATCCCGATCGACGCCGGCATGGCGATCGTGCTCTGGATCGGTCTCGTGATCACGGCGCAGGCGTTCCAGGCCACGCCCCGCGAGCACGCGCCGGCCGTGGTGGTGGGGCTGCTGCCCGGCGTGGCCGCCTGGGGCGCGCTGATGGCCAAGAACGGCCTGCGCGCCGCCGGCATGGGGCTGCCCGGGGGGCCGCCGTTCTCGGAGGCGCTCATCCCGGCCTTCCTGGCGTCGGACACCTGGATCCACGGCGTGTTCGCGCTGGAGCAGGGCTTCATCTTCACCGCCATGATCCTCGCGGCGGCGACGGTCGGGGTCCTCGAACGGCGGTTCCGGGTGGCGGCGCTCTGGTGCCTGGTGGCGGCGGCGCTCTCGGGTGTAGGCCTCATGCACTCCTACGCCTGGACCCCGGCGGACACGGTGGTCTCGCTCACCCCGGCCTGGCCGTGGGCGATCGGCTACGCGGTGATGGCGCTGATCTTCTTCCTGGCGCCGTGGGTCACGGTCGAGGGCGAGGGGCACTGAGCTCGGCCAGCACCTCTTCCGTGTGCTCGCCCAGGGCGGGCGGCGGCAGGCGGGGCTGCAGGCGCTGGCCGTCGAAGAGGAACGGCGCGGCCAGGGTGGCGAGCCCGCCGTAGGTCCCGGCGGGCAGCGGCAGGAGCTGGCCCCGCTCCAGCGCCCGCTCGACCGACTCTCCCACGCGGGCCGGCGCCGCCGCGGGGATGCGGTGCTCGCGCATCGCCCGGTCCCAGTCCGCGGCGGTGCGGCGCCGGAAGATCCCGGCCAGCAGGCCGTCGAGCTCGGCCCGGTTGCGGATGCGGTCGGCGTTGGCGGCGAAGCGGGGATCGGTCTCCAGATCGGGCCGCTCGATGGCCTGGCAGAAGCGATGCCACTGGTCCTGGCTCCCGACGCCGACCACGAACCAGCCGTCCTGGACGGGAAGGGCCTGGTACGGGGCGAGGTTGGGGTGGCGCGAGCCCAGGGCCGGCGGCTGGCGGCCGTCCGCGAGCCAGGACTGCGCGGCGTAGGAGAGGAAGGCTGTGCCGGCGTCGATCAGCGACACCTCCACCCTGCGGCCCCGGCCCGTCACCCCCCTCTCGACCAGCGCGGCGAGCACGCCGGACAGGGCGTAGAGCGCGGACAGGAAGTCGATCACCGCCACGCCCACCCGCACCGGCTCGCCCTTGTCGTGGCCGGTCAGCGACATCAGTCCGGACTCGGCCTGGAGGACGACGTCGTAGGCCGGACGGTCGGCGTCCGGTCCGGCGCCGTAGCCGGTCACCGAGGCGTGGACCAGACGGGCGCTCCCGAGTTTCCGGCTGCGGAAGCCGAGCTTGCGCCACTCTCCGGGAAGGAAGTTCTCGACCAGCACGTCCGCCGTGGCGACCAGCCTGCGGAAGAGGCGCCGGCCTTCGGGGTCCTTGAGGTCGAGGACGACCGAGCGCTTGTTGCGGTTGGCGGAGACGAAGTAGGCGCTGACCTGCGCGCCGGGCGGTCCTACGAACGGCGGCCCCCAGCCGCGGGTCTGGTCGCCGCCGTCCGGTTTCTCGACCTTGATCACGTCCGCTCCCAGGTCTCCCAGGAGCATGGCGAGGTAGGGACCGGCCAGGACGCGGGAGGCGTCGATCACCCGCAGCCCCGAGAGCGGGCCACGGCCAGGATGTTTCTCGGAACGGGCCATCGGCGGCCCGGGATGGTATCAGCCCTCTCGGCGGGCCAGGAATCCGATCTCTCCGGCGGGAACCGTGCGGCCTTTCTCCGTCACCTCCAGGCTCATCCGGTACTCCCCGGGCTTGAGCAGGTCGGAGTGGACGAGGATGTCGAGGGTGGCTCTCGGCGTCGGAGTGAGATCCGATCCCTGCCAGACCGTGCGGCCTCCGGCGTCCTGGATCGTGGCCCGGTAGGGCCGGATGGTGTCGTCGGGCAGCCCCACCGAAAGGAGGATGAACTCGGGCCTGGACCCGAGCAGGACCTCTCCCAGGTCATCCGACCCGCGGACGACTCCCAGCGACGCGGTGTAGGTGTTGGCCTGCGGCTGCTTGAGCGCGTCGATCTGCTCGCCGAGCGAGGCGTGGATCTCGCGCTCCCGGCCGAGCTCCGCCGCGAGGCGGCTCGCCTCCTGCTGGAGCTGATTCAGCTTCGCCTGCATGGCGGGATCGGGACTCTGAGGGACCGGAGAGGGTTGCGGGGCGGGAGGAGCGGGTCGTGCTGCTGCGGCGCGTGCCCTTGTCAGCTCCTCCTGCAGGCTCGACCGCTCGGCGACAAGCCAGGCGGGCAGGGCGGCCAGGGCCAGGAGGGCGGCGGTCATGGCCATGCGGACGGCCGGACCGCGGCGCGCGAGCCAGACCAGAAGCCCGGCCCGGGCGGCGGTACGGGCGGCCTCCTCGACGGCCACGCCGCGCATGGCGACGCCGAAGTCGTCCGCCCAGGCGACCTGCTCGCGGCACTCCCGGCACGCCAGGAGGTGGGATTCAAAGGCCTCTTCGTCCTCGGTGGTAAGCCTGCCCGTGACGTAGAGGTCGGGGATGTTCATCTCTTCGATACGCCGGTGGTCCATGGTTATTCCTCCCCCCTGGCGGCGTGCCGTTCGTACAGGTCCCGATAGCGGCGTCGTGCCCGGAACAGGACCAGGTTGAACTCGGGACCCGTGAGCCCGAGGTCGGAGCGGATCTGCTCCTTGTCCTCTTCGGCAATATAGAAGCGGAAGAGGACCTGTCGGTCGCGCTCGGAACCGAGCTCCCCCAGGACCTGGCGGACCAGGGCCGCCTTCTCCTGGCGCAGGAGGCTGCCGAGCTGCCCGGTCTCGGGCGTCGTCAGCTCGGCGGCGGCCTCCAGCTCCTCCTCCCTCACCTCCCGCCGGGAGCCGCGCCGGTAGTGCTCGATGCTCAGGTTCTTCGCCAGGGAGCGCAGGAACCCGGCCAGCCGCTCCGGGTCGCGCACCTCGCCCTTGCGGATCTTCTCCAGGGCGAGCCGGAACGTCTCCTGGAAGAGGTCCTCGGCGATCGTGCGGTCCCGCGTCCAGCGCCGCAGCAGGAACGAGAGGCCTTCGCTGAACCGCCCGACCAGCTCCGCGTCGGCGGCCGGGTCGCCCTCCTGGATCCGGCGCACGAGCTCCGCCGCGGAAATGTCTCTGAGGCCGTTGCTCATCTCCGGATCCGCCGGTGGGAAACGGACGCGGACGAGGGTCCCTCCCACGGACCTGCTCTCCCGGGTCCATTCGACTCCGCCCTTCCCGCGCTGAACAGGGCTGTTGTCGGCCAACATCGAGGCTCCTCTCGCGGGGCGAGTCCGGTCTGGACCGCTCCCTCGATAGAAGAGTGAGGCTGGCCGACGGAAAATTGCAGCGCCGGTGCCGGAGGCGTGACGGGGTTCACCGGAAGAGGGTACACTCCCCAGTCCATCGATGTGAAAAACTCCGGAGGACCGGATGCACAAGGCTCAGAACGTGGTGGGCAGGCTGGTGGAGGTGCGGATCGCGAGCCCCCTGACGCTGGACGAGGTGAAACAGTTCACCGCCGAGCATCACGCCATCATCAAGAAGCTGGCGCGCAAGTACGTCGGCGTCGTCGACCTGCTGCAGGCGGACGTCTTCCCGGTGCCGGTGGCGGAGACGCTGATCCAGCTCCTGTCCACTCTCGCCCCCCAGGTCGAGCGCACCGCCTTCCTGATCCGGGAGAGCGCGCTGTTCGCCCTCCAGGTGGAGCGGGTGATCCGCAACTCGAGCAACCCGAACCGGCGCGTGTTCCGCGAGCCCGAGGCGCTCAAGGAGTGGCTGGGCGAGATCCTGGACCCGCTCGAGCAGGGCCGGCTGGCGCAGTTCGTGGACGACGCCATCGGCCGGCGCTGAGCGTCATCCGCCGGGCCGGACCTCCGCGACCAGGATGCGGTCGGTCTGGCAGTCCGCGCCCACCCAGAAATCCTCGGAGCCGACGTCGCGGAAGCCGTGCTTCGCGTAGAAGGCGATGGCGCGGGGGTTGCGCTCCCAGACGCTCAACCAGAGGTGACGGCCGCCGAGCTCGCGGGCGGCGTCCATCGCGGCGCCCATGAGCCGATGGGCGAGCCCGCCGCCGTGCCAGTCCCGCTGCACGTAGAACCGCCAGAGCTCGACCGGCGCCTCGGCGGCGACGCACGGCGGCGTCCGGCTGCGGCGGACCTGGGCGTAGGCGGCCAGGCCCTCCGGCGCCTCCGCGAGAAGCGTGACGACGTCGGGGTCCGCGATCTCCCCGGACTGCTGCCTTTCGCCGTACGACTTCGCCAGGAACCCGGCGAGGTCGTCCGGCCGGGTGTCCTCGGCGAAGGTCTCGGCGAAGATCTGCGCCGCGAGCGCGGCGAGGGCCGCGGCGTCGTCCTGCCCCGCGCGGCGCAGAGTAGGGGGAAGCGTGCTCATGCCGCTATTCTAGTGCTAGACTTTGAGGCCCCGATGATCGTCCAGAAACAGCATCTCGACGGATTCACTCTCCTCAACGTGGAGGGCGTCATCAAGCTGGGGGAGAGCGCCCAGTTCTTCGCCCAGACGCTGGAGCGCACCCTGTCCGACGACCGGGGCCACGTGATCATCGACTTCTCGAAGATCAACTTCATCGACTCGACCGGCATCGGCGAGCTGGTCGGCTACCTGGGCCGGTTCCGCAACTCGAAGCGCGAGCTGATCCTGGTCAATCCGTCCGACCGCATCCGCAAGCTGCTCCAGGTCGCCCGCCTCGACGCGCTGTTCCCCACTTACGACTCGGTGGAAGCGGCGATCGACGCCGAGCGCTGATCCCAGGTGAAGACGCGCCGGATTCTTGTCCTGTTCCTCCTGGGGCTCCTGCTCCTCGCCGGCTGCCGCCTGTTCCGGCGGAGGGAGCGCCCGCCGTTCCACAGGATCAGCCCGCCGGTGGCGTTCGAGGTCCTGCGGGACAGCCCGGACGTCCTGGTCCTCGACCTGCGCAGCCGCCAGGAGTACCTGGGCGACACCGGCCACATCTACCGGGCGCGCAACATCCCGCTCGAACGGCTGTCGGAGCGGCTGCTGGAGATCGCGCCGTTCCGGGACGACACGTTCCTGGTCTACTGCCGCGGCAACGACACCTGCGGCGAGGAGGGGATGGCCATCCTCGTGTCGAGCGGCTTCGAGAACGCAATCCTGGTTGACGGCGGGATCGACGGCTGGATCCGGGACGGGTACCGGACCGTGCTTCCCGAGGACGCGGCGGGCCAGGCGGCGGCCGGCGCGCCCGGAGCGCCCGGCGGAGGCCCGCCCCCGCCCTTGCCACGGTAGGGAGAATCGGCTACAAAGGTCTGCCACTCTTTTCCGGAGACCTTTATGACTGTTCATATCCCTACCACCATCGCCGATACCGCCGAAGACCTCCGCGAGCTGAAGGAAGCTCTCGGCGACCGAATTCTGCTCGACGAGGAGGTCCGCAACCAGTACCGGTCCGACTTCGGCCGCATGGTGGACCGCCTGCCGGGCGCCGTGGCGCGCTGCCACTCCGCCGAGGAGGTGGCCGAGGTGATCCGCTTCTGCCGCGAGCGCCGCATCCCGGTCGTGCCGCGCGGCCAGGCCCACACCCAGAGCGGCCAGGCCACCACGGACGTGGGCGTGGTGGTCGACACCTCCTCCATGCAGACCATCCACGAGATCGACGAAGCCGGCGAGACGGCCACGGTCGACTCCGGCGTGGTCTGGCGCCAGCTCGTCCGGGCCACGATGGAGAAGGGGATGGTGCCGCGGGTGCTGACCAACAACCTGGGCGTGTCGATCGGCGGCACGCTGTCCATGGCCGGCCTCGGCGTGGCGAGCTTCCGCTACGGCACCCAGGCCGACAACGTGGACGAGCTCCAGGTGGTCACGGGCGCCGGCGAGGTCGTGGTGTGCTCGCGCGAAGAGAACCGCGAGCTGTTCGACATGGTGCGCTGCAGCCTCGGCCAGTTCGGCATCATCACCCGGGCGAAGGTCCGCCTGCGGCACTGCAAGCCGATGGTCCGCAAGTACTACCTGCTCTACGACGACCTGGGCGCCCTGATGGAGGACTCCCGGAAGGTCATGGACCCGTCGAACGCCACCTTCTCCTCGCTGGAGTCCTGGTGCACGCCCTGCTTCCAGGGGATCAAGAAGATCGGCGAGGGCATGGAGCTGCGGGAGGGTGTGCAGACCTTTGCCTACTGGATGTTCCCGCTCCACCTGACGGTCGAGTACGACGCCGGCCAGGAGCCCGACGACGCGGCCGTGCTCCAGGGTCTCACGCCGTACAAGCACCTGGAGACCAGCGACTTCCAGCAGATCGAGTTCTGCGAGCGCATGGACCCGGTGTTCACGCTCTGGCGGCGCAGCGGCTACTGGGACATGGCGCACCCCTGGATGGAGACCACGCTGCCGTGGGACACCTCCCGGGAGTACATCGAGTCGGTGCTCGCGATCACGCCGCCGCAGGCGCTCGGACCGGGCGGCCACGTGCTGCTCTGGCCGGCCCGCACCGCGAGCTCCGACGTGCCGCTCTTCATGCACCCGGAGGGCGAGTACGTGATGGGCTGGGGCATCCTGCCGGGCGTGCCGCACGAGTTCCTCGACCTCGCCCTGAACCAGCTCGACATGGCGAGCGAGCTGTCGATCCACTACGGCGGCAAGCGCTACCTCTCGGGCTACGTCACCTTCGACACCGCCGAGAAGTGGGCCGGCCACTACGGCTCCCAGTGGGAGCGGGTGCGCGAGGCCAAGAAGCGCTTCGACCCGGACGGCATCCTGGCGCCGGGCTTCGTGGTGTACGAGTAGGGAGACAGAAGAAAAAGGGCGGGGCCGGTCTCCCGGCTCCGCCCCTGGCGTTCGCGTATGAGGATCAGCTGAGGGTCAGCGCTCGATCCGGTTGGAGAAGGCCCGCGGGCGCCGCCCGAACCAGTTGTCCCGGTCGCCGAAGCTCTCGCCGTCGTACGAGTGGTGGTAGTAGACGGCCTGGTGGCGACGGTCCGCCCACAGCGCCTTCACGTCGGTGATCTCGAAGGCCGTGCCTTCCCAGTTGCAGTAGCCGCCGTCCACCACCCGGCCGGTCACCCGGGCATGATCGCCGCCGCGCAGGCCGAAGGTGTTGCCGACCAGCATGTAGAGCTCGCCGTTGTCGTCGCGCAGCGCCTGGCACGAGTAGCCCTCGCGGGTCAGGTAGCCGTCGACCACGATGGTGTCGCCCCGGCTGTACCGCGACTCGTAGTAGCGGCCGTTGTTGCGGTCGTAGTAGCGGTAGCGGCCGGCGTTGCCGTTGAGATAGCCGACCCGGTTCCGCGGCGCCACGTAGCGCTGGGAGTTGTACCGGCGCTGGAGCTCGGCCTGCCGGCGAAGCTCGGCCTGCCGCTGCAGGTTGGCCCGGCGCTGCAGCTCGGTCTGCCGCTGCAGGTTCGCCTGGCGCTGGATCTCCAGCTTGCGCTGCTGCTGGAGCTGGGCCTGACGCTGGAGCTGGGCTTTCCTCTGGATTTCGGCCTGCCGCCGCTGGGCGGCCGCCTGCTGGCGCTGGAGCTCGACGCGCTGGACCTGCTGCGCCTGCCTGCGCTCGGTTTTGCTCTCCTGCTTCTTGGCCTCCTGCTTCTGCTGCTTCTGCTGGTTCCTGCCCTGGGCCCGGTCGGCCCGTTCCGAATGCTCATGGCGCGCGTTGGGCGAAGGGGCCGCCTGGGTGTCCACCGGCAGCGACAGAGCCGCCGTGAGGAGCATCACCGGCCAGAAGACCTTCGCGAGCGGCCTGGATTTGCTGGTGTTCATCGCTGTGCCTCCTGAGTTGGCTGCGCCCCCGTGGGACGCATCTGCCAGGCTCTCTACAGCAACAGGTGTGCCAGCCGCGTAAGTCGTTTCCTTGCCGTCGGTTTCTTCTTTATTCCTGCGCCGGTCGTCCTGAAGAGAGGACGGCCGGGGACATCCGTCCTCCTTCTCTGATACCCTCCCGCGCCATGACGAAGACGATCGTACGCATCGCCCACAGCCCCGACTCGGACGACGCGTTCATGTTCTACGCGCTGACCCAGGGGCTGCTCGACACCGAAGGGCTGGAGATCCGGCACGTGCTGCAGGACATCGAGTCGCTGAACCAGGCGGCCTTCCAGGGGACGTACGAGATCACGGCCCTGTCGTTCCACGCCTACGCCCACCTCGCCGACCGCTACCAGCTCATGCCCTCGGGCGCGAGCTTCGGCGACGGTTACGGCCCGGTGGTGGTCTCGCGCAACCCGCTCGGCCGGGCCGACCTCGTGGGCTGCAAGGTCGCGATCCCCGGCAAGCTGACCACCGCGAACCTCGCCCTGCACCTCTGGCAGCCCGAGGTGAAGACCGAGATCGTCCCCTTCGACGAGATCCTCGACGTGGTGCAGGACGGCAAGGTGGATGCCGGGGTCGTCATCCATGAAGGACAGCTCACCTACGGCGACCTCGGGCTGCGCCCGGTGGTGGATCTGGGCGTCTGGTGGAAAGAGGAGACCGGCGGGCCGCTGCCGCTGGGCGGCAACGGCATCCGGCGCGACCTCGACGAGGACCTCAAGCGGCGCCTCTGCCGGCTGCTCACCGAGAGCATCGCCTACGGCCTCGACCACAGGCAGGAGGCCCTGGGCTACGCCATCCGCTACGCCCGCGGGCTGGAGGACGACCTGGAGCGCTCGGACCGCTTCGTGGGCATGTACGTGAACGACTGGACCCGCGGCTACGGCGAGGCCGGCAGGCGGGCCGTGCAGCTCCTCCTGGACCGCGGCTACAAGGCGGGCATCCTGCCGAAACGGATCGAGGCGGAGTTCATAGGCGTCGCCGGAGACTGACGTGTCCAGGCCGGCCGCCCTGGTCTTCGACCTCGACGGGACCCTGATCGACTCCCGCCGCGACATCACCACCGCCATCAACCGGATGCGGTCCGACCTCGGCCTTCCGCCGCTCGCGCTCGACCAGGTGGTGGTCATGGTCGGCGAGGGCGCGAAGGTCCTGGTCCGCCGCGCCCTGGCGGACTGGGGAGAGGATCCGACCTCCGAGCGTCTCAGGGAGATCCTCGACCGCTACCTCTCCTATTACCAGGACGTCTGCCTGGACACCACCCAGGCCTACCCGGGGATCGAGGAGATGCTCGCCGGGCTGGCTCCGGCCTACCGGCTGGCGCTCCTGAGCAACAAGGGGGAGCGGCTCTCGATCGAGATCCTGGAGGGGCTCGACCTCGCCTGGCGCTTCAAGGAGATCCTCGGCGGCGACAGCCTGCCGACCCGCAAGCCCAACCCCGCCGGCCTGCGGGCCCTGGCCGACCGCTTCGACGTAGCCGTCGAGACCCTGATGCTGGTCGGCGACACCCGGATCGACGCCGAGACCGCGAAGAACGCCGGCTGCGCCTTCGCGCTCGCGGAGTGGGGCTTCCCCCGCCCGCCCGGCGCCGACGGCCTGGAGGCCGACGTGAAGGCGGCCACGCCGGAGGAGCTGGCGCGGAAGCTGTTGGCGCTATAGCCGCAGATCCCGCCGGATCTGCCCGTACTCCAGGTCCAGCACCAGAATCCTTCCCCGGTCGTCGGCCAGGTTGAGCGTCTGGCCCTGGAGGTGCAGGGTCACGCGCTTCGCGCGGCCCAGGATCACCTCTCCCTTGACCCTGCCGGTGCCGCGGTGGACCAGGAAGACCCGGGCCGATCCGGGACCGTAGGCCGAGCCCACCAGCCAGTCCCCGGAGAGCACCAGCTCGCCCGGCTCCCAGTCCTCGCCGGGGAGCGGGATCTGGAGCGGCGGAGCGCCGTGCAGCTTCAACTGGAGGACCGCCGCCGAGACCCACTGCTCGGCCACCGACCCGTCCGGCGCCACGGCGAGCTGGCGCGTCCCGCCCACGCGTCCGCGGGCCGTGATCGGCACCTCCAGCCGGCTGCGGAGCTGGAGCGCCGGCGCCTCGTAGGTCAGGACCTCCGGATCCTCGCCGCCGGTCACCAGCGAGCAGCGGCTCGCCGAGCGCGCCAGCGTCAGGACCCTGCCCTGGACCGGCACGCCCCAGGGCCCGTCGAAGCGCCGGGAGGTGGCGTCCACCGCGATCAGGCCGTCCGGCGACACCACGTACCAGAGCGCGCCGTCGTAGTCCGGGGCGAAGGCCTCGAACCGGGCGTCGCACCAGGGCTCGGCCCGGCGGCTGGCGAGGTCGATCCGCGCCAGCCGCGCGGCGGCTCCCCGGCGAGCCAGCGCGATCGCCCGGTCGCCGAGGTCCGAGACCACCAGCCGGTGGGCCGGCTGATCGAGATCCGCCACCGACCGGCCGGCGCGGGAGAGGAGCCGCACGCCGGCCTCGCCCAGCGCCACGGCGGTCAGGCCGCTCGGCAGGAAGGCGACGTCCCAGGCCGGCATCGTGCCGGCGTCCGTGCCCGCGATCTCGATCCTCCAGATCCCTTCGCGGGCGATCCAGGGCTCGCGGTCCGGCAGCGGCAGGGCCGGCGCGTCGGCCTTGAGCGCGCCGTCGTCCGCGAACGCCACGAGCTGGCGGAAGCGGGCGGGCGACATGCGGGCGCCGAAGCGGCCCGAGTCGCGCGCCACGGCGCGCACGGCGGCGCGGGCGAGCGTCTGCGCGGCCGGCGTGCGGGGGCCTTGGCCGAGCGCCTCCGCGAAAGCCAGACGCTGCGACGCGCCCTCGGCCCGCCAGCTCTCCAGAAGGCCCTGGACCCGGTCGCGCACCTCCTCGAACAGGTCCGGCGCGAGCGTCACCTTGCGCGCCAGGACCCGACCGGCCGAGGTCCCGCCCTGCTCGATCGCCCGATCCATCCATTCCAGGGCCATGTGGCGCGCCTCGGGGATCGGCCAGATCGCGTCCACGGCCGCCGCGTAGTCGCCGGCCTCGGCGAGGCCCGCGGCCCAGAGCAGGCGCAGCGACTCGGCTTCCTCCGAGTTGCGCGTCCGCTCGAGGCGGGTCACGGCGTCGGCGAACGCTCCGGTCCGGCGGGCGATCCAGAAGGCGCGCTCCCGGTCTCCGGCCAGGAACCACTGCCGCACCAGGAGGCCGGGCGGCAGGTGGCGGGCCTCGGCCATCTCGGCGGCCAGCCAGAGCCGGCCGTTGCGCTCCAGGAAGGCCACGGCCTCCTCGTGCGCGTGGAGCACCTCGGCGAGCACGAACGCCGCCTCCTCCACAGACCCCTGGGCTTCCAGGCGCTCGAAGGCCGCGCGGTAGATGCGCTGGAGCTCGCCGTAGAGATCGGGCGCGAAGTGGACGACCGTCCAGGACGGCTTCGAGTCCGGCTTCACGCTCAGGTCCTTGCGCGGCGACGGGATGCGGAGCGGCAGCCCCCGGAGCGTGTCGGCCACCTCGCTGCCGAGCGGGATGGCGTAGCGCAGCGCCTCGAGCAGGTCGCCCTCCTCGAACATCTCGATCATGCGCTGGATGTAGGCCGCGTTGCGCCGGCCGAGGAAGGACGACAGGCTCGAAGCCACCCGGAGGCGGGCGGACAGGCGGTGGAAGCCGGCGGCGAACCGGCTGCCGAACGGCGCGCCGGCACGCCGCGGGCCGGGCCTCTCGCCCGCGATCCCGAACGACCAGGTGCCCGACGGGGCCATGGCGACTTCGGCGCCTCCCGCGATCGCCGGGCGCCGCCAGCCGCGCAGGCTCCAGCGCAGGGTGTGCAGGCCGTTCAACATCATGCCCACCGGCGAGAGCCGGTGCCGCGGCGGCTTCGGGCGCTCGCCGGACGGCTCGCGCCGGGAGAGCGCCGCGAGCACCTCGGCGAGCTCGGGCGCGGCCGCGGGCACCCCCTTGAGCCGCGTTCGGGCATCGAACTCGACCGGCGCCGGCGAGGAGAGCCGCGGCTGGACGGGAGGCGCGCCCAGCGACGAGGTCGGGGCGAAGCCGAAGCCCTCCACGTCCAGCCAGGCGGCGGGGTCTTCGCGGTCGGCCTCGGCGTGGCGCTCCGCCACCGTGTGCCCGGCGCGCGGCCGGACCACCGAGCCGGCCGGAGGATCGAGCGCGCGCAGCTCGACCGGATCGAGCGGCGCGCCGACGAGCGTGCCGCCCGGCGCCACCTTCTCGGCCACCAGCGGCAGGCCGGGGGCGAGGTCGCAGGCGACCCGCTGCGGCGCCGGCAGGCGCACGAGCCAGCCTCGGGCCACCTGGTAGACCGCGGTCCCGGGCACCCAGAGGTCCACTACCCGGCGGCGCGCCTCCAGCGGGCCGGCGAGCGTGGCGTCGACCAGGAAGCCCGAGGCCTCGACCACCCCGCGGTGGACGAGCGCCCGTGGCAGCGGGCCTCTCATGCGTCGACCTCGAGGGCGAGCGGTACGCGCCGGAAGAGCACCGCGTCATGGTCGAGAGAGTAGACCGTCACCTCGCCATGGACGGTGACCCAGGCCACCCAGGGGGCGCCGGGGCAGGCCGCGGCGTGGCGGATCGGCGCGGCGCCGGTGGGCAGCTTGCGCGTCCAGCTCAGGCCCGCCAGGAGGAGCGAGCGGCCGTCCTCCTCCAAGAGGAGCAGGCCGGGCTCGCCGCGCTCGCGGTCGCGGGCCACGCCGAGGACGCGCGTGCCGTCGAACGGCACCAGGAAGCCGGCGCCGCCGCGGCTGAAGATCTCCCAGGCGCCGCCCTTCTGCGCCACCGCCACCAGGCCGTGCTCGGGATGGGTGAGCCGGCCGCCGAAGCCGAAGAAGGCGGGCGCCCCGTCCTCGGCCCCGTCGAGGATGCGCACCGTCCGCGGCGCGCCGCCGCCGATCACCGAGGTGAGCCGCGCCGGGCAGCCGGGCGTGGCCGCCTCCACGAAGCTGAGATGGCCGCTCACGAACGCCGCCGCCGAGACCCGCTCGGCGAGGCGCAGCAGGCCGCCGTCCAGGATGCGGAAGAGCGTCCCCTCGGCGTCGAGCAGGCAGGTGTGGAGCGCCACGTGGAAGATCGGCTGGAGCGGCCCACCGGCCCCCCCTCCAAGACTGCCCCGGAACGGCACGTCGCCCGGCGGGCAGGGCACGCCCGGGCTGCCGCCGCCGCCGCGCTTCTTGCTGGCGTAGGAGAGCGCCACGCCGCCGTCCGGCAGCGCCGAGGCGAGCAGCACCTGCTGGCCGGTCAGGCCGACGCTGGTCGCCGCCTGGCCCGGCCAGGGGTCGTAGAGGCGCGGCGCGCCGGCCGGCGAGCGCGGCGAGTTCGGCACCGGGAACGCCACCACGCCGCCTCCGGCCGCCCGCGCGAAGAGCTTCGAGCCGTTCGGCGCGAACAGCAGGTCCGAGGCCGGCACCAGCCGCGCCGCGAGCCGGTCGGGCGCCGCGGCGGCCACCGAGAACGGATCGCGCAGGAGGCGCGCGCAGGCTGCCGGGTCCGGCAGCTCCAGCGTGATGGCCGGGAGCGTGGCCGGCGCCAGGGTGCCCGCCGGCGTGCCGCGGCGGACGCGGATCGCCACCCGCCGGGCCTCGGGGTCGAGCACGTCCCAGATCTGAAGGAAGGAGGCGCCGCGTGTGCCGCGCACCGAGGCCAGCCGCGGCGGTCCCACGAGCCAGAGGTCGTCCACCTCGCGCCAGCCCTGGAGGCGCAGGTGCCAGGCGGAGATCTGGGCGTCCGACGCCTCGTGCGGCGTGCGGGCCTGGAGCAGGTGCAGCACGCTCGCCTCGTTGACCTCGTGCTGGAGCGGCGACTCCGGCTCCTGCAGGATGCCCCAGGCGAAGCGCACGCCCGCAGCCTCGGCCCGCCGGGCGAGGACGATCAGCGCCGCGAGCTGCGCGATGCGCGGCGAGCCGAGCTGGCCCGGCCCGGCGTCGAACACCGCCGCCGAAATCCGCGAGCCCACCGGCACCGGCCGCGCCACGCGCAGGAACAGGTGCTCGCCCGCCGCCGCCCGGCGCACGAACTCGTCCGGCGCCTCGTCGGCGAGCATCCACTCCGAGGCGAGCAGGCGCTCGTACGAGCCGCGCCGGGCGATGCCGTCGTAGCCGTCCACCTCGCCGTCGCCGTTGCGGCGCCGCACCTGAAGCGGGCCGACCGCGAACGAGAGCCGTTGCAGCACCGGGCTCAGCGAGACCGCCAGGTCGCGCGGGAAGATGCCGAGGAACGGGCCCCACGGGGCGAGCGCGCGCGGCAGGTCCATCAGGCCATGTCCTCCGGGGTCTCCGGGGTCCCCTCCAGCCAGGCCTGGACCTGCGAGCGGACCAGCGGGCGGGCTTCGAGCGTGGAGGCGAGGAGCGGGGGATCGAGCAGCACGGCGAGCGGCGGCTCGGCGTGGAGGCGCGCCGCGCGGATCAGCAGCGCGCGCTCCAGCAGCGGGAGCGGCACGGCCGGCTCCCGGTTTGTCGGCAGGAGGAGCGACGGCGCGTGGGCGTCGCGTCCGAGATAGGCCGCGCCCTCGACCCAGGGGAGCGCCGTCGCGTCGCCCAGCAGGATGATCAGGTCCGGACCGGCCACGCCGCTCAGGCGCGAGAGCGCCTCGTCTCCCCGGGCCAGCAGGCGCCGGGCCATCGTCCGCGCCGCCCCGCCCCGCGCCGCCACCCCCACCGGATCGAGCGGCACCGGCCGCGGGCGCCACGCAACGGGGAGCAGGTCGTCTCTCGTCATGAGCTCGCCGGCACCTTCATCCCTTCGAGCGGCGCCGCCGAGACACCGCGCAGGGCGTCCACGATCCGCGACCGGACCTCGACGAGGTCGGCCGGCATGGTCTCGGGAGCGAACCCGGCGTCGATCTCGCGGGCGATCCCTTCGAGCCGCAGCAGCCACTCCTCGGCCTCTTCCGGACCGTGCGGCCGGGCGCGCAGCGCCTCGCGGCCGGCCGAGGCGATGCGCGCGGCCCGGGCGAGCGGCCCGAGCGAGGCCTCCTCCGCGGCGGCGGGCAGCGTGGCGTTCTCCGTCTGCGCCAGGATCTCGCTCAGGCACTCCCGCGCGAGCGACTGCTGCTCGCGGGTGGGCACCGCCAGGATGAGCGGCCAGAGGTCGGCGTCCGTGGGCCGGGAGCGGCCGCCGAGCGCCGCGGCGGCGGCCACCAGGCCCTGGGCGTGCACGGCTCGGCGGTCGGATAGCAGGATGCCCGCGCCGCGCAGCAGCCGGATCGCGTGCGCCAGGTGGGGCCGCACGCGGGAGAGGTCGGAGCGCCGCGCGGCCTCGGCGAGAGCGTCGAGATCGGCGAGCGTGGCGCGGGGGAAGGCGGAGCCGTTGGCCTCATGGTCGAGCGCCCAGCCCGCTTCCAGCAGCTCCTCCAGGCGCGGGTCCGGCACCGGATCGACGAAGATGCGGACCAGGAAGCGGTCCGAGAATGCGGCGAGCGACTCGTCCTCGGGCAGCGCGTTCGAGGCGCCGACGCAGACCCGCAGCGGGCAGCGGACCACGCTGTGGCCGCGCCGGAACACGCGCTCGTTGAGGATGCCGAGCAGCGTGTTGAGGATCGCCGTCGAGCCCTTGAACACCTCGTCGAGGAACGCGAAGTCGGCCTCCGGCAGCATGCCGCCGGTCTCGGTCTCGACGAAGCCCTCCTTGAGCCGGCGCAGGTCGATCGGGCCGAAGATCTCGCTCGGCTCGGTGAAGCGGCCGAGCAGGTACTCGAAGATGCGCGAGTCCACGGCGCGGGCGATGCGGCGCACGGCCTCGCTCTTCGCCGTGCCGGGCGGGCCGATGACGAGCACGTGCTCGCCCGCCACCGCGGCGAGCGCGATCATCTCCGCCAGGGCCTCGCGTTCGACGAGACCACGGGTGGCGCCGGACAACGCCTGCCGCAGCGCCGCGGCGGCTTCACTCAGAGGCTTCGGCATGGGCGGATCTGACTCATGGTAGACCAGGTCGGCCCGCTCGGCAATCGGCGGGAGCGGCGGGAGCAGCGGTGAGGGGTGCGGCATGGCGCGTCGGCTCCGGAATCTTTGGGGCTCCTTCTTATTAGTGTCCGCAGGGGGGCTCCGGAAGGACAACTTTTCCGGACTTTCCTTGAATTCAAGGATGCGTGCTCACGGTCTTGGCAAAGCAAGGCCGGGCCTGCCTTCGCGGTGAGCGGAGATGAAGGGAATGTAGGGGCGCGGCAGCGCCGCGCCCCTACCGGAGGACTCCGGCTACTCGAACCAGCCCATCACGTCGATCAGGACGTGGACCGTGCCGTTGCCGGCCACCGAGGCCTCGATGGCCACTTCGCCCGCTGCGTCCTGGGACAGCGGCACGATGAAGAACTGGCCGCGGTTGATACCCGCCCGGAACGGCATCAGGGGGTTCGCCGGAGGCGTGGCGTCGGAGGCGTAGGCCGACAGGTCGCCGTTGCCGGTGGCCGAGACGACCGTGATGTTGAGCACCACGACCTTCGCAGTCGTCGGGATGCCGCAGACGCCGTGCAGGGCGAACGCCTCGGGCACCCCGTTCTGGAGCGGCGAGCCCGACCTCGTATCCACGGCCCGGCACGGCGTGCCGAAGAAATAGTCGCCGAGGACGCCGTCGACCGTGTCGGTGTCGAAGGCGCTGTTGTTACCCGGCGTCGGATCGGTCACACCGGCTGGTGCCGCCACCGCCGCCGTGTTGGAGAGCGTGCCGGTAGCCGAAGGCGAGACCGTGCAACTCGCCGTGTAGGTGACGCTGCCGCCGGCCGGCAGGTTGGCGGTGTCGTTGATGTTGCCCGAGCCCGAAGCCGTGCAGATGCCGCCGCCCGCGCCGACGCACGTCCAGGTGCAGGTCAGCGAGGCCGGGAAGGTGTCGCTCACGGTGCTCCCCGGCGCGTTGCTCGGCCCGGCGTTCGAGGCCGTGATCGTGTAGGTCACCGAGCCGCCCGGCGTCACCGTGGTCACGCCGTCCGTCTTGGTGATCGCCAGATCCGCCTGGGGCGCCAGCGTGTCGTTGTCGGTGGCGCTGTTGTTGCCCGGCGTCGGATCGGTCACGCCGGCTGGCGCCGCCACCGTCGCCGTGTTGGAGAGGGTGCCGGTGGCCGAAGCCGAGATCGTGCAACTCGCCGTGTAGGTGACGCTGCCGCCGGCCGGCAGGTTGACGGTGTCGTTGATGTTGCCCGAGCCCGAAGCCGTGCAGATGCCGCCGCCCGCGCCGACGCACGTCCAGGTGCAGGTCAGCGAGGCCGGGAAGGTGTCGGCCACGGTGCTCCCCGGCGCGTTGCTCGGCCCGGCGTTCGAGGCCGTGATCGTGTAGGTCACCGAGCCGCCCGGCGTCGCCGTGGTCACGCCGTCCGTCTTGGTGATCGCCAGATCCGCCTGCGGCGTGAGGGTGTCGTTGTCGGTGGCGCTGTTGTTGCCCGGAGTGGAATCGGAGGTGGCGCCGCCGGAAACGGTCGCCGTGTTGGAGAGCGTGCCGGTCGCGGAAGCCGAGATCGCGCAACTCGCCGTGTAGGTGACGCTGCCGCCGACCGGCAGGTTGACGGTGTCGTTGATGTTGCCCGAGCCCGAAGCCGTGCAGGTGCCGCCGCCGGCCCCCACGCAGGTCCAGGTGCAGGTGAGGACGGCCGGGAAGGTGTCGGCGACGGTGCCGCCGGTCACCGGGTCGGGTCCGGCGTTGGAGGCGGTGATCGTGTAGGTCACCGAGCCGCCGGGCGTCGCGGTCGTCACGCCGTCGGTCTTGGTGATCGACAGATCGGCGACCTGGAACAGGCCGACCAGCACCGGGTCGTGGTCGGCGGCGCGCCAGGGCGAGGAGGGCTGGTACACGACGCGCGGCGGCGCCAGGGCGGAGCCGTCCGGCTTCTCGTCGAACGAAGCCTCGCCCGGGCTGTCGAACACCTCGTCGTTGTAGTCGAACACGTCCACCTCGTCGGCGTTGATGTGCCAGGCGTCCGCGCCGGTGACCTGGGAGCCCAGGCTGGTGCTCGCGAACGCGTAGTCGAGGTGGCCGAGCTCGCCGGAGAAGAGGTAGGAGTAGGCGGCGGCGCCGTGGAACACCGTCTCGAGGTCGGAGTAGCCGCCGGCCTCGATCGTGGTCACCGGATCCTCCATGGCGTAGGAGTTGAAGTCGCCGAGCAGCAGCACGTCCGGATCGCCGGCCGCCGGCAGCACCGTGCTGTTGATCCAGGAGAGCAGGCGGGTGGACTGGGCGGTGCGCGTGCCGTTGAAGCAGCCCTGGCCGTCGCCCGCATCGGCGTCGGCGCCGGTGCCGGGGCAGCCCTTCGACTTGAAGTGGTTGGCGATCACCGTGAAGCGCTCGCCGAACGCCGGGTTGGCCGCATCCACGACGTCGAACGTCTGGGCCGTCGGCGGCCGGTTGTGCACCGGGTCGAGGTCGACCAGAGGCGAGCCGACCGGCGAGACGATGCCCGTGCGGTAGATGAGTTGCACCCGGATGGCGTCCGTGCCCAGGGTGCCGCCGGTGTTGACGAAGGCGTACGGGTGGGCGCCGCCGCAGCGCGTGTTGACCGCGCCGAGGAGGTCGGTGATCGTGGCGCTCGGCGTGGTGTTCTCGAGCTCCATGAAGCCGTAAACGTCGGCGTTGAGCGTGCAGATCACGATCGAGGCGCGCTCGCGCTGGCGGATGAGCTCGGCGTTGCTGTCCGCGCCGCGGCAATCCAGCGTCCCGGAAGGAGCGCAGGGGCCGGTGCTCGTGCTCGACGTGGTGTCGATCGTGGTGAAGTAGTTGAGGAGATTCATCCCGGCGACCTTGATGGCGCCGCCGACCGCCGGCGGCGTGACCGGCCTCGGGTTGGCGACCGTGAACGTCGTCGGGGACGCGGCGACCGGGCGGATGCGCCAGGTGTTGGCGCCGAAGCCGGGGAACGACCACTGCAGGACGCCGGTCAGGCCGTTGACCAGGTCGCCGCCGCGGAAGAAGTCGACGCCCTGGGTGCCGACCGAGAAGCCGCCGTTGGCCACCGGATGGAAAATGTTCTGGCTGCCGTCGGCCAGCGACAGGTACGACTCCTGCCCGTTGTCGTCGTCGTCGAGGATCACCCGCCGGCGGTTGAGGTCGTCGAGGTGGGCGGTGTAGCCCGCGACGCCCGGCGCCGACGCCTCGGTGAACTGGCGCGGCCGGCCGCCCTCGAAGAGCACGATCTGGCCGAAGCGGCCTAGCTCGAAGTACTCCGAGACGGTGAGCGTGTCGACGAAGGTGACGAGCATCGACTCGCGCGCCTCGTAGAAGTCGTCGACCACGCCGGCGATCGGCAGGTCGATCGGCGAGGCGGTCACCTCGGCGAGGTGGTTGGCGGCGTCGGTGACCACGACCGAGCCGGCCGAGCTGGCCGTGATCTCCGTCAGGTTGTTGAACTCCGAGACCGTGCCGGTCGCCCGCACCCGCTGGCCCTCGGCGACCGCCGTCGGGCAGGAGCTGCAGAAGACGAAGATGCCCTCGGAGGTCGCCGGGTCGGCGTCGGCGTCGGCGTCCTCCTCCTGCAGGAAGAAGCCCGACAGCCGGCTGGCGCCCTGGAAGTTGCCGGTCACCACGCCCTCGACGGTAACCGACGAGCCCGGGATGGGCGTTGCCGAACCGTTGCCCTGCACGTCGTGGATGCGGTTCAGGTCGTCGTTGACGATCGTGCCCTGGCCCTGGCCGTCCGTCGCGATGGCGTTGGTGACGTTCGTGACATTGACGAGGAAGGTCTCGTTGTTCTCCGGCGTGGTATCGCCGTTGACCAGCACGTCGAACGTGTAGGTCGAGCTGCCGGCGGGGATCGTCTGGGAGGTCAGCGACTTGGCGACGTAGTCGTTGTCCTCGGTGACGGGGTTGTCGTCCTGGGCGGTGCCGTCCGCGGTGGCGATGTCGAACGTCACGCCGCCGGCGCCGGCCGGGGCCGAGAGGCTGACGGTGAACGTGAACGTCGTGGTGCCGGCGTTGCCCTCGTTGAGCGAGACGTCGTTGACCGTCAGGTTCGGGGCCGCGTCGTCGTTGACGATCGTGCCCTGGCCCTGGCCGTCGATGACCGTGGCGCCGGTCACGTTCGTGACGTTGACGAAGAAGGTCTCGTTGGTCTCCGGGGCGGTGTCGCCGTTGACCAACACCGTGAAGCTGTAGGTCGAGCTGCCGGCGGGGATCGTCTGGGAGGTCAGCGACTTGGGGGTGTAGTCGTTGTCCTCGGTCACCGGGTTGTCGTCCTGGGCGGTGCCGTCGGCGGTG
>JBEQUE010000227.1:0-3889 GCA_040349255.1 Acidobacteriota bacterium | reverse complement strand
GCCGCCGCCCGCCGCGAGCGACGCCTTCAGCCGGCCGTCCAGGATCGCCAGCCAGCGCAGGCGCAGCAGGAGCTCCGAGGAGTCCGACAGCCGCAGGGCAGGGTTGACGTCCAGGGTCTCCACGTCGATGTCCGGCTGATAGAAGCGGTTGAAGAGGACGAGGGCGTCCACGCCGTGGTCGTCCAGGCGCTGGGCGAAGTGGGCCAGGGCCGTGTAGAACGGCGAGAGCTTCACCGCCACGGGCAGGCGGACGGCGTTGCGCACCGCCCAGAGCATCTGCAGGGTGCGCCGCTCCAGCAGCTCGCTGCTCTCGTCGAGGTCCGTCGCCAGGGCGTAGACGTTGAGCTCCAGCGCGTCCGCGCCGGCCTGCTCGAGGAGCCGGGAGAACTCCAGCCATCCGCCGTGGGTGGTGCCGTTGAGCGACGCGACCACCGGCACGCCCACCGCCTCCTTCACCCGGCGCAGGTGCTCCAGGTACTGCCCCGGTCCGAGCGCGAAGGCCTCGGGCTCGGGAAAGTAGGAGAGCGCCTCGGCATGGGCGTGGGACCAGGTGTCCAGATGCCGGGTGGTGGCGATCTGCTCCCTTTCGATCTGCTCCTCGAACAGCGACGGCAGCAGGATGGCCGGGGCGCCCGCATCCTCCAGGCGGCGCGCGGAATCCAGCTCGGACGCCAGGGGCGACGCCCCCGGGAGGATGGGGTGCTCGAGGTGGAAGCCGAGATAGCGGGTGCTCAGGTCCATGGTGTCCTCCGTTTCAGGATGCGCCGGTCAGGTGTGGGACACCGCCGGCTCGCCGTCCCCCTGCGGCACGGTGATGCCGGCGAGCTGGCGGTAGACGGCGTAGCGCTGGGCCGCGCTGCGCTGGGCCGCGGCGGCGAGGTGCTTGAAGCGCACCGCGTCCTGCTTCTCCACCATGCGGAAGCGGTCCTCGTTGCGCATGTACTCCTGCACCGGCACCTTCGGCGGCGGCGAGTCGAGCAGCAGCGGCGGCTCGCCCTTCGCGGCGCGGCGCGGATCGAAGCGGTAGAGCGGCCAGATGCCGGAGTCGACCGCCAGCCGCTGCTGCTCGACGCCGTGCACGAGGTCGTAGCCGTGGGCGATGCAGTGGCTGTAGGCGATCACCAGCGACGGCCCGGGGTAGGCCTCGGCTTCCAGGAGAGCCTGCACGGTCTGGTTCATCTTCGCGCCGAACGCGATCCGCGCCACGTAGACGTGGCCGTAGCTCATGGCGTAGAGGCCCAGATCCCTCTTGGGCACCTCCTTGCCGGCCACCGCGAACTTGGCCGACGCGCCCATCGGCGTGGCCTTGGACTGCTGGCCGCCGGTGTGCGCGTAGACCTCGGTGTCGAGCACCAGGAGGTTGACGTCGCGGGTCTGGGAGATCACGTGGTCCAGGCCGCCGAAGTCGATGTCGTAGGCCCAGCCGTCGCCGCCCATCAGCCAGACGCTCTTCCTGACCAGCGTGTCGGCCAGCGACTCCAGCCGCCGAGCCTCGGGGCCGGGCAGCTCCCGCAGCCGCTGCTTGAGCAGTTCCACCCGGCCGCGCTGCGCCTGGAGGCCGGTCTCGTCGGCCTGGCCCGCCGGATCCGCCGCGAGGATCGCCGCGGCGAGCTCGTCGCCCACGAGGCTGCCGAGCTGCCGCACGAGCTCCTCGGCCTGCTCGCGCTGCTTGTCCAGGGCGACGCGGATGCCGAAGCCGAACTCGGCGTTGTCCTCGAACAGAGAGTTCGCCCACGCCGGGCCGCGGCCGTTCGCGTCCGTGCAGTAGGGCGTCGTCGGCAGGTTGCCGCCGTAGATCGACGAGCAGCCGGTGGCGTTGGCGACGACCGCGCGGTCGCCGAAGAGCTGGGTCAGCAGCTTGACGTACGGCGTCTCGCCGCAGCCGGAGCAGGCGCCCGAGAACTCGAACAGCGGCTGGAAGAGCTGCGAGCCCTTGGCGTCGATGCGCTCAACGCGGCTCCGGTCGAGCTCGGGGAGGGCGAGGAAGAAGTCGAGGTTCTCCCGCTCCGCGTCGCGCAGCGGGCGCTGCGGCTGCATGTCGACCGCCTTGCGCTTCGGGTTCGCCTTGTCGCGCGCCGGGCAGACCTCCACGCACAGGCTGCAGCCGGTGCAGTCCTCGGCCGCGACCTGGAGCGTGTAGAGCAGGCCGCGGAAGTCCGGAGCCCTGTAGGCCGTCGACTGGAACGTGGCGGGCACGGCGGGCGCTCCGGAGAGCTGGTCGGATTCGTAGACCTTGGGCCGGATCGCCGCATGCGGGCAGACCACCGCGCACTGGTTGCACTGGATGCAGATCGCCGGATCCCAGACCGGGATCTCCAGCGCCAGGTTCCGCTTCTCGTAGCGCGCCGTGCCGAGCGGCCAGGTGCCGTCCACCGGGAACGCCGAGACGGGCAGCGAATCGCCCTTGCCCGCGGCGAGCACCGCCGTGACCCGCTGCACGAACTCCGGAACCTTGTCGGGATCGCCCGAGAGGATCGGCGGCCGGCGGCGGTTCGAGGTCGCGGCCGCGGGCACCTCCACCTCGTGGAGGCGGGCCAGCGAGGCGTCGATCACCTGGAAGTTGCGGCGCACCACCTCCGCGCCGCGCTTGCCGTAGGTCTTCTCCACCGCCTTCTTGATGTGGGCGATGGCCTCGGCCCGCGGCAGCACGCCCGAGATGGCGAAGAAGCAGGTCTGCATGATCGTGTTGATCCGGCCGCCCATGCCCGCCTCGCGCGCCACCGCGTAGGCGTCGATCACGTGGAAGCGCAGCCGGCGCTCCGCGATCCGCTCCTGGACCTCCATCGGCAGGTGGTCCCAGACGTCCTCGGCGCCGTACGGCGAGTTGAGCAGGAACACCGCGCCCGGCACCGCGGTCTCCAGCACGTCGTAGCGCTCCAGGAAGTCGAACTGGTGGCAGGCGACGAAGTTCGCGCGGCGGATGAGGTAGGTCGAGCGGATCGGCCGCGGCCCGAAACGCAGGTGCGAGACGGTGATCGCGCCGGCCTTCTTCGAGTCGTAGACGAAGTAGCCCTGCGCCGCCAGCCCGGTCTCCTCGCCGATGATCTTGATCGAGTTCTTGTTGGCGCCGACCGTGCCGTCCGAGCCCAGGCCGTAGAACACCGCCCGCACCACGTCGTCCGGCTCGATGTCGATCTCGGGATCGAAGTTGAGCGAGCTGTGCGACACGTCGTCGTAGATGCCGATCGTGAAGTGGTTCTTCGGCCGCGCCTTCCCCATCTCGTCGAACACCGCCGTGACCACGTCCAGGTAGAGCGGATCGCCCGGCGCGCCCGGCTCCTTGGTGCGGTCGAGCACCGCGAGCGTGCGCACCGTGCGTGGCAGGGCCGCGATGAAGTCGGGGATCGAGAACGGGCGGTAGAGGCGCACCCGCAGCAGCCCCACCCTCTCGCCCTGCGAAGCCATCCATTCGACCGTCTCCTCCACCGTCTCGGCACCGGAGCCCATGAGGAGGATCACCCGCTCGGCCTCGGGGTGGCCGGTGTAGTCGAACAGGCGATAGCGCCGGCCGGTCAGCTCGGCGAACCGGTCCATGGTCCGCTGGACGATCCCCGGGCACGCCGAATAGAAGGGTTTTGCGGCCTCGCGGGCCTGGAAGAAGGCATCGGGATTCTGGGCCGTGCCGCGGATCACCGGGTGGTCCGGCGACAGCGCGCGGGCACGGTGGGCGCGCACCGGCTCCTCCGAGAGAAGACTGCGCAGGTCGTCGTCCGTCAGCTCCTCGATCTTCGCCAGCTCGTGCGAGGTCCGGAAGCCGTCGAAGAAGTGGAGGAACGGAACGCGCGACTCCAGGCTGGCCGCGTGCGCGACGAGGGCGAGGTCGTGCGCCTCCTGCACCGAGCCGGACGCGAGCATCGCGAACCCGGTCTGGCGGCAGGCCATCACGTCC
>JBEQUE010000185.1:0-72963 GCA_040349255.1 Acidobacteriota bacterium | reverse complement strand
GTTCGAGCTTCTGAATCCGCTGCTGTCGGGCGGCCGGTGCGACTTGGTGTCGATCTCTCCGGGTCCGGACATGGAGCGGCTTTCGGAGCTGCTGCCCGAGCTGACCCGTCTGCACGCGGTACCGGCGCTGATGAGGCAGATCGTCGAGAGCGTCGAGACTCCCTGTCCGAGGATGCGGACGCTGTTCGTGGGCGGCGAGGCGGTGCCGGCGGACCTGCTGTCGCGGATGCGCGAGGTCTTTCCGGGAGCCGAGCTGCGGGTGCTGTACGGTCCGACCGAAGCGACGATCATCGCGACGAGCTGGCGCGCGGAGCCGGAGGGCTCGCGCATCGGCCGGCCGCTGCCGAACGTGGAGATCCGGGTCGTCGATCGGGACGGCCACCCGGCTCCGATCGGAGCTTCGGGCGAGGTCTGGATCGGCGGCCCCGGCGTGGCCCACGGCTACCTGAGGCGGCCGGAGCTGACCGCCGAGCGTTTCGTGGAGCGCGACGGCCGGCGGTTCTATCGCACGGGTGACCTGGCGCGGTGGAGCGCGAGCGGTGACCTTGAATTCCTGGGCCGCGGCGACGATCAGGTCAAGCTGCGCGGCTTCCGGATCGAGTTGGGCGAGATCGAGTCGTTGCTGCGCGAAGCCGAAGGCGTGCGCGACGCGGCGGCAGGTCTGGTCGGCAACCGGCTGGTGGCCTGGGTGGTGTTGGATCGGCCCGGCGTGGACCCGCGGCCGTTCCTGCAGGAGCGTCTGCCTTCCTACATGGTTCCTTCGGCGATCGTGGAGCTGGAGTCCTTGCCGCTGACCGCGCACGGCAAGCTCGATCGCCGTGAACTGCCGGATCCGGAGCGGGTGGAGACCGGCAGCTTCCAAGCGCCGCGCACGGAGACCGAGCGCCTGCTGGCGGAGGTCTGGGCCGAGCTTCTGAAGCTGGAGCGGGTCGGAGTCCACGACAACTTCTTCGAGCTGGGGGGCGACTCGATCCTGAGCATCCAGGTGGTGTCCCGGGCGGCGCGCTCGGGCTGCCGGATCACGCCGCGCCAGCTCTTCGAGCACCCGACGATCGCGGAGCTGGCGTCGGTGGCGGGTACGGCCGAAGCGGTCCGGGCCGAGCAGGGCGTGGTGACCGGTCCGGTGCCGTTGACGCCGATCCAGCGCCTGTTCCTGGAGCGGGACCCGGCCGAGCCGCATCACTTCAACCAGTCGCTGCTGCTGGCTGTGCGTCCGCCGGTGACGGAGGAAGTAGCGCGCCAGGCCTTCGAGGCGCTGCTGGGCCACCACGACGCGCTGCGCCTGCGCTTCGAACGTTCCGCGGAAGGCTGGCACCAATGGAATGGAGGCCTGGAGGATCCGGGCTGGTCGCGGATCGAGCTGTCCTCGGCTAATGAGGTCCAGAGAAGTCTCAACCTGTCGTCCGGCCCGATCGCGCGCGGCGCCTGGATCGACCTGCCGGAAGGCGAGGCGCGGCTGCTCCTGGTGATCCACCACCTGGCGGTGGACGGCGTCTCCTGGCGCGTGCTGCTGGAAGACCTGGAGACGGCCTGCCGTCAGCTTCTCGCGGGAGAGCCGATACGCCTGCCGGCCAAGACGACGTCCTACAAAAAGTGGGCCGAACGGCTGAACGGTCTGACCCTGGAGTCGGAGCGACCCTGGTGGAGCCGGGAGTCCGGCGAGCCGGCTCTGGCCCTGCCGGTGGACTTTCCGGGTGGCGAGAACACCGGGGCGACGATGGCGGGCGTGTCGGTGTCGCTGGATGCGGAGGAGACCCGGGCCCTGCTCCAGGAGGTGCCGGCGGCGTACCGGACGCGGATCGACGACGTGCTGCTGACCGCGCTCGCTCGCGTTTTTGCGGGAGACGCGCTGCGGGTTGAGCTGGAAGGTCACGGCCGGGAGCTGGATGGCGTGGACCTGTCGCGCACGGTGGGCTGGTTCACGAGCGTCTATCCGGTGCGTCTGGAGGTTGGAACGCTCAGGTCGGTCAAGGAGCACCTGCGCTCGATCCCGCGCCGTGGGATCGGCTGGGGCCTGCTGCGCCTGTCGTCGTCCCGTCCCGAGATCGGCTTCAACTACCTGGGCCAGCTCGACCAGGTGCTGCCGGAGGGCTCTCTGTTCACGATCGCTTCGGAGCCGGGCGGCTCGGCGGTGAGCCCGAAGGTACGACGCGAGCACCTCCTCGACGTGAACGCGGTCGTGGCGGGCGGCCGCCTGAAGGTGGACTGGATCTACAGCACGGGCCTGCACCGCCGGGAGACGATCGAGACCTGGGCGGAGCACTTCCTGATCCATCTGCGCGAGCTGATCGATCACGCCCGGAGCCGGACCGCCAGGCGGATCGGCGGCTACACGCCTTCGGACTTTCCTCTCGCCGGCCTCGACCAGGAGGGACTCGACCGTCTGGCGGGCTCCGAGTGGGGGATCGAGGAGGTCTATCCTCTGTCGCCGCTCCAGGAGGGCATGCTCTTCGAGACGCTGCTCGCGCCGGGCTCGGGGGTCTACGTCGAGCAGCTCCTCTGCCGGATCGAAGGGGATCTGGACGAGGAGGTTTTCGAGCGGGCCTGCCGTTGGACCCTGGAAAGCCACGGCGTGCTGCGCACCTCGTTCCACTGGCAGGAGCTGGACCGGCCGCTCCAGGTGGTGCACGGCCGGCCGGAGGTCGTCCTGGAGCGCCAGGACTGGCGGGGTCTGCCGGCGGAGGGCCGCCTGGAGGAGCTGCAGCACACCGACCGGCAGCGCGGCTTCGACCTGTCGCGGTCTCCGTTGATGCGCTGGACCGTGGTCCGGACCGGAGAGGCCGAGAGCTGGCTTCTGTGGTCCCAGCACCATCTGCTGCTGGACGGGTGGTCGCTGTCGGCGGTGATCGGGAGCCTCCTGGAGGCTTACCGGGCCCTGCGCTCGGGCCGCGATCCGCGCGCGGAGCGCCGCCGGCCCTACCGGGACTACATCGCCTGGCTGGAGAGCCGGGACCTGGCCGAGACGGAGAGCTTCTGGCGCCGGACGCTCTCGGGCTGGAGCGAGCCCACGCCGCTGCCGGAAAGCCAGACCCGGCAGACGGGGCGAGGCCGGCGCGAGCTGCGGCTTCCGGTCGTCGAGAGCGCGCGGTTCCAGGCGCAGGCGCGAGCGCACCAGCTCACGCCCAACACGCTGGTCCAGGCGGCCTGGGGCCTGCTGCTCGGCCGCATGGCGGGCGTGGACGACGTGGTGTTCGGCGCCACGGTCTCCGGTCGTCCGGCCGAGCTGGCCGGCGTCGAGACCATGGTGGGCCTGTTCATCAACACCCTGCCGGTGCGGCTGCGGCTGGATTCCCCGGCGCTCCTGCCATGGCTGCGCGAGCTGCTGGGCAGCCAGGCCGAGCTTCGCCAGCACGAGCACAGCCCGCTGGTGAAGGTGCAGGCGTGGAGCGAGGTGCCGCGGGGCCGGTCGCTGTTTGACTCGATCCTGGTGTTCGAGAACTATCCGATCGACGCCGCGGTGCGCGAGGCCGGTGGCGGCGAGAACGGTCTGGGCATCGTGGAGGTTCGCTCCCGCGAGCAGACGAACTACCCGATGACGCTGGACGCGTCGCCGGGCGCGGAGATGCTGCTGGCGCTCAACTTCGACCGGTCGCGCTTCGACGAGGCGTCGGTGGGCCGGATGCTGAGCCATCTGGAGTCGCTGCTCACGGCCATGGCCGAGGCCCTGGAGGCAGGCGGTGGCACGGCGCTCTCCGCTCTCCCGCTGTTGAAGGACGCGGAGCGCCACCAGCTTCTCGTGGACTGGAACGACACGGCCCGCGATCTGCCGCGCGAGCCGGTCCACGAGCGCTTCGCCCGCCAGTCCGCGAGGACGCCGGAGGCCGTGGCGCTCAGCTTTGGCGACGAGACCCTGAGCTATGAGGCGCTCGACCGCCGGTCCAACCGCGTCGCCCACGCTCTGCGCCGGCGGGGCGTGGCGCCGGGCGCGATCGTGGGCCTGAGCCTGGAGCGTTCGTTGGAGATGGTGGTGGGTCTTCTGGGGATCTGGAAGGCCGGCGGCGCCTATCTGCCTCTCGATCCTGCCTATCCAGCGGAGCGCCTCTCGTTCCTCAAGGAGGACGCCGGGGTAGAGGTGGTCCTGACGCGGGAGATTCTGGCCGAGGAGGAAAGCGATGAGGCGCTGGCCGTCGCATCGGATCTGGCCTACGTGATCTATACGTCAGGCTCGACCGGCCGGCCCAAGGGCGTTCTGGTCGGGCACGCCCAGCTCGCGCACACGCTGTCGGCGAGCCTCTCGGAGATGGGCTGGAACGAGTCGGACCGGATCGCCTGCCTGGCGCCGTTCTCGTTCGACATCTTCCTGTTCGAGCTTCTGAGCCCGCTGCTGTCGGGCGGCCGTTGCGATCTGGTGTCGATCTCTCCGGGCCCGGACATGGAGCGCTTGGCGGAGCTGCTGCCCGAGCTGACCCGTCTGCACGCCGTGCCTGCGCTGATGAGGCAGATCGTCGAGATGGTTCAAAAGCCTTGCCCGAGGATGCGGACGCTGTTCGTAGGCGGCGAAGCGGTGCCGGCAGACCTGCTCTCCAGGATGCGCGAGGTCTTCCCGGGAGCCGAGCTGCGGGTGCTCTACGGTCCGACCGAGGCGACGATCATCGCGACGAGCTGGCGCGCGGAGCCCGCGGGCTCGCGCATCGGCCGGCCGCTGCCGAACGTGGAGATCCGGGTCGTCGATCGGAACGGCCAGCCGGTTCCGATCGGAGCTTCGGGCGAGATCTGGATCGGCGGCCCCGGCGTGGCCCGCGGCTACCTGGGTCGCCCGGAGTTGACCGCCGAGCGCTTCGTGGAGCGCGACGGCCGGCGGTTCTATCGCACGGGCGACCTGGCGCGGTGGAGCGCGAGCGGTGACCTTGAGTTCCTGGGCCGCGGCGACGACCAGGTCAAGCTGCGCGGCTTCCGGATCGAGCTGGGCGAGATCGAGTCGCTGCTGCGTGAAGTCGACGGCGTGCGCGACGCGGCGGCGGGTCTGGTCGGCAACCGGCTGGTGGCCTGGGTGGTGTTGGATCGGCCGGGCGTGGACCCTCGGCCGTTCCTCCAGGAGCGTCTGCCTTCCTACATGGTTCCTTCGGCGATCGTGGAGCTGGAGTCCTTGCCGTTGACCGCGCATGGCAAGCTCGACCGTCGCGCGCTGCCGGACCCGGAGCGGTTGGGAACCGGCAGCTTCGAGGCGCCGCGCACGGAGACCGAGCGCCTGCTGGCCGGGATCTGGACCGAGCTTCTGAAGCTGGATCAAGTCGGGGTCCACGACAACTTCTTCGAGCTGGGCGGCGACTCGATCCTGAGCATCCAGGTGGTCTCTCGGGCGGCGCGCTCGGGCTGCCGGATCACGCCGCGCCAGCTCTTCGAGCACCCGACGATCGTGGAGCTGGCGGCTGTGGCGGGCACGGCCGAAGCGGTCCAGGCCGAGCAGGACGTGGTGACCGGTCCGGTGCCGCTGACGCCGATCCAGCGCCTGTTCCTGGAGCCGGATCCGGCCGAGCCTCATCACTTCAACCAATCGTTGCTGCTGGCCGTGCGCCCGCCGGTCACGGAGGAGGTGGCGCGCCGGGCCTTCGAGGCGCTGCTGGGTCACCACGACGCGCTGCGCCTGCGCTTCGAGCGCGGTGCGGACGGTTGGCGCCAGTGGAACGCGGGCCTGGAGGATCCGAGCTGGTCGCGGATCGAGCTGTCCTCGGTGAATGAGATCCAGAGGAGCCTCGACCTGTCATCCGGCCCGATCACTCGCGGCGCCTGGATCGACCTGCCGGAAGGCGAGACACGCCTGCTCCTGGTGATCCACCATCTGGCGGTGGACGGGGTCTCCTGGCGCGTTCTGCTGGAAGACCTGGAGGCGGCCTGCCGCCAGCTCCTGGCCGGAGAGCCGGTGCGTCTGCCGGCCAAGACCACGTCCTACAAGGAGTGGGCCGGGCGTCTGAAGGATCTGGCCCTGGAATCGGAGCGGCCCTGGTGGACCCGGGAGTCGGGCGAGCCCGCGCTGGCCCTGCCGGTGGATTTCCCGAGTGGAGAGAACACTGGGGCGACGGCGGCCGGCGTATCGGTGTCGCTGGACACGGACGAGACCCGGGCCCTGCTGCAGGAGGTGCCGGCGGCGTACCGGACGCGGATCGACGACGTGCTTCTGACCGCGCTGGCACGCTGTTTCAGAGGCGACGCATTGCGCGTGGAGCTGGAGGGCCATGGCCGGGAGCTGGACGGCGTGGACCTGTCGCGCACGGTGGGATGGTTCACCAGCGTCTATCCGGTGCGGCTGGAGGTGGACACGGAGGATCCGGGCGAGGCGCTCCGGTCGGTCAAGGAGCACCTGCGCGCGATCCCGCGGCGCGGAATCGGTTGGGGCCTTCTGCGTCTGTCTTCGACGCGGCCGGAGATCGGCTTCAACTACCTGGGCCAACTCGACCAGGCGCTGCCGGAGGGCTCCTTGTTCACGATCGCTCCGGAGCCGGCCGGCGCGGCGGTGAGCCCGAAGGCGCAGCGCGAGCACCGGCTCGACGTGAACGCGGCCGTGGCGGGCGGCCGTCTGCGGGTGGACTGGATCTACAGCACGGCCCTGCACCGCCGGGAGACGGTCGAGGCCTGGGCCGGGCGCTTCCTCGTCCATCTGCGCGAGCTGATCGATCACGCCCGGAGCCGGACTGCGAGGCGGATCGGCGGCTACACGCCGTCGGACTTCCCGCTCGCCCGGTTGGATCAGGCAGCCCTGGATCGGCTCGTGGGCTCGGAATGGGGGATCGAGGAGATCCATCCGCTCTCGCCGCTCCAGGAGGGCATGCTTTTCGAGACGATGTTCGCGCCGGGCTCGGGCGTGTACGTCGAGCAGCTCCTCTGCCGGATCGAGGGGGATCTGGACGCGGAGGCTCTCGAGCGGGCCTGCCGGTGGACCCTGGAGAGCCACGGCGTGCTGCGCACCTCGTTCCACTGGCAGGAGCTGGGCCGGCCGCTCCAGGTGGTGCACGGCGAGCCGGAAGTCGTCCTGGAGCGCCAGGACTGGCGAGGCCTGCCGCCGGAGAACGTCGAGGACCGCCTGGCGGAGCTGGAGCGCGCCGACCGGCTGCGCGGCTTCGATCTGTCGCGGGCCCCGCTGATGCGCTGGACGCTGGTGAGGACAGGAGAGGCCGAGCACTGGCTTCTATGGTCCCAGCACCATCTGCTGCTGGACGGCTGGTCGCTGTCGGCCGTGACGGGAAATCTTCTGGAGGCCTATCGCGCCTTGCGCTCGGGCCGTGAGCCGCGCGCGGAGCGCCGCCGCCCGCACCGGGACTACATCGCCTGGCTCGAAAGCCGTGATCTGTCCGAGACCGAGAGCTTCTGGCGCCGGACGCTCTCGGGCTGGAGCGAGCCAACGCCGCTGCCGGAAAGCCCGATCCGGAAGACGGGAAGAGGCCGGCGCGAGCTGCGGCTTCCGGTCGTCGAGAGCGCGCGGTTCCAGGCGCAGGCGCGAGCGCACCAGCTCACACTCAACACGCTGGTCCAGGCGGCCTGGGGCCTGCTGCTCGGCCGCATGGCGGGCACGGAGGACGTGGTGTTCGGAGCGACGGTCTCCGGCCGTCCAGCCGAGCTGCCGGGTGTCGAAACGATGGTGGGTCTGTTCATCAACACCCTGCCGGTGCGATTGCGGCTGGATTCCTCGGCGCTCCTGCCGTGGCTGCGCGAGCTGTTGAGCAGCCAGGCCGAGCTTCGCCAGCACGAGCACAGCCCGCTGGTGAAGGTGCAGGCCTGGAGCGAGGTGCCGCGGGGCCGGGCGCTGTTCGAGTCGATCCTGGTGTTCGAGAACTACCCGATCGACGCCGCGATGCGCCAGGGCGGAGGCGGAGAAAACGGTCTGGGCATCGTCGAGGTCCGCTCGCGCGAGCAGACGAACTACCCGATGACGCTGGACGTCTCGCCCACCGCGGAGCTGATGCTGGCGCTCAACTTCGACCGGTCGCGCTTCGACGAGGCGTCGGTGGGCCGGATGCTGGGGCATCTGGAATCGTTGCTCACGGGCATGACCCGGGCGCTGGAAGCGGGCGGCGACGCGGCTCTCTCCGCGCTCTCGCTTCTGAACGACGCGGAGCGCCACCAGCTTCTTGTGGATTGGAACGACACGGCCTGCGATCTGTCCCGCGAGCCGGTCCACGAGCGCTTCGCCCGCCAGGCTGCGAGGACGCCGGAGGCGGTGGCGCTGAGCTTCGGCGACGAGACTCTGAGCTATGAGGAGCTCGACCGCCGGTCCAACCGGGCGGCCCACGCTCTGCGCCGGCGGGGCGTGGTTCCGGGCGCGATCGTGGGCCTGAGCCTGGAGCGTTCGTTGGAGATGGTGGTGGGCCTTCTGGGGATCTGGAAGGCCGGCGGCGCCTATCTGCCTCTCGATCCGGTCTATCCGCCGGAGCGCCTCTCGTTCCTCAAGGAGGACGCCGGGGTGGAGGTGGTCCTCACGCGGGAGATTCTGACCGAGGAGGAAAGCGACGAGGCGCTGGCTGTTCCGTCGGACCTGGCCTACGTGATCTATACCTCGGGCTCGACAGGCCGGCCCAAGGGTGTTCTGGTCGGGCATGCCCAGCTCGCGCACACGCTGTCGGCGAGCCTCTCGGAGATGGGGTGGAACGGGTCGGACCGGATCGCATGCCTGGCGCCGTTCTCGTTCGACATCTTCCTGTTCGAGCTTCTGAACCCACTTCTGTCAGGCGGCCGTTGCGACCTGGTGTCGATCTCCCCGGGTCCGGACATGGAGCGGCTTTCGGAGCTTCTGCCCGAGTTGACCCGTCTGCACGCAGTGCCGGCTCTGATGCGGCAGATCGTCGAGGGCGTCGAGACTCCCTGCCCGAGGATGCGGACGCTGTTCGTGGGCGGCGAGGCGGTGCCGGCGGACCTGCTGTCGCGGATGCGCGAGGTCTTCCCGGGAGCCGAGCTGCGGGTGCTCTACGGTCCGACCGAGGCGACGATCATCGCGACGAGCTGGCGCGCGGAGCCGGCAGGCTCGCGCATCGGCCGGCCGCTGCCGAACGTGGAGATCCGGGTCGTCGATCGCGACGGCCACCCGGCTCCGATCGGAGCTTCTGGCGAGATCTGGATCGGCGGCCCCGGCGTGGCCCGCGGTTACCTGGGGCGGCCGGAGCTGACCGCCGAGCGCTTCGTGGAGCGCGACGGCCGGCGCTTCTATCGCACGGGTGACCTGGCGCGATGGAACGCGTCGGGAGAGCTGGAGTTCCTGGGCCGCGGCGACGATCAGGTCAAGCTGCGCGGCTTCCGGATCGAGCTGGGCGAGATCGAGTCGCTGCTGCGCGAAGCCGACGGCGTGCGCGACGCGGCGGCGGGCCTGGTCGGCAACCGGCTGGTGGCCTGGATGGTATTGGATCGGCTTGGCGTGGACCCGCGGCCTTTCCTTCAGGAGCGTCTGCCGTCCTACATGGTTCCTTCGGCAATCGTGGAGCTGGAGTCCTTGCCGCTGACCGCGCATGGCAAGCTCGACCGTCGCGCGCTGCCCGATCCGGAGCGGGTGGGAACCGGCAGCTTCGCGGCTCCGCGCACGGAGACCGAGCGCCTGCTGGCGGGGATCTGGGCCGAGCTTCTGAAGCTGGATCGGGTCGGGGTCCATGACAACTTCTTCGAGCTGGGCGGCGACTCGATCCTGAGCATCCAGGTGGTGTCCAGGGCGGCGCGCTCGGGCTGCCGGATCACGCCGCGCCAGCTCTTCGAGCACCCGACGATCGCGGAGCTGGCGTCGGTGGCGGGCACGGCCGAAGCGGTGCAGGCCGAGCAGGGAGTGGTGACCGGTCCGGTGCCGCTGACGCCGATCCAGCGCCTGTACCTGGAGCCGGACCCGGCCGAGCCCCATCACTTCAACCAGTCGTTGCTGCTGGCCGTTCGTTCGCCGGTGACGGAGGAGGTGGCTCGGCAGGCCTTCGAGGCGCTGCTGGGCCACCACGACGCGCTGCGCCTGCGCTTCGAGCGCGGCTCGGAAGAATGGCGCCAGTGGAATGCGGGCCTGGAGGATCCGAGCTGGTCGCGGATCGAGCTGTCCGCGGTGGATCAGATCCAGAGGAGCCTCGATCTGTCGTCCGGCCCGATCGCTCGCGGCGCCTGGATCGATCTGCCGGAAGGGGAGGCTCGCCTGCTCCTAGTGATCCATCACCTGGCGGTGGACGGGGTCTCCTGGCGCGTGCTGCTGGAAGACCTGGAGACGGCCTGCCGCCAGCTTCTCGCGGGAGAGCCGGTGCGCCTGCCGGCCAAGACGACGTCCTACAAGGAATGGGCCGAACGGCTGAGCGGTCTGGCCCTGGATTCGGAGCGGCCCTGGTGGACCCGGGAGTCCGGCGAGCCGGCTCTGGCCCTGCCGATGGACTTCCCGGGCGGCGAGAACACCGGAGCGACGATGGCCGGCGTGTCGGTGTCGCTCGAAGCGGAAGAGACCCGGTCCCTGCTCCAGGAGGTGCCGGCGGCGTACCGGACGCGGATCGACGACGTGCTGCTGACCGCGCTCGAGTGTTGTTTCGTCGGCGAGGCGCTGCGGCTGGAGCTGGAGAGTCACGGCCGCGAGGAGATCGTGGGAGGAGTGGACCTCTCGCGCACGGTGGGCTGGTTCACGAGCGTCTATCCGGTGCGTTTGGAGATGGAGACGGAAGATCCGGGCGAGGCGCTCAGGTCGGTCAAGGAGCACCTGCGCTCGATCCCGCGGCGAGGGATCGGCTGGGGCCTGCTGGGGCTGTCGTCGGATCGTCCCGAAATCGGCTTCAACTACCTGGGCCAGCTCGATCAGGTGCTGCCGGAGGGCTCGCTGTTCACGATCGCTCCGGAGCCGGGCGGCGCGGCGGTGAGCCCGAAGACACAGCGCGAGCACCGGCTCGACGTGAATGCGGTCGTGGTGGGTGGCCGTCTGCGGGTGGACTGGCTCTACAGCACGGGCTTGCACCGCCGGGAGACGGTCGAGGCCTGGGCGGAGCGCTTCCTCGTCCGCCTGCGTGAGCTGATCGATCACGCCCGGACCCGGGCCGCGAAACGCATTGGCGGCTACACGCCGTCGGACTTCCCGCTCGCCGGATTGGAGCCGGCAGGCCTCGACCGGCTCGTGGACTCGGAGTGGGGGATCGAGGAGGTCTATCCGCTGTCGCCGCTTCAGGAAGGCATGCTCTTCGAGACGATGCTCGCGCCGGGCTCCGGCGTCTACGTCGAGCAACTTCTCTGCCGGATCGAAGGGTAGCTGGACGCGGAGGCTCTCGAACAGGCCTGCCGCTGGACCCTGGAGAGCCACGGCGTGCTGCGCACCTCGTTCCACTGGCAGGAGCTGGACCGTCCTCTCCAGGTGGTGCACGGCCATCCGGAAGTCGTCCTGGAGCGTCAGGACTGGCGAGGACTGCCGGCGGAGAGGCGGTTGGAGGAGCTTCAGAGCGCGGACCGGCAGCGCGGCTTCGATCTGTCGCGGGCCCCGCTGATGCGCTGGACCCTGGCGAGGACCGGTGAGACCGAGCACTGGCTGCTGTGGTCCCAGCACCACCTGCTGCTCGACGGCTGGTCGCTGTCGGCGGTGACCGGGAGCCTTCTGGAAGCCTATCGTGCCCTGCGCTCGGGCCGGGAGCCGCGCGCGGAGCGCCGCCGCCCATACCGGGACTACATCGCCTGGCTGGAGAGCCGGGACCTGTCCGAGACCGAGAGCTTCTGGCGCCGGACGCTCGCTGGCTGGACCGAGCCCACGCCGCTGCCGGAAAGCCCGACCCGGCAGACGGGTCGAGGCCGGCGCGATCTGCGGCTTTCCGCGGATGCGAGCGCCCGGCTCCAGGCGCAGGCCCGCGCGCATCAGCTCACGCTCAACACACTGGTCCAGGCGGCCTGGGGCCTGCTGCTCGGCCGCATGGCGGGCGTGGACGATGCGGTGTTCGGCGCCACGGTCTCCGGCCGTCCAGCCGAGCTGCCGGGTGTCGAAACGATGGTGGGCCTGTTCATCAACACCCTGCCGGTGCGGCTGCGGCTGGATTCCTCGGCGCTCCTGCCGTGGCTGCGCGAGCTGTTGAGCAGTCAGGCCGAGCTTCGCCAGCACGAGCACAGCCCGCTGGTGAAGGTGCAGGCCTGGAGCGAGGTGCCGCGGGGCCGGGCGCTGTTCGAGTCGATCCTGGTGTTCGAGAACTACCCGATCGACGCTGCGATGCGCGAGGCCGGCGGCGGCGAGAACGGCCTGGGCATCGTCGAGGTGCTCTCGCGCGAGCAGACCAACTATCCGATGACGCTCGACGTCTCGCCCGCCGCGGAGCTGATGCTGGCGCTCAACTTCGACCGGTCGCGGTTCGACGACGCTTCGGTGATCCGGATGCTGGGGCACCTGGAGTCGCTGCTCTCCGGCATGGCCAAGGCTTTGGAGGCGGGCGGCGAGGTCTCTCTCTCCGCTCTCCCGCTGTTGAAGGAAGCGGAGCGCCACCAGCTTCTCTTGGATTGGAATGACACGGCGCGCGATCTGTCCCGGGAGCCGGTCCACGAGCGCTTCGCGCGCCAGGCGTCGAGGATTCCGGAGGCCGTGGCGCTGAGCTTTGGCAAGGAGGTTTTGAGCTACTCGGAGCTGGACCGCCGGTCCAACCAGGTGGCCCAGGCTCTGCGCAAGCGGGGTGTGGCTCCGGGCGCGATCGTGGGTCTGAATCTGGAGCGTTCGCTGGAAATGGTGGTGGGTCTTCTGGGAATCTGGAAGGCGGGCGGCGCCTATCTGCCTCTCGATCCGTCCTACCCGCCGGAGCGCCTGTCCTTCCTCAGGGAGGATGCCGGGGCGGAGGTGGTCCTGACGCAGGAGATCCTGGCCGAGGAGGAAAGCGATGAGGTGCTGGCCGTTGCCTCGGATCTGGCCTACGTGATCTACACGTCAGGCTCGACCGGCCGGCCCAAGGGCGTTCTGGTCGGGCACGCCCAGCTCGCGCACACGCTGTCGGCGAGCCTCTCGGAGATGGGTTGGAACGGGTCGGACCGGATCGCGTGCCTGGCGCCGTTCTCGTTCGACATCTTCCTGTTCGAGCTTCTGAGCCCGCTTCTGTCAGGCGGCCGGTGCGACTTGGTCTCGATCTCCCCGGGTCCGGACATGGAGCGGCTTTCGGAGCTGCTGCCGGATCTGACCCGCCTGCACGCGGTGCCGGCTCTGATGCGGCAGATCGTCGAGAGCGTCGAGACCCCCTGTCCGAAGATGCGGACGCTGTTCGTGGGCGGCGAGGCGGTGCCGGCGGACCTGCTCTCACGGATGCGCGAGGTCTTCCCGGAGGCGGAGCTTCGGGTGCTCTACGGTCCGACCGAGGCGACGATCATCGCCACGAGCTGGCGCGCGGAGCCAGCGGGCTCGAGCATCGGCCGGCCGCTGCCGAACGTGGAGATCCGGGTCGTCGATCGCGACGGCCACCCGTCTCCGATCGGAGCGTCGGGGGAGATCTGGATCGGCGGCCCCGGCGTGGCCCTCGGCTATCTGGGCCGTCCGGAGCTGACCGCCGAGCGCTTCGTGGAGCGCGACGGCCGGCGCTTCTACCGCACAGGCGACCTGGCGCGCTGGAGCGCATCGGGCGATCTGGAGTTCCTGGGCCGTGGCGACGGCCAGGTCAAGCTGCGCGGCTTCCGGATCGAGCTGGGCGAGATCGAGTCGCTGCTGCGCGAAGCCGACGGAGTGCGCGACGCGGCGGCGGGTCTGGTCGGCAACCGGCTGGTGGCCTGGGTGGTGCCGGATCGACCGGGCCTCGATCCGCGGCCGTTCCTCCAGGAGCGTCTGCCTTCCTACATGGTTCCTTCGGCGATCGTGGAGCTGGAGTCCCTGCCGCTGACCGCGCATGGCAAGCTCGACCGCCGTGCGCTGCCCGATCCGGAGCGCGGCGGGACCGCTCGCTTCGAGGCACCGCGCACCGAGACCGAGCGCCGGCTGGCGGAGATCTGGGCCGAGCTTCTGAAGCTGGCGCGGGTCGGCGTCCAGGACGACTTCTTCGAGCTGGGCGGCGACTCGCTGCTCTCGATGCGGCTCGTGGCGGCGGTCAAACAGCGCCTCGGCCGGAGCCTCCCCCTGGCGGCCCTGTTCGAGACGCGCACCGTCGAGCGCCTGGCGCTCCGCCTGGAAGAGGCCGGGAGCCGACCGTGGTCGCCGCTCGTACCGATCCAGCCGCTCCAGACACCCGGCTCGAAGCCGCCCTTCTTCTGCGTCCATCCCATGGGCGGCGGCGTCCAGGCCTACCTGCCGCTGGCGAAGCACCTCGGACCGGAACAGCCGTTCTACGGCCTGGAGGCCGGCGAATCGGTCTCGGCCCTGGAAGAAATGGCCTCCAGCTATGTGGCGGCCCTGCGCACCGTGCAGCCCACGGGTCCGTACCGGCTGGGAGGCTGGTCGCTGGGCGGGCTCATCGCCTTCGAGATGGCCCGGCAGATCGAAGCCGCGGGCGAGCAGGTCGTGGCCGTGCTGATCGATCCGACCCCGCCCGGCGGACCTCCGGACCAACCGAGGGGCTCCGCTCGAAGCGTGGTGACCCTCGCCGCTGCACTGGCCTTCGAAAGAGGCCTGGCCTGGACGCTCCATCCGGACGAAGTGGAGGCCCTGAGCGCCGAGGCCCGGCTCGAGCGGGTCCTGGCCGAGCTGAGACGGCTGGGCATCGCCGGGGAGGAGATCGATCTGTCGATCCTGGCGCGCCACCTGGAGGGCTGCGAGTCGCGGATCGAGGCGGCGAGGGCCTATCGGCCACAGCCCTGCGCAAGCCCGATCCTGCTGGTCCGTCCGGAGGAGTGGTCCGGCATCGATCCGAAGAAGGGCTGGCGCAGGCTCGCGAAGGGCGGCCTGCGGGTCGAGCGGGTGCCGGGCCATCATGGAACGATGGTCCAGGAGCCGAACGTGCGCGAGCTCGCGCGGCTGATTGCGGAGTATCTAGGCGAGATCGGCTGACGCCAGGGCCGCCTCGGGATCCACGTCCACGCCGAGCTCCCGCAGCGCGCCGCCGACCGCTTCGACGGCGCGCCGCAGATAGTCCGGCCGGGTGACGGTATAGCCCATGTGGCCGACGCGGAACGACGTGGTCCGCACGGCCGGGTGAAGGCCGCCGGCCACGGCGACGCCGCGGGCCAGGACCTTCGGCGGGAGAGCGGCGCCGTCGACGCCGTCCGGAAGACGCAAGACGGACAGGGTGTTGCCGGTCACCGCCTCGCGAGGCACGAAGCCCAGGCCCAGAGCCGTCCAGGCGGCGCGCATCGCGGCGGCGGCGCGGGCGTGAGCCTCGATCCGCGCCTCGACGCCGGAGGCGAGGATCTCGCCGAGGCCGGCCTCCAGGGCGAGCACCAGCGAGGTGGCTGGAGTCGCGAAGTAGCTCGGGCGGCGCTCCTCGTAGGCGCGATGGATCGGCAGCCAGGAATTCCAGTCGAGATACAGCGGCGGCGCAGCGGCCTTGCGGCCTGCCCGAGCGGCGAGCGCGCGCTCGCCCGCGACCATGAGCGCGAGACCTGGCGGCAGGCCGAGCGCCTTCTGGGAGGCGGTGAAATAGAGATCGGCGCCCCAGTCGGCCATCTCGAAGCGCTCGCCGGCCGTGGCGCAGACGCCGTCGAACACGGCGAGCACGCCGGTCTCGCGCGCCAGGCGGCAGAGGGGCTCGGGATCGATCCGCACGCCGGTCGAGGTATCCACGTGCGTGGCGAAGAGAGCCTTGAACCGGCGGGTCTCCCTTCCATTGGCGAGAATCTCGCGCACCGCGTCGGCCGAGGGCGCGTCTCCGACCGGAGCCGCGGCCTCGACGACCTCCGCTTCCTGCCGGCGCAGGATCTCCACCATGCGGTCGGAGAAGTAGCCGGTGATCAACACCAGGACGCGGTCGCCGGGCTCGATCAGGTTGGCCGCGGCCACTTCCATGGCGAGCGTGCCGCTGCCGGCCAGGATGAAGGGCTGGCTCGCCGCGTCGGCCTGCCAGACCTGGCGCATCCGCTCGATCGACGAGCCAAAGGCCTCGATCAGGCGGGGAGACGTGTGGGACGGCGGAGGGCTCGTCGCCGCGGCGAGGACGGTCGGCGAGAGCTCGACCGGACCTGGAATCATCAGGAGGGGGGCTGGATTCGGCACGATCCGGATCGTATCGCAGCCGGGAGCGTTCAGGGCAGCAGCGGCTGCGGGACCTTGACTGGATTGGTCAAGAGGGTAAGCTTGCCCGAATGCAACGGCCAGGTTTGTCGTGCTCGGTATTTCTGGGCCTGATCTTCGCCGCCTGGTCTTTTCCCGCGGCATCGCTGGAGCTCAGCCTCGAAGACGTGCAGGTCCCGGGCGGGGAGTTCCGCTTCCAGGTGAAAGGCTCCGAGCCGCTCGACGCCCTGCCGATCCGTTCCCAGGACGAGCATGTCCAGTTGGGCTCGACCCCTCACTATCGGGTCTTTGCGGATCTGAACGAAATCAAGTTCGCCACGAGGGGCGGCTACTTCCGGTACGAGCTCTATGCCGAGCCCAAGCCGAGCTCTCCGGGACAGCCGACCCGGTTTGTGGTCGTCGGCGATTCGGTCGGGTCCTTCTTCGCTCAGATGGTGGAGGTGGAGTTCCAGATTTCAGGCGATGCCGTGGAGTACGGCAAGATCGCGCTGCCCATCTTCTGCCTCGAATCGCCGAGATATCTGGAGTATCCGCCGTGGGCCGAGCCGGAGGAGGTCGAGCTTCCAGGGTCGAGGAAGGAGATTCCGGTCCGGCTCAAGAACCTGCTGACCAAGCTTCCGGTCAGCATCACGAGCATTCGCCAGTCGAGCGAGCAGGACATCTGGAAGACCCAACTGCGGCTCCGCGATTCCGACCAGTTCCGCGAGTTCGAGATCAATCCAGCCTCGGTGGCCGACGGGGTCCTGGTCTTCGAGGTGGTCCCGAACTCGCGCGCGTTCACGAGAGTCCTTTTCCCCAGAACCCGCAAGCGCCAGCTCGAAACCGTGACCGCCTATCTGGACTACAGCACTCCCTGGGGTGTGCCCCAGAGCCTGGAGATCGTGCTGCCGGTGCGCTTCGTCCCCTGGCCGCCCCTGCTGTTCATCGCCGTGGCGCTCGGCACGATCGCGGGGTCCTTCGTCCCGGTCCTCGTCGGACGCCGGGACCGGTCGCAGTGGCTCCGGGCCCTTGCGGCCTCTCTGCTCATCGGGATCGTCGTGGAGCTGGTCGCCATGCTCCTGGTCGGAAAGCTCGACAGCGAGGTCCGCATCCTGGGCTTCAAGCTCGACCCGTTCGAGCTGATCCCCGCGACGCTCATCGGATTCTCGATGGGACTCCTGGGTTTTCGAAGCTACGATTTCGTCAGAAAGATCCTGCCGGCGCCCGTCGAAAAGCCGGATTAGGGATGGAGACATGAGCGAAACCGGCGTGATGAGACGGGCGGCGCGGCTGCTCGCGGCCTGCCTGCTCCTCGTGCAGCCCCTGCCCGTGAGCGCGAAGGGTCCGGGCATCAGCCCCATCGCCCTGGCCACGCTCGGCTCCGGCGAGCTGCTCGTGCTGGATTCCCGGCGCGGTCTCTTCGTGATCGATCCCAGGTCGGGGCAGGTCCGCGCGCTCGTCTCCGGGTTCGGCGCCTTCGGCGCGGCCGACATGGCGGTCTCTCCGTCGAGCCAGGGCGACACCATCCTGGTGTCGATGGGCGTGCCGCAGCCCCAGGGCATGCTGGCGCGGGTGGTGCGGTACAACCGTGCCGGAAAGAGCACCGGAGAGTGGGGCTGGTTCGGCCTCGGCTCCGAGCCGGTGCAGCCGGGAGGTCTCGCCATCGATGCCCAGCGCTCGGTTGCGTATGTGGTCAACTCGCGGCGGCCGTCGGTCTATCGCTTCGATCTGAATCGGCCCGGCACCAGGCCCGCCGAGTTTGCGACGATCCGGGGCGCGAAGAACCTCGGGCCCCTGGTGCTCGACGCGAAACGATCCCGCCTTCTGGTCGGGGACCCTTTTCTCGGGACCGTTCACGCCGTGGATCTGGCGAGCCGCAAGAGCCAGCTTCTCTTCCGGGGGCTCGGCGAGCCTTACGCGTTCCTGATCGATACCGCCGGAGACCGCTTGTTCATCGCCGACGCATCCGGCGAGAGGGTTCTGGTCGTGGGATTGACCGACAAGGCTTCTGCGGTGACCACGTTCGCGAAGCTTTCGAAGTTTTCCGATCCCCATGCTCTCGCCTTCGGCGCCGACGGGAATCTCTGGGTCGGCGACGAGGACGAGGAGACGTTGCTGCTGGTTTCGCCGAAGGGAGTGTTGCTCCGCACGATCTCGCTCGATTGAGGTTCCGGGCGCCGGTCACGCCGGCGTCGAAGCGCGGTTAGGATACCCACCGTGACCGCACCCGCTCCGCGCAGCATCCTCGAGGTCCTGACCCGCGCTCGGCTTGCCGCCGTGGGCCGCGAGCTGGGTGTGCCCATCCCGGCGAGCGCCGTCAAGGAGGCCCAGATTGAAGCCATGGCCTCCTCGCCCGGTCTTGCTCTGGCGGAGCTGCTCCGCTTCCTCGGCCGCGACGAGTTGCGCGCCGCCTGCCGCGCCCATGGGCTCGACGACTCCGGCCGCTCCCGGCCCGCCCTCCTCGCCCGTCTTCTCGAGGCCGCAGGCGAAACTTCGACCCCGGCTGCAGCCTCCGTTCCCGTCCGCCACGTCCGGCCTCATCCCGGCGACGTCGTCCAGGTCCGCCATCGCCAATACCTTGTCGAAGAGACCTCCGAACCGTCTGGACCGGGCGAGGCCACCCGCGTCGTCCTCGCCGGCCTCGACGACGACAACCAGGGCCGGCGCCTCGAGGTCCTCTGGGAGATCGAGCTCGGCGCGCGCATCCTCCAGCCCGAGCTGCACGCGCCGGACACCCGCGGCCAGCTCGATCCGCCGCGCGCCTTTGCCGCCTATCTCAACGCCCTGCGCTGGAACGCCGTCACCGCTACCGACGCCCGGCTCTTCCAGGCCCCGTTCCGCGCCGGCATCAAGATCATCGAGCACCAGCTCACTCCCTTGAAGCGCGCCCTCGACCTGCCGCGCGCGAACCTCTTCATCGCCGACGACGTCGGCCTCGGCAAGACCGTCGAGGCCGGCCTCGTCCTCCAGGAGCTGATCCTCCGCCAGCAGGTGGACTTCACCCTCGTCGTCTGCCCGGCCGCCCTCTGCCTCCAGTGGCGCGACGAGATGGAGCGCCGCTTCGGCCTCCGCTTCGAGATCTACAACCGCGCCTTCGTCGCCCGCCGGCGCCAGGAGCGCGGCTTCGCCGTCAACCCCTGGACGACCCACAACCGGTTCGTCGTCTCCTACCAGCTCCTGCGCCGGCCCGAATATCGCGACCCGCTCCTCCAGGCCCTGGGAGACCGCGCCCGCAAGAGCCTCCTCGTCCTCGACGAAGCCCACACCGCCGCGCCGGCCACCGCCAGCGTCTACGCCGTGGACTCGCGCATCACCCACGTCATCCGCGACGTGGCGCCCCGTTTCGAGCACCGGCTCTTTCTTTCGGCCACGCCTCACAACGGCCACTCCAACAGCTTTTCGGCCCTGTTGGAGATCCTCGATCCGAACCGCTTCACCCGCGGCGTCAAGGTCGAGCGCGGCCAGTTGGACAAGGTCATGGTCCGCCGCCTCAAGTCCGACCTGCGCGAGCTGGGCATCGAAGGCTATCCCGTCCGCCGCCTCGTCCAGCTCGATCTCACCCACGAGGCCGGCTCCTGGTCGTGCCGAGCGTCAGCGCCCGGCGGAGACTTCGCGGCCCAGCGCCTCGACCTCGGCCAGGTCGAGCCCGTCGAGCTGCGCCTGTCCGCGCTTCTCGCCGAATACACCGCCCTCGTCAAGCCGCGCCGGAACAAACGCGGCCAGCTCGTTTTCATCAACCTCCAGAAGCGGCTTCTGAGCAGCGTCGAAGCCTTCTACCGTACCCTCCGCCTCCACGCCGACAACGCCGGCGCCGATCCCGGGGACGACGCCCAGCTCTCCTTTCCGGTTCCTGAAGACGACGAATACGGCCAGGACGACGAAGCCTCCGAAGCCAGCACCGGAGCCGAGATCGCCGCCGCCTCGCGGCGCCTCGTCCGACCCGAAGGCCGCGCCCGGCAGATCCTCGACGAGATGCTCGGTCTCGCCGAGCGCTGGCGCCACATGCCCGACGCCAAGACTCTCGCCCTCCTCGGCTGGATCCGCCAGCATCAGTGCCATGGCGCGATTCCGGGCCGCACCGGAAGAGATCTCGGCCGCGCCGCCTTCACCGCCTGGACCGGCCGCCGCGTCATCGTCTTCACCGAATACGGCGACACCCAGCGCTACCTCCACCGCATGCTCGCCGGCGCCATCGAAGGCACCGACGACGCCGAGCGCCGCCTCCTCCGGTTCCATGGCGGCATGTCCGACGACGCGCGCGACGAGGTCCAGCGCGCCTTCAACGCGCCTCCGGACGAGCATCCCGTGCGCATCCTCCTCGCGACCGACGCCGCTCGCGAAGGCGTGAATCTCCAAGGCCACTGCGCCGACCTCTTTCACTTCGACATCCCCTGGAACCCCGCGCGTCTGGAGCAGCGCAATGGCCGTATCGACCGCACCCTCCAGCGCGAGCCCGAGGTGCGCTGCCACTATTTCTCCTACACGCAGCGCGAGGAAGACCGCGTCCTCGACGTCGTGGTCGCCAAGGTCCAGACGATCCAGAGGGAGCTGGGCTCACTCTCCGCCGTCCTGCTCGAACGCTGGGCCGAGATCCTCGACCTCGGCATCGGCGCCGGGTCCCGGGTCGCGCTCGAGGAGGCCGACCAGCTCGAAGGCCGCCGCGAGACCGTCCGCGAGGAGCTGGAGTCCGAGCGCGCCGACCGCCAGAAGCTGGCCCGGGAGATCGACGACGCCGGCCGCATCCTCCAGCGCTCGAAGGACGCCCTGGAATTCGAACCCGAGCTCCTGCGCGAAGCCGTGGACGCCGCCCTCGTCCTGGACAAGGCCGGCCCCCTGAAACCATGGGCCGGAGAAAACGCCTACGTGCTGCCCGGCCTGCCCGAAACCTGGCAGGCCACCCTCGACACCCTGCGACCGCCGCGCCGCAGGGACGAGGCTTTCTGGGACTGGCGCCATCGTCCGCCGCTGCCGGTCGTCTTCAAGCCCCTGGACCGGCTGGACGGCTCCCGCGTCCATCTCCATCTCCAGCACCCGTTCGTCCAAAGGCTTCTCTCGCGCTTCCTGGCCCAGGGCTATGGCGCGCACGATCTTTCGCGAGTCACGGCCGTGCGCGATCCCTATGGAGCCCAGGTCGTCGTCCTGGTCTTCGGCCGCCTTTCCCTCTTCGGCGCCGGCGCCGCCCGTCTCCACGACCAGCTTGTGGCCGTGGCCGCGCCCTGGTTCGAAGCCGGCGGTCCGGATCATCTTCAGCCCTTCGAAGGCGCCGCCGAAGAGAAGGCCCTGGAGCGCCTCAACCGCATCCTCCGCGAGCTGCCGCCGGACGGCGACCCTCACGGCGGAGTCTCCGAACGCGTCCGGGACCGCCTCCGCGCCTCGGCGAGAGCCGACTTCGCCACCCTCTGGCCGCACGTCGAAGCCGAGGCCGACGCCCTGGTCCACGAAGCCGAGCGCAAGCTCGCCGAGCGGGGCGCCGCCGAGTCCGATGCCCTGAAAGGCATCCTCCGCAACCAGCGTCTCGCCATTCAGAAGGCCCTCGCGAAGCTGCCTCAGCTCACCCTTGCCTTCGCGCCGACCGAGCCCAAGGCTCAACAGCAGGTCCGCCAGATCGAACAGGACCGCGACCACATGGAAGGCCGCCTCCTCGCCATCGACCGGGAGATCGAAAGCGAGCCGGCGGCCATCCAGGATCTCTACAAGGTCGTGCTCACCCGGCGCGAGCCCGTAGGCATGGTCTACCTCTGGCCGGAGGCGCGGGGGTAGGGGCTGCTAATGTCACTTCTCAGCTGACGCCTATAAAGCAACGCGTTACACTTCTCCAGTGATTCGGAACTTCCGACACAAGGACCTGCAGCAGTACCACTGAGAGGTGAGGTATGTCCCGAGATCTGCCTGTTCGTAGCCGGAAGCGTCCTCCGATCCATCCTGGCGAGGTTCTGCGCGACGACGTGCTGCCGGCTCTCGATCTCTCGGTGAGCGAGGCGGCACGGCAACTCCGGGTCTCGCGCCAGACGCTTCATCGTGTCCTTTCAGGGAAGGCCGGCATCAGTCCGGATATGGCCGTGCGCCTCGGAAAGTTCTGCGGCAACGGGCCCGGGATCTGGCTTCGCCTACAGCAGGGTCACGATCTCTGGCACGCCGAGCATCGTCTGGGGGAGGAGCTGAAGAAAATCCCTGCGCACTCAGCCCGGTAGCCGTCGGCTACAATCCCCCCCGCCGTGACCGACCCCGAAGTCCGCTTTCACCAGGAATGGCTCGGCCTCATCCAGCCTTCCGAGGGTCTCGTCGTCTCCATCCCGGTCCTCGTCGAGGCCCAGTGCATGGCGCGGCAGACTCCGGCCGTCCAGCAGCGGCTGCTCGATCTCTGCCCGGTCGTCGATGAGGACACCGGCGAGCGGGCCATCCGCGACCTGCCGGATTTCCTCTCCGAGATCCTCGGCCTCACGCCCGACCTGTTCGACTCCGGCGACGCCCTCCAGGCGGATCTCAGCCTTTACGTTCCCGAGGGCCGGCAGACTCTTCGGCCCACCCTGGCTCTCCGCAAGCTCGACGAGCCCGGCCCCGTGATGCTCGTCCTCGACCTGCCGGACGGGCTTCCTTTCGACAAGCCCGAAGCCGTCACCGGACCGTGGGACTACCCTCCGGCCGCCAAGCTCGACCGCCTCCTGCGCCACGTCCGCGTCCCCATCGGGCTCCTGACCAACCGCCGCGAGCTGCGCCTGATCCATGCGCCGCACGGCGAATCGAGCGGCTCTCTCACCTTCCGGATCGACGACATGGCCGCCGTCGGCGGACGGCCCATCCTCGACGCCTTTGTCATGCTTCTCTCCGCCGGGCGCTTCTTCGCCGTCGCCCGCGAGCGCCAGCTTCCGGCTCTGCTCGCGGACAGCCGGCGCCGCCAGGCCAACGTCACCAACGAGTTGGCCGAACAGGTCTTCCAGGCTCTCGACATCCTCCTGCGCGGCTTCGAGGCTGCCGCCGTCCGCGACCGCTCCGTCCTCCTCGACGAAGCCGCCCGCGCCGAAGACGACCACCTCTACGCCGGGCTCCTCACCGTCCTCCTGCGCCTCGTCGTCCTCCTCTATGCGGAAGACAAAGGCCTCCTCCCCGTCGAGCATCCTCTCTACCAGGAGCACCTGAGCGTCTTCGGCCTCTTCGAGCAGCTCCAGCGGGACGCCGGCCTGTACCCCGATTCCATGGCCCTCCGCTTCGGCGCCTGGGACCGGCTCCTCGCTCTCTTCCGCGCCGTCTGGTCCGGCGTCCGCCATGGCGATCTCCACCTGCCTCCGCGCCGCGGCGAGCTGTTCGACCCTGACGCGTACCCCTTCCTCGAAGGCTGGTCCTCCGGCGGCAGCGCCCCGTTCGACGACGAGCGCCGCGCCGCCCTCAAGGTCCCCTCCGTGGACGACGGCACGATCTATGAGGTCCTCCGCAAGCTCGTCTTCCTCGAAGGCCAGCGCCTCTCCTATGCCACTCTCGACGTCGAGCAGATCGGCAGCGTGTACGAGCGGCTCATGGGCTACCACGTCCGCCGCGTCGCCGAGCCCGCGGTCTGCCTCCGTCCGGACCGCGTCTGGCTCACCGCCGCGGAAGTCCTGGATGTGGCGCCCGCGCGCCGCGCGAAGTGGCTCCAGGAGGAGACCGGCCTCGCCAAGGCCCAGGCCGAGCGCCTCGCCGCCTCGGTCCGCGAAGCCTCCTTGCCGGACGAGGTCCTGACCGTCCTGGAGACTCTGCGGGTCCGCGGCACCGAGCGGGCTCGGCCGGGCCAGCTCGTCATCCAGCCCGGCGAGGAGCGTCGCCGCACGAGCAGCCACTACACGCCGAAGAGCCTCACCGCGCCGATCGTCCGCCGCACCCTGGAGCCTCTGCTGGCCGCCATGGGACCGGAGCCGCCGTCCGAGCTCATCCTCTCGCTGCGCGTCTGCGATCCGGCCATGGGCTCCGGCGCGTTCCTGGTGGAGGCCTGCCGCTTTCTCGCCGACCAGCTCGTCGCCGCCTGGACCCGCGAAGGCCGCGCCGACCTCGTGGCCTCTCCTCACGAGGACGTCAACCTCCACGCCCGCCGCCTGGTGGCGCAGACCTGCCTCTACGGCGTGGACAAGAACCGCCTGGCCGTAGGCCTCGCCAAGATCTCGCTCTGGCTGGAGACCATGGCCCGCGAGCTTCCGTTCACATTTCTGGACCATGCCCTGCGCCACGGCGATTCGCTGGTCGGCCTGACCTTCGAGCAGATCCGCGGCTTCCACTGGCAGCCGGAGGATCAGATCGATTTCGCGTCGGATGAATTGACGGTGGCGCTGGAGGAGGCGATCGCCGAGCGGCGCAGGATCCAGGAACTGGCGGCGGACCCGTCGCCGGAGGCCCAGAAGGAGAAGGAGTGGCTTCTCCAGGATGCCGAGGACGCGCTGAAGCGGGTGCGCCTGATCGCGGATCTGATCGTCGGGGCGTTTTTCTCGGCGGAGAAGGACCGGGAACGGAAGCAGGAGCTCGGTCGGCGGCTCCAGGTGGTCACGGAGTGGCTGAAGGAGGGTGGGCGGGAGATTCCGGATGAATTGATCGAGATGCAGCAGGCGATCCGGGAAAAGGTTCCGGTGTTCCACTGGATGATCGAGTTTCCGGAGGTGTTCTACGCGGAGCGGCCGGATCCTCTGGATGGCGGACGGTTGAACGGGGCTGCTTGGATGGATGCGTTTGTGGGGAATCCGCCGTTTATGTCCGGGACTGATGTATCGGGAAATTTAGGAAAGGGTTACCGTGACTGGCTGATTGCTGTTCATGAAGCAACGCATGGGAAGTCAGACCTATGCGTTCATTTTTTTCGATTGGCTGACCGCCTCATAGGCACGCATGGTGCTTTTGGATTAATCGCCACTAATTCGATCGCTGAGGGAGAGTCACGGATCTCGGGGCTTAAATATCTAAAAGATAAGGGTTTGTTGATTTATTCTGCGGTTGGATCGTTGGCTTGGCCGGGAGCTGCAGCTGTTCATGTTTCAGTTGTTCATATGAGTAAAGGCAGAGTCACTCGTGATGGTATAAGTTGCGAGTACGACGGGAGATCCGTGCATGTTATAAACTCGCGCTTGAGACCTCGTGCTGAATGGCGAGAGCCGCTTCCACTCCGAGTTAATTATGGTATTTGTTCTCAAGGTACAGACATAGCGAGTCAGGGATTTATCTTGACTCCTGCCGAACGCGATCGCCTAATCTCTTCGGATGCGCGTAATAAGGAATTAATCTTCCCGTATATTGGCGGCGAGGAGCTAAATACAGACCCTGAACAACGTCATGAAAGGTATGTAGTCAATTTTTCCAGTATGTCGCTAAAGGAGGCCGAGCGCTGGCCGGAACTCTTAGAATGGGTACGAGAAAGAGTAAAGCCGGGCAGAGAGTCGCTAAGCCCTAGTCCAATTAACGATAGGCTCCGAGAGTATTGGTGGCGGTATTGGGCTTTACGACCGGAAATGGCTGAGGCGCTGAAGAAAATCGACAAGTGCTTTGTGACAGCCGCGGTCAGCAAGCACCGATCCTTTGGGCTGCAGCCTGCGAGTAGGCTTTTTGCGAAGACCCTGTATGTATTTGCCCAGTCTCAATTATCGTTCTTCGCCGTTCTGCAATCGAGATTCCATGTGTGTTGGTCGAAACTTCTCTCCTCGTCACTAGAGGAGCGTCTCCGTTATAGCCCCTCCGACTGCTTCGAGAACTTCCCCTTCCCCCACCCCGACCCCCGCACCGTCATCCCGTCCCTGGAAGACATCGGCCAGCGCCTCTACGGCGCCAGGGCGGCCTTCATGCTGGACACCCAGCAGGGCCTGACCGCCACCTACAACCTCCTCAAGGACCCCGCCTGCCACGACCCGCGCATCGAGGAACTGAGGCGCCTTCACGAGGACATGGACCGGGCCGTGCTCGACGCCTATGGCTGGTCCGACATCCCGGTCCCGCCCTACCTCGACCCCCACCCGGAAGCCTTCGAAGACGAAGTCCTCGACCGCCTCTTCCTCCTCAACGCGCAGAGGGCGGAGGAGGAGAAGCGGACGCCACCCACCCCTGCGCCGAAGAAGACCAGGGGACGCAAGCCCAAGGACGACACCCAGCGCTCCCTGCTCGACTGAGATTCGCGGCAACTGCCTCCCCGTTTGCCGCAACAAACCGCCCGGCACCCGCCAGCCACCCCTGCGCAGCCGCCGCGCGCCGGATTTCTGACGCGACTCACGGGATTGTTGCGTCGGATCACGTCCGAGTCGCGTCGAAAATCTCGACAGTCGCGTCAGATCTCGATCTTTCCGTCGCGACAAATCTTCGGATCGCGTCAAAAAACCAGATACCTGTCGCGACAAACTCGTGAGTCGCGTCAGAAATGTCCCGAGTCGCAACGGCAAACCATCTTTTCGTTGCGACTCGACTCCTTTTTGACGCGACAAACCGGAAATCTGACGCGAGTCGCCGGTGTGTTGCGTCAAATCCCCGCAAGTCTCCCGTCTCCCGGGGAGGGTGGACCCGGGTGGACCGGGTGAGGGGGCCGGGGGGTGAGGGCCTCTGATATCCTCGCCGAAACCATGGAGAGGGAGAGAGTTACACGTATGGCGAACCGTCCTTCCGATCTTCGCGAGAGGCTTGTCCGCGCCCTCGAAGCCGACCTGATCGGCCCGTTCGACCCGGAGACCGGGGACGAGGTCCTGCCGCTGCCGCCGATGCGCTGGTATCTCACAGGCTTCCTCGCGCCCCAGGGCGGACGCGACCTGCAGCAGGACCCGACCCAGGACGACGAGCTCGCCGCCGAGGTCAGCCACGACGAAGAGGCGCAGGGCACCGAAGGCGAGAGCGAGGCCAAGCAGAAGAACCGGCTCCCGGCCTCCATGGGCCTCTCCGTGCTCCTGCCGCCCGGCACCGAAACCGTCCGCGTGCGCGCCTCCTGGGCCGAGTACGAGCCCGAAGAGCGCGAGGCCGGGGAGAAGAGGAGGCCGAAACGCGTCTGGCGCCGGATCGAGCGCGAGCCCGTCGCCCGCATCCTGCCGCTCGACCCGCGGAAGATCCTGGACGGAATCCGGGTCACCGACGACGGCGTCTACCTCGCCGGCAAGCTGGAGACCGTGGACCTGCCCGCTCCGGGCACGCGGGCTCTCTCGCTCTTCCTCGTCAACGGCCGCGAGCCGCTCCCGGCCGGGCCCCAGGACACCCGCTGCCTCTTCCAGGCCCGCCTGGAGATCGCCTGCGACGCCGGCATCGTGGCGCGGCCGAACCGCGCCGACGGCGGCGCGCAGGACTTCGACGCGCGCGTGGCCGACCTCCAGTTCCGCGACCGCTGCGAATACGCCGTGGGCCACGGCGTCTCCGTGGCCGTGGTGCCGCCCGGGGATGGGCCGGTGCAGGCCGTGAGAACCGCCTGGATCCCCTGCGCCGAAGTCCCGCGAGTCGTCACCGGCCCCACCGTCGGAGTCACGGCCATGGAAGACCTGGCCGGGTTGGAGGATGGAGACGCCGTCCGCCGCGCCCTCGATCCCATTCGGTCCGCCTACGCCGAATGGATCGCGACCCAGCGCGCCCTCGATCCCGGAACGGACGGACGGAGAGCGACCCGGGACGAGCTGATGGACCAGGCCGAGCGCGCCTGCCGGCGCATCGAGGAAGGCATCGAGCTGCTCCAGTGGGATGGCGACGTGCGCCACGCCTTCTGTCTCGCCAACGAGGCCATGGCGCTCGCGGCGAGGAAGAGAAACCCGGAGCGCCATCCCGAGGGCGATCCGTCGAAGAGGCCGAGCTGGCACCTCTTCCAGCTCGCCTTCCTCCTCCTGAACCTGCCCGCCCTGGCCGATCCGAAACACGAGGACAGGGACGACGTGGAGCTGATCTTCTTCCCGACCGGCGGCGGCAAGACCGAGGCCTACCTGGGCGTCATCGCCTTCGTCCTCATCCTGAGGCGGATCCAGGGCACGGAGAGACAGGACCTGGGCTACGGCGTGGCCGTCATCCTGCGCTACACCCTGAGGCTCCTCACCCTCGACCAGCTCGCGCGGGCGGCCACCCTCGTCTGCGCGCTCGAAACCCTGAGGCGGGAGGACCCGGACCACCTGGGAAGAGTCCGCTTCGCCGTCGGCCTCTGGGTGGGGAGGACCGCCACCGCCAATACCCTGGAAGAGGTCCGCAAACAGATCCTCGACTACAAGAACAGCTCCTCGGCCAAGGCCGAATCCCCCTTCCCGCTGACCCACTGTCCGTGGTGCGGCAGCCCGCTCGGCCGCGACAGTCTCACCCTGGGCCAGGGCGAGGTCATCGTGGGCTGCGGCAACTTCCGGTGCGACTTCGCGCCGGGCCGGCATCCGGAAGGGTTGCCTGTCCTCTTCGTGGACGAACAGATCTATCGCGAGCTGCCCGCCTTCCTGCTCTCGACCGTGGACAAGCTCGCCATGCTGCCGTGGCGCGGGGAGGCCGGGCTCCTCTTCGGCCGCGCCGTGGCGCGCGAAGGCCGGCGCTTCTGGGGGCCCGTGGACGCCGCCCTCGGCCAGATCCCGGGCAAGAGCACGCCCCTCCAGGACGGCCTCCTGCCGCCCGAGCTCATCGTCCAGGACGAGCTTCACCTCATCTCCGGACCGCTCGGCACCATGACCGGCCTCTACGAGACCGCGGTCGAGACCCTCTGCCTGCGCAGGCTGGTGGACGGCGCCGTCGTCAAGCCGAAGATCCTGGCCTCCACCGCCACCGTCCGGCGAGCGCGCGAACAGATCCTCTCCCTCTTCGGCCGCGGCCGGACCTCCGTCTTTCCGCCGCCCGGCGTGGACGACGGCGAGACCTGGTTTGCGCGTGTGGACCGAAAGAATCCGGGCCGGCTCTATGTGGGCGTCGCCGCTACCGGCCGGGCCATGAAAGCCATCCTCCTGCGCTCCTACGTGGCCCTCCTGGCCGCCGCCAACCGGCTCTGGGACCCGCAGACCGAAGAGGGCGGGACGGCCGACGCCTGGATGACCCTGGTCGGCTACTTCAACAGCCTGCGCGAGCTGGGAGGCATGCGCCGGCTGGTCGAGGACGAGGTCCGCACCCGCTGCGACAAGGCCGAGGACCGCAGGCCGGAGGATTGGACCGGGCCGCACCCCTGGTTCCGCAACCGGCGCGTCGCGCCCGAGCCCGTCGAGCTGACCAGCCGCGAGGACATCAGCCGCATCAAGAGCGCCAAGACGAGGCTTCAGAAACCTTTCGAAGCGCAGGACGGCGTAGACGTGGTGCTGGCGAGCAACATGATCTCCGTGGGCGTGGACATCGACCGGCTGGGCCTGATGGTCGTGGCCGGCCAGCCCAAGACCACGAGCGAATACATCCAGGCCTCCAGCCGCGTCGGCCGCAAGGTGGAGAGGCCGGGGCTCGTCGTCACCTGCTTCAACCTCCACAAGCCGCGCGACCGCTCCCACTACGAGCGCTTTCCGGCCTATCACGAGAGCTTCTACCGCTTCGTCGAAGCGTCGAGCCTGACCCCATTCTCGGGCCCGGCGCTCGACCGCGGCCTCGCCGGCACCCTGCTCGCCATCGCGAGACAGGACGATCCCGTCCTCACCCCGTCCGCGGCGGCCATGACCGTGAGCGGCCACCGCGACCTTGCGGACAAGGCCGTCGAGGCCCTGGCCGAGAGAGGAGCGGGACAGCCGGGAATTCCGGACAGCCGGAAGGACGCGGTGAAGGCCGGTCTCGCGAAGCGCGCCCGCGCCCTCGTCGAATCCTGGGAAAAACTGGCGCAGGACGCGCGGGACGGGGGCTACCGGCGCGTCTACTCCCCCTGGGCGGCGGACAGGAACACCTCCGACAAGCCGATGCTGCGGCAGATCCTCGACCCGCCGGACCCGCAGGCGCCGCCGGAAGCGAAGGACTTCACTGCACCCACCTCCATGCGCGACGTGGAACCGTCCACCCACCTCTGGCGGAAGACCCGTCTGGGAGGGCAGGGCTGATGGCGCGCCCGAGAAAGACCGCGGGACCGATCGCCTACGAAAAACCGGCCGGCTCGGTGAGGCGGAGCCAGGTCGTGCGCACCTTCGGCCCCGGCGCCATGATCGATCTCGTGGACCACGCCGTGATGATCGGGGGGCTCGACTTCTGGCGCTATCGGAACCTGAGCGGATCCATCGTCTCGGAGCCGCGCCTGCGCGACCGGCTGGCGCCGGGCTTCAAGGCCGCGGGCCGGGACCTGGCCGCGGAAGGCTGCTTCCGGCTGCCGCCGCTGGGCGACGACAAGAAAGCCACGCCGGACTCCGGCATCGAAGTCCTGGAGCTGCCGCGCTGGTTCGTCTGCCAGAACCCGGCCTGCCGCGCGCTCGTGAGAGCCGACGGCCTGGAGCCGAGCGGATCGCGCTATCGCCACCGCTGCGGCCGGTCGGGCAGCGCCGAAGCCGTGCCGGTGCGCTTCGTGGCCACCTGCCGGCGCGGCCACGTCGAGGAATTCCCCTGGGCCTGGTTCGCGCACCGCAACCAGGACGGCCCCTGCGCGGCTCCGAGCCTGAGACTTCTCGAAGGAGCGACCGGCGACTTCTCGGAAATCGAAGTGGTCTGCGCCTGCGGAGCCCGCGAGAGGCTCTCGACCGCACTGGTTCCGGGATCCCTGCTCGGATGCGGAGGCCACCGTCCGTGGCTGGGAGAGGCGGGCCGGGAAGCCTGCACCGAGCCCCTGAGGCTCCTCGTGAGGAGCGCGAGCAACGCCTGGTTCGGCCAGGAAGTCAGCGCGCTTTCGATCCCGGAGAGAGGCCGCAAGCTCGAAGCCGCCGTGCGCCAGGTCTGGGACATCCTGAGCGTGGCGGATGCGGGCAACCTCGCGGCCTTCCGTCAGATCCCGCAAGTCAAACAAGCCCTGGGGTCCGAGACCGACGCCGACGTCCTCTCCGTGATCGAACAGATCCGCCTGGGAGGCCCGGTTTCGAGAGAGCCCCTGCGCACCGCGGAATACCGCCAGCTCATCGCCTCGGCCGACGAGAAGACCGGCGATCTGCCTCCTGCCTCTGGGGACTTCTACGCCAGAAAAGCCGAGCCCGAAGGAGGCCCGGTTCCGAACATCAAAAGCCTGATCCTCGTCCCGAAGCTGAGAGAGGTGAGAGTCCAGATCGGCTTCACGAGACTCGAACCGGTCATGCCGGATCTCGAAGGGGAATTCGATCTCGAGGTCCAGTCCGCGCCGCTCTCGCTGACGCAGGATTGGCTGCCCGCCACCGAGATCCGGGGCGAAGGCGTCTTCATCCAGCTCGACGAAAAGGCCGTGAGAGAGTGGGAATGGAGGCCCGAGGTCCGGCAGAGGGAGATCGAGCTGCGCGCCGGCTACGCGGACTGGACCGGAACGCTGAGAGAACCGGACAAGGCGCCGCCGTTTCTCGGAGTGAGGTTCTACCTCCTGCACTCCCTTTCACACCTGTTGATCACGGCGATCTCGCTCGAATGCGGCTACGCCGCGAGCGCGATCCGGGAGAGGATCTACTGCGCCGCGGCCGACTCCGAGGTACCGATGGCCGCCATCCTCCTCTCGACCGGAAGCCCCGGGACCGAAGGCACTCTCGGAGGCCTGGTGGAGCAGGGGAGGAACCTCAAAAGGCACCTGACCCAGGCCCTGGACCTGGGCCGCCTCTGCTCGAACGATCCCGTCTGCGCCGGACACACACCACAGAAAGACCTGGCCGAGAGACACCTGGAAGGCGCCGCCTGCCACGGCTGCCTGTTCATCGCCGAGTCCTCCTGCGAGAGATTCAACCGCCACCTCGACCGAGCCCTGGTGGTGCCGGCGATGGGGCATGCGGCGGGGTTGGCGTTCTTCGATTCGCACATCCCCAGAGCATAGCTATTCCGACAGCTCGATCAATTGACCGGGCGCCGCTCGCTTCAGAGCGGCACGCAGCCTGGGCACCAGCCGCGCAAGATCGGTAAGGCGGTTGCTATGGGCCCGGAGCACGAGAACCGCGAACGTGCGGGCCTTGAGATTCTGCTGATAAGGAAGATTCTGATCGACGGTGACGAGCGCATCGAAGCGTCCCTCCATGGCCTCGAGAAGCGGGCCGTCATCCAGGTCGCCCCAACCCATCTCGGTGGCGTGCCGGACTTCGAATCCTGACAGATCCCGCGCCAGACGTCTTGGAACGCAGGTATCCAGGAGTACCCGTATAGGACTTTCAGCCACAGACCGGTTATGCAGCCGAAGTCCGAGCGAGGAGGGCCGACTTGGCCGCCTCGAGAACGGCGATCGCGTGCTCGCGCGTGACGGACGGGAAGTCCATCAGGAAATCGTCCAGAGAGTCCCCACCTTCCAGATAATCGAGTAGGGCCTGGACTGGAACGCGCGTCCCCGCGAAGACAGGAGTGCCGCCTAGACGCTCGGCTGCTGACGTGATCAGAGGATTGGGAAGAGGCATTTGTCGTCCACCTTGGGGTCGTATGATATCAGAAACCGGAGCGCCTCAGGAGTCCCCGGATCTCCTCCTGAGTCGCTCCCAGCTTGCCGGCGGCATTCAGCAGGTCCTCAGCCTTGACCGGATACCAGTTCCGCCGCTGCCGGTCGCCGAGGCCCGCCACGTCAATCGGCTCGATGGCGCGGTGGATGCGCTCGATCAGCGCTGCCGGATCGGGATGATTCAAGGCCGCTTCGCAGCAAGCACGCAATTCCGGGCCGAAGCGCGGGTGATCGCTCATCAGGAACGCGCCGGCGAGCTCCGGCCGGCCCAGGCGACGGGCGGTCTCTGTGTAGGAAGCCGCGGCGAAGTAGAGGAGCGAAAGCGCCGAGAAGAGCGGAAAGTCGGCCATGTTGACGTAGAGCGCGGCGACCAGCCGCTCGGCGGCGAGCAGGGCTTCGGTCGTCTCGGCTCCATAGTCCGGAAGCTTTTCGAAGCTTTCCTGCTCGAGGATTCCGGCCAGGCGAGTTACGCCGAGCAAGGTCATGGGAAAACCGGTCGAGAGCAGAGGATCGACGAAGCCCGCCGCGGAAGGCAGCATCGCCCAACGCTCGCCGACGACCCGGGCACTGCGGAAGGCGAGGGGCTTGTGGTGGATGAACGGTGTGATTGGCTCGGCTTCGGCGAACAGCCCGGCCACTCTGGGCAGGCGGGCGAGCAGCCGTTTCCAGGCCGGCTTGCCCTCGGACAGGTCCATGGCGGCGGCGACTCCGGCGCTCGTGATCCCGTTGTTGAAGCGCAGCACCCAGATCCAGCCGCCGTCGAAAACGTGATGGACCGCGGCGTCGTCCACCGGATAGGGTGGCGTTTCTTCCGGAGCCGCCGAATGCCGCACGCCTCGGAAGTGGGCGTACAGCCCCTCGGTTTTCGGAAGATTTTCGAACGGCGCCTCCGGCAGGCTCAGGACGCGGTGGAGGAAGCCTCGCGGCCCCGTGGCGTCCACCACGAAGCGGGCGCGAATTTTGAGACCGCTTCCTTCGATCTCGCCCGTGTCCGGCGTGAAGCGGTCGAGCGCGACCTGATCATGATAGATCACTCCCATGCGCTCGGCTTCGCGTACGAGAAAGTGATCGAAATCGGGACGGTACCAGTGCGTGTCCGCGATCTCGTCGCGCGGGCTCGCCGCGACCAGGAGCGGCCGGTCGGTCGAAGGGTGATAGAAGGTGAAACCGCGCTTCAGTCCGCAGCCGATCTCCGGATACTCGCCCTGCCAGGACCCCCACTTCGCCAGCGGGAGGAGGCGCGGCAGGTCGTAGTGGACCGCCATCTCCTCCAGGAGCAGGTTCGCGAGCGGCGTGGAGGACTCGCCGATCGCGAAGCGCGGATGCCGGCCTCTTTCGAGCAGCACCACGGAGCGGCCGAGCCGGCGCGCGATCATCGCCAGCAGCGAGCCGCCGAAGCCGGAGCCCACGATCGCTAGGTCGAACATTTGCACGGTGGGAGCGCCGGCACGGTCTGGGTGAGATTCAGGATCCGGAGGCGCTCGGCGCGCGCCTCGAAACAGTGCGGACAGTCGGAAAACCGCTCCAGATCCCAGAGGTCGGCGAAGACGCGACCACGCTTTTTTTCAATGCCGGCCGCCAGCGCGGCTTCGAGCGTGGCGAGCCTGGGCGGCGAGAACAGGCCCTGCTTACCTAGCGATTCCATGGCGCCGTTGCCAAATCGGGTCGGGATGAGCGCCGCGACCGTGGCGCCGCAGTCGAACGCGAAATCGAGCGAGCGCAAGGCCCACTCCAGCCCTTCCGCTTCGTCGAGGAACGGCGGCTTGACCAGGATGAAGACGCGCAGCGCGATCCCGTTGTCCCGCAGGAAATCGGCGGCCCGCGCGAAGCCGTCGAGCGTCATGCGCTTGTTGAGCCGCGGTCCCGCGACGGGATGGACGGTCTCCAGGCCCATGGCCACCTCCAACTGCGCTGGCTGCACGAGATCGCGCAGACGGAGGCAGCGCTCACCCACGAGCGCCGGGTGCGATTCGACGATCACGCGTTCGAAATGTCTCACGCGTGCGGCGACCGCCTCGTCGTCCTCGACCGGGATGGCGTTCGGATCGAAATAGCTGCCGCTGTTGTAAAGCTTGATCTGGCGCGCCGGCGGCAGGTTCGCGAGCGCGTGATCGATCTGTTCGGGAATGGCGCCGGGCGGCAGCTTTTCGGTGAGCGTGCTCTGCCAGAGATCGCACATCAGGCAGCGCCACGGGCACTCCCGATTGGTGAGGAAGAGGGTGGCGACCGGCACGACCTCGCCGTCCTCGGCGCGCTCGTCCTCCACGAGAAACGCGTAGGGCCGGCGTGGGTCGAGCGCGGCGCGTGCGGAGTCATCTCGGCGGGCCAGGATCCAGGCGTCGCGGTCGGCGGCCCGCTCCGGGTAGGGCTCAGGCGTAGAGGGCATGGAACTGCCGGCGGTAGTCCACTTCGCGGGCCGGAAGGCGTTCGCGGAGCCTCTCGGCCGGCAGCGCGCCGTGCTGGAAGCGCCGCTTCGGGAAGACCGGCATCTCCAGGCCGGTGACCGCCCGCACGCCGCGCGCCACGATCTCACCCTTGAGCGCATAGAGCTTCGCCACGTCGTGATCGGTCAGCTCGATGAACGGAATGCCCTCGGCCACCGCGATCACGGACGGCCTCGTGAACGGGCTGAAGCCTTCGAAACCGTACCGGCGCGCCGGCGCGTAGGTCCGGGCGTAGGCGCGACTGAGGCCACCGCTGTAGGTGAGCGAATGTTTCATCTTTCCGACGCCCCAGCCTTCCTGGTAGAGCATGGGGTTGTGGATCACGCTGCGGATGGTCAGCTCGGGGTTCTCCTCGATCGGATAATCCTTCAGGTTCTCGTCGCCGCCGTCGCCGTTGATCAGGTAACGCCACTCGGGATACCGGCGACGGATGCCCTTGCAGAGCGCGAGGCCGACCGCCGCGCACTCGACGTCGAGTGGCTTGTAGTCCTCCAGCACGCGGATCGCCTCGGCGGCGTCGAGGCCGGCGGGATCGACTTCGATCGCTTCGAGGAAGAGCCCGAGGCCGAGCCGGTCGAGGAAATCGCGCGCCTGCGCCAGATCCGGACCGTCTCCGAGGTCGAGCGTGAACGCCTTGAGCCGCGCCGGGCTCATGCCGAGCGTGCGGAGAACGTGATAGGTCACGAGGAACACCGCGCCGCTGTCGATGCCGCCCGAGAAGCAGACGCCGAGCGGCTCGCGTTCCGGTACCTGCCGGAGCCAGAGGGAGATCTCGTCGGCCAGCGCGCCGACGTAGGCTCGGCCGATCCCGTCCAGGTCGGTGCCGAGGGTGTTGCGCTCCGGCGTGAAGAAGCGCGTGTGGACCGGCGCCGGGTCCGGGCAGCCGACGAGCTCGATCTCGACCACGTGGTGGGCCGGCACCATGCGGGTGTAGGCGGGATGGAACTGGCCGTCGAGCCCCTCGGAGCGCAGCCAGTGGTGGATCGTGTCGATGCGGTCGGCCACGACCAGCGCCGGCCCCTCCTGGCGCTTGGCGAGGAAATAGCGCAGCGGCCGGTCGAGCGAGCGCGCCAGGCGGACCGTCCTGCCCGACTTCGCCACCAGCGCGAAGGAGCCTTCGATGCCTCCAATACTTCCTGCGTCCCCGGCCAGGAGACACTCTCGCGCTTCGTCCAGGCTCAGGTTGTAGATCCGGTTGGCGGCGGGGTCGGTCAGGTCCACAAGGCGTTCGACGTACTCTTGCATGGGGAGGCCTCCTTCGGAGGCAGAGGATATCAGCCCGGGCTGGTGTAGGCTCCCGGGCATGAACGCTCGCCGCCTCGCCCCGGTCCTCCTCCTCGCTTCCTCTGTCGCCGCGCTTCCGCCCGAATCGTTTTCGGCCCTGAGCTGGCGCAGCCTCGGACCGCTCCGCGCCGGCTGGGCCACCGCCGCCGAAGGCATCCCCGGCACGGAGACCTTCTTCGTCGGCACCGCCGACGGCGGCGTCTGGAAGACCTCCGACGCCGGCCGCACCTGGGAGCCGCTCTTCCAGCAGGAGGCCGCGGCGGCGGTCGGCGCCATGACCCTGGCGCCAAGCGACCCGAAGGTGATCTACGTGGGAACCGGGCAGGTCACCACCCGCTGGGACATCACCCAGGGCAGCGGCCTCTACCGCTCGGCCGACGGCGGCAAGACCTGGGAGAAGCGCGGCCTCGCTGAAAGCCGCCACATCGGGCGGATCCTCGTCGATCCCCGCAACCCGGACGTGGTTCTGGTCGCGGCCCTCGGGCATCTCTTCGGCCCGAACGCGGAACGCGGCGTCTTCCGCACCGCGGACGGCGGCCGCACCTGGGAGAAGGTGCTTTTCGTGGACGACCGGACCGGCGCGACCGACCTCGCCGCCGACCCGGCGGCGCCCGAGGTGGTCTTCGCCTCGCTCTGGCAGGTGCGCGGCTATCCGTGGCTGTCCTACTTCATCCCGAACGTCGGACCGGGAAGCGGCATCTGGAAGTCCGCCGATGGCGGCCGCACCTGGGCTCGCCTGACCGGCCACGGTCTTCCGGAGGGCCCCCTCGGTCGCATCGGACTCGCGGTGGCTCCCGGATCGCGCGGCTCCCGGGTCTATGCCACGATCGACGGCGGCCCGGCTCCGGGCCTCTACCGCTCGGACGACGCCGGCGCCAACTGGCAGCGGGTCAACCCGACCGCGAGCCTCGCCAGCGCCTACTTCGCGACGCTCGTCGTGGACCCGCAGGACCAGGACACGGTCTACATCATGGGCCAGTCGATCCGGCGCTCCACGGACGGCGGGAAGACGGTCGAGTTCTTCCGCGGCGCGCCCGGCGGCGACGACTACCATTTCCTCTGGATCGACCCGGAGCATCCGGAGCGCATGGCCACCGGCGCCGACCAGGGCGCGGTGGTCACGGTCAACGGCGGGAAGAGCTGGAGCAGTTGGTACAACCAGCCGACCGGCCAGTTCTACCACGTGGCCACGGACGACCGGTTCCCGTACCGGGTCTACAGCGGCCAGCAGGACAGCGGCTCGATCTCGGCGGCCAGCCGCAGCGACTATGGCCAGCTCACCTTCCGCGACTGGCAGCCGGCCGGCGCGGACGAGCGCGACTACGTCATCCCGTTCCCGGGCAACCCGGACGTAGTCTACGGCAGCGGTCTCGGCGGACGGGTCTCGCGCTGGGACGCGAAGACCGGCCAGGTCCAGAACGTCTCGCCCTGGCCGGTGTCGAGCTACGGCGCGCGGCCCGGGACCGTGCGCTACCGTACCACCTGGCTCCAGCCGCTCGCGATCTCGAAGCTGCCCCCGCATGCGATCTACGCCTCGGCGCAGGTGCTCTTCCGCTCGATCGACGGCGGCCAGACCTGGGCGCCGATCAGCGGCGACCTCACCGGAGCCGTCGAGAATGAGAAAGACTGCACTGGAGATGTGCCGGTCGGGCGCGCGGTGGCCTGCGGCTACGGCGTCATCTCGACCATCGCGCCCTCGCCGCTCGAGAAGGACCTGGTCTGGGTGGGCGCCGACACCGGCCGCATCCACCTGACCCGCGACGGCGGCAAAACGTGGCAGGACACAACTCCGGAAGGGCTGCCTGACTGGAGCCGCCTCTCCCAGATCGAGGCCTCGCCGGCCGATCCGGGCACGGCCTACGCCGCGGTGGACCGCCACCGGATGGACGACGACCATCCCTACGTCTACATCACCCACGACTTCGGGAAGACCTGGCGCCTCGCGGTCTCCGGCCTGCCGGATGGCTCGCACGTCAACGTCGTGCGCCAGGACCCGCTGCGGCCGGAGCTGCTCTTCGCCGGCACGCGCACGGGCGTCCACGTCTCGTTCGACGACGGCGGAAGCTGGCAGCCGCTGCAGCTCGACCTGCCTACGAGCGGCGTCAACGACCTGACCATCCACGGCGACGACCTGATCGCCGCCACCGAGGGCCGGGCCATCTGGGTGCTGGACGACTACACGCCTCTCCGGCAGAAGGCCGGCACCCTCCTGTTCGCGCCGGCGAAGGCGGTCCGGGTGGGGCTGAACCAGAACCGCGACACGCCGCTGCCGCTCGACGAGCCGCGCAACCCCAACCCGCCGACCGGCGCGGTGATCGACTACGTGCTGCCGTCCGGCGTCCGGGGGCCGGTGGTCCTCGAATTCGTGGACCCGCGCGGCCGGGTGGCGAGGAGCTTCCGCAGCGACCAGACCCCGGAGCGGCCCGCGGCCAACCAGTATTTCGACGACGACTGGCTCCAGGACCCCGAGCCGCTGCCGGCCCGTCCCGGCCACAACCGTTTCGTCTGGAACCTCCGCCTGCCGCGGCCGAAGGTGTCCGAGTACGACTTCTCGATCGCGGCGGCGCCCGGCGTGGATACCCCCTTGGTGCCCCAGGGTCTCCTCGCATCGCCGGGCCGCTACGAGGTCCGCCTGACCGTGGACGGCCGCACCGTGAGCCAGCCGCTGGAGGTTGTCATGGACCCGCGGGTGAGCGTCCAGCCCGCTGACGTCGAAGCCCAGTTCGCCTTCTACGAGGAGGTCGCCAAGGCGCTGGACCGGGTCGTCGGCGCGCTGGAGGAGGTCCGGGAGGCGAAGAAGAGCTCCGGCTCCACGGACCTGGACCGTTTCCTGGGCGGGCCGTCGGAGGACAACCTCGGCGCCGTGGAAGGCGTGCTCAGCGCGCTCGCGACGGACGTCGAGGGCGTGGACCGGGCGCCGGCCGGACCGCAGCGCGAGGTCTTCGAAACCTATCGCAAGCGGCTCGACGCGGCCCTGGCCCGCTGGGAGGAGGTCCGGAAGACCCTGAGGTGAGTCAGGGCTCGCCCGCCCGCATGGTCTCTTCCGAGAGGCGGATGAGAGGCTTCCTCTCCAGGTACTCGGGGTAGCTGCCGCGATAGCCGCGCAGCCGGGCGATCGGCGCCAGGATCTTGAAGAGCACCGCCTGGATTCGGCGGTGCGGCTTCGTGAAGCGGATGACGTCGGCGAACTCCCGGGCGAGAAGCGAGCGCTGGAGCAGGCCCGGCATGCCCCGGGCGTCGGTCCGGCCGTCCTGGGCGAGGCCGAAGAGGTTGCGCACCAGGGCCTCGAAGCGCGCCGCGGGCCGGACCTCCACCACGAAGCGCGCCTCCTCGCCGCCCGCGTTCCACCATTCGTGGGCCACGCCCGGCGGGATGTGGACCGAGTCGCCAGGCTTCGCGATGGACCGCCGGCCGTCGATCGAGAAACCGACGCGGCCGTGGACCACCGTGTACCGCTCGTCGATGGAAGGATGGATGTGCTCGCCGAGCCCCGCCGTCCCGGGCAGGGCCTGCATATCGACCACGAGGCGCTCGCCGTCCGTCTCGTCCGTGCCGACCCGGATGATGGCGCGCTCCCCGGTCACCGGATTGTCGTAGATCTCTCCTCGCCTCAACATGGCTGTGTCTGCTGCCTCTCCGTGCTTCGGGATTCGGCCCGGTCAGGGCCTTGCCGTGAAGTACGGAAAAGGGACAGACACCCCGCCAGAGGCGGTCGGCTCAGGGGACTCGGGACCCGCGCCGGCGCAGCACGGCCTTGCCCCAGAGGAAGCCCACCGCCAGGAACGGCATCAGATAGAGACCGAGCTCCCAGGGCCCGAGGACGCCGTCCGGCGTGGCCTCCACCTCGGCCTCGACCGACCGGCCGTCGATCGTGGCCCGCAGCCGCCACATTCCGCCGTGGTCGAACTTCACCTTCGTGAAATAGCGCTCGTCGCCGGGCCGGCCCTGGCGCTCGGTTTCGTAGACCGCCTCCGGCAGGCCGCCGTCCACGGGCTGGGCGCTCACCCGGACCGACGCCGGGGTGGACGAACCTTCCGGAATCACGAAGACGACGCCGGTCCCGATGTCCGGATCGGTCCAGACCGACACCTTCCAGGAGCCGACGGGCCGGTCCACGACGATCGGGAACGGCGGGCCGGCGTGCGCGTGGAGCGCGGCCGGCAGCATCAGAAAGACGAGGAGCGCGAGCCGTTTCATCGTTCAGCTTCCCAGGCTTCCGAGGAAACTGCCGCGCATCTCCATCGGCTGCGACAGAAGCCAGAGCGCCGCGCCGCCGAGCAGCAGGCAGAGACCGGCCCAGGGCACGAACGCGGCGGGCGTCCGGTTCGGCGCCTCGCGCTCGGCGATCTTCCAGGCGACCAGCAGCGAGCCGAGAAGGCCGAGACCGAGGAAGCCGATCTCCAGAGGATAGACGAGCCGCACGGGCAGGCCCACCAGATCCCATCGAGGAGCGAATCCGAGCGCCTCCTGGGCTACGGGCACGAAGGTCAGGAGCCCGGTGAACAGGTGGAACCCGTAGTGCGCCAGCCAGACCCCGAAGCCGAGCGGGACCAGGGCATAGGTGAACTTCATGGCGAACGGCAGCAGCGGTCCGGGAGATTTCGACCCGCGCCGCGACAGCCAGGCCGCGAGACCCACCAGGAGCGCCGGCTCGACGACCAGGAGCGCGAAGAAGAGCGTGCCCAGCACCGGCGTCTCCGAGGTCGTCCCGAGGACGCGGGCGAGCCAGGCCTGGACCGCGTAGACCGGGCTCACCATGCCGAAGGCGTTGAGGAGAGCGCCGAAGGTGAACACCAGGACGAGCGCCGAGAGGTCCTTCCGCTTCGAGAGGAAGCCGACGCCGGACCGGCGCGCGTCGGACCACAGCTCGCTCGCCGGTACCCGCGTCAGGACGCCCACGTTGTCGTGCGGGCAGGCGTGGACGCAGTCCAGGCAGAACGTGCAGTCGAGGTTTCCTTCCTTCCTCGGCTGGAACAGGGCCAGCTCGCAGCCGCGCTGCTCTTCATTTCCCCGGATGCAGTCGAGCGTCGTGCAGGTCGCGCAGACGTCCGTGTCGCGCACCTTCACCTCCAGCGGAGAGACCGTCGAGGCGACGAAGTTGAACTGTCCGATCGGGCAGACCCACTTGCAGAAGGACGCCTTCTGGAACAGGGCGTCGACGACCAGAGCCGCGCCGAAGTAGCCCAGGATCAGCCAGGCCGTCCACCACGGCGAGCTCCAGAGGTCGAAGCGCTCGTAGGAGAACAGGACGAGCGCGAAGAGGACGATCGACAGCCACTTGTTGCGCAGCCGCCGGGGCCAGCGCAGGACCGGCTTGAAGAAGCGCCGCGCCAGCTCGCGCGGCAGCATGAACGGGCAGGCCATGCAGAAGAGATTGCCGCCGGCCAGGAGCACGAGCACGAGCGCGCCGCGGTAGTGCACCCAGGTCAGCAGCGTCGCCAGGTTGCGCGGCGCGAGCTGCGGACCGAAGAGGCCGTGGACGATCATCGCCACGCCGAGCAGGAAGGGTGGGATCTGCAGCGCCGTCCGTGCGTGGCGCCAGCGCAGGAACCGATCGATCATCCCCCGGGCCGGACCCCCGGCAGCTCGATCTGCCGGTGGAGAATCCGGCCGTCGCGGAGCCGGGCGTCCACCAGGAGCACCCAGTCGCCGGCCATCGAGAGGTCCAGCCGGCCCACGTAGCGGCCCGGCGAGACCTCGGCCGCCGGGGCCTGCACCGGCGCCATCCCCGGGTGCGTCATCGTGCCTTCCAGCCGCACCTCGGCCCCCGTCACCGGCCGTTGCGAGTCGCTCAGCTCCAGCGAGAGGGTCATCGGTCCCGTGGTCAACGGCTGGGGCTGTGCGGTCCATCTCAGCGAAATCTCGGGAGCGTCCGAAGGCTGTCGGCAGCCGGCGGCCAGCAGCAGCACTGCCCCGGACACCGCGAGCGCGACCCGGCGCACTCCGCTCAGGCCGCGGCCGCCGCCCGGTGGATGGCGCAGGTGCATTGCATCTGCGGGGCCTCTTCCGGGGGCGGGAACAGGTGGTAGTACATCGCGACGACCATCGGGATGAACACCAGCGTGTTGTAGATCAGGTGCAGCTCGACCCGCGGCACCCAGAGCTGCGCGATGCTGGTCGGGACCGGCGAGCCGAACAGGTAGTGCCCGGTGAGCGCCTGGTACTGGAGCAGGCCGTGCTCGATGTGGTGCCAGAACTGGATGGCGAGCGCCGCGGTCCACCACTTCCGCGACGTGCCGACGAAGCCGGGCCAGAGCAGCCAGATGCCGAACAGCATCACCACCGCGTAGCCGTAGTGCAGCACCTCTGACTTGATCAGCCACGGATACCAGAGACCCAGCACGCCGCGCGCCTGAGGCACGGGCCAGCCGAGCACCCAGATCTGGAAGGCCTGGGTCAGGTGCTCGGCCCAGTGCGCCAGCACGACGACCATGAACCCCTGCAGCGCGCGTTCGTGCCAGGTGCTGTTGAGGCGGCCCCGGAGCCCGGAGCGGGATGGATCGGCTGCGAAGGCGGGGTGTTGTGTCGTCGATTCGATCATGACCGCGGGCCTCCCTCTCGTCAGGTGCCTCTCTTCAAGCGCCTACTCATAAACGAAGGTGCATGGCTGGCGCAGAAGCGAGCCGCGATCGGATACTCTTTCCGACATGACGAGGAGCCTGTCCTGGACGCGGTCGTCGTAGGTGCCGGGCCGAACGGTCTGAGCGCGGCCCTCACGCTGGCCCAGGCCGGCCGCTCGGTGCTGCTGATCGAGGGCGGGGAAACCGTCGGCGGCGCCGTCCGGTCCGCCGAGCTGACGCTGCCCGGGTTCACGCACGACATCTGCTCGGCCATCTACCCGCTCGCCGCCGGCTCCCCCTATTTCTCGAAGCTGCCCCTGGACAGGCATGGCCTGAGCTGGATCCAGCCGCCGCTCGCGCTCGCCCATCCGCTCGACAATCGCGGCGGTGGCACCGCCGCGGTCCTCTCCCGGGAGCCGCAGGAGACGCTCGAGAGTCTCGATCCCGAGGACGCGCGGGCCTGGGAGAAGCTTCTGCTGCCGCTCTCGGACGACTGGGACCGGTTCGCCGCCGCCTTCCTCGGCCCGCTGAACCCGTTCAGGGACCCATTCTTCCAGGCCCGCTTCGGCCTCCTCGGGCTGCGTTCGGCGGAGAGCCTCGTCCGGTCCCGCTTCCGCGGTGTCCACGCGCGGGCGCTGTTCGGCGGCGTCGCCGCACACTCGTTCCTGCCCCTCGACCTGATGCCGACCGCCTCCTTCGGCCTGATGCTCGCCGCCACCGGCCACGCCCTGGGCTGGCCGCAGCCCGCCGGCGGCGCCCAGCGGGTGCCCGATGCCCTGGCCTCCCTCCTGCGCGAGCTGGGCGGCGAGATCGTCACCGGCTGGTACGTCAAGTCGCTGGAGGAGCTGCCTCCGTCGCGGGTCGTCCTGCTCGACCTGACCCCGGCCCAGCTCCTGCGCCTGGAGGGCACGCGCTGGCCGGAGCGCTATCGCCGCCAGCTCGGCCGCTTCCGCTACGGTCCCGGCGTATTCAAGATGGACTGGGCCCTGCGCGAGCCGATCCCCTGGCGGGCCGAGGCGTGCCGGCGCGCCGGCACGATCCACGTGGGCGGCACCTTCGAGGAGATCGCCGCCTCCGAGCGCTCGGCCTGGGACGGCCGCGAATCCGACCGGCCGTTCGTGCTGGTCGGCCAGCCGAGCCTGTTCGATCCGAGCCGGGCGCCGGCCGGCTCCCACACCGCCTGGGCCTACTGCCACGTGCCGAACGGCTCGCGGGTGGACATGACCGGAACGATCGAGCTGCAGATCGAGCGCTTCGCGCCCGGCTTCCGCGAGACCATCCTGGCCCGCCACTCCAAGGACACGGCCTGGATGGAGGCCCACGACCCCAACCTCGTCGGCGGCGACATCAACGGCGGCGCCGCCCTGCTCACCCAGCTCTTCACCCGGCCGGTGGCCCGCCTCGTGCCGTACTCGACGCCCGATCCGCGGGTCTTTCTCTGCTCGGCGAGCACGCCACCGTCGGGCGGAGTCCACGGGATGTGCGGCCACTTCGCGGCCCAGGCAGCCCTCAAGGCCCTGGAGGGCTGACGAATGCGTGTAGAAAAGTAGCAACCGGGAAGAATCTCGAAAAAAGTTGAAAAAAACCGTCCCTCCTTTGGCGTTTCGCGCCACTCCTTAGTAGGACCACATTTTTCAGCTCCACCCTGGCAATCATGCCCGGAGTGTGCCTTCCCGGAGGGATGACCGTATGCCCCAGACCCGCCGCCGTGTCGTCTCCATCCTCTGCCTTGTCGCCTTCCTCGCCCTGCCCCTGATGGCCCAGCCCACCCGCGAATCCGACCTTTCCGTCCTGCGCCTGATCTCGGCCGTCTGGGAGCGGCTGACGGCTCCCGCCTCGGAGGCCTACACCTCCTCGGCCTGGGAGGCCGACGGTTCGGACCCCCTGCCGACGCCGACCCCCACCCCGGCGCCCGGCGAGACGGGTCGCGGCGGCTGGGATCCGAACGGCTGATCCCTGTGTGACAAAACCGATCCATCGACGACCGCGTATCTCCAGAGAGGCCGAGACGAGGTACACTATGCCGTTGACGCCACCCGAGCCCGAGGAGATGACCCCCATGCCGCGAGCCCTGCACCTGTCCCGTCACGAGCTGGAGCGCTTCCGCGCCAACCGGTCCGGAGCGGAGGAGAGGCACCGCACGTTCGGCCACCTGCTGTCCGGCTGCGAGAGCTGCTGCGCGGTCGCGCGCGAGGTCTTCTTCCCCGAGGACGTCGACTACACCCCCATGTTCGAGCGGCTGGAGCTGATCTTCGCCCGGACCGAGATGGGCGTGCGGGCGGAGCGCCGGCGCGGCGACGAGCTGTGGAAGCTCCTGGAGCCGCTCGACGCCACCCAGCGTCTGCTGTGGGTGAAGAACGATCCCCGGCTCTACATGTGGGGGCTCTACGCGCGCGTCCTGACCGAGGCCCGGGAGGCCGTGCGGCACGACGCGGGCGAGGCGGTCGGCCTGGCCTATCTCGGATGGATGATCGCGCAGCGGCTCGACCCCGCGGTCTACGGCGACGTCCACGTGCGCGACTTCCAGGGGGCGGCGACCTCGCTGCTCGGCAACGCCAAGCGGCTGTACGGCGACCTGCGGGGCGCCCAGGAGGACCTCGACCGGGCCGAGGAGCTGCTCAACCTCGGGACCGGCGACCTGCTGGAGCGGGCCTACCTGCTGTCGGTGCGCGCCTCCCTGAAGACCGACCTGGGCTGCTTCGAGGACGCCGCCGCGCTCCTGCGCCGGGCGGCGGCCTGCGCGCGCCAGATGAACGACCGGCAGCTCGAAGGCAAATACCTCATCGCATGGTCGTCCTCGATCGGCTGGCTCCACCCCGAGCGGGGTCTGACCCTGGCGAAGCGCGGCCTCGCGAAGCTGACCCCGGGCCTGGACCAGCACCTGGAGCTGGGCGGACGCCATCTGCAGGCGCTCTGGCTCAACGAGCTGGGCCGGACCTCCGAGGCGCGCGGCCTCCTGGAGTCCTGGCGTCCGCTCTACGAGGAGTTCTCCGACCCGGTCACCCGGGGCCGCCTGCTCCGGCTCGACGGCATCCTCTCGCGCGACGAGGAGCGGCTCGGCGAGGCGGAGATCTGCTTCCGCGACCTCATGGCGCTCTACGAGCAGCACAACTTCGACTTCGACCTGGCGCTGACCGCCATCGAGCTGGCCCAGGTGCTGAGCCTCGAAGGCCGGCTCGGGGAGGCCACCGATCTCCTCGGCCGCCTCTATCCGCTGCTGGAGACCTGGCGCCTCAACGCGGACATCCTGCGCTCCTGGCTGATCCTCCAGGAAGCCGTCCGGCGCAACGCCGTCCAGAGCCAGATGTTCCGTGAGCTCGCCATGACCCTGCGCCGCCAGTGGCTGCGTAGGTAGCGCGGTCCTGGCATCGGCCGTGCACCTCATCGGGCCCGATGAGGTGCTGGTCTTTCCCCGTCGCCCTGCTGGCCCTGTTTCTTTCCTCCGCGGCCCCGGCCCAGACCTGTCAAACCTACCCGGGCCTGACCTACGGGACCTACCTGGACGGCTCCGGAGCCACCCAGCCGCTCCAGCTTGAGCTGCTCGTGCCGCAAGGCGCCGCTGACCCCGTCCCGGTGGTCCTCTGGATCCACGGCGGCGGATGGCGGACCGGCAGCCGACTGCCGGTGCCCGCGCGGGCCTCCAACCTCTGCTCCCGCGGCTACGCCGTGGCGAGCGTGGACTACCGGCTGACCACCACGGCGCTCTGGCCCGCCCAGATCCAGGACGTCCGCGGCGCCGTGCGCTGGCTGCGCGCCCACGCCTCCGACTACAACCTCGACCCGGACCGCTTCGCGGCCTGGGGCGACTCGGCCGGCGGGCATCTCGCCGCGTTCCTGGGGATGTCCGGCGGCGTCGGTCCCATCACGGTCGGCAGCGTCAGCCTGGACCTCGAAGGCACGACTGGCGGTAATCCCGACCAGTCGAGCCGGGTGCAGGCCGTCGTGGACTGGTACGGCGCGACCGACGTCCTCCAGATGCATTTCTACCCGACCACCGCCAACCACGACAGCGCGAGCTCGGACGAAAGCCGGTTCCTCGGCGGCCCGATCCAGGACCGGCCCGAGCTGGCCGCCACCGCCAACCCGGTCTCCTACGTCGACCCGGCCGACCCGCCTCTCCTGGTCTTCCACGGCACCCTGGACAAGCTCATCCCGTTCAACCAGTCGCAGCTCCTGGTGGACGCCGCGCGCGCCGCGGGCGTGTCCGTCCGGCTCGTGCCCGTCCAGGGAGCGGGCCACGGCGGCTCCGTCTTCGACAGCGCGTCGAACCTCCAGATCGTCTACGGCTACCTGGACTCGATCCTCAAGGGAGCCGGACCGCTCGACGCCGGAGAGCCGACGCCGCTCCAGGCCGAGCTTCCGGGCGAGGTCACCCTCTCGACCGCCGACCGCTTCGCCGCGGAGTCCGGCGCGGACGGCGGCGGGCGGATCACGTTCACCCGGACCGGAGGCACGGCGTTCCCGCTCACCGTGGATTACACCGCCTCGGGCACGGCCATGCCGGGCGCCGACTACGCCGCGCTCTCCGGCTCGGTCACCATCCCGGCCGGCCAGGCCTCGGCCGACGTGGACGTGACCCCGCTCGACGACGACCTGTTCGAGACCGGCGAATCGGTCATCCTGACCGCCGGCTCCTCCTCGGCCAGCGTCGTGATCCGGGACGTGGAGCCGGTCCGGCCGGTGGTCGCGGTCAGCCTGTCGGACCCGGACGCGGCCGAGCCGTCCGATCCGGGAGAATTCATCGTCTGGAGGACTGGGAGCACGGCCGATCCGCTGGCCGTCGACCTGATCCTGGGTGGCACCGCCTCGGAGTCCGACTACACCCTGGCAATCTCGGCGATGTCGGCGACGATTCCGGCCGGCTCCGACCGGGTGCTGCTCAAGGTAACGCCGGCGAGCGACACTCTCGCGGAGGACCCCGAGACCGTGACCCTTTCCGTGGCCGCGGACCCCGCCATCTACCCCGGCCCCTATGCCGGCAGCACCGTGACGATCGCGGACGGTCCTCCCTTGGAGCTCTCCTCCCTGACCCTCACCCCTGCCACCTTCACCGGAGGCTGCAAGACCTCGACCGGCAAGGTCACCCTGACGGCCAAGGCACCGCCCGGAGGAGTGGTGGTGGCGCTCTCGAACACGAACCCTGTGGCCGCGGTGCCGTCGAGCGTGACCGTTCCGTACGGCTCGACCAGTGCCACTTTCACGATCACCGCGTCGGCGGTGACCGCGAACCAGGCGGGGACGGTCACGGCGAGCTACTCCGGCAAGAACCTGAACGGCACTCTGACCGTGAAGCCGATCGGCTTGGCGGCCTTGACCCTCTCGCCGGCCGCGGTCGTCGGGCCGGCGCCTTCGACCGGCACGGTGACCCTGGAGTGTCCGGCCGCGCCGGGCGACGTGGTCGTCGCCCTCTCGTCGTCGAGCCCGGGCGTGGCAAACCCCACCACGCCGAGCCTGACGATTCCCGCCGGCTCCTCCCAGGGCACGTTCACCGTGAACACGGCCGACGTCGCCACCCAGAGCTCCCCCTCGATCAAGGCGGTGGCGGGAGGGATCACGAAGAGCGTGAAGCTCACCGTGGACCCGTAGGCCGGCCGAGCCCCCGCGCGATACACTCCACCCCCAAGCTCAGATCCGGCGGGCTACGGGTGATGACCGCCAGAATCGAGGGACGGATGAAACCACGCCGAACACAATCCAGTACTCCGGCGCGTATCGAGTACCTGAAGGTTCAGAACTTCCGCGCACTGCGCGAGATCGAGCTCAAGGACCTGACGCCCCTTACGGTGCTGCTCGGCCCCAACGGCAGCGGCAAGTCCACCGTCTTCGACGTGTTCGCGTTCCTGTCCGAATGCTTCGAGCTTGGACTGCGCCGCGCCTGGGACAAGCGCGGCCGCGCCAGGGAGCTCAAGACGCGGGGCAGCGAAGGACCGGTGGTCATCGAGATCAAGTATCGGGAACCCAACTACCCCTTGATCACCTATCACCTCGCCGTCGACGAGCGGCACGGCGCGCCCGTCGTGGTCGAGGAGTGGTTGCGCTGGAAACGCGGAAGTCATGGACAACCCTTCCGCTTCCTCGATTATCGCGAGGGACATGGCCGCGCGATCAGCGGAGAGGCGCCGGAGGAGCGGGACCGGCGGGTGGAGTTCCCTCTCAAATCTGCCGACCTTCTGGCCGTCAACGCCCTTGGGCAGTTCGCCGAGCATCCACGTGTGGCGGCCTTGCGCGAGTTCATCACCGGCTGGTACGTCTCCTATCTGTCGGCCGACAGCGGACGAGGCCAGCCCGAGGCGGGGCCTCAGGAACGGCTCACCAAGACCGGCGACAATGTAGCGAACGTCATCCAATATCTCGCCGAGCAGCACGGCGATCGGCTGGAACACATCTTCGACGTGCTGCGCCGGCGTGTGCCGCGCATCGAGCGCGTCCTGGCCGAGGTCATGCAGGATGGACGGTTGCTCTTAAAGATCAAGGACGCACCTTTCAGCCAGCCGGTGCTCGCGCGCTTCGCTTCCGATGGCACGCTGAAGATGCTGGCCTACCTGGTTCTGCTGCACGATCCGGAGCCGCCGCCCTTCATCGGCATCGAGGAACCAGAGAACTTTCTGCATCCCCGCCTGCTTCCGGAGCTTGCCGAGGAATGCCGGGTTGCCACCGCGCGGACGCAACTGCTCGTCACCACGCACTCGCCGTTCTTTCTCAATGCACTCCGGTCGGCAGAGGTACGGGTGCTCTGGCGCGATGAGCACGGCTATACGCAGGCCCAGCGCGCCTCAGACCTGCGTGGAGTTCCTGAGTTCGTCGAGCACGGCGCGTTGTTGGGCCACCTCTGGATGGAGGGGCAGCTCGGCGTCGGAGATCCTCTGGTCAATCAAGGCTCCCCGACCCGCCCTCTCGGGGAGCGCCGATCATGACGGCGACACACCTGGAACTGCTCGTGGAGGAGCCGTCCATGGAGGCCTTCCTGCGCGAATTTCTGCCGGGCCTGCTGCCTCAGGAGCGTACCTTCGGTGTGCATCCGTTCCAGGGCAAGACCGACCTCCTTGGGAAACTGCAGGCTCGCCTCCGAGGATATGCGCAGTGGCTGCCCGAGGATTGGCGGATCGTCGTGGTGGTCGATCGGGACGATGACGACTGCGAGAGCCTGAAGGAACGCCTCGAAGACATGGCCGCGAACGCGGGACTGGTCACACGGTCGCGAACCGGCAATCGCGAGTGGCAGTTGGTCAACCGCATCGCAATCGAAGAGCTGGAAGCCTGGTACTTCGGCGACTGGCCGGCTGTGTGCCGCGCGTACCCGAGGGTGTCTCCGGGCATCTCAAACCAGGCGGGCTATCGTGATTCCGATGCCATCCGTGGCGGCACCTGGGAGGCCTTCGAACGTGTCCTTCGGCGTCATGGCTACTTCAAGGCGGGCCTGGCCAAGATGGAGGTGGCCCGGACCCTCGGACGCCTGCTCGACCCTGAGAGGAGCCGCTCGCGGAGCTTTGCAGTATTTCGCGATGCCATCACGGAGGCCGTCGCATGATCTCTTGGCTTCGGGAGCTCGATAGCGAGAGCGATGCCGCCAGCGCCTCGAGGCCTTCTCGCGCACCGCGCGCGGCGCACGCTCGCACGCGCTCGACGAGCGCCACTGCCTCCTCGAGTGAAATCGCCCGCGCGCCCGGGGTGTTCAGGTAACCGCTGAGTTGCCATTCTCCACGACGCCGACCGTCGCGGCACTCATCATCGCCTTACCACTTCTCCACTTGGAGTACGCCGTACAGCCAGGTTCGCGCTTTGCTTGACCTCCCCATAGAAGCCATCGGCAGCGTCCCTGCTTTCAAAAATCGGCTCGTTGGTGATCATTTCCCCTCCCGCCTCTTTGTGAGAGCTCTACTGAGAGAAGGCCGTTTCGGAGTCATAACGGCATTCCCGCACTGCCACGGGTTCCTCGGCTGGCTCAGTCGCCTGCCAGCATTCATCGTAGATCGAGCGCGCCGGCTGGCCGTCGACGAGCACCTCGAAGCTTCGTATCCGCGCGGGTCCCACGCCCTGGTTCTCGACCTGACGCGTATAGGGCTGCCCCGTTACATAACTGTTCGATTGGTTCAGGTACGGCCAGGCCGACGCCCGCTGCTGCTCCCGTGCGAGGGCAACCTGTTATAGCGAGATCGCCACGGCGCAGAGCGCGCCGACTCCGGCCGCCATTGACAGCCAGCGGTCCACGCGTCCGGGTGAGGTGCGAGATTCAGGCATCAGCGAGCTTGACGCAGCCGACCAAATCCTTTCCTGGTTCAGTTAAGCAGATTAACGCCCGTGGATGAAGAAGTCAACGCGGACCCGCTTCCTCATCCCGGGCCGTAGGCCGGCCTGAGAGCTGGCGGCACAGCTCTCAGGCTTCCTGCGGTACATCGATTGTCAAGGAACCCTGGCCGGCCGCGAGCGGCCGGGCTTCTCGTCTACGGACCACGCCAGCCATCCGTTTGATCGAGGCCGCCGAGGATACACGAGTTTCGGCCGATCCGAGCCCTCCCTCTGAAATCGGCACTTTTTCGACCAAAACAGCCTGTCACGAAAATTGCCCGTGCGGCAACTATATATAGAGGAAGGTTGGAATGGCCGGCCTTCCGACCGGGCAAGGAGGCGGGATGGGCGTTTCGGAGACGATGTCGACTTGTTGGAGGCGGCGTAAGCTTATCGGAGGCAAGACAACCTTATCTGCCGCGATTCAGGCTTATCCGCCGCAAGACAAGCTTATCCACGCCGAGACAACGTTATCCGGGTCGAGACAGGCTTATCCACGCCGATTCAGCCTTATCCAGGCCAACTTCGGCCTGTCTTCGGGGAAACGAGGCTTATCCGCGGCAAGACAAGGTTATCCAGGCCGACACAAGCTTATCTGCGCCGAATCGAGCTTGTTTGCCGCGAAATAAGGTTCTCTGCGAAAAATCAACGTTATCCGCGCCGCCGCAGCCTTGTGGCGTCTCGGAGAAGGCGAGGGAGTCGCAGGCAGGTCCGTAGAAGAGTTGGTAGCAGAAAGTGTTCATTGACAATTCGGAGGGGTGGCGGCCGCCGTGTCCAAGGCCTCCGCCGTCCCGTTGCCCTGGTCGGGAGGTGTGCGGAGCGTTCCGCACACCTCCGATCCGGGCATTCTGTTTGCGCCGCCTCCCATAGACTCGAAGCTCGGCTATGCGGCGAGGTCAGGCGACGCGCCAACGCCGGTGCGGGAGATCGCGCCAACTCAACCACGTGCCCAGAAGGTAGGCAATGCCCGTGGCAAGAGAAACGGCTGAGAACACGAGGTCTTTAGGCGCCACGCCCGGAGCATTCGAGAGCAGGGCTGGCAGTTGGTGCGCCAGAACAAGGCCACGCAATGTGTAGATGACGCCGATCGTAACCAACCCGGTTCGCAGCAAGGGTGGCGTCGCGATAAGCCGGGCAGCGCCGAACGCGTACAGAGCGAAGATGACGAAGACTGCTGTGATGACGGTGGTGATTGCCGCGGGAAGGATTGAGCCGGCTTCGGCCTGCCGTGCCATGTCTTCTCCGGCGCCGAAGTAGCGATAGGCCGGTGCGCCAACAAAGATGACGATGACGTGGAGGATCGCAATCGTGGCGCTGAGGCAGCCGGCGATGATGAGAATGTCCTTTGCTTTCATTGGTCGACGGGCCCCTCTAGGATTGGTCACCTAGTCTAAGACTCTTCGGCGATCGCTCCAAGGTCCCTTCTCCCTTCGTGGGCCTCGGCGGTACTGGCCTGTGGGAGCCGGTGAGGGACTTTCCCCAGGACGTCCGTTTCCTCCTTCAGAAGCAGTCACGAAGTGGGGGAACGCGCCATGAAAACGAGCCTCACCGCATGGATCGTCGTGCTCTGTCTGTTGCCCGGCGGCTGCAGGGGTGGCGGACCGCCGGAGACGCCCCGGGTTCCTGAAATCGCGGTTCCTGAAATCGCGGGGCCTGAAGCCGGATGGCCTCCCAGGCCGAAGGGCGTCACCCGGTTCACGCCCGTGCCTTCCCGGGAAATCCCGGGCTCGCTGACCGATGAGCTTGAGGCCCAGATCCGCCAGGCTTCCCAGAACGACCCGCGCGTGCGCAGCCTGCTCGGAAGCCGCTTCGCCTACATCATGACGGACGAGGTCGATGGCCCGAAGGAGAGCCCGCGGCGCCCCGGGGAGCCGCTGGTGACCCGCGTCACGTTCTACAGCCACGCCAACAACGTGGCCGTGAAGGTGCTCATGCGAGGGACCGAGGTGATGGAGGCGGCGCAGGCTGCGGGCTACCAGCCGCCCGAGGGGCGTGAGGAGCTGGAGGAGGCGATCGCGCTTGCCCGCCGGGATGAACGGCTGCGGGGCCAGGTGGAAGGCCTCCAGGGCGATGCGATGCTGACCTGGCTCGAGCGCGGCCAGCCCGGTTCGGGAAACCGCGTCCTGTTCGTCTGCTTTTCCAAGGAGAACGACGACCGGCCGGCCTACACGGCCCTGGTCGACCTGACCACGCAGCAGGTCCTGGCTGCCGGCCCGGCGGACGGGCGGAGGTAAAGGCGATGAAAACCAGCAACTGGAAGGTCTGGCTGCTGTGCGCGGCGCTGCTCCAGGCTCTCGCCGCCGCCCCGTGCGCGGCGCACTCGGGCAGCGTTTCCTGGAAGAAGTGGACGTTTGACTGGAGAGTGGCCAATAGCGCGGGGATCGCGCTACGCAGTCTGCGCTACAACGGCATTCTCGTGATGCACGAGGGAAGCCTTCCGGTCATCCGTGTCAAATACGACGGCTGCACGCCGCCTTGCGGGCCCTACCGGGACATGATCACCTGGGATAAACTGGTAGAGATCAGCAATTGCGGGGGAGTCAAGGTATGCACTCGAGAGTTCTCTGCTCTCGGCAAGCAGTGGCTCGAGATCGGGGTGTACGCCCGGATCGGCAAGTATCACCTGTACCAGGGTTGGTACCTAAGCGAGGACGGTGTCATCAATCCGTTCCTGTTCAGCAAGGGACTGCACCACGATTTCAACCATATCCACCATGCCTACTGGCGTTTCGACTTCGATCTCAATGGCCTTGCTTCGGACAGGATCTTCGAATCCAACGACGGCCAGGCGATGACCGAGTACACGGTCGAGCGCAATGCCCTGAAGGAGACGGCGACGAATCGTGCCTGGTACGTCGTGGACAACGACAAGACGTTCGGCAACGCGGTCTGGATTTCACCGCGCATGCCGAACGACGGAGCCAGCAACTCGTTTTCGACCAAGGACGCCGCCGGTCGGCTGTACCACGATTCGGAGCACGAGCCCTGGCCGTTTCCCGTCTTCGATCACCTCGGCTACGACAATTCCGAGAGCATCCAGAAGACGGATGTGGTCTTCTGGTATGTCTCGCACCTGTTTCACGACCATGCCGACTCCGGGAGCCAATGGCATGTGACCGGCCCCATTCTGTCGCTCTGGAACTACCCGCCGTGAAGGCGGTGCGATCACTCCCGGCGCAGCACGCGCCCGGGGCGTTGGCCGGTCACCGCGCCGTTGGCGAAAACGAGATGGCCGTTGACCCAGACGCGCTCGATACCCGTGGCGAGGGCATGCGGATCGCTCGTGGTGGCTCGATCGATCACCTTGGCCGGATCGAAGAGCACGAGGTCGGCGTAGGCGCCAGGCGTGAGGCGGCCCCGGTTTTTGATTCCCATGTGATCCGCGGCGAGGCCGGTCATTTTGTAGACCGCTTCTTCGAGACGGAGGGCGTTTTTCTCCCGGACGTAGCGACCGAGAACGCGCGGGTAGGAGCCGAAGCCTCGTGGATGCCGGCCGTCGAGCTCGCCGTCGGTGCAGAGGTTGGTGTGCGGCCAGGCGAGGAGCGCTTCGAGATCGCTTTCGATCATGCTCGTGGCGATGACGCTCTCGACCCCTTCCTTGCCCTGGCGGCGGAGGACCTGGGCGTCGCGGATGAGAGTGACGAGGGTCGCTTCGGGTGCTTCGCCGCGCTCCTTCGCGATGTCGGCCACGGTTTGCCCCGCGTAGGCGGGGTTCGGCAGGTACCGGCCGAGGAGCAGGCCCTCGGGAGGCGCGATCTCGGCGAGGATCTTGCGCGCCTCGGCAAGGTTTTCGAAGTCGCGTTCCGGGAAGAGCACGGTGAGCGAGGAGTGCCAGTACAGATACGGATAGATGTCGGCCGTGACGTCGATCCCCTGCGAGCGGGCTTCGTTGAGCTTCGCGAGCAATTGGGGCGCCTGGGTCCAGAGGGTCTTCATCGCGAGCTTGATGTGGGAGATCTGGACGGGCAGCTTCGCCTCGCGGCCGATGGCGAGGATCTCGTCGATCGCTTCCCAGAACTTCCGGTCTTCGCTGCGGATGTGGCTGATGTATCGGCCGCCATGCCGCGCCGCGATCCGGGCCAGATCGATCAACTCGCCGCGGGCTGAATAGATGCCGGGGTCGTATTCGAGGCCCGACGAAAGGCCGAGGGAGCCCGCTTTCAGATCGCTTTCGAGCAGGCGGGACATCCCGGCGATCTCGGCCGCGGTGGCAGGGCGTTTGAAATCCTCGCCCATCACTTTTTCGCGCAGGGTGCCGTGCCCCGTGTAGGAGGCCACGTTGATCGCCGCGGGATGGCTCTCCAGGCGCGCGAAGGATTCGCTCAACGGATAGAGAGATTCGCCGTCCTGTCCGCCGACCACGGTAGTGATGCCCTGGCTGACCGCGCCGACCGCATCCGGAATCTCGGCCAGGTCGCTGACGGCGTGGGAGTGGGTGTCGATGAACCCGGGCGCCAGGACGAGGCCCTTCGCGTCGAGCACGGTTTCTCCGGGCAGCGGCTCCAGGTCGCCGACGGTTACCGCAGTGACCTCGGAAATGCGGTCTCCCACGATGCGCAGGCTCCCGGACCGAGGCGGCGCTCCGGTGCCGTCGACCAGCAGGGCGTTGACGATCCGGAGCGTGGGGATGGGCTCCGGCCGATCCGCGGCGGAAAGCGACGCGGCGGCGAGCAGCGCGAGGATGAAGAGGCTGGTCCGGTGAAAGAGGCTCAAGGTAGTGGATATTCTATCAGGAGTGGCAAGTCCGTCTTCTTTGTCCTGAGCCTTCAGGGCCGCGGTGTCGGGCCCTCCCCGGCGCTGGCCCTGGCCAGGTGCTCCAGGAGGAGCCGATGAATGAAGATGTAGCCTCCGCCGACCTTGCGCAGAAGGATCTGTTCGGCCGCCTGGTCGAGAAACCGGGCGTAGTGCCACGGCGCGCGGCCGCCGCGCATCAGCAGCAGGCGGAGAACGAGGTGTTGGAGGCAGTCGGCGCCGCCGATGCCGAGGCCGATCAGGATGGAGCCGAGCCAGAAGACCGTCAGGAGCCCCCGCCACATCGCTTGAAGCTTGTAGCCGATAGCGAGGAACAGAACGAGAAGCGTCAGCGTGACCATCGTGCCGCCGGCCAGGCCGAGGAGAACGGCGGCCCGCGCGGTGAGCCGGATCCCCTCGTTCGGCAGGATCTTGACCTCGCGCTGCGATTGCCGCACACCGCGGAGCATCGCGACTTCAAGGGCGAGGAGCGACCACAGCAGCGCCGAGGAACGGAAGTCGCTGGGGGTTGAGGTGGTGACGAAGCGGCTTCCATCCGGAGTGAAGCCCGCGTACTGGCCTGCAGGTCTGCGGCGAAAACGGCTGGAGCTGCGGAGCAGGGCGTGCCCGTCGGCGGCCTGCCAGAGCAGCACCGTATCGTTGTTCAGAGCGCGGGCCAAGATCCGACTGCCATCGGGACTGAACGCGGTCTTGGCGACGTAGCCTGCCCGTCCTTCCAGAGTTGCGATGGGATCGCCCGCATGTCCATCCCACAAGCGGGCCGCGCCGTCCGAGCTGGCGGTGACCACCTCCTTGCTGTCAGGGCTGAAGCTGGCGGAATTGATTCGACCCTGGCCTTCCAGCACTTTCACCAGATGGCCGTCGCGGCTGTCCCACAAACGGACCAGGCTGTTCGGCTCATGCGTGATCGTGAGCACCCGGGTGCCATCGGGACTGAAAACAGGACCGGTGGCGTACTTTGCTGTGGTGAGCGTTGCAATCGGGCGGCAGTCCCGACCGTCCCACACGCGCAGGGCTCCCGACTTGTCATAGGTCAGGAGGCGAGTGCCGTCGCGACTGAAGGTGGCGTCCCGGATCTCGGACTCATGGCCGCCTCTCTCGAGGAGAAGCTGTCCATTCCGGGCATCCCACAGGCGGATCTTGAAATCGAGAGAGCTTCCGGTTACAACGCGATTCCCGTCCGGACTGAAGGTTGGCACGGTCAGCTGCGGACCCAACACCGTAATGAGTCGTCCGGTAGCTCCGTCCCAGAGTGCAACGGACTCGCCGGCTATCGCCACGATGCGCGAGCCATCCCGGTTGAAAGCCAGCGAGAACAGGAGATTTGTGGAGGACCCTTCCAACTCGGCGACCTGGTCACAGGAACGAGTGCTCCAAAGCCATGCCCCCTTTGAGTTGTGGGCGAGCAGCCGCTGGCCATCCGGGCTGAAAACAGGATCACCGAAAGATTCGCCCTCACCGATCTGGCAGAGAGGTCGGCCGTCTCGAGCGGCCCAGACTTGAACGGTCTCCGTTCCTGCGGTGGCGATCGAGGAGCCATCGGGGCTGAACGCGACTTCAGGATTGCCGAGGCCTTCGATTTCAAGGTCGGCGACGGCGTCGCCGGTCTGACTGTCCCAGATCCTGGCTCCCGGCTCGTAGGCGCGCGCAGCCCACACGAAAATCAGGCTCGCGGGCAAGGCTCCGACGAGAAGAAAGGTCCAAAGAAACCTCCTCCAGTTCCAGCTCAGGTTTTCAGTAGTCTGGATGTCATTCGTGATGCCGGATGCCCTCCGGCGCCAGGCCTTCAGCCAGGCAGCCGCGGGACCGGCTGCGCCCATAGCCACAAAGAAGACAATGCGGTCCGTGACGAGCTCGTCATTGGGCTCAAGCATATTGTGCATGGCGCCAATGCCGGCCAGGAGAAGCATCCAGGCCACCGCGGCAAGGCCGACCAGGGACCAGCCCAGGCCTCCGAGGCTCGAGCGGAAAATGCGGGAGGCTCTGGGCTCGTCGGTCCCGGGCTGGGGCGGAGCCGCCCTGCCGAATTGGGAGCCCGTCGTCAGTCCAAGCGCCAGCCATGCGAGCACGACCGGGAAGCAAAACAAGACCAGGATGGCGGGCAAATCATCCAATTCGAGCCCTCTCGCAAAGCCGGGCAGGAAGATCAGGGGTATCGCCGCGATCAGGGGCACCAACCCGCAGGCGAGCCGGGAAAGGACGGCGTAGAACCAACGCTCTTTCGGTCCCGCCAGCCAGCTCGGCTGGAGATCCTCGATATGGAATTGCGAGCGGCCGTGCTCTGCCATTTTTCGAGCCAGCCAGCCGAGCCGGCGGCGCGTCTCCTCCGGGGATGCGAGGTGGCCGGGGCGGCGTGCGAGCATGCGGGAAACGTAGGCGGAGAAGAGCTGATCGTTGCCGGCGTCGCCCGAAAGGGTCGGCAGGAGATCGCTTTCGCCGCCGCTCTTCCCGCCGGCGAAGGCGAGGGTCATGATGCTCAGCATCAAAGGCGAGCGGGCGAGATCCTGCAGCGCAGGCTCCCGATCGATCGCGTTGCCCAGGGAAGCAAGGCCGGGACCCGCCGCGGCGAGATAGGCGTGCACCTGCTGGTCGCTCAGGGGCTCGAGGCGCACCGCGGCGTATAGCTTCAGTCGAGCCCGGGTCTCCAGGGCCCGGTACTCCTCCAGGCGGCTCGCCACGACCACTCCGGCCGAACCGTGCTTCTCCTGGAGGCGGTTGATGGCTGCGACGCAGGCCTCCCGGTGAGAGGCGGCCACCTCGTCCAAGCCATCCAGGAGCAGCAGAAGGTCGCCTTTTTCGATCCACTCGCGGCTCTGCTGCGGCGGGATGCGGTAGATGCCGGAAAGCTCCTCCACCAGCCATTCGTTCATGGGCAGCCGGCGCTCTCCCCAGGAGGAGAGGTTGAAGACGACCGGTATGGGTTGCCGCGGGTCGTTCCCGGCCCGGTCGAGGGCGTCCCGGGCCAGCTCCAGCAAGGTCGTGGTCTTGCCCGAGCCGGGGTCTCCCAGCAAGAGCAGCTCCCGACCCACCTCGTCGAAGAGGTCGATCGTCTTCTTGCCGCGTGCCACCAGCTCGGCCGGCCGATCCGGGGTTTCGAGGATCTTCTCCCAGGGGTTCTCGACCGCCTCCGGATCGGCCTCCTTGCCGACCTCGATCAGCGCCGCCTTGTAGATCGACCTTTCGAGCACGCCCTCGATCCAGGAGAGCCGGACACGCTGAAGGAGAGTTTCCCGATTGCGCTGCTGCCTGGATTCATCGCCGCCCGGGGCGAGGGCCTGGGTGATCCTGCCGAGGAGGTCGCGGCCCGGCGGGGCGGTGTCTGGGACGGGCGGGACGGACGCCGGAGCGGGCTGGACGTCGAAGAGACGGCTGTCCGGAGAGCGCATGTGCAGCACCGGCGTGCCCCACTCCAACTCGTGGTTGGAAAGGTAGAGCGCCTTCCGGGCTTCGGCGAGCGCGGCGTCGACCGGGCGGCCTTCGGCCACGGACGCGTAGAAATCCTGGGCGAAGTCGATGGCCGCGCCGTCGCTGATCTCGAACTGCATGGCGATGATGGCCGGAATGCCGCACTCGGCGAGCTTCTGGGCGACGCCGCCGAAGGCGTCGGTGCGGGAGGAGCGCGCGCCTTCGCAGGCGTTGAGGACGACCAGGCGCAGGGAGCGGTGGTCGTGGAGCAGGGTGCCGAGCCTCTCGCCGGAGACCTCTTCGCCGCGCCCGTTCTCGTCGGCGAACAGCAGGAATCCCTCGCGGCTCGCGGGATCGAAGGCACCATGGCCGATGAAGTGCAGGATGTGGTACTCCCCCTGCCGGAGCTGGCGCAGGAGGTCCTGGGGCGTCGGGTTCACCATCCGTTCCAGGGACAGGAGCCCCCGGTCCTGCGCTTTCTTCAACGCTCCCTGGACCTTGCTCCACTCGTTGTCGACGTCGAGCTGCGGTTGGTCGGAAGGGCTCGAAATCACGGCGAGCAGCCGCAGGGGCGGCGTCACCGCCAGGGCCCGCTCTCCCTGCGGGAGCGCCAGGTAGCGGACGATCGGCGTGTCCGCGGAGAGAGCGAGGAAATCGGTGTGATCGGGGTTCAGCAGGAACTCCCAGGGCAGGTCGTTGAGCTCCGGGGTCTCGGACAGGCGCAGGAGGATGCGGAGACCCTCGTCGCTGTCGGCGGTCTTGTCGAGGCTGCGGCGCAGGCATCTCTGCACTTCGCCGGCGAACGCGGCGTTGACGAGCTGCTTTCCGAACGTCTGCGCCACGTCGGTCTTGGTGATCCCCGGTCCGCGGCTGGGCCCGGGGGCGCGGCCGAAGAGGTTCAGGAAGCCGTCGATCTCCCGGTCGTTGAACGGGAAGGCGAACTCGGCAGACGCCTGGCCGACGGGAGAGTCCAGCACGCGGGCCTGGTATCCCGTCGGGGTTTTCAGGAACAGAACGTCGAAGTCGAGGAAGCTCCGGGGTGCCATGCGTTCCGATCCCTCTTCGGAAGAAGGTCGAAGCGCATTATAGGCGGCCCTCGGGGGAACTCGTCCTGGCCAAGTGCTCCAGGAGGAGCCGGTGAATGAAGATGTAGCCTCCGCCGACCTTGCGCAGAAGGATCTGTTCGGCCGCCTGGTCGAGAAACCGGGCGTAGTGCCACGGCGCGCGGCCGCCGCGCCGAAGAAGCAGGCGGAGGACGAGATGCTGAAGGACGTCGGCGCCGCCGAAGGCGAGGCCGGTCAGAATGGAGCTGAACCAGAAAGCACTCAGGAGCGCCAGCCAAATCGCTTGAGACTTGAAACCAACACTGAGGATCACGAGAAGCGTAAGCGTGACCATGGTGCCGCCGGCCAAGCCAAGGAGACCGGCGGCTCGTGCGGTGAGCCGCATCCCCTCGTTCGGCAGGATCTTGAGCTCACGTTGCCATTGCCGCACACCACGAAATATTGCGACCAAAAGTCCACCGAGCAACCACACCAGTGCTGAGGAGCGAAGGTCGCTGGGTGGCGAGGCGGTGACAAGGCGGCTTCCGTCTGGAGTGAAAACTGCGTATTGGCCTGCGGGTTTGCGGCGGAAAGGGCTGGAGTTGCGGAGCAGGGCGCGTCCGTCGGAGGTCCGCCAGAGCAGGACCGTTTTATCGAAAGCGACGGCCATGATCCATCTGCCATCAGGGCTGAACATGGCTCCGGTAGAGCCCGCCTGGCCGTCCAAAGTTGCGAAGTGTTCGCCCGTGTGCCCATCCCAGACGCGGACCGTGCCGTCTGAGCTGACAGTGACGATCTTATTGCTATCCGGACTAAAGGCTTTAGAGTTGATCCGGTTCTGAAGACCTTTCAGTACTGTCACCAGATGGCCGCCGCGACTGTCCCATAAGCGAGCCAGCTTGTTCGAGTCATTTGAAATCGTGAGCACCCGAGTACCATCAGGGCTGAAAATAGAATCGGTGACAAAATCGAACCGCCTTGTAAGCTTTGCTATCATGCGGCCGTCCTGACCGTTCCGCAAGCACAGGGCCCCTGACTTGTCGACGGTCAGGAGGCGAGTGCCGTTGTGGTTGTAGGCCGTGTGCTGAATCTCGGACTCATGGCCACCCTCCGCAAAGAGAAGTCGGCCATTCCGCGCATTCCAAATGCGGATCTTGAGATCGGAAGAGCTGCCGGTCGCGACGCGCTCTCCGTCTGGGCTGAAGCTGGGGGCAGTGCTCCGAAATCGCGGTTCCAACTCTTCGATGAGTCGCCCTGTAGCTCCGTTCCAGAGTGAAACTCCGAAACTTTCCATCGCAATCAGTGAACCATCTCGGTTAAAGGCAATAGACTTGAGGTCGCTACCAAAGAGCTCTTTCAACTTGGCGATAAGGGTGCAGGAACCAGCATTCAAGAGCAGTGCTGCGCCTTCCGAATCTTGAGTGAGTAGCCGCTGGCCATCGGGACTGAAAGCAAGGAAGTTTTTATCTGCCCGCTGGGCCTGGTCGCTTTGGCAGAGAAGTCGGCCGTTGGAAGCCGCCCAGACTCGAACACGATCCCCTCCAGTGGCGATCGAGGAGCCATCAGGGCTGAGCGCGATTGCAGGGGTGAAGAGGTCTTCGATTTCAAGGTCTGCGACGGCGTCTCCAGTCTGACTTTCCCAGAGCCTGATCCCCGGTTCGTAGACGCGCGTAGTCCAGGCGAAAATCAGGAGCGCGGGCAAGGCACTGACAAGGAAAAAAGGTCGAAGAAACCGGCTCCATTCCCATCCGAGGTTTTCGGTGGTCTGGATATCATTTCCCGCCCCGGATGTCCGCCTGCGCCAAGCTCTCAGCAAGGCAACTGCGGGGCCTGCTGCTCCCAGTGCCAGAGAGAAGGCGAGGAGGCTTGTGATGAGCTCATCGCCAAACCTGAAGAGCCCGTAGAGAACTGCGAAGCCGGCACAGAAAAGCATCCAGGCTGTTGCTGCTAAACCGATCAGGGACCAGCACAAACCTCTAAGAATTGAGCGGGGAAGGCGGGAAGGCTTCGACTTGTCGTTCCCTGGCTGCCATGGAGTCGGCCTATCGAATCGAAAACCATCCTTCACTCCGAGCGTCAGCCACGCGAGCATGACTACAAGGAGGGCCACGATCAAGCCGTAGAGCAACTCCCCGTCAAACTCCTGTGCAAAGCCGGGCAGGAAGATCATAGGTATCGCAGAGACTACAGGTACCAACCCGCAAGCAAGCCGGGAAATGAGGGCGTAGCGCCAACGCTCTTTTCGATCTGCCAACCAGCTCGGCTGGAGGTCCTCGAGATGGAACTGCGAGCGACCGTGCTCCTCCATTTTTCGGGCCAGCCAGCCGAGCCGGTGGCGTGTCTCCTCCGCGGATGCGAGGTGGCCGGGGCGGCGTTCGAGCATGCGGGAAACGTAGGCGGAGAAGAGTTGATCGCTGCCAGAGTCGGGCGAAGGGGTCAAGAGCGGATCTCTTTGTCCACCGCTCCTCTTGCCGCCAAAGGCGAGGGTCATGATGCTCAGCATCAGAGGCGAGCGGGAGAGATCTTGCAGCGCGGGCTCCCGATCGATCGCGCCGTCCAGGGCGGCGAGGCCGGGGCCTGCCGCGGCCAGGTAGGCGTGAACCTGCTGGTCGCTCAGGGGCTCCAGGCGTACAGCGGCATACAGCTTCAATTGAGTCTTCAGGGCTCCATACTCCTCCGAGCGGCTCGCCACGGCCACTCCGGCCCAGCCGTGTTCCTTCAAAAGGAGGTTGATGGCTTTGACGCAGTCCTCCCGATGAGAGTCGGCTACCTCGTCCAGGCCATCCAGGAGCAGGAGGAGGTCGCCCTTTTCGACCCACTCGCGGCCCTGCTGCGGCGGGATGTGATAGGTGCTGGAAAGCTCCGTCACCAGCCACTCGCCCAGGGGCAGCCGGCGCTCTCCCCAGGAGGAGAGGTTGAAGACGACGGGTATCGGTTGCCGTGGGTCGCTCTCGGCCCGGTCTACGGCGTCCCGGGCCAGCTCCAGCAAGGTCATGGTCTTGCCCGAGCCGGGCTCGCCCAGCACGAGAAGCTCCCGCCCCACCTCGTCGAAGAGATCGATCGTCTTCTTGCCGCGGGTCACCAGCTCTTTGGGACGATCCGGGACTTCCAGGACCTTCTCCCAGGGATTCTCGACCGCCTCCGGGGCGGCTTCCTTACCGATCTCGATCAGCGCCGCCTTGTAGATCGACTGTTCGAGCACGCCCTCGATCCAGGAGTGCCGGACGCGTTGAAGAAGAGTCTCCCGATTGCGCTGCTCCCTGGATTCGGCGCCCTCCGGGGTGAACGCCTGGGTGATCCGGCTGAGGAGGTTGGGGCTCGGCGCCGTCTGGACGTCGAAGAGCCGGCCGTCCGGCGAGCGCATGTAGAGCACCGGCGTTCCCCATTCCAATTCGTGATCGGAAAGATAGAGCGCCTTCCGGGCTTCGGCGAGCGCGGCATCGACCGGGCGGCCTTGGGCCACGGCGTCGTAGAAATCCTGTGCGAAGGTGACGGCCGCTCTATCGGTGATCTCGAACTGCATGGCGATGACGCCGGGGATGCCGCGCTCGACGAGCTTCTGGGCGACGCCGCCAAAGGCGTCGGCGCGGGAGGAACGCGCGCCTTCACAGGCGTTGAGGACGACCAGGCGCAGGGAAAGGTGATCGCGGAGCAGGATGCCGAGCCTTTCGCCGGAAACCTCTTCGCGGCGCCCGTCCTCGCCGGTGAAAAGGAGGAATCCCTCTCTCCTCGCGGGATCGAAGACGCCATGGCCGATGAAGTGCAGGATGTGGTAATCCCGCTGGCGGAGCTGGCGCAGGAGATCCTGGGGCGTCGGATTCACCATGCGTTCCAGGGAGAGGAGACCTCGGCCCGCCGCGTCCTTCAAAGCCTCCTGGACCTTGCTCCACTCCTTCTCGGCGTCCAACTGCGGCTGGTCGGAAGGGCTCGAGATCACGGCGAGCAGCCGCAGGGGAGGCGTCACCGCCAGGGCCCGCTCTTCCTGCTGAATCTCCACGTAACGGACGATCGGCGTGTCCGCGGAGAGTGCGAGGAACTCGGTGCGATCGGGGCCGAGGTTGGGGTTCAGCAGGAATTCCCAGGGCAGGTCGTTGAGCTCCGGAGTCTCCGACAGGCGTAGAAGGATGCGGAGGCCCTGCTTGCTGTGGACGGCCCGGTCGAGACTGCGGCACAGGCACTTCTGGACCTCGCCGGAGAACGCAGCGTTGACGAGCTGCTTTCCGAACGTCTGGGCCACATCGGTCTTGGTGATCCCCGGTCCTCGCCGAGGCCCGGAGGCGCGGCCGAAGAGATTCAGGAAGCCGTCGACCTCCCGCTCGTTGAACGGGAAGGCGAATTCGGCGGATGCCTGGCCGACGGGAGACCTCAGCACACGGGCTTGGTAGCCGGCTGTGGTCCGCAGGAACAGCACGTCGAAATCGAGGAAGCTCCGGGGCGCCATGCGTACCGCTCTCTCCTGAAAGAAAGGTCGGAGCGCATTATAGGCGGCCCGACGCCGCGGGCCACTATAGGACGGAAGCCGCACCTGGAAGCCCTCGGACCAGGAAAGAGAGGTATGCGACATCTTCTCTAACCTTGGAGACATGGCTGAAGGGACTTAGACTGGAAGCAACTCCTGGATCGGCTGGATACCAATGACTCCCCGACTCAGCCCGCTCAGACTCTCGATTGTTGATTTCCTGGGGGTCTTTTTGCCCGGATCTGTCTGGGCAATCCTGATGATTACCACGCTGGAGGTCTTCGGCTGGTCCGAGCTCACTGGCGACTCGACACCGCTCTCGGCTGCCCGGAGACTGCTGGGCGTATCTCAGGCACCTCCAGCAGGTCCTTCGTTCGGCCTTCCTTTTTACACGGGCCTGGCGTTGTTTTCTCTTCTCATGGGTTATCTGGTGAAGGCGTTTTCAGCAAGACCCGCAGAGTGGATTGCTTTCCGCATTGAGCTACTCCGTTCGAAGGAGCTCCGGGAGGCCTGCAAAGAGCGCAAGGATGACTACCGATTTCCCTATGCTGCCAAGCACCAGGATAAACCCTACTTCACGGCAATCGAAAAGATTATCAAGAGCCGCCTTGGATATGATTGGGAGGAGTTGCCGGGGTATCAACCGTTTGAGAGCTGCAAGCGATTGCTCAGAGTCTATGCTCCCGCTTTGTGGGAGGAGGCTCAGCAGCGGGAAGCGCAGGTACGATTCCTCGTATCTTTTTCGTTGGCGGCTCTGTATAGCACCGCGCTCTCCTTTGTGTCTCTCGCGAAAGATGCCATAAGAGGCAGGGGCGCTGCAGATTCGTTCTGGTGGCTCTGCATATCGGCTCTCGTCTCGGTATTGCTCTCAACCACACTGTGGACGAGACGGCACAGGGAAGTCGAGGATGTTTATCTTTCGATACTGATCGTCAACAACCTGCCTGCCTCTGGAATGGCGCGGGGCAGTGAGGGCCACGAAGCAGACGAAGGCGATTGAGGTATGACGGCGGCTTGAGCAGCCTGTGCTCTCACACGAGGGAGAGCTGGAGGAGCGGCGACACGGGTCGCGGGGAGTCCGCGACCTCGACGGTGGAGAAGCCCTGGCGCTTGGTCACGATCACCTGCTGCTCGAACTCGTCGCGCAGCTCCGGGATGTGGGTGATGACGCCGACCATCCGGCCGCCGACCCGGAGACCGTGGAGGGTCTCGGAGACCAGTGAGAGCGTGTCGGGGTCGAGGGTGCCGAACCCCTCGTCGATGAACAGGCTGTCGAGGTTCACCGCGCCGACCGCGCGCTGGACCTGGTCGCTGAGCTCCAGGGCCAGGGCGAGCGAGGTCAGAAAGGTTTCTCCTCCGCTCAGCGTGTCGCTGATCCGCGTCTCGTCGGCGTTGTCGTGGTCGACGACCCGGATCTCTTCGCCGTCGAACTGCAGGGAGTAGCGCTCGACGGTCAGCTTGAGCAGCCGCGCCGAGGCGCCCTGCACGAGCTCGTTGAACACCTCCTGGAGGATGTAGGCCTGGAACTTGTCGCTGCGCAGGTCGCCGGCCAGGAGGTCGTAGACGCGGAAGGACCCCTCCTCGGTCTCCAGCTCCTTGCGGAGGTCGCCGGAGCGCGCGAGGCGCTGCTTCATGCGGCCGATCTGCTCCTCGAGCTTCTTTTCCTGGCCGAGCGCGGTCTCCACTTCGGCTGTGACGTTCGCCGCGAGCGTCTCGGCGGCGGCGAGCTGCTCGTCGGACACGCGCTCGTCCCCCAGCTCGGCCGCAAGCGCGGCGGCGCGCTCTTCGGCGGCGTGGCTGTCCTGCGCATGCCGGTGGATCTGCTCCCGGAGCCGGACGGCGGTGGCCTCGTCGAGGACGGCTTCGCGCACGGCGGTCTCGTCGGCGAAGCCGGCGCGGGCGATCTCCGCGTCCCGGATCTCCGCTCTCTGGAGCGCGTCCTGGAGGACGGCCACGGCCGCTTCGGCCTTGATCTGGTGCGCTTCCTGGGCGGCGGTCTGCCGGTTGCGGGAGGCTGACTCCTCCTCGGAGGCCTTGGCGAGACCGGCTTCGAGCTGCTGGATGGTCTCCTCCAACGCCGCGGCCTCGGCGGCGGGGTCGTCCGATCCGGTGACCGCGCGGATCTCGGCCTGGAGGGCGGCGAGGCGCTCCTGGCTGGCACCGCGCTCCTGATTCAGGTTTGTCTTCGAGGCCTCCCGCTCGCCGAGCTTCTCCTGCGCGGCGGCCTCGTCGTTCCGGGCCTTTTCCAGGGTCCGTTCCGCCGCGGCCAGCTTTGCCTTCGCCTCCTCGTCGGCCTTGCGGCTCCGGGCGAGAGCGGCGATCCGGGCTTCGATCCAGGCCTCGATCGTCTCGTCTTGGCCGGGCGCGCGGTCTCCGAGCGCCCGGCGGACCTTCTTCTCTCCGGCGGCCAACCCGGACTGCAGGTCGGCGCAGAGCGTCTCCAGCTCGGCGAGGCCCTGCCGGGCGGCCTGGATCCTCGCCTGCCCGGCCGTGAACGCGTCCTCGTTCCGCCGGGCGCCGGCGTCGGCTTCCTTGAGCGCTTCCCTCGCGGCCTGGAGAGCGATCCGGGCGGCTTCGACCTCGGGCGCCGGATGGGCCGGAGGCGGCGCGTCCACGAGCTGCTCGCAGACCGGGCAGGGTTGGCCGGGGACCAGCTCCTCGCGGAGGTGATTCGCCTCGTTCAGGCTGACCGCGCGGTGAAACGCTTCCTCGGCGGCCTCGACGGCGTTTCGCGCCTGCTCCGCGGTCCTCCGGGCGGACTCGGCTTTCTCCTGGAGCGGCCCGATGACGGCGGCCTGCTCTTCCATGGCTTCCCGCTTCCGCGCGAGCTCGGCTTCGCGTTCCGCCGCGCTCCGGCGCGCCGCGCCGAGCTCGACGGCGCGGTCGCGGACGCCCTGCAGGAGCTCGTCCAGCTCGGGGTCATGACCGGCGGCCTCCGCGGCCTGCCGGGCGGCCTCGACGGCCTTCTGCTGCTGCGCCTGGACGCCTTTCGCGGTCTCGACGGTCTTCGCGAGCGCGGACAGCTCGCGCTCCAGGTCTGCCAGGCCTTTCGTCTGCCGCGCGATGACCGCGTCGAGCTGCTCCCGTTCCGGGAGGCGTCCTAGCACCTGGTGGAGGCGGGCCACCTGCTCGCGGTGCTTCCGGATCGCCTTGGCGGCCTTCTCCGCGGTCTTGAGCGCGGCGTCTTTCTTCGTCCAGTCGGCCTGCGCGGAGTCGAGCTGCGTTTTCGCATCCTCCGCCGTCTTCGCCGCGGTTACCGCGGAGGCATAGGCGCGGACCGCTTCGTCGAGCCGGGGCAGCAGGGGCAGGGCACGGACCGCGGCCTCGATCCTCGCCTGGTCGCGGCCCACCTGGCCGGCCTCTTTCCCGAGGGCGGCCCGCCTCTCCTCGACCTGCCGCAGCTCCGCGGTCTTCGCGTGCCGGCCGCGCAGCCGGACGAGCCCGGCCTGGGTCTCGTCGCGCCTCTTGCGCGAGGTTTCGAGCGACTCGACGGTCCGGGCGTGCTCCGTCTCCAGCCGGGCCACGGCGGCCTCGTCGATGCCGGCGTACTCGTCGGCGAGGAGCTTCTGGAGCGAATCGACCGCGGCCTTGCGGACCGCGGCCTGGCGCTGGGCGCGCTCCCGCATGATCTCGTAGACGTCGAGCCGGAGGAGGGTGCGGAGCATGCCTCGCCGGTCCCTCGGCTGCGCCTTGAGGAAGCGGGCGAAGTCGCCTTGCGGCAGCACGACGGCCTGCAGGAACGCGGCCGCGCCGAGGCCCAGGATCCGGACCACCTGATCGTTCGCGGTGCGCACCTGGTCGGCTACGCTCCGGAAGCCGGCGCCATCGCACTCCTCCAGGCGGACCATCTGCGCGCCGCTGCGCCGGAGAGTCCTCGCGATGCGGTAGCGCTTCGCGCCGACGTCGAAGTCGAGCACCACGCTCGTCCGGGTCCGGCCGGCGGAGATCATCTCGGTCCGGTTGTGGCTGTTGACGCGCGGGATCTCGCCGTAGAGCGCGAAGATCATGGCGTCCAGCAGGGTCGACTTGCCGGCCCCCGTCGGCCCCGAGATGGCGAAGAGCTCGAGGCCGCGGAAGTCGATCTCCTGCCTCTCCCGGAAGCACGCGAGACCCTCGATGCTGAGATGGACCGGACGCATGGGCTCAATCCTCGACGAAGGCGTGGTCGTAGAGGTCCTGAAAGGTTTCCAGGACGACCGGCTCCGGCTCCTGCTGGTGCACGCGGCGGTGGTAGTTCTCGTAGTGCTTGACCGGCGGGAGACCGGCCTCCAGGGGGATCTCGGGCTCCTCCTCGGGCTCGGGCAGCTCGGCGCGCACGACGAGCGCGTTGGGGAGCAGCTCGCGGACCTTGCGGTTGAGATCGGGGTCCTTTTCGGGCAGCGGGACGGTGACGCGCAGCCAGCCGGTGCGATACCGGTCCGCATCCTCCACGAGCTCCTCGAACGGGGCGCGGATGTCGACCAGCGGCAGCCCGCCTTCGTAGGGGACGGCCTCGATGTCGGCGCCGCGCACCCGTTTGCCGGGGGCCGCGTCGATCACGAGAAAGGTTTTCTCCTCGCCGGCTTCGCCGAAGTCCATCTGGAGGAGCGACCCGGCGTAGTGGGCGGGCACCAACGCCTCGATCTTCTGCGGCTTGTGGATGTGCCCGAGCGCGACGTAGCTCGCGCTGGACGGCAGGGACCTCGGCGAGGCGGCCCAGTCCTCGGAGATGTGGACGCGGCGCTCGGATTCGCCGAACAGGGCGCCCTCGACGTGCGTGTGCGCCAGGAGGAGGTTGACGGCATCCCGCCGGAAGGCGCCGCTCAGGTCCCGGACGGCGCGGTCGAACATGCGGGCGTACTGGAGCCGGGCGGTCGGCTCGTCGGCGGCGAGCTCCAGCGCCGACACCCAGGAGCCCGGAGAGGCGAAGGGGAGGGCGGCGACGACGGCCTTCTCCCCGGAGCGGGTCTCGATGGTCCAGGCTCCTCCGCGGGCGGCGGTGCGCGGCCGGCCGACGATGCGGACGTTGACCAGCTCGGTGAGCATCGAGCGCGCGTCGAGCCGCAGCGGATCGTCGTGGTTGCCGGCGATGACGACCATCTGCGCGCCGCTCCGCCCGACGCGGACCAGGAAGCGGTTGACGAGCTGCTCGGCCTCGGCGGACGGGTTGCGGCTCTCGAAGACGTCCCCGGTGTGGAGGACGAGGTCGATGGCGTGGCTCTCGATGTAGCGCGCGAGATGGTCGAGCACGGCCTCCAGCTCGTCGAGGCGCTGGATGCCTTTCCATCGGCGGCCGATGTGCCAGTCGCTCGTGTGGAGGAACCTCATCCTGGCGGCGCAGTCTACAGGATCTTTCCCGGGCGTAAGAATCGCCTTCCCGGGTCGTTGTTGGCTCCAGATGCGCTCCTTTTCAGGGATTCTTCGCCACGAGATCAGCATGTCCCTCCGCCGCAAGGGACTGTGGGTCGCCTATGGCATTTTGTTTGTCTTCCATACCGTCCTGCTGTTCTCTCCTCCGCCCGTCGGGGAGTTCATCAAGGGGGAGGTCATCGCGGGGAGCGAGGTCTGGGCGGTGGCGGGGCGCTTCCTTCTGGCGTGCAACGTGTTCTTCCCGGTGGTGGCGGGGATCCTGTCGGCGGACCGGGTGCGACGCGACTTCGAGCTGGGGGTGCGGGAGCTGCAGGACAGCACGCCTCTGAGCCGTCACGCCTACGTCCTCGCGAAGTACCTGGGGGCTCTCGCGGCGTCGCTGTTTCCCCTTTTTCTCTGGGTGATGGGCATCGCGGCCGTCCTGCTCCTGATCGGTCACGCGCCCGTTGCCGTGCTCGTCGCGGTGCCGGCGGCGTTCCTGGCGGTCACCGTGCCGGCGTTCGCCTTCGTGGTGGCGTTCTCCCTGGCCTGCCCCCTGGTGATGCCGTTGAGCCTCTACCAGATCCTCTTCACGGGCTACTGGTTCTGGGCGAACTTCATCCCGCCGAAGCTGTTTCCGACGCTGAACGGAACGCTGCTGACGCCCAGCGGGATGTTCGTTCAGCAAGGGTTTTTCGGCGGCGCGGTCTCGCAGGCCCTCACCGGAGCCGTGCAGCACACGCCGGCCGACGCCGTGGCGAACCTGGCGGTGCTGGGCCTGTGCGCGGCGGCGGCCCTGGTCCTGCTCGACCTCCATCTCGGCCGCCTGAGGGACCGGTCATGAACGGCGCCGCCCTCAAGTACTCCTGGCTCACGTACCGCCGCGATCCGCTGTGGTTTCCGCCGGCGTTCCTGGCGCTCTTCGCCGTCATCCTCCTGATCCTGCCGGATCCGGGCGCCCGCTACAGCATCGCGCGCGCCTACCTGGGCTTCATCGTGCCGCTGGTCGGCGGCATCCTGGCGGCCTACGGCGTGCTCGACGATCCGGCGCTGGAGCTGCGTTTCTCCACGCCGGTCCGCGCCGGGGAGATCCTGCTGGCGCGGGTGGGGCTGATCCTGGCCGTCCAGATGGTCTGCGCGCTGGTCTTCCAGCTCTTCGCGGCCGCGCTGGGCATCGACCTGTCGCCGCTCGGAAACCTGCTGCGGGTCCAACTAGTCTGGTTCCTGCCGACGCTGGCGCTGGCCGCCCTGGGGACCGCCGGGTCGCTGGCCGGAGCGCAGACCTCGATGGGCGCGTTCCTGGCCGGGGCGGCCTGGCTGGTCCAACTGCTGATGAACAGCTGGCTCCGGCTGAACGCGCGCTCCGTGTTCCTCTTCCTGGGCGTGATCGCTCCCGGCCACCCGGATCTGATCGTGAATCAACTCATGCTCCTGGCGGGATCGGTGGTCCTGCTGCTGGTCTCCTGGGCGCTGCTGCGCCGTCCGGAGCGCTATCTCTGACGTGGAGGTCGTGTGATCGAAATCGAGGGTCTCGCCAAGACCTATGGACGGGGAGCCCGGGCCGCGCAGGCGCTGCGCGGCGTCGACCTCCGGATCCCTTCCGGGATGTTCGGGCTGCTGGGTCCGAACGGCGCCGGCAAGACCACGCTGATGCGGATTCTGGCGGGGATCGTCCATCCGAGCCGCGGCGCGGTCCGGGTGGCGGGGCACGATCTCGCGGAGAGCGGCCGGCGCGCGGCCAAGGCGGTCCTCGGCTACCTGCCGCAGGAGCTGGGGATGTATCCCGAGCTGACCGCCGCGCAGTTCGTCGACTACATGGCGATCCTCAAGGGATTGGAGGACCCGCGCCGGCGCGCGCGGCGGGTCGCCGAGGTTCTGGAGATGGTGGCGCTCCAGGACTCCGCGCATAGGAAGATCAAGGGGTTTTCCGGCGGCATGAAGCGGCGCGTTGGGATCGCCCAGGCGCTGCTCAACGATCCGCGGGTGCTTATCGTGGACGAGCCCACGGCGGGCCTCGATCCCGAGGAGCGCATCCGCTTCCGCAACCTGCTGGTCCGGCTGGCGGCGGACCGGACGGTGATCCTGTCCACCCACATCGTGGAGGACATCGGCCAGACCTGTCGCGACATCGCGGTGCTCGCCAAGGGGCGGGTCGTGTTCCGGGGCAGCCCGGCCGAGCTGGCGAACGCCGCCGCCGGCCGCGTCTGGACGGCCTCGACGGACCGGCCCGTGGAGCCGGAGGAGGGACTGACGATCGTGTCCATGCTCCATCTCCCGGAAGGAGTCCAGTATCGCCTCGTGGGGCCCGCGGGACCCGCGGCGTCGGGTTTTTCCGCGGCCGAGCCGGCCCGGCCGGGGCTGGAGGACGGCTACGTCTGGCTGATGAAGGGTGGAGAGCCTCCGGCCTGAGCGTGGAACGCGATGTGCAGAGCCCCCGGCCATGGCGCTCCTGAAGCGAAGGCCGGTCCTCCTCGTGCTCGCCGTCCTTCTCGCCGTCTTCCTCTACCGTCTCTTCTTCGTCTACACCGCCCGGTCCGGCGAGTGCCGTCCGCGGCCGGTCGATCCGGACCTTCGCCAGACGACGCGCGACGAGCACGGCGTCCCGGTCAGCTTCCCGGAACGGACCGGGTTCCCCGGGCAGCGCCGGCCCCTGGTCGTGATGACCTACAACATCGCGGGCCACGACGAGCTGATCGACGGCGACCACGTGCGGCAGATCGCGGACGCGATCCGGCGCCTCCGCCCGGACATCGTGGCGCTGCAGGAGGTGCACCGCGGGACGTGGCAGGCGCGTTTCCGCGACCAGCTCGCGGAGCTGGAGGCGCGCACCGGTCTCAAGGGTTTCTTTGCGCCGAGCTATGTGCGCTGGGGAGGCGCGTACGGCAACGCGATCCTCACCCGCGGCGAGCTGGTGCGCTCGGAGGTGCATCCCCTGCCGTGCGTCGGAGAGCCGCGGGCTCTCCTGGAGGCGACGATCCGCATCGA
>JBEQUE010000159.1:0-5798 GCA_040349255.1 Acidobacteriota bacterium | reverse complement strand
GCGATGGACCGAGACCACAGCTTGGCGATTCGCCATTGGGATGGCCGTGGCCCGGAGGGCGGCGATCTCGGCGGCAGTGAGGCCTGTGGCGACCAGAGCAAGGACGGCTCCGTCGCGCAGACCCACGGCTCTGCCGGAGCGCACCCGGCCTGGATCGACGCGAGGCAGGAGGGTGTGTGCCTCTTCGGGATCGAGACGCATCAGCGCAACTCCAATCCGGCTGGTGTCGGTATCTGTAACTTCTGGGACGGTCGGTTCAGCATGGTGCGTCCTCCGCTCTTCTGAGATCAGAATGCACCAAGGAACTCACGACTCCAAACGCAGCCGATTGCTGGATTCCTCGCAACCTTCTCAATTGAATAGACATATGGACCGAAGGATTGAAGGAGGCTCGTACACTTCATCTTTCCAAATCCGAGGCGCTGCCTAGACACTGCATCGGGAGAAGCTGAGGGACGCCAGCATGGCTCCACCACCGCTGAAGAGCGGACTGGAGGGACACCCCCGTCTCTTAAGGCGTCTCTCTTGAATCCTGACCGCCAGTGACCCGTACGCGGTTCGCCACCGCGTCGAGCCAGACGTAGCTGCCGTTGACGCCAACCTGGTGGCACTCCAGGCAGCTCCGGTTGGAGATCTGGCGGTTGGTACCGCCCTTGGCGTCGTAGGTGGTCATGTACGACTCAATGACCGTGTTGCGCAGGAACTGGGGCACGAGCTGGAAGCAGTTCGCGCCCAGGACATTGCCGGCGCAGGCGCGCCTCACCGGCTGCGGCTTCTGCGGGGTGCCGGTCTGGCCGTTGAGGGGCCACTGGGCATTGACCAGAACATAGTTTGCGAACGGTGTGCCCGCGAGCGCGGCCTGGAACTTCGCATTGAGCGCTGCCGCCTGGGCGTCGATCGGCTCCAGCCGGGTGATCTGGTCGGGGTGGTCGACGGGCGGCAGGAGCGGCGGCGGGGGCGGCAGATCGGGAAAGCGGTTGAGGACGACGTTCGGGCAGCCAGCGGGCGAGATCAGGAAGGGGTCCTTGAAGCAGCCAGCCGGCTCGGCGAGCGCGGGATCGTAGAAGCTCCACACGTCCTGCTTGGCCTCGCCGCTGCCGGCGGTCGGGGCGTTGGAGACGTGCTCGAAGGTAGCCCATATCCACTGCGGCGCCCAGAAGGTCTTGACCACGACGTGCAGGCCGACCAGACCCATCGGCACCGGGCCGGTGCAGCCCTTCTCCGGCCCCTCGTAGATCAGGGCTGCGGCTGTGAAGAAGCGGCTTGGGTCGTCGACCGGCTTGCAGCCGGGCCCGATGCACAACCGCTTCCAGGCCGACTTGATCTCGATCGAGCTCCGCGGGAAGTCGACGGCGACGCCGGCCGGACCGTCGGGGGTAAGCTTCGCAGTCGAGGCCAGGCCGTTGTGGGCGATGTAATCGTACTCGACCTCGTTGATCAGGACCTCGTACCAGACCAGCTCACGGTTGCGGTCGTGCAAGGTGCCGAAGGTGCCGGCAAACGCCTGGCCGGTCTCGTTGACGACATCGCGCGCCTTGGAACCAAGGGTGACGATCATCCGGTCCCGGCCGCTCTCGCAACCCGGTGCATCCGGAACCGGCGGATGATCGAAAGGCGGCGGCTGCCAGTTGAGGTCGCCGGGCTGAAACAGGGAGTAGACCGGCAGGTAGCTTTGCCACACGGTCGGCCCCCCCTTACCGTCAACGATGCTGCGCCCGGTGTCAGGTCGTCCGCGCCGCTGCCGGTCGGCGGGCCAGTTGAGGGCCACAAAGGTACGCCACGAGAAACAGTCGAACATGGCATCCGCGCCGTCCGCGCCCTGCGGACCCAGCCACACCGAGAGCGGATTCAGCGGCACGTCGGCCGGCAGCTCGGGGCTGAGCCGGAGGTCGCACGCCGGCGCTGACGCCGCGGGCGCAGTCGGCGGCGGCCCCGGCCTCGCCGTACGCGGGTTCAGCTCGTCGTCGAGGATGCGCAGGTAGTCGGTGCCGAAGGCCGGCGAGTGGCAGTCGATGCAAAAGCTGCCGGTGCCGGTGTTGACGTTGCGGTTGAGGAACTTGCCGAACGAGCTGGTGTCGCAGGTCGTCGGCCGGTCCGCCTCGACCTTGTAGAAGGCGTAGAACCAGTCGCCGCCCAGGCAGCCGGTCGACGGGTCGCCGTTGTAGGGCGGCAGGTGGGACGTAGCGCAGAAGCGGGTATAGGGCGGCGTGGCGGCCGCCGGCACCGACATGCCGCCGCCAGGCTTGTACATCACCGTCAGCACCTCGAGCGTGGACTGTTCGGGCGTGATCGCGGTTGCGCCGGCACTCGACCGGTAGTTCTCCTTGACGATGATCGAGCCCGGCGGCAGCTCGAGCGGCTGGGGGTGGCCCTTCTCGAGCGCCTGTTTCAGAAACGGATAGGCGTGGACGGGATCGACGTAGGCGGTGGTCCATCGCCCATGCACGGGGAGACCGAGCCGGCGTAGCGCTTCGGTGCCGGGGAACAGCGGCCAACTCCGGTACGCCGGCTCGCCATTTTTCTGCGGCGCGGAGATCTGCTCGAACAGGGCATTGTACAGCGCGGTGTCGGAGGTCTCGACTCCGCAGGACCCGGCCACCGGCCTGGGCTCCGAGACCGGGGCACAGGCGAGGACGGCGAGAGCGGCGATCGAGGCCGCAACGGCGATCCACTTCAACATGGAACACCTCCTCGGATAGCGCCCTTCGGATGGGTGAGGAACGTTCCCGGCAGCTTGCAGGCGGCGCGCGAAGAGTATAGGGCCAAATCGTTGGACCCACTCACCTGCCCCTATTCCGTCACACTCCCGTCCCTGGACCTCCCGGTAGCTGAGCCCGCTCCAACCGGAGCCGCCGGAGGCCCAGAGCTGTGAGGAGGAGCAGGAGGACCAGGACGCTCCACGGGCTCAGTGTCGGGATCTCCACCACGGAGGGTGCTGCGGCAGCCGGGACGACCGTCGGGTCCTGGGTGCCCGGCGCCGCGGGATCGTCGGTGATCAAGTCCGCGAAGTTGTCGCCGGTGACGAGGCCCTGGTTGACGATCTCTTGAGTTCCGGGCGCAAGCAGCCCGACCGTGACCCGGAAGGTGATCGTCGCGCTGCCGCCGCCGGCGAGGGTGCCGACGGCGACTTCTACGGTCGTGTCGCCCGGCACATTGCCAAGGACGACGGTGCCCGGCACGGCGGTCACGGAGCCGTTGACCAGCGAGGTGCCGGCGCCGGGCGAGTCGGTGAAGACCACTCCGGCCGCGGCGCCCGTCCCGCTGTTGACGATGGTCACGGTGTATTCGATCGTGTCGCCCGCCTCGGCGAAGCCGTCGTTGTCCTGGTCCACCAGCAGGTTCGCGGCCTTCGCCGCGGTAAGGCTCGGAGCGGCAAGGACGATGGTGAGGGCGTAGTCCTCGACCTCGCCGTCCGCGGCCTCCCCGGTGAAGGAGACGGCGCCGCCGGATGTGCAGCGGAAGCGGGCCGCGGTGGCGCCCGGCCCGGCCAAGGGAGGCACCGGGAAGGTGAGGGCGTTGGCGCCGGCCGCGAGCGCGATCCCGCCGGGGAAGAGGTCGTCGTCCGCCTCGCCCCAGTCGCCGTCGCGGTTGAAGTCGATCCAGGCCGAGAGCGTGCAGGGGGCGTTGGCGGTGACGGTCACGCCCGCGGTCGTGCCGGTGGCGACCGGGGTCGTGAAGGCGACGCCGTCCTCGTCGTCTCCGGCGACGGCGCAGGTGCCGAAGGTGGAGAGACCCCCGGACAGGTCGTCGCCGTCGGCATCGGCGGAGGGCTGGCCGTCGAGCTCGGAGTCCACGCAGGCTCCGAGGTAGATGGCCGATCCGAGCAGATGGCGTGCGCCGTTCGAGCCGAAGGAGGTGAAGTAGCCGGTGGGCGCGTCGCCGAAGTCGAGGATCTGGTCCTGGCCTAAGTAGTGGCTGGGGTCCGTGGCGACGACCTCGATGAGATCGGGATCGAGCGCCGTGGCGGTGCCCAGGTTGGAGTACTGGCCGGCGACCGCCGAGCCGTTGGCCGTGCAGGTCATGCTCTCGCCCGGCGCGAGCGTGGTACCCGGACAGGTGACGGTCACCCCCTGGTCGTCGGTCACGGCGACGCCGGTGAAGGGATCGCCTCCGACGTTGGTCACCTCGTAGGTCCAGTTGACCGCGGCGCCCGGAGCGAGGACCGGCCCGGGGGGCAGGTCGGCATCCTGGCCGTTGGTGGACTTCTGCAGGAGGAGCGTCGGGCCGAAGTAGTGGCTCGGGTCGGAGGCGGAGACGGTGCCGCCGAGCGGGAGCTGGGCCGTGGCCGTGCCGACGTTGGCGTACTGACCCGGCCCGGCCGTGCCGTTGGCGGTGCAGAGCACGGACTCTCCGGCGGCGAGGGTAGTGACGGGACAGACGACCGTCTCGCCCTGGTCGTCGGTGACGACGAGCCCGGTCACGGTCGCGGGGCCGGGATTGCTGACCCGATAGGTCCAGGCGACAGGATCGCCCACCGGGATGGTGGGACCGGGAGGCAGGTCGGCCTCCTGGCCGTTCGTCGATTTCTCCAGGAGGAGCACCTGGCCGAAGTAGTGGCTGGGGTCCGAGGCTCCCACCACCGACTCGTCGGGAAGATCGGCGGTGACGGAGCCGACGTTGGCATATTGCCCGGGCTGCACCGTGCCGGCGGCGGTGCAGGTCATCGACGCGCCGGGCGCGAGGGTGTCCCCGGGGCAGGTGACCGTCACGCCCTGGTCGTCGGTGACCTCGATGCCGGACAGTGGATCGCTGCCGACGTTGGTCACCTCATAGGTCCAGTTGACCGGATCGCCCGCCGGCAGCGAGGGTCCCGGCGGCAGGTCGGCGTCCTGGCCCTCGGTGCTCTTTTCCAGGGTGACGGCGATCTGCGCCTGGCCGAAGTAGTGGCTGGGATCGGACGCGGAGACGGGAGTGCCGTTGATCAGCTCGGCGTCGACGGTGCCGAGGTTGACGTACTGGCCTTCCACGGCCGTGCCGTTGCCCGTGCAGATCATGGATTCGCCGGCCGGCACGGTGGTGGCGGGACAGGTGACCACCACCCCCTGGTCGTCGCTCACCGAGACGTTCAGGAGGTCGCGGCTTCCGGGGTTGGTCACCACGTAGGTCCAGGTGACCGGGGTGCCGACCAGGAGAATCGGCCCCGGTGGGGAGTCGGCATCCTGGCCGTTGGTGAGCTTTTCGAGAAGGATCTCCTGGGCTGCAGCCTGAGAAGCGATGACCTGAAACAGGAACAGCAGCAAGCAGGATTTACTCATCTTTCCCCCTCCCTCCGGCAGTACAATCGTGTCAGAGCAGCGGCTCAACCTTGGCGACGCTGCGCTTTCTTTGCGATTTGCAGAACGCAGTATACCCTGCCGTAGGGCTGCGCTCAAATCAGCCCCCGATCGGATTCAGCTCCCGATTCAGCGGGCCGCCCGAAGAGCTCACCGATTACCTTGCAGAAACCGGCGGGGCCCGCATCTTCAACCCGCACCAAGCGCGGGATGTCCATTCCCGTCCAGGCACCGGACGGCCTCTGCACGAGGTAGGGCAGGTCGACGGCCGCCAGCATCGGGCCGTCGTTCGGACCGTCTCCCAGGCCTACCGAGATCAGAGACGGGTCCTGGTGCCGGAAGAGATCCAGGAGGAGCCGGGTGGCCTGGCCTTTGTCGGCTCCGCGGCCGGTCACGGTGACGAACCGGCTGCCGGCCGCGCCGGACAGGCCGCGGGCGGCAAGGGCCTCTTGCATCCGGTCCAGGGCGTCGGGCGTGAAGCTCTCCTCCAGCAGGGTCTCGCTGTACTCGCGCAGGCTCGCTCGT
>JBEQUE010000110.1:0-8591 GCA_040349255.1 Acidobacteriota bacterium | reverse complement strand
GAAGCTCTGGACCGGGGGCCGCGGGCGGTCGGTGGGCAGCTCCAACTGGGTGGACGCGCCGGCCAGCTCCGCCTTCCACCAGGCGACCTGCGCGTCGAGCACCTCGCCGGAGAGCCAGCGCCGCTGCCAGGCCACGAAGTCGGAGTAGCGGACGGGCAGCTCAATGAGCTCCGCTCCTTCGTAGAGCGAAGCCAGCTCGCTGATGAAGAGGCCCACGGACCAGCCGTCGCTGACGATGTGGTGCATGTTGACGCACATCACCCACTCGTCCGGCTCCAGGCGGAGCAGGAGCATGCGCAGGACGGGTCCGCGTTCGAGGTCGAACGGCCGCAGCGCCTCGGCCCGCGCCTGGATCAGGGCCTCGGCTTCGCGCCGGTCCGGCGGCAGCCCCCTGAGGTCGGCCACCGGAATCGGGACCTCCGGCCGGGTCTCGAAGCGTTGCCAGGGCTCGCCCTCCTCCTGGTGGAAGGTGGCGCGGAGAGGCTCGTGGCGCCGGACGAGGCCGGCGAGCGCCGCCCGCAGCGCCGCGAGGTCGAGACGGCCCCGGGCCCGCAACGCGGCCGGGACGCTGTAGAAGACGCCGCCCGGCTCCATGCGGTCGAGGAACCAGAGGCGCTCCTGGGCGAAGGACAGGGGGATGCGCTCGTCCGGCCGCCGCTCGACGCGCTCGACCGGCGGCACGATCCGGCCGCCGGCCGCCTCCTGGCGCGCCTCGTCGATGCGGGCCGCGAGGTCGGCCAGCACGGGCGACTCGAACAGCACGCGCAGGGGCAGCTCCAGGCCGAAGAGGTCGCGCAGCCGGGAGAAGAGACGCGTCGCCAGCAGGGAGTGGCCGCCGAGATCGAAGAAGTCGTCTCCGGCGCCGATCCGCTCGCGGCCGAGCAGCTCGGCCCAGGCCGCGGCGAGCAGCTCCTCGGTCGGCGTGCGCGGCGCCGCGAAGGCTTCGACCCCCTCCTCCGCCGCCGTCTCCAGATCAGCCAGGGCCCGGCGGTCCACCTTGCCATTCGGGTTGAGCGGCAGGGCGTCGAGCCAGGTGAAGGACGACGGCACCATGTAAGATGGCAGCCGCTCCTCCAGGTAGGGCCGAAGATCCTGTTCGCTGCCCACGAGGAACGCGGCGAGCCGCTTGTCCGGCCCCTCGCCGCGCACGATCACCGAGGCCCCTCCGACCGCCGGGTGGCTCGCGAGCACGGCCTCGATCTCGCCCGGCTCGATGCGGAAGCCGCGGATCTTCACCTGCTGGTCGATGCGGCCGAGGAACTCGACCGTTCCGTCCGGCAGGAAGCGGGCGAGGTCGCCCGTGCGATAGAGCCGCTCGCCGTCTCCAAACGGGTCGGGGACGAAGCGCTCGGCGGTCAGGTCCGGCCGGTTCAGGTAGCCGCGGGCCAGGCCGTCGCCGGCGATGCAGAGCTCGCCCGGCACGCCCAGGCCCACCGGCCGCAGGCCGCGGTCGAGCAGGTGGACGCGGGTGTTCGAGATCGGCCGGCCGATGGGCACCGAGGTCCCGATCCCCGCCGCGTCGCGCATGGGGTGGCAGCAGGCGAAGGTGGTGCTCTCGGTCGGGCCGTAGCCGTTGATCATCGTCAGGCCGGGGGTCTCGGACAGCACCCGCGCCACGTGCGGAACGGAGAGCACGTCGCCGCCGGCCACGAGCTGGCGCAGGCCGCGGAAGCTCCCGGCCTGCGACTCGACCATCTGGTGGAACAGACCGGCGGTGAGCCAGGCCGTGGTGATGCGCTCGCGCACCAGGAACCCGCCCAGCTCCTCCAGGGTCGGCGCGCCGGCCGGGAAGACCGACAGGGTGCCGCCGTTGAGCAGCGGACCCCAGAGCTCCAGCGTGGAGGCGTCGAAGGCGAGCGGCGCGAAGAGCAGGAACACCTGGTCCGCGCCGAAGTCGGCGAACCAGGTGTTGCGCACCAGCCGCACCACGTTGCGGTGCGTGACCGCCACGCCCTTAGGCCGGCCCGTGGAGCCGGAGGTGTACATGACGTAGGCGAGGTTGTCGGCCGAGGGAAGGGACCCAGGGGACGGCAGGGGCTGCAGGGACGGGGAGGGGTCGTCCAGGAGGATCAGCCGGGCCTGGCCTGGAAAGCTCTCGACGAGATCGCGGCGGGTGACGAGCACCGGCGCCGCGGTGTCCTCCAGCATGAAGCGCAGGCGGTCGGCCGGATAGGCGGGGTCGAGCGGCACGTAGGCGCCGCCGGCCTTGAAGATGGCGATCATCGCCGTCACCGCCTCGGGCGAGCGCTCCAGGCCGAGGCCGACCAGCACGTCGGGGCCGACGCCCTGGCGCCGCAGCCGTTCGGCCAGCTCGCCGGCGCGGCGGTTCAGCTCGGCGTAGGTGATATCGGCGATATGGCCGGGACGGAGCGCCACGGCGTCCGGCGTGCGCGCGGCCTGCTCCTCGAACAGCTCGTGGATGCAGGCCTCGCGCGGGTAGGCGGTGGCGGTGCGGTTGTGCTCCACCACCACCTGCCGGCGCTCGGCCTCGGGCAGCATCGGCAGGGCCCAGACCGGCCGCGCGGGATCGGCCGCGATCTCCTGGAGCAGCGTCTGGAAGCGGTCCATCATGCGGCGCACGGTCGCGCCGTCGAAGAGGTCCGCGTTGTACTCGATCATGCCCTGGATGCCGCCGGTCTCCTCGGTCAGCGAGAGGTTGAGGTCGAACTTCGCCGTGTCGCCCTCCATCGCGACCGGCGACAGCCGCACCCCGGGCAGCTCCAGGTCGCCGAGCGGCGCGTTCTGGAGCGCCAGCACGGCCTGGAAGAGCGGGTTGTGGCTCAGGCTCCGCTCCACGCCGAGCGCCTCGACCAGGCGCTCGAACGGCAGGTCCTGGTGGGCGAAGGCCGCGAGCGCGGTAGCTCGCGTGCGCTCCAGGACCGCCTCGAAGGTCGGCCCTTCGACAGCCGGAGCCGCGAAACGCCCGCGGAAGACGAGCATGTTCACGAAGAAGCCGATCAGGAGCTCCAGCTCCGGTCGGTTGCGGCCCGCCACCGGCGAGCCGACGAGCACGTCGTCCTGCCCGGCGTGGCGGTGCAGCAGGGTCTGGTACGCGGCGAGCAGGGTCATGAACATCGTGCCCCCCTGCCGCCGGGCGAGGCCGGCCAGCGCGGCAGCCACCTCGGCGGACACGCCGATCGGCTCGCCGCCGCCGCGGAAGCTCTGCGCGACCGGCCGCGGCCGGTCCGCGGGCAGCTCCAGCACGGTCGGTGCCCCCTCCAGCTCGCGGCGCCACCAGTCGAGCTGCGCCTCCAGGGCCTCGCCCTGCAGCCAGCCCCGCTGCCAGGCCGCGAAGTCGGCGTACTGGATGGGCAGCGCGGGCAGGTCGCGGCCGGCGTACAGGGCCGACAGCTCCTCGACCAGCACGCCGAACGACCAGCCGTCGCTCACCGTGTGGTGGAGGTTGAGCAGCGCCGTCCAGTCCTCGGGTCCGCGCCGCAGCAGGGCCGCGCGGAACAGCGGACCGCGCTCCAGGTCGAACGGCCGCAGCGCGTGCCCGGCCGCGAGGCGGCGGGTCTCGGTCTCGGCGTCGGACAACCCGGAGAGGTCCACGACCGGCAGCTCCGGATCGAAGGCGGGCGCGATCACCTGGCGCGGCTCGCCGTCGATCTCCGGGAAGGAGGTGCGCAGCGCGTCGTGGCGCCGCACCACCCCGGCCAGCGCGGCGGCGAGCGCGGCCACGTCCAGCCGGCCGTGCAGCGCCAGGGCGATCGGCATGTTGTAGATCGGGCTGCCCGGCTGGAGCCGGTCGATGAACCAGAGACGCCCCTGGGCGAAGGAGAGCGGCGCCGGGCCGTCACCCGTCCGGCGCGTGAGCGGCGGGGTCCGGGAGGCGGACGCTTCGAGCCGGGCGGCGTCGATCCGCGACGCCATCGTCTCCAGGGTCGTGGCCTCGAAGAAGGCCCGAAGCGGCAGCTCGACCCCGAACGCCTCCAGCACACGCGACGCCAGACGGGCGGCCAGGAGCGAGTGGCCGCCGAGGTCGAAGAAGTCCGACGCGGTCCCCACCGTCTCCACCCCCAGAAGGTCGGACCACAGCCCGGCGAGCGTGCGCTCGGTGGGGGTCGTGGGCGGCGCGCCGCCACCCTCGGGCTTGACGATCGCGATCTGCGCGAGCGCCCGGCGGTCCACCTTGCCGTGCGAGGTGACGGGCAGCTCGTCCAGGAACGCCCAGGCCGACGGCATCATGTACTCCGGGAGCCGTGCCGAGATCCGCTCGCGCAGCTCCGGCAGGGCCGACTCCGGAGCGACGACGTACGCGGCGAGCCGCTTCGCCTCCCCCTCTCCGACCGCCAGCACCACAGCCTGGCGCACGGCGGGGTGCTCGGCGATCGTGGCCTCGATCTCGCCCAGCTCGATGCGGAAGCCGCGCACTTTCACTTGATTGTCGATGCGCCCGAGGAACTCCAGGTTGCCGTCCGCGAGCCAGCGCGCCAGGTCGCCGGTGCGGTACCAGCGCCGCCCGTCGAGCTCATCGCGCTCCACGAACTTCTCCGCGGTGAGATCCTCCTGGCCGCGGTACCCTCGGGTCACGCCCGGTCCGCCCATCCACAGCTCGCCCGGCACGCCGATCGGAGACGGGGCCCCGTTGCTCTCCACGACCCGCAGGAGGACGCCCGGCAGCGGCCGGCCCAGGAGGTTGCGGTCCTCGAAGCGCTCGCCCGCGGCCTCGTAGGCCGAGCCGATGATCGTCGCCTCGGTCGGGCCGTAGAGCACGGTCGCGACCGCTGCCGGGAAGGCCCGGCGGAGGTCGGCCAGGAGGTCCGGCGGCACGGCGTCGCCGCCCACGAAGACCCGGCGCAGAGTGGTGTTCTCCCGCACCCGCTCGACCACCTCGCGCATCAGCGCCGGCACCGCGTGGAGCAGGGTCATGCCGTTCATCGACGCGGCCAGCGCCGGCACGTCGAGCGTCGGGCGCAGGTCGAAGAGCACCGACGTGCCGCCCGCAAGGAGCGGCCCGAGCAGCTCGAAGAGGAAGATGTCGAACGAGAACGGCGCCAGGCACGGCATCCGGTCCGCCGGCGAGAAGCCGAACGCCTCCTGCGCGGCGCGCATCGTGTGTGCCAGGCTCCCGTGCTCCACCTGCACGGCCTTCGGCCGGCCCGTGGTGCCCGAGGTGTAGATCAGATAGGCGAGATCTCCCGGCGCCGGATCGCGCCGGAGCGCGGCGCCCCCCTCGCCGACCGATTCCAGCTCCAGGACCTCCAGGCCTCCGGTCGGCAGGCCGGCCCGCGTCTCCTCCAGCGAGCGCTGGGTCAGCAGGACGCGCGGCGCGGCGTCCTCGATCATGTAGGCGAGGCGGTCCGCGGGGAGCGACGGATCGAGCGGCACGTAGGCGCCGCCGGCCTTCCAGATGCCAAGGATGGCCGCGGCGAGGTCGGGCGTGCGCTCGACGAGCAGCCCCACCCGCTCCTCCGGTCCGACGCCGAGCGCGCCCAGCCGGGCCGCGATCCGGTCCGCCCGGGCGTCCAGCTCGCGGTAGGTGACGCTCCGGCCGCCGTGCTCGACCGCCACGCCGCCGGGCGTATGGGCCGCCTGCTCCTCGAATTGGCGCGGGGCCGGAAGCATGCCGCCTTCAGCCTCGCTTCCTCCCCACTCGACCAGGAGCTGGTGGCGCTCCGGCTCGCCGAGGAGCGGCAGGTCCGCGAGCGGGCGGTCCGGATCGGCCACGGCGGCTTCGAGCAGCAGCCGGTAGTGGTCCGCGAACCGCAGGGCGGTGGGGACGTCGAAGAGGTCCGTGCGCAGCTCGATCACGAGCGGCAACGGACCGCTGCCGGCGTCGATCACCGAGAAACCCAGGTCAAAGATGGCGGTGCTGATCTCGAACTCGAACGGGCTCACCGACAGGCCCGGCAGCTCGACGGTGCCGGCGCGGGCGTTCTGGGCCGCGAAGAAGACCTGGAAGAGCGGGTTGTAAGCCAGGCTGCGCGGGATGCTCAGGCTCTCGACCAGCTTCTCGAACGGCAGGTCCTGGTGGGCGTAGGCGTCGAGCGCCGTCTTCCGGACCCTCTCCAGCAGGCCGCGGAAGGTGAGCGGCCCTCCCTCCGCCGGACCGAGGCGGCCGCGGAAGACCAGGGTGTTCACGAAGAAACCGATGAGCCCCTCCAGCTCGATCCGCGCGCGGTTGCCCACGGGCGAGCCCACAGGCACGTCCTCCTGGCCGGTGAGCCGGCCGAGCAGGGCCTGCAGTCCGGCCAGGGTGACCATGAAGAGCGTGGCGTCCTGCCGCATCCCCAACTGCCGCAGGCCGTCCGCCAGCTCCGCCGGCAGGATCGACTCGAGCAGCGTGCCGCGGAGACTCTGGACCGGCGGCCGGGGGCGGTCCGTGGGCAGCTCCAGGAGGGCCGGCGCGCCGGCCAGCTCCTGCCGCCAGTAGGAGAGCTGGGCTTCGAGCGTCTCGCCCTGGAGCTGCCCGCGCTGCCAGATGGCGAAGTCCGGATACTGGATCGGCAGCTCCGGCAGCGGCGACGGCCTGCCCTGCGAGAAGGCCTGGTACAGGAGGGTGCACTCGCGCACCAGCACGTCGATGGACCAGTTGTCGCTCACGATGTGGTGCATGACCAGGAACACCACCTGGTCCTCCGGGCCGAGCCGGACGAGCACCGCGCGGAGCACCGGCCCGGTCGAGAGGTCGAACGGCAGGCCGGCCTCGGCCGCGAGCTGGCGGCGCGCCTCGGGCTCGCGCCGCGGCGCCGGCAGGGCGCCGAGGTCGATCACCGGCAGGGCCGGCGCGAACGGCGGCGAGACGGTCTGGATCCCTTCGCCGCCGCGGTCGGCGAACGTGGTGCGCAGCGACTCGTGGCGCCGGACGATCTCGGCCAGGGCGCGGGCCAGGACCCCGACGTCCAGGCGCCCGACCAGCCGCAGGGTGGCCGGGAGGATGTAGGGCGAGCCGCCGGGCTGCAGCCGGTCGAGGAACCAGAGTCGCTCCTGGGAGAACGAGAGCGGCGCCGGGCCCGCGGCGTCCGGACGGCGTGGAATCGTGGTCCTGGGCCGGGCCGCCGGCGAGGCCGACCGCAGCCGGTCGAGCGCGGCGCGCGACGCCTCCGGGAGGCGGGAGCGGAGCGCCGCGAGGCGCCGCTCGCGCTCGGCGAGACGTTCCTGGAGTGAGCCTTCTGGCTGATCATTCTTGCTCATCGTTCCTCGGCTCCATGCGCGATTCAGCCGCCCATCCTAAGCCCTTGACCGGCCCCGGACAAGAAACGGGGTCTGCCCACAACTGCTACAAAGCTGGACTCTTGCAGTTCTCCGGCGGCTCTGGGATCATAGAGAACGATTTATGACAGCCGATCTCATCCCACCGATTCCGTCGGTCGTCCCGGTGCTGCCCCTGGCCCATCCGCTGCTCCTGCCGGGCACGGTGGTGCCTTTCACGGCCGACGGCGACTGGCAGCGCGCTCTCGCGGAGGACGTACTCGCCGGCGACGGCTATGTGGGCGTGATCCAGACGGTGGAGCCCGAGCCCGGTCTGTCCGCCGAGCCCGCGGTGTTCGCGGTGGGCTGCCTGGGTCTCCTGGAGACCGGCCGGTCCGAGAACCCGGACGAGTTCCTGGTCGGGGGCGTCGTCCGCTTCCGGGTGCTGGAGCGTCTCGCGCCCGTGCGGGGCTATGCCATGGCGCGGATCGACTGGTCCGAGTTCCAGGCCGACCGGATCGAGATCGAGCAGGGGCTCCCGTTCTGGGCGCTGCGCGATATCATCCGGCGCCGGGTCGAGAAGCTCCAGCCCGACTTCGACCTCGCCGTGGTGGAGCGCATGGCCGGCACGGAGATCGCCACCGCGCTGGCCCACGCCCTGCCGTTCTCGCCGCTGGAGCGCCAGGCCCTCATGGAAGTCCCCCGCCTGGGAGAGCTCGAGGACACCCTCCTCCAGCTCATGGCCGGCGCCGGCCCGTCGTCCTTCGAAGCGCCGCCGCTGCGCGTCTGCTAGCGCGGCTCGACGACCACCGCGGTCCCGTAGCAGAGGACCTCGGTCACCCCGTCCATGACCTCGGTCGCGTCGTAGCGCACGCCGATGACCCCGTTGGCGCCGATCTGCCGGGCGTGCTCGATCATCATCTCGAACGCCTCGCTTCGGGTCTTCTCGCACAATTCCGTGAACAGCGTGATGTTGCCGCCGGCCAGGGTCTGAAGCGCGCCACCGATCGTGCCGAAGATGGAGCGCGAACGCACGGTGATCCCGCGCACCACCCCCAGGCCCCGGATCACCTGATAGCCCTCGATCTCGAACGTGGTCGTCGTCATTGAGACGTCCATGGATGTTCTCCTTGAAATCGCTCCCGCGAGTCTCCATGGATCCTTACGAGGAGGCCGGTTCCAGGGTTTCGAGGCGGTCTAGACGACGCCCGCCGGCTCGGCGAAGGCGTCCTCCAGCACGGTCTTCAGGCGCCGGGCCAGCTCGTTGACGTTGGGCTCCGCCAGCATCGTGATGTGGTCGCCGGGCACGGCGTGGATGTCCACCGGCTCTCCCGAGATGCGGCCCCAGCCCAGGTCGGACGGCTGGGACACCTCCGGCGGCACGTCGGAGGCCCGGAAGACGGTCACCCGGTCGGGATAGCGGTCAGGCACGTAGCGCTTCGCGGCCAGGGTGTTGG
>JBEQUE010000081.1:0-8764 GCA_040349255.1 Acidobacteriota bacterium | reverse complement strand
CTCGCCCGGGACGCCGACGAGAAGCAGGCCTGGCAGCTCTGGGACCGGTGGATCTCCGAGATCGTCGCCGACTTCTGGGCCATGGCCAAGGTGGGCATCGCCGCGACCCAGGGGCTGATGGCGGTCGTGAGCCTGCCGCGGGCCTTCGTCTTCCGCATCCAGGTGGAGGATCCGCACCCCTTCCCCTGGGTGCGGGTGAAGCTCTCGGCAGCCACGGGCGCCGCGCTCTATCCGCATCCGCAATGGGCGGAGTTCGACCGGCTGTGGGAGTCGTTCTATCCGCGCGCCGGCCTCGACGCCGAGCGCCTGCGCGTCATCCGGGGCCTGGAGGAGACGATGCCGGACTTCATCCGGCTGCTGATCGACCACCGTCCCAAGAGCCTGCGCGGCCAGCGCCTGGTCGAGGTCTTCCCGGTTCCGGAACGCCAGCCCGCGCGGCTCCGGGCGCTGTTCGAGGCCTGGAAGACGGACCCGAAGGCGATGCGCAACTCGGCGCCCACGCTGGTGTTCGCGGTCCTCGGACAGGCCAAGCAGGACCGCCGGCTGAGCCCGCGGGCGGAGAGCGAGACCGTGGCCGACCTCCTGAACCGCTGGGCTCTCCGCCGGGCGCTGCGCAAGCCCGGCGTCCAGCTCCCGACCACCAAGGCGAAAGCCGCCTGATGAAAACCTTTTGAAAGGAGACGACGATGGCGATTCCCAAGAAGAAGAGCGGGGCCGGCGGCGGAGGCCAGGAACCGCCCGACGAGCTCGCCGCCCCGACGATCCCCAATCCCGCCGATTTCGGCAACCAGCGGCTGGACAACACGATCACGGTCCAGGGCCCGGTGACCGTCACCGGCGACGTCGGGGTCCACGGGACGTTGAACGTCAACCCTCCGGCCGGACCGATCCCGCCGATCCCGGTGACCGCGGTCGGCCCGGTCAAGGTCTCCCTGCAGCGCTCGACCGCCGACCCGACCGACGACCAGTCGCTCTGGGTGGCGATCCGCGACAAGACCAGCGTGATGAGCTTCTCCTGGTACGAGCGCTTCATCGACCGCGTGCTGGCGCAGGAGAAGAACGTGCCGCCGCATTTGAAGGAGCGCCGCGACCGCAGCCAGCTCGCCTACGGGGTCGACGCCTACCAGCTCCTCAAGGCGGCGACGGAAACCTTTCTGCTCTTCAAGTGCGGCGTCCTGCGCACGCCGGACCAGTTCCTGCCGACCGAGAACCGCTTCGCCCGGGTCCGGCGCGAGGAGGAGGCGCGCCTGGGCCGCAGCCTCACCCTGGCCGAGGTGCGCGGCGAGCTGACGCGCTACATCGGCGCGGGAAACCTGCCCTACATCGACCGGGTGCTGGACAGCCTGGACGACCCGGGCGCGGTCGACGACGACGACGCGCCCCTGGCGTCGGTGTCCCCGATGGCGCAGATCGTCCCGGCGCTGGACCGGGAGGACGTGCCCTCGCCGTTCGACGACACGGTGCTCGACGCCGGCCCCTTCTATCCGCTCATGCTCGAGCTGATCTGGTCGTACTGGCACGAGGAGGGCATGGTCGTGCAGGCGATCAACGCCATCAGCCTGCGCTTCCAGAACAAGCGGCTGCCCGGCGGCGACAACCCGCTCTCCAGCCTGGAGCTCAGCCCGCTGCGCCCGCTGTCGAACCTGCTCTGGGGCTACATCCAGGACGAGCCGTTCCGCCTGACGGTCGCGCGCCGGGCCTACGAGTACAGCCACCAGTACGGGTTGGCGCTGGTGGGCAGGGCCGTGCCCGGCATGCGGCCGGCCGACCACCGGTCGAAGTTCCTGGAGGCCTTCCACAGCCTGCTGCGCCAAGTGGCGCAGTTCTACAAGGAGGACGCGGACACCACGGTGGTGGCCAACGGCTTCCCGCTCCTCAACAGCCTCAAGGAAGTCCACATGCTGCTCGCCGAGGGCGCGCACAACCAGTTCGGCGACCTGCCGTGGACGGCGCGCGTGGAGATGCTCATCCAGCAGTGGCTGCTGTCGCGGCGCGAGCTGCGCGACTTCCTGCGCGGCCGGCCGATGGTGCCCTACAAGGAGCCCTGGATGGGCCAGGTCGACACCCTGCGGCGGATGTTCGGCTGGGGCGACACGCCGGTCACCCACTTCCGGGACCTGGCGACGTTCGGCGAGCAGCTCCTGCTGTCCGTGCGCTACGGCGACTGGATCAACGTCGACGTCGAGGACGCCGCCAAGAACTGGGCGCGCTACTGGAAGCCGGAGATCCAGGGCTACATCCACGCCTACCGCGCGGTCACCGGGGTCGATCTCACCCTGGACGACCAGCGGCAGGTCAACGCGGTGCTGCCGTCGGTGCTCCTGCAGCGGCGGATCGCCGGACAGGGGTCGCGGTGAAAGGCGACGCCGGTGGCCGGCTTCACCTCGGCGCTGTACCTCGGCCTTGCTCACGGGTCCGGCGGGTTGAGGCCGTGGCCGCGGCTCACGGCGGGCGCGCCGGCGGCGCTCGTGCCACCGGAGGGGTCGCGGTCGGTGGCCCGCCGCCTGGCACAACTGGTGGGGACGGAGGCCGCCGTGCTCGGGGTCTCCACGCTCCATCTCTTCTGGGACCTGTTCGGCCAGCTCCGGCGCCGGCCGGTGCGCATCCTGGCCGACCGGCACCTCTATCCCGTGGGCCGCTGGGGAATCGAAAGGGCGTCGGCGGCCGGGGTTCCGGTCTCCTTCTTCGCGCACCAGGACGCGGAGGCGCTCTCGCAAGCCCTGGAGAGAGGCCGGAGTCTGCGGCCCATCATCGTGACGGACGGCCTCTGTCCGGACTGCGGACGGGTGCCGCCGCTCGACCTCTATCTGCAGCTCGCCGAGGCGCACGGCGGCTGGCTCCTGGTCGACGACTCGCAGGCGCTGGGGCTGCTCGGCCGAAACCCGGGACCGGGCCGGCCGTACGGCCTGGGCGGCGGCGGCTCGCCGGCCTTCAGCAGGATCGAGTCGCCGCGCCTCCTCTGTCTCTCCTCGCTGGCGAAGAGCTTCGGAGCGCCGCTCGCGATGCTCGCGGGCCCGCGGGAGGCCGTGCGCTCCTTCCTGGCGGAGAGCGAGACCCTCGTCTGCTCGAGCCCGCCGTCCGTGGCGGCCATCCGGGCGGCGGAGTCCGCCCTGGACGTCAACCGCGGGCGGGGAGACGAGTTGAGGGCGCGGCTGGCCGGGCGGGTGGAGCGCTTCCGGAGAGGGCTGCGCGGGATCGGGCTCGCTCCGCGGGGAGGGCTGTCTCCGGTGCAGAACCTCGGGATTCCCGCGGGTCTCGATCCGGCGGCCGTCCAGCGGCGCCTGGAGTCGCTGGACGGCCAGGCCGTCCTGCGCCAGGGGAAGTGCCGGCCGGAGCCGCTTCTCACCTTTCTTCTCCGCGCCGACCAGACGCCGGAGGAGGTCGACCGGGCGATTGAGATCCTGGCCGGACTGTTCGAACGACCGAAACGACCGAAAGGATGAGCCATGAACGCACGATGGGCATCTCCGACATCCCGGGCCCCGCGCCTCCGGCCCCGTCCGGCGTGGGCCTGGAACCTGGACCGGGAGGTCTTCGGCGAAGACACGCGGGCCTGCGTGACCGGGACGACCCGCTTCCCCTTCCGCTTCGTCTGCAGCGTGCTGTCCTGCACCGGCACCCTGATCGGTCCTCGCACCGTGCTCACCGCGGCGCACTGCCTGGACGGCCAGGACCGGCAGACGCCGGGCAGCCGGCCGGTCATCCCGGGCCGGAACGACGCGAACCCGCTGCCGGAACCGTTCGGCCGCGCCGAGATGGCCGGCTTCCAGGTCTCGCCGGGTTATCGGCCGATCGGCGGCGCCCCGTCGCGCGAGGACTACGCCGTGGTGATCCTCCAGGACCCCATCGGCAACACGTCGGGCTGGTGGACCTTCCAGCCGTTCCGAGGGCCCGGGGACTCGCTGTCCAACCGCATCGCCGCCGGCGACCAGGACCTCCCCGCTCCGGACATCTCCAGCGAGATCCACATCGCGGGCTATCCCGGCGACCTTCCGGCCCGCTCCGACGATCCCTGCTTCGGACCGGGGCTCAAGGGCACCGTCCTCTACCACGACAGCAACAGCTTCGCGGGCATCCGGAACGGCATGCTCGAGTACTTCAACGACACGAGCGGCGGCATGAGCGGCAGCCCGGTCTGGAGCGAGGGGCCCGGCGGACGGGTCCTGCTGGCGATCCACTCCGGCACACCGTCCGAGGCCAACGGCGGGGTGCTCATCGACGGGCCCGTGCGCGAGTTCGTCCGCGCCCACAGCTTCAGCCCGCCGGGCTCGAATCCACCCCCGCGGCCGACCGTGCGCTTCAAGTCCACGGGCCCCACGGTCACGGAGCTCCAGTACCGGCTGAACATCTGGATTCTGACCACGCCGGCGAGCGGCCAGGCGCGCCTGGAGGTCGACGGCAAGTTCGGCCCGAAGACGCTTTCCGCCACCCGCGCCTTCCAGCGGTTCATGCGGCTCACGGTGGACGGGATCGTGGGGCCCCAGAGCTGGCGGCGCCTGCAGCTTCCGTTCTGAGATTTGAGAGAGAGGAGAAACCATCATGAACCTCGCGCGCTCACGCTTTCGCGATCCTTATTTCGAGGGCGAGCTGCCGGCCGGCGGCTTCCAGCCGGTCCCGGTCGAATCGCCCGGAGGCGGCCGCATCAAGAACAAGAAGGACCCGCAGCCGGCCGACGTCGTCCAGGTGCCGAGGGCGGGCGGAGGGAGCGTTCCCCTGCACCGGCTGGCGGCCCAGGCCCTGGAGGCGATGGTCCGCGCCGCGCGGGCGGAAGGCATCGCGGATCCGCTCCTGCTGCCGGTCTCCGGCTATCGCTCGGCCGCCACGCAGGCCAGGCTGTGGGAGGCTGCCCTGGCCAAGGCCGGAGGCAATGCGCAGGAGGCCCGCAAGTGGGTGGCGCCGCCCGGATCGAGCGCCCATCAGAGCGGGCGCGCCGTGGATCTCCACCTGGGCTACGGGATCAGCTCGAAGAACGTGGCCGCGATGCGCCAGACCGCGGTCTGGCGCTGGCTGGAGCAGAACGCGGTCCGCTTCGGCTTCTATCCCTACGAGGCGGAGCCGTGGCATTGGGAGTACAACCCGCCGGCCCGGTCCGGATCGGTCACGCCGGTTCCCGCGCCGGGCACGGCTCCGGCCGCGGGAACCCGTCCCACCCTTCGCCTGGGCTCGAAAGGCCTGGCGGTCGTCGACCTCCAGTCCCGGCTCAACGTCTGGCTCGGCGCCAACCCGGGCGCCGGGCTTCCTCTCCTCAAGATCGACGGCAGCTTCGGCCCCAAGACCCTCAAGGCGGTGCTCGCCTTCCAGAAAGCCATGGGGATCCAGGTCGACGGCATCGTCGGCCCCCAGACCTGGAGCGCCCTGGACCTGGCCCTGAAAGGACCGTCGAAGCCGATCCCATCTCCGGGGCCCGGGACCCCGGCGCCCACCCCTGCCGGCGGCGGCATCGTCTACCCGGTCGTGCCCGGCCAGGAGTACGGTTCCAAGTGGCGCTCCACCCGGCCGCCCGGGCTGCCGGCCACGGCGAGGCGGGCCAGCGCCGCGGGTGCCGCCGTGCCCTGGATCGAGCAGCTGGCGCGCGCCCAGGGCCTCGGCGACGCCTTCGTCCGCACGGTCCGCCATCTCGCCGAGACCGAGAGCGGAGCGCGCTTCGGGCTGCCGGCCAACATCTTCGACGCCCGGCCCGCCGGCGAGCGGCCGTCCAACAAGCCGCTCATCACGGCCTGGGGCGCCTTCCAGTTCAACCGCGACGCCTGGCGCTCCCTGCCCGGCGTGGCCTCCACGGCCTTCCCCTGGGACTGCACGCCGCGGGAGGAGATCGCGCGGCCGATCGAACGCTATGCCCGCCTCTTCCGCGACGTGGTCGCGGCCGGCGGCGGCCCGGTCGACGCGGCCCGCGGCATCCGTCTCTGGCACATCACCCCGGCCGGCTTCGGCAGCTACCTGAGGACCGGCAGAGGCTCGGGCTTCGGAACGGCCTGGCAGCAGGTGCCCGCGGACCGGCGGCAGCAGATCGACAAGCGTCTCCGGGAGAGCGGAGTCCTCTGACATGATCATCGACTGCCACTGCCACGCCGGCAAGGGCGACGGCCTGACCGGACCCTGGGACACGGCGGCCCCTCTCGACGGCTACCTGAGATGGGCCGCCCCGTACGGGATCGACCGCACGGTCCTGTTCGCCGCCTTCTGCTCGAACTACCGGGCCGCCAACCGCGAGGTGGCCCGGATCGTCAGGAGCCGGCCGGACCGCTTCTACGGCTTTGCCTTCCTGCATCCGGCGCGCGACCGCGGGCGGATCGGGCTGCTGGTGCGCGAGGCGGTCGAGCAACACGGCTTCCGCGGCATCAAGGTGCACCGCCACGACGCGCGCATCACCCGCGAGATCTGCGACGCCGCGCGCGCCTGGAAGATGCCGGTGCTCTACGACATCATGGGCGAGGTGCCGGTCGTCGAGCTGCTGGCGACCGAGTACCCGGAGGTCAACTTCATCATCCCGCACCTCGGCAGCTTCGCCGACGACTGGCGCGCCCAGGTCGCACTGATCGACCACCTGGTGCGGCATCCGAACATCTACACCGACACCTCCGGCGTGCGGCGGTTCGACATCCTGGAGCAGGCGGCGCGGCGGGCCGGCGCGGGCAAGATCCTCTTCGGCTCGGACGGCCCGTGGCTCCACCCCGGCGTCGAGCTCGCCAAGGTGCGGGCGCTCGGCTTCTCGCAGCAGGACGAACGGAAGGTCCTGAGCGGCAACATCCTGCGGCTGATGCGCGCGCCGCAGGAGCAGGCCGCCGGCGGTCCGATCCGGGCCGCGGCCGGCGCGCCGGAGTCCGAGGTGCGGGATCCCTGGACAGCCGACCCGTTCGCGGCCTGATCAGTCCTCCGCCTGCTTGCGCGCGGCCCGGCGCATCTGCAGGGCGCGGTCGGTGACGCCGAGGCGCTCGGCGGCGCGGCGGAGGCTGCCCTTCTCCTCCTCGAGCGCGAGGCGGATGGCGGTCTCCGCGGCCAGGTTGCCGATCTCCTTGAGCCCCAGGCGGCGCGCCAGGGCCAGCCGGACCGCGCCCTCGAAGCCGTCCGGCCGCGCCGCGAAGCCCGGGCACGAGCTCTCCGGCCGCTCCTCGTGGGGCACGTCGCCGACCGTGATCGGCCCGGTCCCGACGTGGCGGTGCGCGATGCGGCCGACGAGCTGCCGCAGGTCGCGGACGTTGCCCGGATACTCGCGGGCGAGGAGGAGATCCAGGACCTCCGGATCGACCTCGGGGACCTCGTCGCCGTAGCGCTCCCGCAGGAAGTGGCGGACGAGAGCCGGGATGTCCTCGCGGCGCTCGCGCAGCGGCGGCAGGCGGCAGGTCCAGGCGGCGATGCGGTAGTAGAGATCGCGCCGGAAGCCGCCCCCCTCCACCTCGCCGAGCAGGTCCCGGTGGGTGGCGCAGACCAGCCGGAAGCGGGCCTTCTGCCAGGCGTTGCTCCCGACCCGCTTGTAGGTCCCCTCCTGCACGACGCGCAGCAACTCGGCCTGGAGGCGGAGCGGCAGCTCGCCGATCTCGTCCAGGAAGAGCGTGCCGCCGTCGGCCAGCGCGACGGCGCCCTCCCGGGCCGCGACCGCGCTGGTGAACGAGCCGCGCTCGTGGCCGAAGAACTCGCTGCCGGAGAGCTCCGGCACGATCGTGGTGCAGTCGAGGACGACGAGCTCGCGCTTGTCGTCGCGCGCGTCCAGGGTGTGGATGAGACGGGCGACCAGCTCCTTGCCGGTGCCGCTCTCGCCGCCGAGGAGGACCGAGGACGAGCCGAAGCGGGCCACCTCGACGACCTGGCGCAGCACCGAGCGCCAGGCGAGGCTCTGGCCGACGAGGTTCCGCGTCACCACCGTCGAGGCGACGAGGCGGTCCACCTCCTCCCAGCGCTCGAAACGGGCGGCGACCGCCTCCGCCGCCACGGCCGGATCGTCGCCGGCCAGCACGTCCGAAGCCCCGGCCTCGAGCAGCTTCCAGCCGGAGTTGCGGGCGATCGACTCGCGGGACGCGCCGACCGCGATCACCCGCTCCTGGCCGTGGCCGCTGCGCTCCCGCACCCAGTCGGCGATCTCCGGCGCCTCGGCGTCGAACAGCAGCAGCCCCGGGCCCGCGGTCGGACCGGAGGACCGGGCCAGCGGCTGGCATTCCACCCCCCGGCGCGCCAGGGCTTCGAGCAGACCCCGGTCGCGGCGCTCCCCGGCGCCGAAGCGCTCCCACCACACGGACAGCCGATCTCTCGCTCGCACGGCACCGGAGAGAAACGCTCTCCAGCCCCGGTTTCCCTCACCACGGCGACGCCGGGAATCCAAGGGGTGTTAAAGTATCGGGTCGGCTGGATGGCTCTCCGGTTGGGGAAAGGAGATCCGGGGCATGGACAGGAAAGCGGCTCTCATCCTGGGCCTGCTGGCCGCGCTGAACGCACCGTCCGCAGCGCGCGCCCAGGAGGGGGATCCCTACACGCTGAAGGCCATGGAGGAGTTCAACGGCGACCTCAAGGCGCTCTGGATGGACGTCCGGATCGAGCAGGTCGAGATCCTCACCCGGAGCCATGGCCGCGCCAGCAGCCGCATTCACCGCCAGCCCTTCCGCTGGGTGGCCAACGACGCCCGCCGCCACGCCGAAGGGACCAGCCTGACCTACCTGATCGATCTCGGGGACTCCTCGGCGAGCGCGCTCGACGCCGAAGCCGTCGAAGCCTCGATCGACCGCGCGACCGCCACCTGTGCCGCCGCGACCTGCATGAAGTCGACGCCGCTCCG
>JBEQUE010000061.1:0-10392 GCA_040349255.1 Acidobacteriota bacterium | reverse complement strand
GGTTCTCGCCCAGGCCGCCCCGCGGACGTGAGCGCCTTCCCGCCCGGCTCCCTCGCCGGGCTCCTGCTGCCGGCGGGGGAGGTCCACATCTGGTTCGTCGACCTGGACCCTCCCGCCGGGCGCGTCGAGGCGCTCGGCCGTTCCCTCGCCCAGGACGAATGGGACCGCGCGAACCGGTTCCGCTTCGACCGCCACCGCCGGCAGTACGTGGTCGGCCGCGGCGCCCTGCGCGCCCTGCTCGGCGCCTGCACCGGCACGCGGCCGGAGCTGGTGCGGTTCACGTATGGTCCGAGAGGCAAGCCGTTCCTGGCCCCGCCTTTCTCCCTCTCCCCCGGTACGGGGGAGAGGGCCGGGGAGAGGGGGGACGGGATCAATGATTCGGGCGACCTCTTCTTCAATCTCTCCAACTCGGACGAGCGGGCGCTGGTCGGCTTCGTGCGCGGCCGGGAGATCGGGGTGGACATCGAGTTCCTGAAGCCGATGCCCGACTGCGAGCAGATCGCCGAGCGCTTCTTCTCGGAGAGCGAGAGGGTCGTGCTGCGCGGCGTGCCGCAGGCGAGCAAGGAGGAGGCGTTCTTCAACTGCTGGACCCGCAAGGAGGCTTATCTCAAGGCGGTGGGGGAGGGGCTGGCCGCGCCGCTCGACTCCTTCGACGTCACCCTGGCGCCGGGCGAGCCGCCGCGCATGCTCACCCTGCGCGGCGACGCCGATGCGGCCGCCCGCTGGTGGCTGGAGCACTTCCGGCTGTCGCCGGAGCACATCGGCGCCCTGGCGCTGGAGCGCCGGGATCCGGAGGAGCGCTGGGCGGTGCGGACCTGGAGCTTCGAGTAGCCTTTACCAGTGGCTCTCTTCCAGAGCCGCCTCGGCCTCGGCGGCCTCCGCGGTCTCCGCTCCGCGCAGCCAGTCGTCCAGGCGGGCGCGCTGCTCGGGCGTGGCCGCGGGATCGGCCTCCAGCTTCCAGCGCAGGCGCAGCTTCTCCCCGAAGACCACGGGCAGCCGCATCAGCCTCTCGCGCCGGGCGAGGAGCAGCGTCTCCTTCTGCCCGGGACGGTAGGCCTTGAGCCGCTCGTCCCAGCCGTCCGGCGGCACCCGGTAGTCGCCCAGGCCCAGGATCTCGTCGCCGACGTTCAGGCCGGCGTCGAAGGCCGGGGTCTCCCTTCGCACCTGGGTCACCACCAGCCGGCCCGCCTGCACCTCGGTGTCCACGCCCAGCCAGCCGGCCGGCTCCTCCTCCTTCTTCTCCTTCTCGTCGGCGTCCTCGCTCTCGACGAAGCGCAGGCCGTACCAGGCCAGCGCCGGCTCGTAGTCCAGCTCCGCGGTGGTTTCGAGCGCCCGGGTCAGCCAGTCGCCCAGGCCGGGCCCGGCCACCTCCTCGACCGCGGCCCGCAGATCCTCCCGCTGGAAGCCCCGCTCCCCGGAGTAGCGCCGCCAGGCCAGGCGCAGCACGTCGTCGAGGCTGCGCCGGCCGCCCGTGGCCTGCCGGATGCGGGCGTCGAGCAGGAAGCTCACGGCCGTTCCCTTGGTGTAGTAGCTGATCCCGGAGTTGACCGAGTTCTCGTCCCGCCGGTAGTACTTGATCCAGGCGTCGAAGGACGATTCCTCCAGCGCCTGGACCAGGCGGCCGGGCGTGGTCTGGAGCGCCTCGATGTCCTTGCTCAGCTTCTTGAGCAGCTCGTCCCGGGAGGAGAGGCCGGCGCGGTGCACGAGCAGCGCGTCGTAGTAGGAGGTCGTCCCCTCGGCGAACCAGAGGCTGCGGGTGTAGACCTCGCTCTCGTAGTCGAAGGGCCCGAGCTCGGCCGGCCGCAGGCGCTTCACGTTCCAGGCGTGGAAGAGCTCGTGGCTCACCAGCTCCAGCCAGTCGCGGTGGCCTTCGCGGGTGCGCGACTTCCAGCGGCTGGTCATGAGCACGCTGGAATTCCGGTGCTCCAGCCCGCCGCCCGCCTCGGTGATCAGGTTGAAGAAGACGTAGCGGTCGTAGGGCAGCCCGCCCCAGAAGGCCGCCTGCTCGCGCACGATGCGCTCGGCGTCGGCGGCCGAGCGCGGGCCGTCCCAGACCGTCCCCTCCCCCTCGTTGACCAGGAGGTGCGGGCGGCCGTCGACCTCGAAGCGGTAGACCGGCGCGTTGCCGGCGTAGATCGGCGAGTCGACGAGCGCGTCGAAGTCGGCGGCCCGGTAGGTGTCCCCGGTCGCCGGAAGCGGGCAGACCGAGGAGCGCCACTGCGGCGGTAGGACGACCCGGACCTCGTGCGGACGGTGCGAGCCGCCGGCCAGGGTGAGGAACGTGGCCGCGCCGTTCAGGATCGCGAAGCCCTCGTCGACGAAGTTGGTGCGCACCGACATCTCCCGCGCGTAGACCCGGTAGCGCAGCGCCACTCTGGACACGCCGCGGGTCTCCACCCGCCAGCGGTTCTTGCTCGTCTTCGAGACGGGGAGGGGCTCGCCGGTTCCGGCCATCGCGGTCATCGCGGCCATCGCGGCCAGATCCTCGACGTTGCGGGAGAACTCTCGGACCATGTACGAGCCCGGCGTCCACACCGGCATCATCAGCTCGATCGCGGGCAGCCCGTCGGTCGGGACGATGGCCTCCACCTCGACGTAGTGGGTCTGGGGCGAGGGGAAGCGCAGGGTGTAGGAGATCGGCTCGGGCATCGCGGCTCCATACAGGCTGGCGGCCAGGAGTGTGAGCATCGCTGGTAAGGTCGAGATCATTCCAATCTTACAACATCCGCTCAATAACCGAAGCACTCTCCGAGCTGCCGGAGCCGGACGTGACGCGCGCCTTCCTGTTCGGGACCTGATCGGGGTCTCATTCTAATCTGGTGCGTGTGAAGGTCGATGGCGCGACGAACGATCTCTCTTTTTTGGCGGCTGGCTACATCAGCCCTCTGACATACCCGCCGTCGACCGTCACCGCCTGGCCGGTGACGTAGGAGGCCGCGGGCGAGCAAAGGAAGCCGACCATGGCGCCGATCTCGTCGGGCTCGGCCATGCGGCCGGCCGGGGTGTTGCCGATCCAGCCCGCGACGATCTCCTCCCGGCTCCGGCCGGTGCGGGCCGCCGCGGCGTTGGCGAGCTCGTCCTGGCGCTCGGTCAGCGTGTAGCCGGGGAGGACGGCGTTGACCGTCACGCCGTCGCCCGCCACCTCCTGGGAGAGCGTCTTGAGATAGCCGAGCACCGCCGGCCGCAGCGCGTTGGACAGGGCAAGGCCGGGGATCGGCTGCCGGGACGACACCGAGTTGATCGCCACGATCCGCCCCCAGCGGCGCTCGCGCATGCCGGGCAGGATCAGGCGGCAGAGCCGCGGCACGAAGAGGAGCGCGAGCGGAATCGCCACCTGCCAGTCCTCCTCGGTGACGTCCAGGGCCGGCTTCGACGGCGGGCCGCCGCCGTTCGCGACCAGCACGTCGATCGGCCCGAGCCGGCTCTCGACCTCCGCGGTGAGCCGCGCCAGGGCGTCGGCGTCCCGGACGTCGGCCGTCACGGCGATCACCTCACCGCCTTCCCCCTGAAGCCGCTCGCGGGCGGCGTCGAGCTTCTCCTCTCCCCGGCTGGCGATCGCCACCCGGGCGCCGCGCCGGGCGATGGCGCGGGCCGCGGCAAAGCCGAGACCGCTGCTCGCTCCGGTGATCAGGGCGACACGGCCGGTCAGGTCGCTCATCGCACTCTCTCCCCCTGCTCGTTGTAGTCGTACACGCCGCGCCCGACCTTGCGGCCCAGGCGGCCGGCCTTCACGTGCTGGATCAGCAGCGTGTTCGGGCGGTAGGCCTCGCCCAGGGTGCGCTGCAGGAACTCCAGGATCGACAGCCGCACGTCGAGCCCGACCAGGTCGACCATCTCGAACGGCCCCATGGGATGGTTCAGGCCGAGCTTGAGCGCCTTGTCGATGTCCTCGGCGCTCGCCACCCCCTCCTGGAGCATGCGGAACGCCTCGTTGCCGATCAGCGCGTTGATCCGGCTGGTCACGAAGCCGGGCGACTCGTTGACCGTGACGATCTCCTTGCCCATGCGGACGCCGACCGCGGCCATGGCGTCGAGCGTCTCCTGCGAGGTCTCCAGGCCGCGCACCAGCTCGATCAGCTTCATCACGTGCACCGGGTTGAAGAAGTGCATGCCCGCGAAGCGGTCCGGCCGGCCGGTGGCGGCGGCCATCTCGGTGATCGACAGCGCCGAGGTGTTCGAGGCCAGGAGCGCGCGCTCCGGACAATTGCTGACCACTTCCTGGAAGATGCGGACCTTGAGCCCCATGTCCTCGGGCACGGCCTCGATGACCAGATCGGCCTCGCGGACGGCGGCGGCGAGGTCCTCGGCGGTGCGCAGGCCGGACCGGGCGCGGTCGGCATCGTCGGCTTTGACCTTGCCCAGCTCCACCCCCTTGGCGAGGTTGCGGTGGATGGTCGACTCGGCCTTCTTCAGGGCCTCGGGGAACGGGTCGTAGAGGTACGTCGTATAACCGGCGAGGGCGGAGACATGGGCGATGCCGCGTCCCATCGTGCCCGCGCCGAGGACGGCGACGGTCGAGATCTCAGGCATGTCGATCCTTCAGGAAACGGGGATGTTGTGGACGCCGGTGGTCTTGGCGGCCAGGTTGCGGAGCTCGTCGGCGATGGCCAGCGTGTTGCGCACGGCGGCGGCGGCCAGCTCCTGGAGCTCGGGCGTGGTGGCGTACTTCTCCAGCACCTGCCGGCCCAGCTCGTGGTGGTGCTTCTCCTCGGGCTGGATGGTGTCGTCGTACAGGCGCGCGGTGCCTTCGTCGCCGACCGAGCGGCAGAAGCTCACGAACTGGGCGTTGCGCACGGTGGCGATGGCCTCGCTGGTGAACGGGCCGGCGGCGATGCGCTCGACGGTCGTGCGCAGGCCGCGCAGGTACTGGTAGAGCGGGCTGTGGCCGTCGGAGAGCGGGTCGAAGCTCGCCAGGTCCTCGCCCAGCTCGGTCAGGCGCTGGCTGATCAGGCCGTAGTGCTTCATCTCGTCGCCGCACTGCATGGCGAGGCACATCTTGGCGTCCATCTCCGGCGTGCTGGGGAGCCAGAGGCCGGCGAGCTCGCTCGCCTCCAGCTCGCTCTTGAGAGCGAGGCGGAGCAGCGTCACGACGTCCACCTGGCCCTCCGACTCGGACTCCAGCGTCTCGGTTTCCCCGAGGCGCGAAAAGAGCTGATGCATCTCCTCCATCAGCCCCGAGACGAATTCCTTGCTGTTCACGGGATTCCCTCCTTCGGACATCGCACGTATCGCACGGCGCGATTTTCCGCCGTTCTCCCCGCCATTCTAGTTCAGGTTTCCAGCGAGCGCAGCACCGCGCGCACGGGAGAGGCGTCGAGGCCGGCCAGCTTGAGCGGCAGGGCGATGAGCTCGTAGATCCCCTCGGGCACGCCGTCGAGCACCAGCCCCTCCAGGTTGGCCACGCCGCCGCGGGCGAGCGCGTGGTGGGCGTCGAGGGTCTTGCTGTCGAACGGGTCGACCGACGGGGTGTCGAGCCCGACCAGGAGGACCTTCTTCTCGCCGAGCAGGGCGGCGAGCTCCGGCGAGAGCGCGGAGAAGCGCTCGGGGAAGGTCCGGCGGTCGCGCACGCTCTCGGTCTTGAGCAGCAGGCGGGGCGGGTTCGACAGGTCGATCCCCTCCAGGTGGCGCGGCTCGATCAGCGGCTGGGGCGGCACCTTGACCACCCGGCAGGGTCCCAGGTAGCGCTCCAGCGGGATGGCCTCGATCGTCTCGCCCCGGGGCTCGGTGTGGAACGGCGCGTCGGCGTGCGACCCGAGATGCGGGGTAGTGGTGATGGCCGACACGTTGACCGTCCCGCCCCCGGCCATGGACCAGGTGAGGCGGGATACGAACGGCGTATCCCCGGGCCACACGGGCAACTCGGCGCGGACGGTGGGCGAGAGATCGTAGATCATCCACCGATCATAGCGGGAAAGGACCGCAAGGACACCACGGCCCCTGCGGCCCCTTGTCTGCCACCTCTACCGGACGCCGGCGGGTTCGGAGATCTTCTCGAGGACCTTGCCGAGGTCCTTGGCGCCGACCGCCTTGCGCTCGCGGGCGAGGTCGGCCTGGGCGACCATGCCGATGACGCAGTTGTTGGCGTCGACGATCGGGACGCGGCGCACCTGGTGGCGGGCCATGGCGGTCTCGACGTCGTCGAGGCTGTCCTCGGCGCGGCAGCACTGGACGTTGCTGGACATGACCTCGCGCACCGGGACCTCCGGCGACTCGCCGCGGCCGAGGACGCGCAGCGCCAGGTCGCGGTCGGTGACCACGCCGACCAGGCGGCGGTTCGAATCGCTCTCGACCACCGGCAGACTGCCGACGTCGTTGTCCTCCATCAGGCGGGCGGCCTGGCGGGCGGTGGTCTCGGGGGTGATGCAGGCCGGGTTCTCGGTCATGATGTCGCGGACTTTCATATCGGGTCCTCCTTGGGAAGCGATCTGTGGGAGGGGGGTCGTTCACCCCCTCCGCCGGAGGTTGCAAGAGGCGGGCCGGGCCCATAGGATAGGAAGCCTTCCGAGGGGGTGCGCCGAGATGAGCAAGCCTGAGGTCTTCGTTCCCGAGCACGTTCCGACCGCGGCCCTCGCCGATCTGGACGAGGCGCAGCGCGGCAGGATCGAGGTCCTGGCCCACCACGTCCGCGGAATCCTGACCACCCTCGGCCTGGACCTGAAGGATCCCAACCTGTCCGAGACCGACGTCCGGGTGGCCAAGATGTACATCGAGATGTTCCAGGGCCTGGCGGAGGGCGCGGAGCCCAAGGTCACCACCTTCCCGAACGACGAGTGCTACAGCCACATGGTGATGGAGAAGGACATCCCGTTCTACTCCATGTGCGCCCACCACCTCGTCCCCTTCTACGGCCACGCGCACATCGCCTACATCCCGAACGAGCGCATCCTCGGGCTGTCCAAGTTCTCCCGCATCCTGGAGTTCTACGCCAAGCGCCCGCAGCTCCAGGAGCGCATCACCGAACAGGTGGTCACCTTCCTGCAGGAGAAGCTGCAGCCGAAGGGGGCCATGGTGGTCATCGAGGCCCGGCACCTGTGCGTCGAGATGCGCGGCGTCAAGAAGCCGGGCGCCCTGACCGTCACCTCCGCCCTGCGCGGCATCTTCCACCAGAAACCCGTGAGGGAGGAATTCCTTGATCTCCTCCGGCGCTAGGACTCCGGCCGTCCTCCTCCTGCTGGCGCTCTCGGCCGGCTGCGGCAGCACGGCCTTCCGCAACCCCGTCGACCTCACCAATCCGTTCCTGGGACCCGGGCTCACCGGCTGGCTGATCGGCGCCGTGGCCCGGCTCGCCACGCCCCAGGAGGCCCAGGCCTTCCTCGCCATCCAGGACGACGAGCAGGCGAGCCGGTTCGTCGAGGCCTTCTGGGAGAAGCGCGACCCGAACCCCGGGAAGCCGGGCAACCCGATCCGCGAGGCCTTCGAGGACCGCGCCGCCTACGCCGACAAGGCCTTCTCGGAGGCCGGCATCCAGGGCCGCCGCACCGACCGCGGCGCGATCTTCATCCTCTACGGCACGCCCTCGAAAGTCGACCACGAGGTGCCGCCGGTGCCCGGAGCCTCGCCGCTGGAGGTCTGGATCTACGAGGGCTCCGTGCCCGCCGGGCTCGACGGCCGGCGGGCGGCCGGCTCGTACCGGTTCATCCGGCGCGGCGACATGACCGTGCTCTACGTTCCGGGGCAGCAGCGGCCGGACCCCCGGCTCCGCGATCGGCCGGGGATGCCGGGGATACCGCCCTCGGACATCCATTGATCCGTCATGAAGGAGCCCAGATGACCCAGGCCCGTGCCGTGCTCGCGGGGACCGGCGTCGCCGTGCCGCCGCTCGAAGTCGACAACCACATGCTGTCGAAGATCATCGAGACCAGCGACGACTGGGTCCGCGAGCGCAGCGGCGTGGTGACGCGCTACTACGTGGAGCCCGGCGTCGGCTCCTCCGACCTCGGCGCGCAGGCCGCGCAGGCCGCCCTGGCCGACGCCGGCATGGAGGCGGGCGAGATCGACTACATCGTCTGCGCCACGATGACCCCCGACCACTACTTCCCCGGCACCGGTACGCTCCTCCAGCAGAAGCTCGGCATGCGGCCCCTGCCTTGCCTCGACATCCGCCAGCAGTGCGCCGGCTACGCCTACGGTCTCCAGATGGTGGACGCCCTGATCCGCAGCGGTATTGCGAAGAACGTGCTCCTCGTGGGGACCGACGTCCACACCTCGCTGATGCCGTTCTCGGCCCAGACCTTCGAGGTGCTCCACGGCCGCGACCCCGGGCCGTTGCCGGAAGAGGACTTCGAGTGGAACTCCCGCTTCCGCCACCTCCTCGTGCTGTTCGGCGACGGCGCCGGGGCCATGGTCTTCAAGGCGCAGCAGGAGGAGGACCGGGGCATCCTCGACTCCGTGCTCTACGGCGACGGCAACCACAAGAACATCCTCTACGTGCCGGGCGGCGGCTCGGCGCGGCGGCCGTTCGTGACCTGCGAGGCGATCCGCGAGGCGGACACGGTCCCGGTCATGGACGGCAAGGCGGTGTTCAAGCTCGCGGTGACGCGCATGCCCGAGGTGACCCGGGAGGTGCTGGCGCGGCAGGGCCTGACGACGGCGGATCTGGATCTCGTCATCATGCACCAGGCCAACCTGCGCATCAACGAGAAGGCGCAGCAGATCCTCGGCCTGGCGGGCGACAAGGTCTACAACAACATCCAGAGGTACGGCAACACGACCTCCGCCACCCTGCCGCTCGCCTTCCACGAGGCGCGAAAGGCGGGCATGGCGCCGGAGGGCGCGCTCGTCGCCTTCGTGGCCCTGGGGGCCGGGCTCCACTGGGGCGCGGTATTGATGCGCGTTTGATTCCCCAGCCGGCGCCCCCCCAGCCCGCGGAAATCGCGGAGGCGCTGTCGCGCCGGGTCCTCGGCCAGGAGGACTCGGTGCGCGAGATGGCCGTGGCGCTCTCGAAGCACCTCGCCGGGCTGCGCACCGGCAACATCCTGATGATCGGCTCGTCCGGCACGGGAAAGACCACGCTGCTGCGCGCGGTGGAGACCTACCTGGCGTCGGACCCGGCGCTCGCTCAGCGCTCGACGGTCATCCGCATCCACGCCAACATCCTGGGCGAGGAGGCCGAGCGCGGCCGGCCGGGCGAGGCGGTGCTCGGCCGCCTGCTGCAGAAGGCCCGGGAACAGCTCGGCCCGCACGCCTCGTTCCCCGAGGTGCTCGGCCGGGCCGCGAACGGCATGGTCTTCGTGGACGAGGTGGACAAGATCCGTTCGCACGTCGGCGGCCAGTCGAACGTCGCCGGCATCCGGGCGCAGGAGGCGCTGCTCACGCTGATCGAGAACGAGGCGGTGACCTTCGACCTGCCGGACTGGTCGGGCGGCGGCACGGCCACGGTCGATTCGAGCGGCCTGCTCTTCGTCTGCGCCGGCGCCTTCGAGGGGCTCTACGACTCGGTCTACGACCGGGTGACGATCGGCAAGGACCGGGGAGCGCTGCGGCCGGTGACCGTGGTGGATGGGGGCTCGGTCAAGGAGGCGCTCGTCTTTCACCTGCGCGACTGGCTGCGCAACGAGGACCTGTTCGAGTACGGCATGAGCCCGCAGTTTCTCTCCCGTTTCGACGCGGTCGTGCTGCTCCGCGACCTGGGGGCGGACGAGCTGGTGAGAATCTTCCTGGAGAGCCCGGACTCGGCCTACCACCAGAGCCGGGCCTACTTCGAGAGCCGGGGAGTCCATCTGGCGCTCTCGCCGGCCGCCGTCCGGAAGATCGCCGCCGAAGCCGCGCGCCAGCCCCGCCTCGGAGCCCGCGCCCTGCGCGAGGTCTTCCGCCGCGTGATCCGGGACTACGAGTTCGACCCGTCGGCGTCGGTGACCGGCGGCGCGCTGCTGATCGATCTGCCGGAGATCGAGAAAGCGCTGGGTTAGTCACTGGGAGCGCCGGCGTCCCGCCGGCTCTAATAACCCTGGGTGGGTGGGGGCGCCCTCTCCCGCGAAGCGGGGGAGGGTCGGGGAGGGGGTTCTTCTCTGCCGGTTGACGCATCCGGCGAGCCGCCGGAAGCTTCCAACGTCCCGGGTGACGCGTCCAACCCGCCGTTGGATGCATCCGGCGAGCCGCCGGACGGAGAAACCGGCCGGATGACGCATCCGGCGAGCCGCCGGAAGCTTCCAACGTCCCGGGTGACGCATCCAACCTGCCGCCGGATGTGTCCGGCGAGCCGCCGGACGGAGAAACCGGCCGGTTGACGCATCCGGTGAGCCGCCGGAAGCTTCCAACGTCCCGGTTGACGCATCCAACCTGCCGCCGGATGCATCCGGCGAGCCGCCGGACGGAGAAACCGGCCGGTTGACGCATCCGGCGAGCTGCCGGAAGCTTCCAAAGTCCCGGTTGACGCATCCAACCCGCCGCCGG
>JBEQUE010000030.1:0-5975 GCA_040349255.1 Acidobacteriota bacterium | reverse complement strand
CGGGCCGCGGCCACCCCGAGTCGGCGGCCGTGCTGGCGGCGCTCGTCGGCGCCGCCCGGCGCTCCGTCTGGATCACCAACGCCTACTTCGCCCCGGGCCACATCGCCATCGACGTCCTCGGCGCGGCGGCCCGGCGCGGCGTCGACGTCTGCCTGCTCCTGCCGGGCTGGACCGACGTGCACTGCTGCGCCACGCCGCGCACGGCTACTACACGGACCTCCTGGCGCAGGGAGTCCGCATCTTCGAGTACAGCGGGCACGTCCTCCATGCCAAGAGCCTGGTCGCCGACGGCTACGTCTCGGTCGTGGGATCGACCAACCTCGACTTCCGCTCCTTCGTCTTCAATGCCGAATGCAACATGGTGATCCTGGACCGCTCGACCGGCGCAAGAATGGAGGAGATCTTCCGCAAGGATCTGGACGTTTCGCGGGAGATCCTGCCACCCGAGTGGCGAAGGCGGCGCCTGCCGCACCGCCTCGGAGACAGGCTGGCGCGCTGTCTCTCGCCCCTGCTCTGATCCTCCAACCCTCAGAGGTGGGGGCTCTCACCCACCTCCGCGCGCAAACGCACCCACCTGCGAGGGTGTAGGGGGTTCGCACCCCCGAAGTCAGACTCTCACCGGAGTCCAAGCAGGTCCAACCCAGGCTCCAGGAGGCCGCCATGTTGAAGAACGTCAAGACCGTGCTGATCGGCACATCCCTTACCGAAGCGAGCGACCAGGTGGTGCGGACCGGGTTGAAGGTGGCGCGGGCCGCGAACGCGCGGATCGTGCTGGCCCATGCCTTCCCGCCGTACATCCTCTACGGCGGAGTGCCCTACGTCCCGGAGCTGCCCGATGTGGTGGATGCCCAGAAGGAGGGCCTCCGGCGCAAGATGGAGGGACAGACCCACCTGCTCGGGATCCATCCCGAAGAGCGCGCGGGCACGTTCCTCGACATCGGTCCTGCACACCAGATGCTCGTCGAGACGGCGCAGAAGACGAATGCGGACCTGATCGTCGTGGGAGCCACCGAGGCACCCATCCTGTCCAAGCTGCTCGGCTCCACCGCCGACCGGGTCCTGCGCAAGGCTGCCTGCCCGGTTCTCGTGGTCCGCCGCGAGCTCCCGATGCCGCCCGCAAGGGTCCTTCTGCCGGTCGACCTCTCCCTGCTCTCCGCGGAAGCGCTCCGCGAAGGACTGGAGATCCTCGGGCTGCTGGCTCGCGAACAGGGTCCCGAAGCCACCCTGCCGGAGGTGGAGGCGCTCTGCGTCGTCACCGACCTCGACATCCGCCTCCTGACTCCCGAGAAGGGGCCACAGCAGGCCGAGATGAAAGTCCGGGAAGATCTCAGGCACTTCCTCACCCTGCACGCCGCCGACAGCCCGTTCAAGGTGGTGCCCCGGACGGTCTTCGGGCACGTCGAGGACGAGGTCCTGCTGCGCATCCGGGAGTGGGAGCCCGACCTCGTGGTCCTCGGCACGCATGGCCGCGGCGGCTTCGAGCGCTTCCTGCTGGGAAGCGTGGCCACGCGGATCGTCCACAACGGCGCCGCCAACGTGCTGATCGTGCCTCCGGCTGCGGCCCGGGAGCAACTCGTGGCCGTGCGCGACGCCATCGAGCAGGAAGCGCTTGTCGGCTGAGCGACGGCCGCAGCGCCAAGGGCGCGCGCAGCCATCCGTCGAGGACAGGACGTGACAGCGATTCCGGGAGGTGCTTCGCCATGCGAACGATACGCGTGCTTCTTCTCTCACTCGCTCTCGTGGCCGCAGCCCACGCGGCGTTGACTCCCTATCTCGTCAAGGACATCAACCCCGAGTCGACGTTTGCCAGCTCCAACCCGCAGGCATTCCTGACCCTCGGCGACCTCGTCCTCTTCTGGGTCGACAAGTTTGGGCAGACCGAGATCTGGCGCTCCGACGGCACCGCCTCGGGGACCTACCGGCTGGGCGAGGCCGGGGAGTCCATCGGAGTCCTGGCAGTCACGGACAAGCTGTGCCTCCTTCGCTACACCGGCCTCGATTACCGCCGCTATCTCTGGATCACCGACGGCACTCTGCCGGGAACCTTCTCCCTCGGCGAAACCCACGACGAGTACCCGCTGCCGGGACAGGCGGCCTGGGTTCCCGAGCAGGGTTTGATCTACTTCACCTTCGACCAAGGTCAGGGGATCGAGCTCTGGCGCACTGATGGCACCCCCGGTGGGGCCTACAAGGTTGCGGACACCTCGTTTCCTTCCCTGCTGACGAGCTTCCAGGGTCGACTCTATTTCCAGGCGTACGACGACACGGGTCATGCCGGGCTCTGGCGGAGCGACGGCACGGCGCAAGGCACCGTTCTGATTCGTAACGTCTGGTTCGATTCCCTCTTGGATTCCCTGCACGTCGTGGGCTCGCGCCTGGTCTTCCTGGGATACGACAATGAGCATGGCAGCGAGCTGTGGGCGAGTGACGGAACGACCGCGGGCACCCGGCGGATCGCCGATCTCATGAAGGGCTGGCGTTCCCCCGAATACCGCGAATTCAAGGTCTTCCGCCAGCGCCTGTACTTCACGGCCGGAGTCGTCCCTCGGGGCGAGGAGCTCTACGTCACGGACGGCACGGTCCAGGGCACGGCCAAGGTCACCTCCTTCGCCAACGGCGACCCTTACATCCATGCTCTCCAGCCCCTGAACGGGCGGTTGTTCTTCGTCGCCAGCGACCTGCAACACGGATGGGAGCTGTGGTCTACGAACGGCACGCCGGCGGGCACCCGGATGGTGGTGGACGCCTGCCCCGGGGAGTGCTCTTCCAGGCCGGAAGGTTTCGTTCCCCTCCATGGCCGGCTGTACTACAACGGCGAGGACGATACGCACGGGTCCGAGCTCTGGTCCACGGATGGGACCGCCCAGGGCACCGGCATGGTCAAGGACATCTGCCAGGGAGAGTGCGACTCCTACGCGGAGGCGCTGGGCGTCGCCGGAGATCATCTGTTCTTCCGCACGAGCGATTTCCAACGGGATGTCTTCGGAATCTGGATCACCGACGGAACGGTGGCAGGGACGATGCTGCTCACCGAGCTGGCGGGCTTCGTAATCCCGGGCAGGGCCGTGCGCGGCCTGCTGCTCTTCAGCGGGTTCGACTTCGATCACGGCCGCGAGCTCTGGGTCTCCGACGGCACGTCACGAGGCACGCATCTCCTCGCCGACATCGCGGACGAGGACGTCGGCGGCTCCAATCCCAGAAGCTTCATGGCCTTCGGCGGGACGGCCCTGTTTCTTGCCGACGACGTCGACGGCCCCGGCCTGTGGAGGAGTGACGGCACGGAAGAGGGGACTGCGCTCGTGAAGAGCGATGTGCCCGAGCTTGACAGCGGTGTGCCCGGTCCAGGCGTCTGGACGGCCTCCGCAGACCGGGTCTTCTTCCAGGCGAACAGGCATCAGGATTCCTTCGAGCTATGGACGAGCGACGGCAGCGAGTCCGGCACGCTGAGGCTCACTCCGGAGGGTGTGCGCAACGTGGGCGAGCTCTCGGCGCCGATCGCCAAGCTGGGCTTCCGCGTCTTCTTCTCCGCTCGGAGCCCGGATCACGGCCTCGAGCCCTGGGTCACCGACGGCACCGAAGCCGGCACGCGACTGCTGGCCGATCTCAAGCCCGGGCCATCCTCCTCTTCGCCGGACGACTTCACGGTGTTCCGGGGCCGGGCCTGGTTCGCGGCCCGCTCCCGTCTGTGGACGAGCGACGGCACGCCCAAGGGAACGTTCGCCGTCGGGCCCAGGCTCGACGACATCGATATCCGGTCGAGCTTCGGTGACCGGCTCTGGTTTACCGGATTTAACAGCGCCCTGCAGGCGGAGTTGTGGAGCACGGACGGCTCAACCCCCGCGAGAACGCAACGCATTGCCCAGGTGGATCTGGCCTCGGACCCCGTCGTCCATCGCGACCGGCTCTGGTTCGCGGATCGTGCCGGCGAGATCTGGAGCACGGACGGCACCGCCGCCGGGCTCCGGAACCTCATTCTTCCGGACCTGGACTGCGACGCCTTCGAGATGATCTCGGACGGCGCGCACCTCTACGTCGTCGTGAGGCGGCGGTATGGGATCGACAATTACCGGCAGGAGCTCTGGATAACCGACGGCACGCCAGCCGGATCCCGCAAGATCTCAGACCCGGTCCCCTGGTCCGTCCGAGCCGTCTTCGAAGGCCGTCTCTATTTCGTCAACTCCGGCCAGCTCTACAGGAGCGACGGCACCGAGGTGGGAACCCAGCCGGTCAGTCCCGACGGTGAGCCCTACGGCGTGCAGCGCCTGTTCCGCTTCGGCAACCGGCTCATCGCATTCACCCTCGACGGAGAGGTCTGGGAGACGGATGGTACGGCCAACGGCACGAAGCTCATCCGGGACCTGGCGCCGGGCCTTTTCGACAGCTCGCGGATCGTCAAAGCCGGCTCCCATCTCTTCTTCCCCGCTTTCGATCCGGAGGCCGGTTGGGAGCTCTGGGCGATAACGGAGTGATTTGGTGTTTCCAACCGCGGAGGATTCTGCGATGCCCAATCTGAAGACGATGCCGTTGGACCGCCCGACATCCTGGCTGCCGAGCTTCGATATTCATGAAGAGAACGGTGAGCTGGTCCTCCACGCCGACCTTGGCGAGCAGGCGGAGATCACGCTCGACGGCGGCGATCTGATCGTGCGCACCGGGGACGAAAGAGGCCGGCTGCCGCTACCCTTCGCGCCCGGGAGCCTGCGGACAGTGAGCCGGCCCGGTCACGGAGACCTGGAGATTCACGTGCTGGAGCTCGACGGGGTGGTGGTGTAATGGTCGTTCGTGCGGTAGTGATCTGGCTTGCCCTGCTCGCGGCCGCCGTTCTGAACGGCACCTTTCGCGTCGCCATACTCGTGCCGCGATACGGCGACGCTGCCGGACACATCGCCAGCACCCTGATGCTCTGCGCGCTGATCGCCCTGCTCTCCTGGGCCGCGATCGGCTGGGTCCATCCGGACACCGCGGCCCAGGCTGCGGCCGTGGGTATCCTTTGGCTGGCTCTTACATTGGCCTTCGAATTCGGCTTCGGTCATATCGTCGCGCACAAGACCTGGGCCGAGCTTCTCGCCGACTACAACGTCCTCGGTGGACGCATCTGGCTGCTCGTGCTGTTGACGACGACGGCGGCTCCCTGGCTCGCCGGCCGGCTCCGCGGCCTGTTCTGACTGCGGTGTCATCCTCCTTGCTCAATTCAGCCTGCCGAGCCAGCCGCGCCGCTCCATCCATTTGGCCAGCTCGAGCACCGGCACCACGGTTGCCGCCAGGATGTTGACCCGCAGCCAGTCCGCGAACGGCAGCGCGCGGGTTCCGAACAGCTCATTCGCGGCCGGCAGGTAGACGACGACGGCCAGCAGCGCCAGCTCCCAGATCATCGCCAGATTCAACCAGCGGTTTGAGAAAGGCCTGTGCAAGGCGGAGTGGCGGTCGGAGCGATACAGGTAGGCCTTGTAGAACTGGATGAGAATGAGGGAGACGAAGGTCATGGTCATCGCCTCCCTGAGCGCATGGCCGGAGCCGACGGCCCACGCGAAGAGACCGAGGTTGACCAGAGTCGACCAGATTCCGCCGGTCAGCATGAGGACGACGACCGGCCGGGTGAAGAGGCCCCGGCGCGGATCGCGCGGCGGGCGCTCCATCAGGTCGTCCTCCGGAGGATCCACGGCCAGCGCCAGCGCGGGCAGGCCGTCGGTCGCCAGGTTGACGTAAAGGATCTGCACGGCCGAAAGCGGCAGCGGTGCGCCCGGCATGGGCGCAGAACAGGAGGTGGAAGTCCTCTGGGGGCCCTGACGAAGGGAACCTCTCACCGAGGGGACAAGGGCTTCTCCGCGAGGAGGGTCTGGTGGAAGTCCTAGGTGCAGTGCCGAACCGAGCACGCGCGAAGCGCCGGTCAAGGCGTACAACCCGAGGGGTGAGCCGGCCGCCGACGGCGAAGCCCGATATTCGTCGGGGGTTGTGCGTATAGGCGCCGGGGTTGG
>JBEQUE010000056.1:0-45885 GCA_040349255.1 Acidobacteriota bacterium | reverse complement strand
CGGCTCAAGGTGCTGTCCGACCCCGGCAAGAAGGCGCGGCCGGAGCGCCAGCGGGTCTTCCGGCTGTTCCGCCAGCCGCCGCAGCCCTGGGATTCGCCGGAGCCCCGGGCGACCCTGCCGCCGCCGCAGCCCTCCCGCCTCCCGCCGTTCTACGGTGACGGCTTCGGCGAGTACTCGCGCATCGCGATCGACGAGCTGGCCCTCACCTGGACGCAGTACGAGCAGTTGCGGCGGTGGGCCGAGGGCGACTTCGAGCCCGGCGAGCCCGCGGTGCCGCCGGCCCGGCTGGAGGACCTGCCGCTCGCCGAGCAGCCGCGGGCGCTCGACCGGACGCCGCTGGAGGACTGCCTGGGCGGGCCGTTCCATCCCGGCATCGAGCTCACCTGGCCGATGCGGCGGCCGACGATGTGGCGCGCCCCCAAGGACGCCGGCGGCCTGCTCTACCGGCTGAACATCCTGCCGCCGGGCGAGTCGCCGAAGGACGACTACGGCGCCGTGCTCACTCCCCAGGCCTGCCTGGGGCCGGACGGTCCGCTCACGGCGAGCGGCCCGGGCTCGCTCAGCCGCTGGCTCGGCGTCCCCTGGCAGACCGACGAGGCGAGCTGCCTCAACGGCTACGACGTGTCCGACTACCTGCCCGTGCCCTCGTTCTGGGCGGCGCGGGTGCCGAACGAGGTGCTGAGCCGGCACGCGTTCGACCAGGCCACCCACACCGGGCTGCCGTACGCGCAGCGCTTCCGGCAGCTCTGCTACCGCCAGTGGTGGCTGCGGGATCTTCAGGGCGCGGGCTACCAGGACCGCATCAACAACATGGTGAAGTTCTGGCACCTGCTGGGCCTGGCCGTGGAGCAGACGGTGGAGCAGCCCGCGTCGCCGGCGGAGCCCGGTTTCCCGGAGCGCTACTGGGTGGAGACCGGACGCTCGCGGAAGTTCAGCGACGCCGATCCGACCTGGCGTCAGCTCCTGCTCGTCGAGGGCCTGGAGCCCGAGGAGCAGCGCACCGACAGGCTGCGGAAGGCGGCCATGCCGGTCGAGGTCCTGGCGGAGGAGCGCAAGCAGGAGCCGGAAGAGATCGTTCACCCGCTGCGGCGCGACGTCCGGCGGGACCAGCGCTGACGTGGAGAGAGTCGTCGTCGTGGGCGGCGGCCCGGCCGGAGCGGTCGCCGCCCTCGTCCTCGCCCGGCGCGGCGTGCCGGTCACGGTGCTCGAAGCCCGACCCGGCCCCGTGCTCAAGGTGGGGGAGACGCTGCCATCGAACCTCCGGCCGCTCCTGCGGCACCTGGGATTGGAAGGCCTGCTCGACGGCCATCTCCGGTCCCAGGGCAACCGGTCGTTCTGGGGCTCCACTACGGCCACGGAGAGCCCCTTCCTGGCCAGCCCCCATGGCGAAGGCTGGCACGTCGACCGCCGGAGGTTCGAGGCCGGCCTCGCCGAGGCCGCGGTCGCGGCGGGCGCGGAGTGGAGATGGGGCGTCCGCGTCGAGCGCGGCGAGCTGCCGGACGCCTTCGTGGCCGACGCGACCGGCCGGCCCGCGCGCCTCGCCCGGCGGTTCGGAGCGAGAAGACTGCGCTACGACCGCCTGGTCGGGATCTCCGCGCTGCTCGCGAGCCCGACGCCGGCCCGGGATACCTACACCCTGGTCGAAGCCACGCCGGACGGCTGGTGGTACTCGGCTCTCCTGGCTGACGGCCGCCTGGCGGCGGCCTTCCTGGGCGACGGCGACCTCCTGGATCGCCCGCTCCTCGCCGGCGATCCGGAAGCCTGGTGGAGCCGGCTGCGGCGGACCGAAGCCACGCGCGAGCGGGTAGAGGGACACGGATATCGAGGAGACCGAATGAGGGCGATCCCGGCGGAGACCTCGCGCCTGGACCGCATCGAGGGCGACCGCTGGCTGGCGCTGGGCGATGCGGCCGTGGCCTACGATCCGCTCTCCTCGTACGGCGTGGCCTCGGCCATGGGCTCGGGGTTCTACGCGGGGCACGCCATCGCCGACATTCTCGCGGGTCAGGAGGACGCCCGCCTGGCCTATCTGGCCGTCCTGCAGCGGGCGAGCGTGGACTGCTTCGCCCTGCAGCGGGAGGTCTATGGCCGGGAGAGCCGCTGGCCGGAGGCGCCGTTCTGGCGCCGGCGGCAGGAGGCCGGCTACCTGATCACCGCCGCCACCGGTAGAGCTCCAGCCGGTACAGCCTGAGCGCCACCTCCGCCGGAGCCGGCATGCGCACCCTCTCCTCCAGGCCGGTGAGCGCGAAGCGGGTGGTCACCAGCCGGCGCCGCTTGCCGCGCCGGCCGGTCTCGTAGAGCGGCAGCCGCCGGCCGCCGGGCTCGACGCGCAGCGCATCCACCTGGCCGGCCTCGCGCGGCACCCAGAGGATGAGGGAGACGACCTCGCCCGGCCTGATCCCTTCGGGGAGCCGGGCGGCGAGCGGCCGGCCCGGCGCCGGACGGCCGATCCCCAGCGGCTCGGGTGCAGCGGCGGGCAGCCAGGGATGAAGGAGCAGCACCACCGGCTCGCCGCGGCTCCGGAACAGCTCGCCCGAAACGACCTCCGCTCGGCCCGCGCCGGGGCCACGGAGGCGGTCCTCGCGCCCGCGGTAGAAGTCGGACTCCGCGCCGTGGAACCGGCCGCGCAGGAAGACCTCCGCGTCGGCGCGGTCCAGGATGCCGGGATCGAGGCGGTCCAGGCGGTCCACGCCGGTGGTCACGGCCCGGTCGGCGCCGCGGGTCAGGCGCATTCCGCCTCCCTGGTTCTCGTAGACCGCCTGGCGAAGACCGAGCGGCTGAAGCTCGGTCGAGAGCCGCTCGTCCGCCACCTCCCAGGTCGTCGGCACGACCCGCTCGTAGACCAGGTCCCCCTGATCCCAGGCGAGCACCGCGGTCGGGATCAGGACGACCGCCGCGGTGGCCGGTTTCAGGACGGGCGTGCGCTCCGTGACGATCCTCCAGAGCTCCAGGATCGCCCAGGCCGCGAAGAGCGACGAGAACGGCACGACCAGCAGGTAGTTCTGACCCCGGAACAGGCTCACGGCCGCGGCGTGGAAGGCGGAGTAGCCGACGAAGTGCCCGAGGGCCAGCGCCGCGCCGAGCCGGCGCTCCGGCGTCCATGCTCCTGGCCGGAGCACCTTCCAGGCGATCCCGATCAGCCCCGCCAACGCGAGGAAGGCCAGGACCGGCCCGTGGTGCTCGACCAGGAACCGGGCCTGCTGCGCCAGGACCACGCCGTGGTCGCTGCCGCGCGCCCGGGCGTTGCCGGAGTAGTGGCCGAGCTGCTTCGGGATGTACTCCAGGACGACGCCGAGGTAGGGGTTGAGGACCACGAAGACCGCGACCGCGGCCGCGCCGGCGAGGACGAGCCAGAGCCACAGCCGGCGGTCGCGCCAGCCGCGGGCGGCGACGAACCCGGTGATCGGGAGCGCCGCGCCGACCCCTGTGTACTTGGTGGCGACCGCGAGCCCTACCGCCACCCCGACCTTGAGGAAGCGCCGGCGGGAGGGGTGGAACGCCGCGTCGAGAGTCCAGTAGAACGCCACCAGCGTCAGAAGCAGGACCAGGATGTCCGGCTTGAACTGCGTCGAGCTGAGCACGTGCCGCGGGAACGCCGAGAGGATCGCCGCGGCGAGCAGCCCCACCTCGGCCGAGAAGATCCGCCGGCCGATCAGGAACACCAGGAGCAGACTGAGCACGCCATAGGCGACGTTGCACAGCCGCGCGAGCAGGTAGGCCGTGGGGGAGTAGCGGTCCGAGGTCCGGCCGTAGATCGAGAGCCCCGGGATGCCGGTGACGCGATGGAGCGCCTCGCTGGTCGCGAGGAGAGCGGTCTGCGGCAGGTAGGAGAGGCTCAGGTAGTAGGCCTGTCCCGGCCGCCAGTTCCCCTGGCGCAGGATGAGCGAGACGTTCCGGAACGTGTAGCGCTCGTCATAATACCGCCCGGCGCGCAGCCCCTGGCCCGCGTCCCAGGCGCGCAGCGCGAAGCTCAGCAGGAGCAGCGCGGCCAGGGCATACCCGACCCAGCGCGGCTGCGCGGGAGTATCCAGTTGTCGAGGATGGGAGGGCAGGGGCTGCAGGTCTGGGCTCCGAGGCGTAATGGGGGCGGATGATAGCATGGGGCTCTCACCCCCGGCGGCGCAACGGGATAGACTTCCCGAAGGAGGTAAACAGCCAATGTTCAAGCCTGTAGACGTCAAAGCACTGCCCGGCTACAGGATCTGGGTGCGGTTTGCGGATGGAACGGAAGGACAGGCAGACCTGTCCCACCTGGCGAACCGGGGCGTATTCACGCTTTGGCAGGACGATACGGCATTCCAGAAGGTCCATGTCGGACCCCAAGGCCAGATTGCCTGGAACGAAGAGGTGGAGATCTGTCCGGACAGCATCTATCTACGGTTGACCGGGAAGAAGCCCGAGGAGGTCTTCCCCAACCTGATGCGGGTGCCCGCCAGTGCCTGAGATCTGCCGCTTCTACGGGATCATCATCAGGATGTACTTCGACGACCACAACCCACCTCACTTCCACGCTGAGTACGGCTCCGAGGAAGCGGTCATCGGCATCAACAGTCTTGCACTGATCGCCGGTCATGTGGCTCCGCGCGCCCTTGGTCTGGTCGCTGAATGGGCGTCCCTGCACCAGGAGGAGCTGCTGGCGTGTTGGGATCGGGCCCGCAGTCTCGAATCTCCCGGGAAAATCGAGCCGCTCCGGTAAGAACACTCAATGGACGTCCTCGGCCTCATCCCCGCCGCCGGCAAGGCGGAGCGCCTGGGCCGGCTGCCTTGCAGCAAGGAGCTGTTCCCGATCGGCTTCCGCGAGACGCCCAACGGCCCGGCTCCCAAGGCGGCCGGGCACTACCTGCTGGAGCGCTTCCGGGCGGCGGGCATCCGGCGGGCGTTCGTGGTGCTTCACGAGTCCAAGTGGGACGTGGCGCGGTACTTCGGGACGGGTGAGATCGCGGACATCTCTCTGGCGTACCTCTCGATCCCCGGCTCCCGGTCGGTGCCGGAGACGCTGAGCTATGCGGCTCCGTGGGTGGGGGAGTCGATCGTGGCGCTCGGGTTTCCGGACTGCCTGTTCGAGCCGGCGGACGCCTACGCCCGGCTCCTGGAGCGGCAGGCGGCCACGGGGGCGGACCTCGTGCTCGGGCTGTTTCCGACCGAGCGGTGCCGGACGACCGACATGGTCGAGTGCGGGCCGGATGGCCGGGTGCGGCGGATCGAGGTGCGCCCGGAGACCACCACGCTGCGGTTCAACTGGCTGATCGCGGTGTGGGGGCCGGCGTTCACGCGGCTTCTCGTCGAGACCGTGCGCTCGGCTTCCGACGACAGGGTGGAGCTCCAGATCGGCACCGTGGTGCGGGCGGCCGTCGAGGCCGGGCTGCGCGTCGAGGGCGTGGAGCTTCCCGACGGACGGTTCCGCGACGTGGGCACTCCGGACGATCTGGCGGCGGCCGTCCGGGAGGCCTGAATTCACGGGGCAGCGATTGCCCCACGAATTTGGAGTCGGAAATTCACGGGGCAGTCACTGCCCAACGAAATTGGAGCCAGGAATTCACGGGGCAGCGACTGCCCCGCGAATTTGGAGACGGAAATTCACGGGGCAGCGACTGCCCCGCGAAATCGGAGACGGAAATTCACGGGGCAGCCGCTGCCCCACGAAATTGGAGTCTGAAATTCGCGGGGCAGCCGCTGCCCCGTGAATTTGGCCGGGGAAACGGCGCCCCGGGCTCCGGCCCGGCCCGTGGCGAGCCGCCGCAAAGCGGGTAAGATACGCCTCCGATCCTGCCCGGATCCCGAAGAGAGACGACATGCAGAAAGTCAGACTGGCCGTCCTCGGCTGCGGCGCGGTGGCGCAGATCAACCACCTCCCCGCGATCTCCGCCTCGGAGCTGGCGGAGGCCGCCGTCGTGGTGGACGCCGACGCCGCCCGCGCCCGGGAGGTGGCGGCGCGCTTCGGCGTCCCGGAGACCGCCACCGACTACCGGGAGGTCGTGGGCCGGGTGGACGGCGCCGTCGTCGCCCTGCCCAACAGCCTCCACGCGCCCGTGGCCGTGGACCTCCTGCGCCAGGGCGTCGCCGTGCTCGGCGAAAAGCCCATGGCGCTGTCGCTGCGCGAGTGCGACGAGATGATCGCCGCCGCCGACGCGAGCGGCGCCGCCCTCGCCGTCGGACTCGACTTCCGGTTCTTCGACTCGACCCGCTTCGTCAAGGACCTCCTCGCCGAAGGGCTGCTCGGCGAGCTGCGGAGCTTCGATCTGCGGCAGGGGGTGATCCCGCGCTGGCCGTTCGCCACCGACTTCCTGCTGCGCAAGGAGACCGCCGGCGGCGGCGTGCTCACCGACTTCGGCGTCCACGTGCTCGACCTCCTCCTGGTCTGGCTCGGCGACTGGGAGTCCGTGGACTACCGCGACGACGCCATGGGCGGCCTCGAATCCGACTGCGAGCTGCGCCTGCGGATGCTCTCCGGCCTGGAGGGCACCGCCGAGGTCAGCCGCACCCGCAACCTGCGCAACACCTGTATTTTCGAGGGCGACCGCGCCAGCCTGGAGGTCGGCATCTGGCATCCCGACCCGCCGATCACCCTGCGCTTCGGCCGGCGCGAGATCGGGCTTGCCGGCAAGGCCCGGCGGCCGGGCGCGCCCGAGCTCTCCTACCTCGACGTGTTCGTGCGCCAGATCGACGACTTCGCGACCGCCATCCGGGAAGGCCGCGAGCCGTTCATCCCCGGCCGCGAGGGGCGACGCTCCCAGGCCCTGATCGAGGCGTGCTACGCCGCGCGCAAGCCCCTGGACGTGCCGTGGCTGGAGCCGGCCGAGCTGGCGGGCTGGAGGGCCGGCGCGTGATCGACCTGCGCGGACGGAAGGTCTTCGTCACCGGCGCCACGGGAGGCATCGGCGGCCGGCTCGTGGAGCGGCTGGTCCGCCATCACGGCGCGGACGTGCGGGTCCTGATCCGCAACCCCAGCTCCGCGGCGCGGCTGGCCCGCTTCCCGCTCACCTTCCACATGGGCGACGTGACCCGGTCCGAGGACCTCGACCGCGCCATCCGGGGCAGCGAGCTGGTCTTCCACTGCGCCTACGGCACGACCGGCAGCCAGAAGCACCACGCCTGGGTGAACCGGGTCGGCACGGAGCGGGTGCTCGAAGCCGCGCACCGGGCCGGCGCGGCGCGCGTGGTCCACCTGAGCACCCTCATGGTCTACGGCCGCACCGGCGACGGCGATCTTGATGAAACCGCGCCGCGCCGCCGCTTCGGCAACGCCTATTCGGACAGCAAGCTCGAAGCCGAGGCCATGGCTCTCCAGTACTCGCGGTCGGGCCGCGTGCCGGTCGCCGTGCTGCAACCCACCGCGGTCTACGGCCCCTACGGCGGCGTCTGGACCACCAAGCCGCTCCAGGCGCTCAAGGCGGGCCGGCAGATCCTGGTCAACGGCGGCGATGGCTTCGCCAACGCCGTCTACGTGGACGACCTGGTGAGCGCCATGCTGCTCGCGTCGGTGAAGGACGGCGCCGCGGGCGAGGCGTTCCTCATCTCCGGCCCCGAGCCGGTCTCCTGGCGCGAGCTCTACGAGCGCTTCGCCCGCATGCTGGGCCCCGGACCGGAGCGCACCGTATCCATGACCGCCGCCGAGGCCCGCGCCCACTACCGCAAGCACCAGCGCGAGACCGCCCACGTCCACCAGGAGCTGCTGCGGCATTTCAAGCAGGACCAGGCGTTCCGCGACCGTCTCATGGCCACGCGCGAGCTCTTCGCGCTGCGCGAGATGGCCAGCTCGATCCTGCCCGAGGGGCTCCAGCAGAAGATCAAGGGACGGATGTCGGGCAACGCCTTCGCCTCGCCGCCGCGCGCGGGCGGCGAGCTCCCCATCCTGCCGCTCACGCCGGAGATGGTCGACTTCTACATCCCGAAGACCCGGGTGCGGATCGACAAGGCGCGGCGCATCCTGGGCTACGAGCCGGCCTTCTCCCTGAAGCGGGGGATGGAGCTCACCGAGCAGTGGGCGCGCTGGGCCGATCTCGTCTGACGACACCTTGAGCACCGAGCAGCGCATCCTCCGCTCGACCTTCGCGGGCTACGCGATCCAGCTCGCCCGCCTGCTGGTCGGGTTCGTGGCGAAGCTCGCGCTCGCCCGGCTCGTCCTGCCCGAGGGGCACGGCCTCTACGAGGAGGCGCTGCGCATCGTGACCGTGGCCTCGGCCGTGCGCGACCTCGGCCTGCCGTATCACCTGGTGCGCGACAGCCGGCGGCCCTACGGCACCGTGCTCGTCTCGACGCTCGTCCTCGGCTTCCTGATCTCCGTCCTGCTGATCGTGGCCGCGCCCCTGTTCGGCTTCCTCACGCCGGACCTGCCCAAGGTGCTGCAGGTGTTCGCGATCTGGGTCTTCCTGGACGGCCTGTCCGTGGTGCCCAAGGCGTTCTTCGAGCGCGAGCTGACCATCGGCCGGCTGATCGGGCCCGAGGTCTGGCGGGGGATCGTGATCGCGGTGGTCTCGGTCGGCCTCGCCTGGGCGGGGTGGAAGGTCTGGGCGTTCGTGATCGCGGACCTGGCCGGCGCGCTGCTCCTGGCGGTGCTCTCCTGGAGCCGGGCGTGGGGGAGGATGCCGCTCAAGCCCGATCTCCACCTCCTGCCCGACCTGATCCGCCGCAGCTCGTGGCTGTTCTGGATCTGGGTGGTGCTCCAGCTCGTCACCTACCTCGACATCTACATCATCCAGATCTTCGGCCGGACCGAGACCGTGGGCCTCTACGCGCGGGGCTACATGATCGCCTTCCTGGTGGCGACGATCGTCTACCCGCGGGCGCTCTTCCCGACGCTGGTCGAGTACCTGGAGGACCGGCCGCGGTTCACCGAGGCCTTCCGGCTGAGCACGATCCAGCTCCTGGGCTGCCAGGTGGTGGCGAGCTACTTCCTGCTGCTCAACGCGGAGACCGTGGTGCGGATCCTCCTCGGGCCGGGCTGGGAGGGCGCGGCGACGCTCCTCCGGGTGATCTCGTTCATCCCGTTCTTCGACCAGTTCACCATCCTCGGCGGCGAGATGCTCAAGGCGCGGCACCGGGACCGGACGTGGCTCGGGATCATGGTGCTCAACCTGGTCTCGCTGGTCGGGTTCGGGATCGCGTTCACGCAACGCTGGGGCGCGGCGGGCATGGGCGCGGCGAACTACCTGCTGGTCGGGAACCTGTGGATGGCCTGGGAGGTGGCGCGCGAGCTCGGACCGCGCGCCCGCCGGTTCGCGGCCGACCTGGGGCTGATCTATCTGATCCCGCTGCCGTTCTTCGCCGCCGCGGCATGGCTGTGCGAGGCCGGCTCCTGGCCGCGCTTCGCCGCTTCGCTGGCGGCGGCGGCCCTGGCGGCGGGCGTCCTGGTCCTCCTTTACTGGAAGCCGTTCCGGACCTTCTTCGGAGAGAAAACGCCCTCGGCCAGCATTTGATGTATTCTGGTATCTGAGCAAGACAGGTCCATAGCAAGGAGGTTATCCATGGCCGACGGTACTCCTGGAGGTGGACTGGAAGCGCGCAGCGTCGCGGGCGCGATGACGACGATGCGCCTCGATGAGCTGGTCTCCAACCTGGCGATCGGCATCGCCAGGGGCCAGATGGCTCTCGATCAGGCGTGCATGGACATCGCGAAGTTCATGAGCGAGGCCCAGGTGGCCTTCGGCAAGCGTCCCGGCTCGGATCAGCCGGACCTCCTGAGCCTGATCGAGCTGGGCTTCACCCCGAACTTCTATCAGTTCGTCGACACGGTGCTGGAGCTCCGCGTCGCCGTCTCCACCAAGTTCGAGGAGAAGCGGGAGGAGGACACCAGCTCCACCCGGCTGCACACCGACGAGGTCGATCGACAGTCGAGCTACGCGAACCAGCAGTCGAGCTCCTACACCGGGATGAACTGGGCCTGGAGCTGGTGGGGCGGGTATCAGACCTCCTCGTCCGCGCAGGCCTCCCAGGCGGCGGGGAGCTCGTCCTTCAAGGCCAAGAGCATCGACCTCGCCACGGTGGACGCCAAGTACGCCTCCACCTACAACTACGCGGTGGAGGCGTCGTCGGTGGTCAAGACGAAGATCGTGCCGGTGCCTCCGCCGGCCGTCTTCGAGGAGATCGTCCGCGCCAAGGTGCAGGAGCGGCGGGAATGGGAGCGCCGGCTGCGCCTGACGGAGGAGGCCAGGGCCCTCTTCCTCGGCCAGATGGGGGCGGTGGACGCCATGCTCGCCCGGCTGGCGGCAATCTCGACCGTGGCGAACGAGGACAACCGGAGCAAGTCCGCCGCCCTTTACGAAGCGGCCGCGAAGCTCCAGGAGAGCCACGGCGCGCTGACCAATGAGCACTGGGCCCTGACCCGCAGCGTCGCGGACCGTGCGGCGGCGGACAGCCGGATGAGCGCGGTCCTGGCGCGCAGCGCCGCGATCCGCGACGACGGCGCCGCTCCCGCGGAGATCAAGGAAGCCCTGCAGGCCGAGCTGACGGCGTACAAGGCGATCGCGGACAGCCTGCAGAAGAGGCTGGCGGCGACCGGCGCGGCGTAAGAGGAGGTCCCCATGGCCGTCGATATTGCAGCCGAGACGCTCAAGGTCGGGAACGCGCTGTCCAGCGTCCGGATCGAGCAGATGATCCTCGACCTGGCCAAGGGCATTGCCTGGGGCCAGTACGAGCTCGACAAGGTCGGAGTGGAGATCACCAAGATGATGGGGGTGCCGGGCACGGTCTCCATCGGCGGTGAGAAGCTCTCGATGCTCGACGCCGGCTTCATCCCGTCCTTCTACCACTTCGTGGACACCATCCTGGAGCTGAAGATGGAGGTCCAGGTGCGGGAGGAGCAGGCGAGCAGCCTGTCGCTCAAGGAGTCGATGCAGCAGGGGACGGAGACGGAGGTCGGCGCCGAGGCGGCCTTCAAGGCGGGCGTCAACGGCTACGTCGCCAGCGCGGAGGTCAGCGCGAAGGCGAGCTACAGGGCCAAGACCACGTCCGCCTACTCGCGCGCCATGGATGCCACCCACTCGCAGAAGTACAGCCAGGATCTCTCCGCGTCGAGCCTGATGCGCACCAAGATCGTCCCCGTCCCGGCTCCCGAGCTGCTCGTCGAACGGATCAGGATCCTGCTGGAGAAGCTCCGCAAGGAAGCCGAGGCCGAGAAGAGCAAGCCCGGGAACGAAGCCAAGCCGCTGGACCAGATCCTGATGGAGAAGGTCGAGCAGAGAATCCTCGAGCGGGTTGCCGCCGTCTAGGCCGTTCCCATGGCTCCCGCTCCCGGCTGTTTCGCTCCCTGGGACGACGGCTTCCGGATGCCGGTCGAGGACGCCGGAGACGCCGGGCCATGAGCATCCCCGCGGTCCCGGTCGACGAGGCGCTCGAGCTGTTCCTCGCCCTGGCGTTCCCGAACGGGCTGCCCGAGGGGATCGACCGCGCCGCGCTCGTCGAGCAGATGCGGACCAGGATTGCCGGCGACCGGCCGGAATGGGCGGCCGCGAGCCACGGCGATCCCCACGAACAATACCTGGAGGAACGCCGGCGGGAAGCCGACGAGCACCGGGCGCGGCGCCAGGAGGAGGCCCGCGTCGAGGAAGCGCGCGCCGATCTCCTGCGCCGGCTCCTGGCCCGCAAGCGCGAGGCGCGCGAGGTGCGCGAGGCGCACGAGGCGGAAGACGCGAAGGAGCGGCTCGCGGTGCTGCGCGGCTTCGGCGAATCGCTCCGCACCCTCCTCAAGCGCCGGGAGGACCTGCTGGCCGACCGCCGTCCGGTCCGGCGAGCGGAGCGCTTCGAGCCGCTCGGCTTCTCGGAGACGCCGGCGGTCAAGCCGGCGGCCAAGCCAGGGTTGACCCTGAAGGAAGCTCCGGCCCGGAGGGACCGTCTCCGCCCGGAGCTGTGAGGCCCGCCCATGGCCGACGACCCCAAACCGACGCAGGGCCAGGTGGTCTCGCTCCCGGTCGAGGAGATCCTCCTCAACACCGCGCACAGCGTGCTGGAGGCCCAGCGCGTGCTCGACGCCTTCTCGCTGGAGCAGGAGGTGCGCATCCGCCAGCAGGGGCTGGACAGGCTGGGGCTCGCGGCGAGCAGGTACTCCATCCCCGAGCTGACGTTCGACCTGAAGCTGGCCTTCGAGCTGGGCAGCCGGGGCGAGCTCAAGACCCAGATGGTGGACGCGGAGTACCAGTCCCGCTACGGCTTCAACCTCAAGGCCTCCTCGCTCCTGCGGACGCGCATCGTCGCCACCCCGGCGAGCGAGCCGGCCGGCCTGAGCCTCCGCCAGACGCGCGACGTGCTCGAGCAGGTGGGCCGCCTCAAGCGCGTGGTGGAGGCGTACGACGCGGCCGACACCCCGCGCTTCGAGGTGCGCTACCGCCCCTTCGTGACCCAGGGCTACGCGGGCGGGCTCTGGTACGCCTGGCTGGTCGACACCGCCGCGGCCGGCGAGGTGGCGGCGCGGGCGCTCGCCGTGATCGACGACGCCTCGGGCGAAGTGCTCCGGTTTTGGACGGAGGCGGGGTGATCCCTCTCGATCCGGACGGCTTCTACCAGCTCCATACCGCGGTGGAGGAGCTGGCCCTGTCCCTTCACCGGGACGATCGTCGACGGCTCCTCCTGCCTGTCGTCTCCGGACCGCCGCCGGTCCCGGCCGAGTCGGTGAGCGCGGACGATGTCCTGGCCGGCACGCTGGGGGCGGTGGCGTCGGCCAGCCGCCGGCTGGGCCGGGCCGGGGCCGTGCTCGGGCTGGGGGCCAACCCGCTCACGATGCAATTCGACGGGGAGCTGGTGGGCGCCGAGCCCGACGGCAGCCGGCTCCTCCTCCGCGTCACCGCCGGGAACAAGGCGTAGGCCGCCGAAAGGAGCCCGAACGCATGCCCAGGAAGCCCAGAACGCCGCTCCCGCCGAGCGCCGCCGCGAGTCCTACGACGAGCAAGAGCGGAGGCAGCACCGGCACCACCCAGCCGCCCCCTCCCGCGGTCGGCGGCAGCGCCGGCACGGTCCCCTGGACGCCGGGCGGGGGCAAGAAGGACGGTGAGCTCGAAGCGGCGGCGGCCATCTACGCCCAGCTCCTCGAAGTCCGCAAGGTGGTGGAGCAGCTCCGCCAGGAGACGGTCGACGAGAAGCTGCGCCGCCGGCTGGACCTCGTGCCGGTGCGGGTGGGCGACCTGATGCGCGGCTTCCAGGCCGCCATGGCCCGGGCCAATCTCGCCAACCGAGCCGGGGGGGAAGACGAAGGCGAGGACATCGAGCAGATGGCGATCAAGAACCTGGAGGTCTCGGTGACCGCTCCGGTCATCGACGCCGGCCACGCCGAGGACCCGGTGCTGATGCTGCCCAACATCAAGAGCCCGGACGCGTCCACCGCGCAGGTGTCCCTGAAGTTCAGCGTGGTCAGCGTCCCGGCCAGGAAGGGGAGCTGAGTGGCCGACGGCGACCGGACCGGGCTGCAGCGCTTCGGGGAGACGGCCATCGCCTTCGACGACCTCATCGTCCAGGTGGGCCGCGCCATCGCCCGCGCGCAGCAGGAGATGGACCAGAGCCAGGCCCGGTTCCAGCGCGAGGTGTTGCGCGCCCTCCAGGAAGGCCGGATGCAGCGGCTCGAGGTGCCACCGCCGCACGGCTATACCCTTCCGGAGACGACGCTCGACCTCAGGATCGGCCTGTCCATGCAGTATCCGGAAGGGGGAGGGGCGCCGGAGCTGTCCGCCGTCCCGCTCAACGCGGCCACGGCGAACCGGAACGACGTGTCGGTCGAGGCCTCGACGGAGGTGAGCCTGCGCTTCGTCTCCGTGCCCGGATCGCGGAAGGCGCCGGAGCCCTCGCCGAGCGCCCTCAGTCCGGACCAGGCCCAGGAGCTGGCGCGCGGCGTGCCCGAGGTGGCCGCCGCCCTCGCGCAGCTCCCGGACGCCACCCTCTGGCTCGACTACGCCGACGAGGCCCGCCTGTGGACGCTGGCCTGGCTCTCCGCCCGGGAGCCGGCGGTGGTGGCGCTGGTGGACGACCGCGCCCGGAGGGTCGTGGGCACCGTGGTCCGGACGACCCTGCCTCCGGCGGACGCCCTCGTGCCGGTGGGGCCGCCGCGGCTCTTCCGCGTCACGCCGGCCGCCGCCCCGCGCGGCGAGGTGCTGACCGCGGAAGGCGACGACTTCCTGACCCTCGCGGGCCAGACGGTACTGTGGATCGACGGCCTCCCCGTCCCGCCCGTGCGCCACTCCATGGGAGCCATCTCCTTCAAGGTGCCCGACTGGGCCACCCGCGGCGACGTGGAGGTGGCGACGCCGCTGGGGACCACCGGCGAGTCCGGCCGCGCCGCGTTCAGCCCCCTGCCCACGTTCGAGAGCTTCGCACCGGCGCGCGGCGCCTACGACGCCTCCCGGCTGCGCGGCACCTCCTTCTCCGTGCTGGGCAGCAACCTGCGGCCGGGCTGTCGCATCCGCTTCGCCACCGGAGCCCTCGGCGTCCACGAGGAGGTGCTGTCGCCCGGCCGGATGCAGGTCGAGGTTCCGCCGGGAGCGGGCAGCGGGCCGCTCACCCTCGTCTTTGGCGAGCACGAGCAGACGCTCGCCACCCCTTTCGTGGTGCTGCCGCGCATCGAGCGGGTCTCGCCGCGCCAGGCCCGCGTGGGCGACGAGGTGACGGTCACCGGGACCGCCCTGGACGAGGTCGCCGGGCTCGCGCTCGGCCAGGCGGTGGTCCCCGCCGGGTCTTTCACCCTGCTCACGCCGCGCGAGCTGCGCTTCCGCGTCCCGCCCGACGCTTCGGACGGCCCCATCGTGCTGCGCACGCGGTTCAGGGCGGACGACGACCCGCAAAGAGACAGGCAAGCCTTCTTGACCAAGGTGGAGTCGGGCGAGCTCGTCTACATCAAGGCAACAAAAGGAAGCAAAGGCCAACAGGCCAGCGAAGACAGGGTGTTGGAGGTCGCATCGCGCGATCTCTTCTACGTCGTCCCCCGCATCACCGGCTTCGCCACGCGGGTGGTCGTCCGCGGCCAGATCCTCATCGTCTACGGCGACGGGCTGGATCCGGACCCGGACATGATGGTCCTCCTCTTCGACGCGCAGGGCGGCCCGAGCGAGGCGCCGGTGCTCGCCGTGTCTCCGGACCGCCGGTCGCTGACCGCCCGCGTGCCCGCGGACGCCGTCACCGGCTTCGTGCTGCTCCTGCGCAAGCGCGTCTACTCCGAGCTGTCGCCGGCGGACACCTCCACCACGAGCCTGAACAAGCTCACCGTGTTGACGCCGCTGGGAGACCCCTCGGACGTCCTGCTGGAGGACCGGTTCGAAGGCAGCCTCGCCGCCTGGCAGCCGGAGGCGGGTGCGTGGCGCATCGAGCGCGGGATGCTGGTCTCCGAGGGCACCGCGCGCCTGGCCTTCACTCTGCCCGACGCCCGCGGCGCGTTCGCCGTTTACGCCGACGTGCTGGGCGCGCAGCGCTTCGGGTTCTCCCTCACCCCGACGGGGACCGCGGCCCGGCTCCAGGTGTGGGTGGACCTGATCGGCGCCGCGCCGGGGCTCACCTGGAGCACGGTGGACGCGCGCGGCCGGCAGACGTTGCTCGGCAGCCTCGCCATGTCGGTCCTGGCCGGCGGCAACCTCCTGGTCCAGCTCACGGCCGCCGTCGAGCGGGTGGTCGACAAGGACGTGATGATGCTCACACTGCTGCTGGACCAGGAGGTGGTCCAGCAGCAGGCCTGGGACGCCGCCGGCGTGACGCAGATCGCGCTCCTGGCGGACGCACCGGCTCAATATCCTCAGCATTGGGACAACGTGGTCGTCCTCAAGGCGCCGGTGCTGGGCCTCCCCGAGCCGGCTCTCTATCGCTTCGGCACGCTCCCGGCTCCACCGGCGGCGCCCGCGCTGCGCGTGGACGGCTTCCAACCGGTGAGCGGTCCGGTCGGCACGCAGGTGACCCTGACCGGCATCGGCCTCGACGCGTCGGCGCGCTTCTTCTTCGGCGGAGCGGAGGCGCCAGTGCTTCAGGCGGACGGTGTGAAGGCGGTCGTGACCGTGCCCGCCGGAGCCCTCACAGGTCCGATCGAGGTGCGCGGACGCGGCGGCGCCGTCGCCACCACGGGCGAACTGGTGTTCGGACTGCCGCCGAAGATTTTCAGCCTCGTCCCGACCTCGGTCCTCGCCGGCGCCGAGCTGCTGGTGAGCGGGACCAACCTGCCGCTGGAGCTCGATCGGATCCGCGTGGAGGTGCTGGGCGTCCCGGCGCGGCCGGTCTCGGCCGTCCGTTCGATGCTGACCGTCCTCGTCCCCAACGTTTCGGGCACGGGCGCCGTCACCCTCCAGTACGCGGGTTTCACCGCCACCGCGCCGCAGCCTCTGGAGGTCCGCCGGGAGACCGTCCTGCAGGACCTCGTCGCCGTGGCGCCCCAGGCCGTCTGGAGCACCAGCGCCGGGCCCGTGTCCTTCGGAAGCGTGCCGGACTCGACCGCGCCGGGCGTGCAGGCCCGAGCCCGGGAGCGCCTGGAGGACGGATTGGATCATGGCCCGGTGCTGTACCTGCACCCGCCCGCCCCGGCCCTCCGCGCGCTGCGCGGCGCCTATCCTCCGATCGACGTTCCGGCGACCGGCAGGCTCGAGCTGCGGCTGGAGCTGGGCATGCTCTGGACCGCCGCCCCGCAGCCGGAGGACCCGGCCGACGTGGACGGGGTGCTCTTCGAGGTGGCCTTCCTGTTGACCGATACGGGAGAGGAGCTGTCTCTCCTGCCGCGCTCGGCCTGCGTGTTCGACGGCTCGCTCGAACGCTACGTGATCGACGCGAAGGCGCTGGCCGGCAGATACGGGCAGGTGGTGGTGTCGATCTTCCCCGGGAGGAGCGGGCTACGGGACGACGCGGCCGTGGTCACGGCGAGACTGGTGCAGGTCATCTGAGTTTGGCTTGAAGCTCGCGGAGGGCTGCGATGATCGCGTCGAGCCGCTTCGCATGCTTGTTTTGAACATCTGTGCGATTGGTGTTCAGCGCGATCCCGGCGATCTCGTTCAATTTCATCTCTTGGAAGTCCACGTCGTCCTCAACGGATCTATCAGGGCGTTCTGCAAGAGCAAGTCGTATGTCCGCAATGATCGCGCGCGCTGTCTCGATCTGCTCCCTCAATTTGGCGCGATTCTCCTCGGCTTCCGGCGGACTGCTTCCGCCCTCCAGCACAGTCGTCGTCGACTTCACCTCGACCACCACCGTCTGTCCGGCATGGACCTCGATTTGAATATCGCCTGTCTGGCTATCGGGCGGCTCCGGCTCAGGCCCGGGCTCCGAATCGGTATCCGGCCCTGGCGGCTCTACGACGGGCTTATGCTCCTCGACCTTTACGACACCTTCGTAGACCACCCAGGCGAAGTAGTCGCCTTGATGCCCTTCGACCGTTGCCTTGACCACCTCGTAGGGAGCATTCTGTGAACCGGTCTTCGGGTACCCGTCTTCGATCCGGCGGCACCGCTCGACGACCGTGATCAGACAACCGGCCAGGGAAAACCCGGCCCCCTGGTTCGACTGCCCCGGGTCGTGCTCGTCGCTGCCGGGAGGGGTGTAGTCGAGCCAGGCGTCGATATCCGAGCCGGTCACCCGATACGTCTTTCCTGTCTCCGTAAGGAATGCCATGGCTTCAACCCGGGATCTCGCGGACGGAGATCTTCTGGCCGGGAACCTCGAGCCGGTACCGCCCGGCCGGTAGCTCGGCGAAGCGGAAGTTGCCGAGCGGGTCCGTGGTCGTGCGTCTCACCTCGGCACCGGCCTGCTTCAGCACGACCAACTGCCCGCCGAGCGGATCCCCGGCCAGCGCCCGCAGGACACCGCCCAGGACCGCGTCGTTCCCATGCAGCGTCCGCTCCAGGGTGCAGAGGCGGCCGGGAATCCGCAGGAGGTAGGAGAAGGCCGGCAGGGGGCCGGTGACGAACCTGCCGCCGGCGTCGGACCAGCCCGCGAATTCCTCCGCGTCCGGCGCGATCAGCTTGATCTCCGCGTTTTCCAGAGGATTCCCGGAGTCGTCCGTGAGCCATCCCCGGACGTTCCCGAAGGACTCCTCGGCCACGATGCGCACCTGGCAGCCTGGCTTGTCCTTCACCCGCAGGGCATACCTGCCGGGCGGCACCCTGGAGAACCAGAAGAGGCCTCCCGGATCCGTCGTCCTGCTGATCGTCTGTTCTCCGGCGACGATCTCCACGATCGCGCCCGCCAGCGGCGCACCCGTTTCGTCGGCGAGCCTGCCGCGGACGGCGCCGAGGCCCAGGCCGGCATACATTTGGGGCCCGACGCCCGTGAGGGTGTGGCGCGGGGAACGGATCTCGAAGAGGAAGCGCCGGCCCCGGAGGATCTCGTGGCTCGACCGGGCATCGCCCCGGTCGGCCCGGGTGCCGGGCGGTTGCAGGTAGTCCTCCCGGAACATCGCCAGGAAGTTGTCGAGCCGCGCGATGAGGCGGCCCGGGTCGATCCGCTGCCAGTAGGCATGGCCGCCGGCGGTCCTCGACCGGGTCATGGAGACGAAGCGGAGCGCGGGCGTCCGGGTCTGGAAGAGCTCTTCGTCGAGCGTGTCGTCCCCCGGGTCTTCCACGGAGCTGCGGAAGTCGAGGATGTAGAACGGATCGCGCGGGCCGCGGTCGATGTACTTCTCCCGGAAATACCAGGTTCCGGCCGAGGCGACCTCGCGGCGGTAGTCCTGGAGCCGGCTTTCCAGGACCGCGAGGGTGAGGGACGGATCGGGTTGGCTGCGGATCATGGCGCTACCCGCAGCCAGTTTACCGCCGCTTCACCTCTGGATCATCTTCAGGCGCAGGTTGGAGTACCGCCAGCCGTAGGTGGGGACCGCCGGCTTGCCGTTCGACGGCCTGGGCTCGCCGTAGTGGCCGAGCTCGATGAAGAGCGAGCTGTCGCTCCAGCGGTTCTTCCGGGGAATCTGCAGGATCCCGTCCCTGGCGGTGGCCGCGAACTCCGTGCTCTCGGTCCGGCCGGCGCCGGTCATCTGGAAGGTGGCCTTGCGGCTCGCGGCATCGTAGGTGTAGACCAGGTGATAGGTCGTCGAGCCTCCCAGCGCCAGGTCCACGTTCCTCAGCCGGCCGGTGCTCACGGCCCCGGTCTTCATGTCGACGTTCTGGTTCATGCCGATGAAGTTGCGGCCCTTCCCGAACACGTTGACGTTGCCGATCGTGTTGCCGCTGTAGCTGCCGCGGTGGATCCAGGCCAGGTTGTGGCTGCCCGACGCGAACCGGCTGTTCCACTGGCCGGGCGTGACGTCCCATTCGAGGATCAGCCTGCCCAGGGACAGGTCGGTGGGGATGTTGATGCAGACCACCGCGATCCGGTTCTCCGGGGTCGGGACGTGGATGGTCCCTGCGATGGCGGCCTCGAAGACGCGAGCCTCCTGGAGCGAGGGTTGGGCCGTGCGGGTGAGCTGGCAGTCCTCGCTCGGGCCGCTCCCCGCGGCCCGGATCACCCCGGGCTCGTCCCCGGCACCGGCGAAGCCTAGAGGAACGGTCAGACAGAACGCCAGGGCGAACAGCGAGAGGGTCGGTCTCATCATCGGACAACCTCCAAAGGGCCAGACGGGCTTTGGAGGGATTATAGCAAACCACGCATGTCTAGCGGCACAACCTGTCGTAGACTTCGCGCCGTCGCATGGCTGTCGCTTCACCCCCCGGCCCGGCTCGTTCCCGCCTGCAATTCGAACCGGGGCTCATCCTGTTGCTCCTCCTGCTGGCGGTCTGGGGAGGATGGCTCATCTTCCGTTCCTCGTTCGAGGTGGACGGCAAGAGGGTCTTCTGTCTCTTCGACGACGCCATGATCTCCATGACGTACGCCCGCAACGCCGTGGAGGGGCACGGGCTCAACTGGGCGCGCCAGGGCGAGCCGGTCGAGGGGTTCACCCATCCGCTCTGGCTGGTGCCCATGGTGGCGGCGAACCTGTTGCCGGTCGAGCTGCGGTTCCGCAGTCTGCCGGTGCAGCTCGTCTCCCTGATCCTTCTCGCGCTCACGGTCATGGCAGTCCGGCGCCTGATGCTGTCGTGGTTCTCGTCCGACGGCGCCCGGCACTGGATCCCGGCCGCCGTGATGACCGCGTTCTGCTACTCGCTGGCCTACTGGTCGCTGATGGGCATGGAGACCGCGCTCCAGGCGCTGCTCGCGGTCGTGGCGGTCCACCTGGCGATCGCCTCGGTCGAGGGGCGGCGCGAGCGCCACCTGGAGCTCTGGCTGGTCTGCGCCGCGGCCTGGCTGCTGCGGATGGACATGCTCCTGCTGATCGCCGCGGCCCAGGTCTGGGTGGTGGCCCACGGCGGCCTGCGGCGGGGGAGAGGCCGGTGGCTCGCCGGGCTCGGCGTCTTCCTGGCCGCGGTCCTCGGCTACCAGCTCTTCCGCTGGATCTACTTCCACGACGTCCTGCCGAACACCTACTACCTCAAGATGACCGGCGCGCCGCTCGCGGTGCGCCTGCTGCGCGGCGTGATCTGCCTGGAGCGCTTCGTCCGCAACCACCTCTTCCTGCTCCTGGCGGCCGGGATCGGCGCGGCGCCCCTCGTGCGCCGGGATCGCCGATACCAATTGCCCCTGGCCGTGGTCGCGCTCTACTGCGCCTACACGGTGTGGGTCGGCGGCGACGCCTGGGACCTCGACCTGCCGATCCGGGCGAACCGCTACATCGCCTTCGTGCTGCCGCTGCTCTTCGTGGTCCTGAACGGCCTGCTCAACTGGGTGCTGGCCGCGTGGGCCGCGTGGCGGCCCGGCCGGATGGCGGGGCGGTTGGTGACGGGATCGGCCGCCGTGCTGGGCCTCCTGCTGGTCAACGGTCTCTGGCCGGGAGGGAACGACGAGGCCTGGAACCTGCTGCTGGGCGCGTCGAGGCCGCCGGTCGTGGACGCCCACCGGGAGGTCTACGGCCAGCTCTCCCGCCTGGACCGGGTGGTGAAGCCGGGCGCCGCCGTGGCCACGGCCTGGGCCGGCATTCCAGCCTTCTTCACCGACTACCGGATGGTGGACATCCTGGGCTACAACGACCGCGAAACGGCGCGGCACCGGAGCCGGCTGCCCGAGGACGAGGACCACGTCGAGAACTTCCGGCCCGGGCACGACAAGTGGGATCTGGACCGGTTGCTCAACCAGACCCGGCCGGACGCCTTCTTCCAGATCTGGGGTCCGCGCCTGCTGGGGCTCAACGTGGCCGAGCTGATGACCACCCACGGCTACCGGCGCCGGCTGGGGGTCTGGCTGAAGCAGGGCTCGCCGTTCGTGGAGGAGGGAGTGGGGGCGATCGCGGAAGCGGAGACACCCAAGGCGGGGAAACACCGGAAGGGCGGCCGGAAGACCGCCCCTCCGCCGTAGGACCGGATTACTGGAGGTAGACCTCGACGCGGACGTCGGTGTACTTCCAGCCGTAGGACGGCACCTCGGTCTCCACCTTGCCCGGGGGGAACCCCATGTCCACGAGGATCTTCGTGCCCGGCTTGACGGTGTAGGAGGCCACGTTCGGCTTGCCGCGCAGCGAGACCATGAGCTTGCCGGTCGCGAGATCGGTGATCTTCACCGTGTACAGGCCGCCGGCCATGTCGTAGTCGTTCTCGACCCGGTAGGTGTGGCCGACCTGCGCCGCGAACGGGCGGATGATCTTGATCTTCTGCGGATGGGTGAGGCCGATGCCGTGGCGGGCGAACGCCTGGTTCTTGCCGGGGCCGCGGAAGTAGAGGAGCCCCGGCATGTCGAGATTCTTGCTCATCACGAACCAGTAGATCAGGTGCTTGCCGTCGGTCTCCTGGGGGTACCAGGGGCCGACCGTGACGTCCATCGTCAGCTTGAAGCGCCGGGCGGCGCCAGCCGGCGGCAGGAAGGCGACGCGGCCGACCGGGGCCGCGGGAGTCGGGGCGTGGACCAGGCCGGGAGCCTCGAAACAGACGGCGCCCGCCGGGCAGGAGGCCGCCGGGGCCACGAGAAGCAGGGTCTCCGCGATCCCCTCGGCGGGAGGAACCCGGTCCGCGGCATGAGCGAGGGAAGAGGTGCAGAGCGCGGCGAGGACAACACCGCGGACAAGAGTCCGGAACATCGGGATCTCCTTGAAGAGGGGCAGGCGGCAGACCGCCACCTACGGGAACATCTCGACCTTGAGGTCGTAGTAGGACCAGCCGTAGCTCGGGATCTCGGGCCCTTCCTGGCCCGGGAAGTGGCCGAACTCGACGTTGAGCTTCGGAGGATCCACGGTGAGGATGCCGGACTGGGCCGTGCTCGCCATGGTCATGCTCTTGAGGAGCTTCCCGCCCGACGAGACCTCGGTCGAGACCAGGTTGGTCGCGGCGTTGTAGACGTAATGCAGGTGGTAGCGCTGCCCTTGCACGAGCTGCAGCCCCATCTCCTGGGCCGTCACCTGCCCGGCGCCGAGGTCCACGTTCTGGTTCATCTTGACCGTGTACTTGTTCGGCCCGAAGGCGTTGACGTTGGCGATTGTGTTGCCGCGGAACTTGCCGCGGTAGAGCCAGATGATGGCGTGGTTGCCCGGGATCTTCTCGCGGTTCCAGGGCCCCGGCACGAACTCCATGTCGATCACCATCTTCTTGAGCGACATGGCCGACGTGATCGGGATGTCGACGTAGCCCTTGGGGTTGCCCGTGGTCGCGGTGTGGAGCAGGCCGCTCTTCTGGAAGACCACCGAGTTGCCGGAGCCGGGGGTGGTGCCGCCGCCGCCCCCGCCGCCGCTCGTCGCGGTGGTGACCGCCGACGGGACGACGAAGGTGATCTGGGCGGCCGGCTGTGTCAGCAGCGCGGCGTAGGTGTAGAACGGCTGATCGCAGGAGACCTGGACGCGGGCGTCGGCGATCCGCTGCTCGCCGAGCGTGCCGAGCGCGTCGTCGAACTGGCGCAGCGACAGCGGCAGGAACGAGAGGTTGACCGCCGAGCCGATCTGCGTGCCGTCCGCGCGGTAGAACTTCACCTCGCAGTTGGCCGCGGCCGTGCCGAGGTTGACGATGCCGAGATGGGTGGCGTCGCCACGGGTGGCGTCGCGCCCGAGGCCGAGCAGGTGGACGACGCCCTTGGCCGCGATGCGGTTGGCGGACGAGATCACCGGCACGGCGGAGAGGGTCTGCAGCCTGGTGGGCGAGGTGTTGAGCAGCCGCGCCTCGACGCCGACCTCCTGGCTGGAGGCGATCTCCAGGAGCCCGAGGGTGTTCGACGGATTCGCGAGCAGGAACGTGCGCTTGCCGGGGATCGGGGACTCGGGCAGCGAGCCCGCCTTCTGGGTGCCGTCCGTGCCGGCCTGCAGGAAGACGGCGGAGAACCCGCGCTGCGTGGTCGAGGCGTTGGTGACCCAGACCTCGGTGGAGTGGAGGTCGCCGGTGGTGCCGGCGGGGTTGACGATCGGGATGTAGACCGCCCCCGCCGAAGCGGGAGCGGCCTGGAGGAAGGGCAGCGCGAGATAGAGCGTCAGTCCGGCGAGGATGGTCCGTTGCATCTCGGTGCCCTCCTGAAAAACGTTCCTACTTGGTGTGCATCTCGACGCGGAAGTTCGCGTAGCGCCAGCCGAAGCTCGGCATCTCCGGGAGCTCCTGGTTGGCGTTGTGGCCGAACTCGGCGAAGAAGCTGCCCTTGTCGCTCATGCCCTTGGCCGAGATGAGCAGGGCCTTGGTCTTGGGCGTGGCGTTCATGCGGGCGCTCTTGAGCAGCGCGCCGTTCGAGTAGATCTCGGCGGTGACCTGCTTGTTGATCGCGTCGTAGGTGTAGCGCAGCTGGTAGGGCGTGCCGTTCTGCAGCAGGAGGCCCATCTTGGTGTTCGTGCTGCTCTTCGGCGGCAGGTCGACGTTCTGGGCGATCTTGACGAACGCCTTGCCGGGGCCGAAGGCGTTGACGTTGGAGACCGTGTTGCTGCGGAAGCGCCCGCGGTGGACGAAGAGCATGTTGTGGTTGCCGGAGGGCTTCTTGGTGCTCCAGGCGGCGGGGGTCACCTCCCACTCGAGCACCATCTTGCTGAGGTTCAGGTCCTGCGGCGCCTTGACGCAGACCACGCCCTTCGGCTTGGCCTTGGCGGCGACGTGGACCGTGCCGTCCTTGGTGGCGACCCAGACGCCGGGGTCGAGCTGCGCCGCGGTGACCGTGAAGTCACAGGGCGCGTTGGGGCCGAAGGCCTCGCCCCAGATGACCTTGGTGTCGTTCACTCCGGCCGCCGCGCCGTAGGCGTAGAAGGCCTGGTTGCAGGAGACCCGGGCGCCGGCCGCCATGCGCAGGCCGATGCGGTCCGCGAAGTCGACCTGGGCGGTGGAACCGGCCTGGATCTTGAGCGAGCTCTCCTCCAGCACGACTCCCCGCGCGCCCAGGAGCTGGACTTTGCACTGCGCCGCCTCGGTTCCGGGCACCGCCGCGCCGACGACGAGGGTGCGGTAGTCGGGACGCTCCAGGCCGGTCAGGGTCGCGGTGTCCCGGGCGGGGTGGAGGTCGTTGGCCGTGAGCGCGAGCTCAGAGGTGGCCGGCACGGGACGGCCGGCGTTGGCGAGAGGCGTCACAAGGGCGAGGGACACGGCGAGCGGAAAGAGAGCCTTCTTCATCGCGTACACAACCTCCATGTTGGCTGCGAGGCCGCACCTCGAACGTGCATCGGCCGCGGGCGGTCCTCTCGGTGCTGCAGGAAATAGCTACCCGAGTATGGTACGCCCTTTGCCTGGGACGCGCAACCCGCGATGAACAAACGCGGAACCCTTTTCGGGTCCGCGCGGCTCGGGTCCGGTCGCTGGCTCAGTCTGTTCAAGGGGAGACGGCCTCCGTTTTCTCCTCGGACATCACAACAAGGCTGGCCCGATCTTACCCATACCCGGAGGGGATATGCAACCTAAATTGTGCAATCCGTCCCGGAAAAGCGGATAAGATCCGCGCCGTGCGCGCCTTCAAGCCGGTCTACCTGGTCTACTACCGCTTCCTCTACGGCCGGCGGTTCCCCTTCGCCGGCCGCCTGGAGCGGCGGGTGCGCGCCTGGGAGCATGAGACCGGCCGCGGCGACGCGCCGGTTTCGCGGGAGCGCTGGGAGGAGCAGTACCGCGCCGGCGGCTGGGAATTCATGCGCGCGCTCGACGAGCTGGCCCGCTACAGCGTGATCGCCGGCTACGCGCACCAGCTCCACCCGGGCGGCTCGGTGCTCGACGTGGGCTCGGGCGAAGGGCTGCTCCTCGATCACCTGAGATCGGCATCCCGGTATCTAGGCGTCGATCTGTCGGAGGAGGCGGTTCGGCAGGGGGCGCATCGCCTCAGAGAGGGCCAGGCCCTCGTGGCGGCGGACGCGGAGACCTACAAGCCCGAGGGGAAGTGGGACGCGATCGTCTTCAACGAGTGCGTCTACTACTTCGAGGACCCGATCGGCACGGTGCTGCGCTATCGGGAGTCGCTCGCGGAAGGCGGGACGCTGATCGTCTCCACCTTCCGCTCGCGGCGCGCGGACGTGATCGCCAGACGGTTGATCGAAAGGCTGCCGCTCGCCGAGGAGGTCGCGGTCAGCAATCGGAAGGGGACGTGGGTGGTCAGGCTTTTCAAGCCATGACCGGCGCCAGCCACCGGAGGTTCTCGTCGAGCTGGCCTTCGCCCTGAAGCTCCCGGATGCGCAGCAGCCGGGTGAAGCGGGGTCCGAGGAACTGCTCCTCGGTCATCCCGGCCTTGCGATAGGCCTCGACCAGCTCGCGGGCGCCGCGGCGGGCGTCCCACTCCGGCTTGAAGGCGGGGAGGACGCGCTCGATCTTCGAGCAGTCCACGCGGTAGCAGCGCTTGTCCGGGCCGGCGCCCTCGGCGTAGGTGATGCGGCAGCCGGGCACCACCTCGGCCACGATCTCCGCCAGCTCGCGGATGCGGTAGTTGTCCGCGGTGCGGCCGACGTTGAACGCCTGGTCGTGGACCGCCTCGCGCGGCGCTTCGAGCGCGGCGAGGAAGGCGCGCGAGATGTCCTCGACGTGGACCAGGGGCCGCCACGGAGTGCCGTCGCTCATCATGTGGATGCGGCCGGTGGTGAGCGCGTAGCCCACCAGGTTGTTGAGCACCAGGTCCACCCGCAGCCGGGGAGACACGCCGTAGGCCGTGGCGTTGCGCAGGTAGACCGGGCTGAAACCGTCGTCCGCCAGCTCGGCGAGCTGCTGCTCCAGCCGCACCTTGGAGACGCCGTAGGGGGTCACCGGGTTGAAGGCGGCGCTCTCGTCGAGGAAATCGTCGCCCGCGGCGCCGTAGGTGCTGCACGAGGAGGAGAACAGGAACCGCCGGACGCCGGCCTCCCTGGCGAGGCGCGCGAAGCGGATCGAGGCCGCGTCGTTGATGTCGAAGGTGAGGGTCGAGTCGAGGTTGCCGAGCGGGTCGTTGGACAGCCCGGCGAGGTGGATCACGGCCTCGAAGCCCTCGAGTTCGGAGCGTTCCGCATCGCGCAGGTCCTTGCGGATCGAGGGGACCGCGGCCGCCGGCTGGCCGGCGAGCCGGCAAGGCTCGAAGAAATCCGCGTCGAAGCCCACGACCTCGTGGCCCGCCGCCTGGAGGAACGGGACCATGACTCCGCCGATGTAGCCGTTGTGGCCGGTGACCAGGATTCGCATGGCCGGGGAGGGTATCACGGCGCGAGCACGCGGTAGCGCCAGCACCCCTGCAGCCGGCCCAACCGCCAGCCGAGCTGCCACAGCCAGCGGGAGCGGCCCTCGCGGGTGAGGACCATGAACGGCATCTTGAGGAGCAGCTTCGCCCAGCGCAGGAGCCCGGGGAGCACGCCGAGGCGGGGCATGCCGAGCGGCCGGTATTTCCTGTAGATCAGGACGTTGTGCCGGCCGTAGCTCGCCCCCTGGCGGAAGATGCTGCCCGGGTCGTGGCGGTGGCGGATGCGCACCACGGCGTCCGGCGCGAAGGCGAGCTCGTGGCCGGCGAGCTGGATGCGCCAGCAGTAGTCCGTGTCCTCCAGGGCCGGCATGGACTCGTCGAAGCCGCCGACCTCCCGGTGCACATAGATCAGGACGCCGAGGCCGCCGCCGCCGGCGTGGGGGAGGAACGGCGGGTAGTCGTAGCGCGTGACGCCGTCCTTCTGCGGATTCAGGTGGGTGCGTTGGACCCAGGCCGGGTTGAGCGCCTCGTTGTCGTAGCGGCAGGCCACGAACCGGTGCCGGGCGAGGGCCTTGCCCATGGCCTCCAGCCAGCCCGGGGCAACCTGGTCGTCGGCGTCCACGAACAGAAGGGCGTCTCCAGTGGCCGCGGCCGAGCCGACGTTCCGCGCGTGGGCCTGGCCCTTGCGGTCCGAGGCGTCCACGACCCGCAGGCCGGGGATGCGGCCGGCGTAGCTCTCGACCACCGCCCGCGAGTTGTCCGTGGAGCCGTTGTCGGCCACGATCACCTCCCACTCGCCCCACGGCCAGGACTGGCCCGCGAGGCCGTCGAGCTGGTCCCGCAGCGTGGCCTCCGCGTTGAGGCAGGCGATGACGACGGAGAGCTTGCGCGGCGCTTTCATGGGGCAGGTGATGATAGCAAGGACCAAAAGAAGGACTGCAGGGGCTTCAGGGACCAAAGGCTTTGGTCCCTGAAGCCCTTGGTGTCCTCTGGGTCCTTGATACCATCTCCCTCCGTGAAACCTCGACTCCCGGACCGCGAGCTCTGGCTGTTCGCGGCCCTGATCGCCCTCCACCTGCTGCCGATCTGGATGCTCCCGGTTGCGCCGACCCAGGACGGGCCGGCGCACCTTTCCATGGCCCATGCCCTGCGCCAGATCGACAAGCCCGAGGGCGTCCACCTGCGCGAGTACTTCCAGCACAACCGGGAGGCGATCCCGAACTGGTTCGTCTTCTTCCTCCTGGCGGACGCGCTGCGGCCGTTCTCCTTGCCGGTGGCGGAGAAGATCCTGCTGTCGGCCTACGTGATCCTGCTGCCGCTCGCCGCCCGCTACGCGCTCCGGGCGGTGCGGCCCGGGTCCGGGTTCCTGGCCTTCCTGATCTTTCCGTTCACCTACAACTACCTGCTCAACATGGGGTTCTACAACTTCTGCTTCAGCCTGGCGGCGTTCCTCTTCGCCGTCGGCTTCTGGCTGAAGCACCGGGGGCGCCTCGGCCCCAACCGCACGGCCGGGCTCGCGCTCCTGGTCCTGTGGACCTACTTCTGCCATCCCGTGACGCTCGGCGTCCTGGTGGGCACGCTCCTGGCGCTCGCCTGGTGGCGGTCGTTCGTCGGTTATCGCCGGGGTCGCCGCGGCGCGGGCCTGCGCTCCATGGCCGTGCTCCTCCCCCCGATCGCGGCCTGCGCGCCGGCGGTCTTCCTCCTCCTGTCGTTCCTGCGCAGCCGGATGGCCGGCCCGGTCTCAGACATGACCCTGTGGGCCAAGACCCGGCAGCTCGTCTCCCTCTACTCGCTGGTCTCGATCGACAGCCGCATGCTCTACCTCGCGCTGACCCTGTCGCTCTTCCTGACCCTGCTCGCGGCCACGGCCCTGGCGCGCCGGGGCCGGCGAAAGCAGTTCCTGCCGGGCGACGGCCTCCTCCTGGCCGCCATGCTCCTGGTGGGGGTCTACTTCCTGGCGCCGAACGAGATGGGGCAGGGCGGATTCGTGACCCACCGGCTCAACCTGTTCCCGTTCCTGGTCCTGATCCTCTGGCTCGGGACCTTCTCCTACGCGGCGCCGATCAAGGCGGTCCTGCGCTCGGCGGCCTCGGCGCTCGCGTTCGGCTTCCTGGCGGCCACGCTCGCGCTGTGGGCCGGGCTCGGCGCCTACCTCGGCGAGGTGCTCACCGCGGCGCCGCGCCTGGAGCCCGGGCGTACGCTCGTTACCCTGTCGTTCTCGAACGCAGGGGTAGACGAGATCGGCGAGACCCTCTCCTTCCGCACCTGGCCGTTCGTCCACGCCGGCAGCCTGCTCGCCGCCCGCCGGCCCGTGGTCGACCTGTCGCTCTACGAGGCGCACGAGGACTACTTCCCGCTGATCTACCGGCCGGACAGGGACCCCTTCACCCATCTCGCCCGCGAGCCGATCGACCTGGAGGCCGAGCCGCCGCGGGTGGACCTCTCCGCGCTGCCGGTCGACTACGTGCTCCTCGTCTGGCCGAAAGCGGTGCCACCGGAGAACCCGGCGGCCCGGTCGATCCGGCGCCAACTCGCCGAACGCTACGAGCGGGTCCACGTCTCGCCCCAGGGGATCGCGGAGCTGTATCGCCGGGTGCGCCCATGAAGAGGCCGGACCGCGGGACGCTGATCCTCGCGGCGGTCCTCGCGGTCCAGCTCCTGCCGATCTGGCTTCTGCCGTTCTTCCCGAGCCAGGACGGCCCGGTCCACATGACGATCGCCCGCACGCTGCGCGACTACGGCCGGCCCGAGGCGGGGGTCTTGCGGCAGTACTTCGAGCTCAACGGCGAGGCGGTGCCGAACCGGTTCATCTACTTCGTGCTGGCGGACGTGCTCCGCTTCGCGAGCGTGCCGGTGGCGGAGAAGATCCTGCTCTCGGCCTACGTGATCCTGCTGCCGCTCGCGGTGCGCTGGGCGGTCGCCGGCGTGGCGCCGGCCAACTCCTTCCTGGCCGTGCTCGCCCTGCCGTTCACCTTCAACTTCCTGCTCAACATGGGCTTCTACAACTTCTCCCTGAGCCTGGTGGCGTTCTTCGTCGCCCTGGGCTGGTGGCTGCGGCACCGTAATCGGTTCGGCCCGTGGGCGGCGGGGGTCTTCGCGGTCCTGACGGTCTGGGTCTACTTCTGCCACGTGGTCTCCCTGGTGGCGCTCCTCTCGGCGGTGGGCGCGGCGGCGCTCGCGAAGAGGGACCTGCGGGGCCTGGCGTGGCTGGCCCTCGCCTCCCTCCCGGCCGCCGCGCTGACCGTCTCCTACGCCGGAGAGCTGGGCGCCTATCGCGGCTGGCTGCCGCTCGGGGACCGGCTGTGGCGGCTCGCGACCCTGAACCCGCTGGTGTCGATCGACTCGCGGACCGACCTCCTCGCCGCGTTCCTGGCCGTGGCGCTCGCCTGGGCGGTGTTCCGGCTCCTGGGCTGGCGGTATGAAGGAGGGCCGGAGACCGGCCTCGGATTCTCGGTCCTGGCGCTGGTCGTCCTCGTCCTCGCCGCGCCGCAGGCGATCGGGGTAGGCAACTTCATCACCGACCGGCTCGTCCTCTTCCCCTACCTGCTCCTGATCCCCTGGCTGGCGGCCTGCGAGCACACGCCGCGGAGCCGGCTCGGCCTGGAAATCCTGGGGGCCGGCGCGGCGCTCGCCATGCTCGGCCTCCTGGTCCCGCGCTGGCAGGAGGCCAACCTCTACCTGGCCGAGCAGGCGCCTGCCCTGGAGCGGGTGGAGCCTGGGAGCACGTACCTGCCGCTGGCCTTCTCCTACGAAGGCGAGGCGCCGGATGGCGGACCCGTGGTTCACCGGATTCTGCCGTTCCTCCACGCTGGCGACCACGTCGCGGCGCGGACGGCCGTGGCGGACCTGAACCTCTTCGCGGCCGGCACCGACGCCTTCCCGATCCGCTACCGGCCGGAGACGAACCCCTACACCCATCTCCGGACCCGGGACGGCTGGAGTCTCGCCGGCCAGCGGATCGACTACGTGCTGGTCTGGTGGCCGCGGGCCCGCGCGCCGAGGCTGCCCGAGGCCGGGCGGCTCCTGGTGGAGCTGGAGGTCGCGTACGACCGGATCTACACCTCGCCGCGCGACCTGGTGCGGCTCTACCGGAGGAGGCGGTAGGGCTCAACAAAACCTCCATCCCCGGTGTCTCCCAGGGCGGGGGGACCGTGCATGCTTCAGCTCCGCATCCAGCAGCAGGCCCTGGGAGAAGGCCGCCACCGGGTGGAGGTCGCCCTCGAAGGCGCCGGCGCCCGTCGGACGGCCGATGCCACCTTCGCATTCAGCCTCTCGCCGCAGGATGACGAGGACCTGCGCTGGTACCTGGAGGAGTTTCTCGAGCGTCCCGAGGAGCCGGCGCCGAACATCGCGCAGCGGATCGAGGGGCGGATGGCGGAGGTGGGGACGGAGCTGTTCCGCGCCGTCTTCCAGTCGGGCGACGACGCCCGCGATCTCTGGGCCGAGCTGCGCAACCGGCTGCCGGAGACGAGGATCGAGGTCGTTACCGGAGTCGCGGAGGCCGCCACGATCCCGTGGGAGCTGCTGCGCGATCCGAAGACCGAGTCGCACCTGGCCCTCACCGCCCATTCCTTCGTGCGCGCGCAGCCCAACCCGGCCCTCGCCGCCAGCCTGCCGGCCCGGAAGGAAGGGAAGATCCGCATCCTCCTGGTCCTCTGCCGGCCGAGCGGCGCCCTCGGCAAGGCGGACGCGCCGTTCCGGTCGGTGGCGAGCCAGCTCGTGCGCGGCCTCAGCGAGGCCAACCGCGAGTCCTACGACCTCGACGTCCTGCGCCCGCCCACGTTCGAGCAACTTGGGAGGGCTCTCGGCGAAGCCCACCGGCAGGGCCAGCCCTACCACGTGGTCCACTTCGACGGTCATGGCGCCTATGAGGAGGTCGCCGGGTCCGGGGGCCTCGCGGCTCTGCTGCGAAGACTTCCCGTCGTGGCCCTGGGTACCCGGGCGGGGAAGCACGGCTATCTGCTGTTCGAGAACCCGCAGCTCGAGGACAACAGCCAGCTTGTGGACGGCACCTCCCTGGGCCAGCTCCTCCGGAAGACGGGCGTGTCCGTCCTGGTCCTCAACGCCTGCCGCTCGGCGCACACCGAGCCGGCTCCGGAGCCGGGCGAGGACGACCCCCACTCCCGGGTGCGGGCCTTCGGATCGCTGGCGCAGGAGGTGATGGACGCGGGCGTGGCCGGGGTGGTGGCCATGCGCTACAACGTCTATGTCGTGACCGCCGCCCGGCTGGTGGCCGAGCTCTACGCCGCCCTCGTCCGCGGCGCCACCCTGGGGGAGGCGGTGACCCTGGCGCGCAAGAACCTGTTCCTCAACCAACTGCGCGAGGTCATCTACGGACCCCTGCCGCTCCAGGACTGGACGGTCCCCGTGGTCTACGAGGCGGCGGAGCTGCAACTCTTCCCGGAGAGGCAGGACGGCGGCGGCCTGGTGATCGATATCCGGTCAGGAGCCGCGGCGTCGGGGGCCGGAGGCCTCGACCCCGCCCTCCCGCCGCCGCCCGACGCCGGCTTCTTCGGCCGGGACGAAACGCTCCTCGCGCTCGACCGCGCCTTCGACCGGACCCCGATCGTCCTGCTCCACGCCTACGCCGGCAGCGGCAAGACCACCACGGCCGCCGAGTTCGCCCGCTGGTATTCTCTGACCGGCGGCGTCGACGGCCCCGTCCTCTTTACCACCTTTGAGCACTACCTCCCGCTACCCCGCGTGCTGGACCGGGTCGGCCAGGTCTTCGGAGCGGCTCTGGAGGGGGCCGGCGTCCACTGGCTGGCGCTCGACGACCCGGCGCGGCGGCAGGTGGCTCTCCAGGTCCTCGCCCAGGTGCCGGTGCTGTGGATCTGGGACAACGTCGAGCCGGTGGCCGGCTTTCCGGCGGGGACGGAGTCGGCCTGGAGCGCGGAGGAGCAGGAGGAGCTGCTCCGTTTCCTGCGCGATCTCCGAGGCACCAAGGCGAAAGTTCTCCTGACCTCACGCCGGGACGAGCATGCCTGGCTGGGGGACCTGCCCAGGCGCGTCGCGGTGCCCCCGATGCCGACGACGGAGAGCCTCCAACTCGTCCGGGCCCTGGCCGACCGGCACGGACGCCGGATCACCGACGTCGAGGACTGGCGTCCTCTTCTAGCCTTCGCTCAAGGCAATCCGCTGACCCTCGCCGTCCTCGCCGGCCAGGCGCTGCGCCAGGGTTTGAAGACGAAGGAGGAGGTCGAGGCCTTCGTCGCCCGTCTTCGCTCCGGCGAAGCCGCGTTCACCGACGAGACCGGCGAAGGTCGCTCCCGCTCTCTCGGCGCCTCGCTCGCGTACGGCTTCGAGCAGGCGTTCAGCGAGGAGGAGCGGAAGAAGCTGGCCTTGCTTCATCTGTTTCAGGGATTCGTGGATGTGGACGCGCTGCGCATCATGGGTGATCCCGAGGCCCCGTGGTGCCTGCCCGAGGTGCGGGGTCTGACCCGGGAGGAGGGTATCGCCCTCCTCGATCGCGCCGCCGAGGTGGGGCTCCTGGCTGCTTATGGCGGTGGGTATTACGGGATTCACCCGGCCCTTCCCTGGTTCTTCAAGGGACTCTTCGAGCGGTGCTATCCGGCTGAAGATCGCGCAGCTGTGCGTGCTTTCGTCGAGGCTATGGGGGAGTTGGGGAATGTCTACCATGACCAGTACGAAGATGGAAACCGCGATGTCCTCAGCGCCCTGCGGGCCGAGGAGGAGAACCTTCTCAAGGTCCGCCGGTTGGCGCGGAGCCATGGCTGGTGGCATCGGATCACCAACTCCATGCAGGGGCTCCGGCAACTTTATGGCCACACCGGCCGGCGGGCGGAGTGGAAGCGGCTGGTCGAGGAGATTGTGCCGGACTTTGTCGATCCGGATACGGATGGGCCACTGCCTGGACGGGAGGAGAAGTGGGGCTTGGTCACGGAGTACCGTGTGCGGCTCGCTCACGAGGAGCGGCAGTGGGCCGAGGCCGAGCGATTACAGACTATTCTTGTGGGCTGGAGTCGCCAGAATGCCGATCCTGCTTTGGCCCGACCGGTCGAGGAATTGACAAGCGGAGAGCGGAATGCGATCCGGACGCTGACGGTATCTCTGGCGTCTCTCGGGCATATCCGTCGCGAGTTGGGGCGGAAGGATTGCGTTCCGGCCTATCAGGAGGCCCTTGAGTTCTCTGAGCGAATTGGCGGCCGAGTCGAGGCGGCGATTTGTGCGTTCAACCTTGGGCATGCCTTCAAGGATCTTTCCACGCTTCGCGATCTCGACCAGGCCGAGCGCTGGTACCGGCGGAGTCTTGAGTTGCGTGAAGAGCGTGACCGGATGGGGCGTGGCGGTTGCTTGGCGCAATTGGGCTTTGTAGCCTATGAGCGTTTCAAAGAGGCCCATTCCTCAGAGAGCCCCGAGGAAGAGCTTCTCCGGTATCTCGACGAAGCAGTGGGGCACTACCACAAAGCTCTTGAGCTTTTTCCAGGGGATGCGGTCAACAATCTGGCTGTGATCCACAACCAGCTTGGATTGATCTATGGTGCTGCAGGGGATCTTGACCGCGCGGTGCAACACTTCCGTGAGGCGGTTCGGCGTTTCGAAGAAGGAGGCGACCGCTATAACGCCGGCCTCGCTCGCCACAATGTGGCTGTTGACTTCCTCGCTGCCGACCGACGGGCGGATGCCTTGGAGTATGCCGCGGCGGCGCTGCGGGGATTCGAGAGTTTTGGGGAGAGGGCGGCGGAGGATATTGAGAGAACTCGGAGGTTGATCGCGAAGATTCGTGGCTCGTAGGGCCCTCACCCGGGAACCCTCCCCGCCGCGCTGGGAACCCTCCCCGGATCGCCGGGGACCCTTCCCGTCGCGCCGGGGACCCTTCCCGTCGCGCCGGGGACCCTCCCCGGATTTCCGGGAACCCTCCCCAGATTTCCGGGAACCCTTCCCGAACTGCCGGGAACCCTCCCGGCCGCGCCGGGGACCCTTCCCGGATTGCCGGGGACCCTCCCCGAATCGTCGGGAACCCTTCCCAACTCGCCGGGAACCCTTCCGGGCGGCGCCACCACCCGCCTGGAAATTACCGCCGGCGTTCCCAGCGGGATCATTTCACGACAAGCGGTCTCACCACTGACGCCAGCGCCGTGCCCACCGTCCTGTGGCCGGCCTCGTTCCAGTGCTGGTCGCGGGCGTAGCGCAGGCGTGGCCAGTCGGCCTTGGCGAGGAACGTGTCGAGCGCGAGGTAGGGGATCGACCGCTCCTTGAGAACCGTCTCCAGGCCGTCCCGATCGACCTCATAGTCCTTCCCGCGGCTCTCGATCAGGATGGCGAGGAACCCGGCTCCCGCCCGGCGGGCCTGCTCCTGGATGCCGGCTAGGGCCTCGGCCGTCGGCAGGTAGTCGTCCGGTCCCGGCGCCGCCGGAGCCGGCTCGCGCCGGACCGCGGCGCGGAGAGGCCCGAAGAGAGCGGGCAGGAGATGCCGGGCCACGTAGGAGTAGCGCTTGGCGTAGGCGGTCAGCGGGCCGACCACCGGCAGCCGGGTCTCCGCGAGGTAGAGATCGCCGTCGATCGGATACAGGCGACCGAGATAGCCCTGGGCCACGATGTAGCCGTCCAGGTAGACGAAGGGGGTGGCGCAGCGCTGGTGGTCCCAGCGAGGCGAGAGCGCGACCAGGACGAGGTCGGGATGAATGCGGGGGATCAGCCGACGGCCGTGGCCCTCCATCTGCCGCGTGCTGTAGCCGGGCACGCCGCCGTTCTCGACCCGCACGCCGAGCGTCCTCTCCAGGGTGGCGGACCAGGTCTGGTCGGCCGCGACCCCCTCGCCGAAGGTCATCGAATCGCCCAGGGCGAGGACCACCGGCCGGGCCGGCGCCTTGTGAACATGGCTGCGCAGGCCGCGGCCGTCGATCAACGCCTCGGTGTCGAACTCGCCGTCCGGCGCGATCTCCCGGCCGCGGAACCCGGGCCGCAGCGTGTAGCCGCTCGCCGGGTCCTCCTGGAACAGGAACCGCGGATGGTTGCCGCCGGCGAACCAGGCCGAGCCGCGCTGGATCGCCCCGATGCCCAGGATGCGGAGCGCGGCCTCCGCCAGGAGCAGGGTCAGGAAGACCGAGATACAGACGAGGACGATCTTCTTGCGGCGTTCACTGGCCATGCGGGTCGCGCTCCGGCAGGACCTGGAAGATCGCCCCGTCCGGGCGCTCCCCGATCCCGATCTCGTAGAGGTACAGGTCCTTGAGCCACCACATGCGGTGATGCGCCCGCAGCCGGGGCCGGAAGCGCAGGGTGGTACCGCCGTCCTCCCGCCGGATCGCCTGGACGGGCTCCGCGCCGGTGACCTCCAGAGCGTCCGGCCCGCGCGGAGGGAGACGGAGGCGCAGGCCGGCGAGCGGCTGCTCGCTGCCGACCAGGAGCTCTCCGGACTGGCCGGGCGCCAGGACGATCCGGGCCCCGTCCGAGTCCGGCGCCAGGCTCGGCGTGAGGAGCTTGATCCAGAGGCCGTGGTGGAGGAAATCCTCGTGGCCCGACGGCTTCAGGTGGGAGAGCGTGGTCTCGTAGGGCAGCCAGCGGACCGCGGCCGGGCTCACGTAGCGATAGCCTTCCTCGGAGTTGAGCGGGAAGGCCCGAGGCGCCGACCAGAGAGGCAGGAGGAACGGGGCGGCGAGCGCGGTCACGCCCAGCGCGGCCAGGGTTCCCCGGACCGGCCGCACCGGCTTCGCAGCCAGGAACCAGAGCGCCGGGTAGAGCGGCAGGAAGTAGCGGTTCGACATGGCCCCGCCGCCGCCATAGAAATTGAACGGCCGCAGCCAGAACAGCGCCGCCGCCGCGGCGGCCACGGCCAGCAGGAGCGCCCACCGGCCTTCTCCCGGACGGAACGCGAGGAAGCCGAGGACGAGCGGCAGGAAGTAGGGCAGGAGACCGACGTCCCGGCCGGCCAGGTAATAGAGGACGTTCCAGGCGGTCTGGCGCGGGTCGAAGCCGATCTGGAGCGTCTCCTCCTTGACCCAGCCATGCGTGCCGCGCTCCTCGATCTGCTCGCCCCAGGGCCGGGCGTCCACGCTTGGGAAACCGGTCGAGCCGTAGAAACTCTGGCGGTCGCCGCCGTAGCTCGTCCAGGTGCCGCGCGCCACCAGGTTCCCGGCCGTGGCGAGCACCGCGAGACCCACGGCCCCGCCGACCAGCAGGACGCTCGTCCTCTTCCGATCCTCCTGGGGAACCGCGAGCGCGGCCGGCAGCAGCAGGCCCGCGTAGAGAGGACGGGAGAGGATCACGACCGCGAGCAGAGTCCCGATCAGGACCCACCTCCGGCTCCCACCATAGACCAGGGACAGCGCGATCGCGGTGAGGCACATCAGGAAGAGATCCGAGTGGACCCAGAACACGTAGGCGAACGTCACCGAGGCGAAGATCCAGGCCGCCACCCAGAGCGGCGCGACGCCTCCGATCCGCTTCTGGAGCGCCCACGCCGCCATGCCCGCCGCGAGCGCCAGGGCGAGCGCGTTGGCCACGCCCGCGCCGCGGGTGGGGGAGATCCGGAGGAAGGGCGCGAGATACAGGGAGTAGACCGCCGGCTTGCCGTAGACCAGGGTCTTCCCGCCGTCGGAGCTCTGGAGGATCATCCCCTCGGGCTGGCGTCCCCACTGCCCGACGAAGCGGTCGTAGTCGGTCCGGGTGTAGCGCACGTCGAAGTCCCAGGCCAGGCTCTGGGCCTCCAGGAGATAGGTCGCCTCGTCGCCGACGAACGCCGGCCAGGCGCGGCGGTCGAGGGTCGCGGCGGCGGCCAACGTCGCCAGCAGGAGAAGGCCCAGGACGGCCCAACCGGTCTTCATCGGGGCGGATTGTAGCCCTGTTACAATACGCGCCGATGAGCCAGCCCCTGTCGATCTCCAAGAAGCCTCCCGTGTTGACGCCGGCTCCCGAAGAGGTGGACGTCAGCGTCCTGGTCCCGGTCCTCAACGAGGCCGAGACCGTGGAGGAGCTGTCCCGGCGGGTGGCGGACGTGCTGGAGCGGCTCGGCCGCACGTTCGAGATCATCTTCGTGGACGACGGCTCCTCGGACGGCACGCCGGCCCGGGTGCGGCAGGCGAGGGAGCGCGACCCGCGGGTCAAGCTCGTCCGGCTGCGCCGCAACTTCGGCAAGGCCGCGGCGCTCTCCGCCGGCTTCGACCACTCGAACGGCCGGATCATCGTCACCATGGACGGCGACCTGCAGGACGATCCGGATGAAATCCCGAGGTTCCTGGCCAAGCTGGAGGACGAGGAGCTCGACCTGGTCTCGGGCTGGAAGCGGAGGCGCCAGGACCCGGCCTCGAAGCGGCTGCCGTCGCGCCTGTTCAACTGGGTCACCCGGACGCTGGCCCAGGTGGACCTGCACGACTTCAACTGCGGCTTCAAGGCCTACCGCCGCGAGGTGCTGGCCGAGATTGCGGTCTACGGCGAGTTGCACCGCTACATCCCGGTGCTCGCCAGCCGGCGCGGCTTCGCGGTGGGGGAGATCCAGGTCAACCACCACCCGCGGCGCTTCGGCGCCAGCAAGTACGGCTGGGACCGGCTCTACAAGGGGCTGCTCGACCTGATCACGGTGCTCTTCATCACGCGCTACACCCGCCGGCCGCTGCACCTCTTCGGCGCCCTGGGCCTGGTCTTCTTCTCGGTGGGCTTCTGCATCAACGCCTGGCTCGCCTTCCTCTGGGCCTTCCGCCACGAGGACCTGTCGGACCGGCCGCTGCTCCAGCTCGGCATCCTGCTGGTCCTGCTCGGGATCCAGGTGCTCACCACCGGGCTGATCGGCGAGATGATCACCTTCAAGAACTTCCGCCGCCGCGACAGCTACTCCATCAAGGAATGGCTGGAGTGAGAGGGCGCCATGAATGGCGCCCCTACGCTCCGGGTGTAGGGGCGTGATTCATCACGCCCTTTGAGCTGACGCCCACCTTGTCCCTCCAGATCCTCTTCCTCACCCAGACCTACCCCCGCTTCGAAGGGGACACCGCGGGCCCGTTCATCCGCGACCTCGCCCGCGGGCTCGTCCGCCTGGGCGACAGGGTCACGGTCCTCGCGCCGCACGCCAAGGGGGTGCCGGAGCGCTGGGAGGAGCAGGGAGTCGAGGTCGTGACCTTCCGCTACGCGCCGGAGAGCCGCGAGGTCCTGGGCTACGGCCGCAGCCTGGAGGCCGACGAGAAGGTCAAGGGCGGCGCGGCGCTCGTCACTCCCCTCTATGCCCTTGGCCTCCACAGGGCGACCCGCCGCCAGCTCCGCACCCGGAAGTTCGACCTGGTCCACGCCCACTGGATCGTCCCCAATGGGGTGATCGCCGCCTGGTCCGTGGACGTCCCGCTGGCGATCGGTCTCCACGGCAGCGACGTCTTCCTGGCCGAGAAGATCCGCCCGGTCGCGGCCTGGGCGCTGCGGCGGTCGCGGCTCCTGACCGGCTGCTCGCCCGAGCTGGTGGACCGGGTGCGGGCGCTGGGCTTCCCGGAGGAGCGCTCGCGGGTCATCCCCTACGGCGTGGACGTGAACGCCTTCTCGCCGAACCGGGGCCGAGGCCGGATCTGGCGCGAGAAGCTCGGGATCCCCGACGGCGCGCCGCTCGTCCTGAGCGTCGGCCGGATGGCGACCAAGAAGGGCTTCCACATCCTGATGGAGGCCCTGCCGGCGCTGCTGACCTCGAACCCGGAGGTCCACGTGGTCCTGGCGGGCGGCGGCGATCTCCTCCCCCGGTTCCAGGAGGAGTCTCACCGCTTCCCGGGACGCCTGCACCTGCCGGGTCCAGTGCTCCGCGACACCCTGCCGGATCTCTACCGGGCGGCGGACCTGTTCGTGCTGCCGGCGGTCCACGACGCGAAGGGGAACGTGGACGGCCTGCCGAACGTGATCCTGGAGGCCATGGCGAGCGGCCTGCCGGTGGTGGCGTCCGGCATCTCGGGCATTCCGCTGGCGGTGGAGCCCGGGGTGACCGGGCTCCTGGTGCCGGAGAAGGACCCGAAGGCGCTCGCCGCAGCGCTCCGCCGGCTCCTGGCGGCTCCGGACCTCGCGCGGGAGATGGGGGAGAGGGGGAGGCGCAAGACCGAGACCGCTCTGACCTGGGACGCGGTCGCGGCTCGCTATCGGGAGGGTTACGACACTATTCATGGTAGAGGCCCGACGGCTGAGCATCCCGGCAGTCTCTGACAGTCGTAACGAAATGAATGGGGAAACCCGTTTCGTTTGCGCAGAGCCAATGTATTTGTGCCTCTGCGGATCGGAACTTTCTGGAGGTTATCTCGATGAGAAAAAGTCTGGTAGTTGCAGCCCTGGTCGCGTTCACCACCGCCGCCGCGGCGCATGCCGTCCGGGCGCGGCTCGACGTCGACAAGACGTGGCTCGGACCGACCGACGACCTGATCGCCAAGGTCACGATCACCAATGACACGCAGGAGACCGTGCTCGTTCCGAAGTGGCAGGTGCCGGGCCAGATCCTCGAGGCGGACATCTTCGATGTCACCCAGGACGGGCACGCGACCCCCTACGTCGGCCGGGTCGTGAAGCGTGCCGCCCCCACGGCGTCCGACTTCATCCGGCTCGCTCCGGGCCAGTCGATCCAGGGCAAGACCGAGCTCAGCCGCCACTACGACCTGCTCGACGGCGGCGAGTACATGATCGCCTTCCGCATGGACCTGGGGGCGGGACAACACAACGCGGTTCGCCGTCCGACGGACGAGGTCTACTCGGAGGCCGTGGCGGTCTGGCGCGACGCCCCGGTGCGGGTGAAGACCGACCTGAGCTCCCTGGACGTCCTCGTCGGCGAGGCGACCGTCACCACGATCGGCTGCGGCGCGAGCGACAACGTGACCAACGCGATCAGCGGCGCGAAGACCTACGCGACCGGCGCGAAGAACTACATGCAGTCGCACACCGTGAGCACCATGGGCCCGCGCTACACGACCTGGTTCGGCAATCCGACGACGACCTACGTCAACACTGTGACCAACCACTACGTCAAGATCGAGGACGCCTTCCTCAACAAGCCGATCACCATCGACTGCACCTGCACCGACAGCTACTACGCCTACGTCTACAAGAACCAGCCGTACACCATCCACGTCTGCAACGCCTACCGCTCGGCGCCGACCACCGGCACCGACTCGAAGGCCGGCACGCTGATCCACGAGATGTCGCACTTCACCGTGGTCGCCGACACGGACGACTGGGCCTACGGGCAGACCGCCTGCAAGAAGCTCAAGTCGAACAAGTCGACGGACAACGCCGACAGCCACGAGTACTTCGCCGAGAACACCCCGTCCCAGAACTGAAGCCGCAGACCCCTGGCCGCCGGCTCCGGCCGGCGGCCGGGTCTCGCCGCCGGGCCTTGTCCGTGCCGGTTTGATCCCCTATACTTCAGGCACTTCTTCAGCCTCGCGAGCTGTTGCGCGAGAGGGATATTTCCTTTTCGAGGGGCGACGACTCCATGAGCGCCAGGAAGACGAACCGGTCGGGAATCACCAAGGCGGATCTGGTCGACGCGGTGTACGAGAGACATGGCGGACTGACGAAGGACGAGGCGGCCGAGATCGTGGAGAAGATCTTCCTCACGGTGAAGGACTCCCTCGGGCACGGGAGGACGGTGCGCATCAAGAACTTCGGCACCTTCGAGGTCACCGACCGGCCCGGCCGGGTGGGCGTGAACCCGGTCAGCGGCGAGAAGATCTTCATCCGTCCCCACCGGGGGCTGAGCTTCCGTCCGGCGCGCCGCCTGATGGACGATGTGAAGCGCGAATCCTGATGACAGGCAAGGCCCGGGTCCAGAAGCGCCTCTACTACAAGATCGGCGAAGCCTGCAAGGAGCTGGGCATCCAGCCCTACGTGCTGCGCTACTGGGAGACCGAGTTCCCGGCCCTCGCGCCGAGCAAGAGCCGTTCCGGCCAGCGGGTCTACAGCGAGAAGGAGCTGGAGATCATCAAGCGGATCAAGCAGCTCCTCTACGAAGAGGGCTACACGATCGCCGGCGCCAAGAAGAAGCTGGAGACCGAGCTCGCCAACGGCGGCCTGGACGAGGAAGGGGAGGAGGCCGCCGAGGCGCCGGCCGCGCCTCCGCCGCCCCCCCCGAAACCCGCGCGCCGCAAGGCCGCCGAGGCGCCTGCGGCCCCCGTTTCGGAGCCTCCCGCCACGCTTGACACGGATGCGGCAGAACGGATACAAACGCTCCGCTCGGGGATCGAGAAGGCTCTCCAGGAAGCCCGTGAGATCCTCGCCCTCCTCGGTTCGAAGTAGCACAGCCTCACACCGGTCGGGACGTGGCGCAGCCTGGTAGCGTACCTGAATGGGGTTCAGGGGGTCCCGAGTTCGAATCTCGGCGTCCCGACCAATTTCACCTCACAACCCACTGAAAATAAACGATTTGTTGACCCTTCGGACTTGCGCAAGGGCGCAAGAGCGAGCCGATTTTTGGGGGGTCGTACAAAAGTCGTACAAATTTAGCCGGCATTTTTGTGCCTCTCGATTGTGCAGGTCATCGTCGTCTTGTCTCGCCAGTCCAGATAGCCGCCGAGGGGGTAGCGCCGGCGGGAGGTCTTGCGGCCAGCCTTCCGGAAGGGCGGGCCGTCTCCTCGCTCCGCCCAGTCCTCCAGGGTGCGGACGGACACCTGCTCCAGGTGCGCCAGCTCTCGCGAGGTGAGGTCTCGATGGTCGCTCAGTGCCTCCAGGCACTGGCGGCGGGGGAGGCCCTCGGCCAAGCGACGCATCAGGTCGTGGAGGCCTTCTCTCAGCTCATTCGACATCTGTCGTTCTCCCTGATGCCTTCAGGCATCGACTCTGTGGGCCTCCGCTGAGGAGGCCGATCTCCTGGAGCCTCTCGCGGACACGGCTCCGGCTGACGTGCAGGTGGCGGGCGATGGCGGCGATGCTTGGCGTCTTGCGCCAGAGGGCGCCGAGGATGGCGTCCTCAATGGGTTTCGCGGGTCGGCCTCCTTGTTGGAGGCCTCCTCGGGTGGCGAGGGCCCGGGCTCGGGCCTCCTCGTTCAGGGTGCCGGCTTCCCGGAGGGCTTGCAGGCGCTTGCGGATGGTGGTCTCCGAGACTCCGAGCTTGCGGGCGAGCTCTCGCAGGGAGAGCGGACGGCGGCCTCCTCGGCCTTCCCACCAGGTCAGCAGCTCCAGCGGGTTGACGGCCGCGGCAGGACGGCCCCAGCGCTCGGCAGGCGTTCGCAGGTGGGCGAGCTTCGCGGCCTCGGAGCGGAGGGCCCGGTCCAGGCCGAGGGAGATTTCGAGCCAGTCGCGCCAGCGGAGGGCTCCGCCTGGGTCGGTGGTGTCGAGGCCATCCTCGATTGCGATCAGGGCGACGTCCTGGGCGGCGAGGAGGTGGCCCAGGTCGGTCAGGTGCCTCAGAGAGCGCGCCAGATGGCTCAGGGTGCGCACCAGGACTGCCTGGACGGCTCCGGCCTGCACGGCCTCCTGGAGGCTCCTGAGGCCCTTGCTGGTGCCCTCGGGCCGGAGGCCCTGGTCAGCGCACTCCAGGGCGACCTCCCAGCCTCTGCGGGCTGCCTGGGTGGCCAGCTCGGTGAGGATCTGCTCGACGGTCTCGCCAGTGTTGGCGGCCGAGGTGCGGGCGTAGAGGGCTACTCGCATCAGCGAGCCCTCCTCTGGCGCCGGTAGCGCTCGATGATTTTCTCGATGCGGTTGGGCGGGAGCGGCCGACCATTGAGCCCTTGGAAGACCGGCACGCCTTCGGCCCAGAGCCGGCGCTCCGTGACCCAGGCCAGCAGCCAGCCTCCGATCTCGGAGGGCAGCACGGCGTACCAGGTCACGCCCTGGCGCTGGACGGCCACCAGGAGATTCCCTCGGATCATGGTGATCGCCGAGGCGCGCAGGCGCGAGATCTCACGGGGCGTGAGGCCCGCCGCGATCAGCGCCAGGAGCGCGCCGTCTCGCAGGCCCACGGGCCATCCCAGGCGCCTCCGGCCGGGATCGACCCGGAGGAGAATCTCGTGCGCTCCTTCTGAGCGGCTGGGCATCAGAAGGGCGGCTCCGGTGACTCCGGGGTGGAGTGGTTGCGGAAGGAGGTGGTCGCGCCGGCCCAGGTCAGCTCCACGATGCCGGTCTCGCCGTGGCGATGCTTGGCGACGACGAGCTCCGCGAGGCCGCGCACGGTGTCGTCGTCGGGGGCGTAAACCTCGGGACGATGGATGAAGGCGACCTGATCGGCGTGCTGCCCGATCGCATCGGATTCGGCGAGGTCGGCGAGTTGCGGGCGCGGATCGCTCCGGCGCGTGGGCTCGCGGTTGATCTGAGAGAGGGCGATCAGCGGAAGGCCCAACTCGCCGGCCAGGTCCTTGAGACGCCGGGCGATGAGTGCGATCTCCAGGCGCCGGTTTTCGACGCGAACCCCGGTGGTCAGGAGCTGGAGGTAGTCCACTACCAGGAGAGCGAGGTCGGGATGTTGCGCCTTGAGCCACCAGGCCCTCGCTTCCAGGTCGCGCAGCATCAGGCCCGGGCTGTAGTCCAGGAAGAGCGGCGCCGCGAGCATGCGCTTCGTGGCGGCGAAGAGATCCTGCCATTGCCGGTTGGAGAGGTGGCCGGTGCGGAGCTGGTGCGAGCCGATGTCGGCCTCGGCGGCGCCGAGCTTGAGGCCGAGCTCGTCGGAGCGCATTTCGAGGGAGAAGACTCCGACCGGCCGCTTCAGCTCTACGGCGACGTGCCGCGTGAGGTCGAGCGCCAGCGAGGTCTTGCCCATTCCAGGCCTTCCCGCGAGCACGTAGAGCCCTCCCGGGAGGAATCCGGGGCCGAGCTCATCCCAGGCCGGAAAGCCTGTGGTGAGCCCGCAGAGGGCCTTGGAGCGGTCCTCTTCGAGGATGGCCAGCAGGCGGTCGAGGACTTCGCCGGCGGCCTCCCATTGCGTGCGGGCGGCATGGCCGAGGAGCTTGTCGGCGGCGGCCCGGAGGTCGGCCAGAAGCTCATGGACCGGGCGCGTCGTCGAACCTGCCGCCAGGAGGGTGTGTTGGGCCTCCACGATCAGATCGCGTCGGACGCTTCTCTCCTTGACGATCGCCACGTACTCGTCTAGCCGGCCCAGGTCTGGGAGATCCAGGTCGAGCGTGGCGAGATACCCTATGCCGCCGATCGCATCAAGCTTCCCGGCCTGCTGGAGATGGGCCTGGAGGGTGAGAAGGTCAGGAGTGGAGCCCGCGCCGGCCACGTCCAGGAAGGCTTGATAGAGCAGGCGGTGGCGCTCGAGGTGCCAGTCGCGTGGCTCCAGACGCGTGCGAACCTGGACGATGTACAGGGGCTCGAGGAGGAGGGCTCCGAGGACGGCGCGCTCGGCCTCTTCGCTGTGAGGGAGGGCTTTCTGCCGCTGGTTCCCCTTCATGGGCGACGCGCCTTCCTCATCCGAACGTCCTTGCCGGCGGTGCGGACGCGGAGGCCGGAGAGCCAGCGCGAGAGCAAGGGGGGCGGCGTGGCGGCGCTCTCGTCGTGCAGCAGCTCGGGCAGGAGCTGGCTCGTGACGATGGTCGGCAGGCAGCTCTCGTCGCGGGTGCGGGTGATGAGCACCAGGCGCTCCATGTACCAGTCCGCGGCGGCGCCGGTGAGCGGCTCGTCGAGGACCAGAAGCGGAGTGACGAGCAGGGGGGCGATGACATCCTCGGAATTGCTGAGATCGCGCTGGATTCGGCGCGACAGCTCGGGGCCGGAGATCCATCGACCGCGGCGGCCGGTGCGGAGGTGCTCGGCCAGGAGCACGGTGGCGATGCCGGTCTTGCCGGTGCCGGTCGGTCCCCAGAGCGCGAGCCAAGTGTGTGTGCCGGGCCAGTCTTTCAGGGCTTCGGGCCAGGGGCGCTGGAAGCACGCGGACCAGCTCTCGCGGGTGAGGCCGCGGAAGAGCTTGGGGATGCCGGCGTCCGCCTCGGTGAAGGCGCGGGCGGCGCGGCGTGCGTCGCCGCAGGAATAGCAGAGGCGGCTTTCCGGAATGCGGCCGAAGGCGATCTGGTCTTCGCCGCACTGGCTGCAGGTCCAATGGGTCATGAATCCTCCGTTTCGGCGATGATTTCGAGAGCCTGCTGCCAGCGGGTCTCGTCGGAGCCCGCGGACCACAGGACCTCGCGGCCAGCGCGGGCGCTGAGGGACCTTCTTGGCCCGGTTGTGGCTGGTCTTGCAGCCTGCTCCATCACGACCCGGTGGGTGTAGACGATGGGTTGCCGCTTGGTGGCCAGGCCGGTGTGGATGAGGCGGCGGAGCAGGTCGAGGAGCGGCTCGATGCCGCCGAGGGTCTTCGACCACAGGCCGATCTGGGCCGGGGTTGGCAGGGGGATGCCTGCTTCTTCGAGGAGCAGGTTGACTCGGAAGGTGGCGCTCTGCGGCCCCGTGAGGGGCCGGAGACCGCAGGTCTCCTGTTTTTTAGGGGGATTAAGGGGGAATAGGTGGTGACCCTGGCCGACTATCCGCCCGTGGCGGCGCCCGAGGAAACCGGGCGAACCTTCGAGGACAACG
>JBEQUE010000001.1:0-40016 GCA_040349255.1 Acidobacteriota bacterium | reverse complement strand
GAAAGGCCAGGCGGCTCACCGTGGCCGGGACCGCCACCGAGAGCACGTCGCCCCAGCTCCGCAGCCTCGGACCGGCGCCCTTCCAGCCCACCATGCGCTCGCGGAGCAGGAACCAGACCGAGATGCAGAGACCGGCCGAGCGCCCGATCAGCGCCGCCCAGGCCGCGCCCACCACCTCCAGCCGCGGGAACGGGCCCCAGCCGAAGATCAGCAGCGGATCGACCGCCGCGCCGAGCACCGCGGCCAGGATGAGCGCGCTCGCCGACACCCGGGTCTCGCCCGTGGAGCGGACCGCGCTGTTCGCGATCATCGCCACGAACTGGACCGGCATCCCCAGGTACCAGACCGTCATGTAGGCGCGCAGCAGCGGCATCACCTCCTCGGTGGCGCCGAGCTGGCGGAAGAGCGGGCCGACCGTCAGCATCCCGAGCGCGCCCACCGCCAGGGAGAGCGCCGCGCCGAGCTCCAGGTTGTGCGCGACCAGCGGCCGCACCCTCTCCTCCGAGCCGCCGCCGAGCGCCCGCGCCAGCACCGAGGCCGTGCCCACGCCCAGGCCCATGGCCAGATTGGTGAGCACCAGGACCACCGGGTAGGTGAACCCCAGCACGCTCAGCTCCCGGCTGCCCAGCCGGCCGACGAACCAGGAGTCCACCAGCGCCGAGACCGAGGTCGAGACGATCGCCAGCACCATCGGTCCGGTCAGCCGGACCAGCGCCGGTCCGACCGGCCCCTCGAGGAGGTTCTCCCGGACGCGTCTTCCCGGTCGGTTCATGCCGGTCTCGAATCCGCCAGGGCCTGGTCGAAAAGACGGCGGGACTCCTCGCTCCGGAGCCATGGCCGCAGTCGGCCTCCGAAGTCGTCGAGGTCGATCCCCTTGCTCACCGCGTTCTTCGGGATCCACTTCCAGAGCCGCGGACCCATGCCCTGGATGTCGCGGTCCGCGTGGCGGTCCAGGTGCGCCAGGGCGTTCTCGGCCGGGGTGTAGCCGCGGCACGAGAACAGGGTGATGCGCAGGGTGAGGACGAAGATCGCCGCCAGGACGTCCGGGTGGGAGACCACCCTCAGGGTGCGGGTCCGCAGGTCGTCGAGCCCGCAATCGAGCGGGTCGAGCAGGGTCTCCGTCCCGAAGTCGTAGTAGAAGGCGTTCACCGAGAAGTCGCGCATCAGCGCGTCCTCGCGCAGGTCGCTCCGCGGCGAGAACCGGGTGGTCCAGGCGTCGCCGTTCTGGATATCCCGATAGCTGCGCAGGATGCTGACGTCCACCGAGGCGTGCTCGCCGTCGCTCCAGCGCAGCAGGATGCCCTGCTCGCGCGGCCGGTTCGCCGCGTCCACGCCCGGGAAGGCCTCGCGCAGGACGCGGTGGACCTCGTCGAGGTCGCGCTCGACGTAGAGGTCCAGGTCGCCGGCCTCGCGCCCGGCCAGCCACTCGCGCGGCGCGCCGCCGACCGCCCAGACCCGCAGCCCGGCGCCGAGCAGCGCCTCGACGAGGTCGCCGGCCTTGAGCGTCCTGTCGGTGCGGGCATGGATCACCTGACCGAGTGACCGCCGCACCCGCTCCGGATCCACGGGATGGCTGCGCATGACGCGCTCTACCTTACCCTCCTGGCGCGGGATTTGCCATGCTCGTGGGGTGTGATCGACCTCTGGTACAAGGACGCGGTCCTCTACTCGCTGGACGTGGAGACCTTCCAGGACTCGGACGGCGACGGCATCGGCGACTTCCGGGGCCTGAGCGAGCGGCTCGATCACCTGTCGAGCCTCGGCGTGACCTGCCTCTGGCTGCTGCCGATCCATCCGACGCCCAATCTCGACAACGGCTACGACGTCCAGGACTACTACGCGGTCGATCCCCGCCTCGGCACCCTGGGCGACTTCGTCGAGTTCATGCACCGGGCGCGGGAGCGCGGCATGCGGGTGCTGCTCGACCTCGTGGTCAACCACACCTCGAACCAGCATCCCTGGTTCCAGTCCGCGCGCGCCAGCAAGAAGTCTCCGTACCGCGACTTCTACGTGTGGTCCGAAACCCTGCCGGAGAACGCCCACGAAGGCATGGTGTTCCCCGGCTACCAGGACGCGGTGTGGACCTGGGACGAGGCGGCCGGCGAGTACTACTTCCACCGGTTCTACGCCCACCAGCCGGACCTGAACATCTCGAACCCGCGGGTGCGGGAGGAGATCTGCCGCATCATGGGCTTCTGGCTGGAGCTCGGCGTCTCCGGGTTCCGCCTCGACGCCGCGCCGTTCCTGATCGAGATGAAGGGCCAGGAGGAGCCGGGCAAGGACCGCTACGAGTACCTGGCGGAGTTCCGCGACTTCCTCTCCTGGCGGCAGGGCGACGCCATCCTGCTGGCCGAGGCGAACATCGCGCGCGACAAGATGAGCCAGTATTTTGGCGAAGGCGCCCGGCTCCACATGCTGTTCAGCTTCCTGGTGAACCAGTACTACTTCCTGGCCCTGGCCCGCCAGCAGGCCGAGCCGCTGATCCGGGGTCTGGGCATGCTGCCGCCGCTCCCGCCGACGGGTCAGTGGGCGAACTTCGTGCGCAATCACGACGAACTCGACCTCGGCCGGTTGACGGACGACGAGCGGCAGGAGGTCTTCCACGAATTCGCGCCGGACCCGGGCATGCAGCTCTACGACCGCGGCATCCGCCGGCGCCTGCCGCCGATGCTCGGCAACGACCGGCGGAGGATCGAGATGGCCTACAGCCTGATGCTCAGCCTGCCGGGCACCCCGGTGCTGCGCTACGGCGAGGAGATCGGCATGGGCGACGACCTCACGCTCCCCGAGCGCGACAGTGTCCGGACCGTGATGCAGTGGTCGAAGGAGCGCAACGGCGGTTTCTCGACCGCGCCGGCCGCAAACCTCACCAAGCCGGCGATCGCGGACGGCGTGAACGTCGAGGCCCAGCACCGCGATCCGAAGTCGCTCCTGCACTTCATGGAGAGGCTGATCCGGACCCGCAAGCAGTGTCCGGAGCTGGGCTGGGGCTCATGCCAGCTCGTGGAGACCGGCGACCCGGCGGTCTTCGCCCACCGCTGCGACTGGCGGGAGGGCGCCGTCGTGGCCGTCCACAACCTGGCGGACCGGCCTGCCCGGGTCCTTCTCGAGATGAAAGAGGACCCCCAGCCCATGATCGAGCTGCTGGGGGACAAACCCTACGAAGTGATCGAAGAAGACCGGGAGATCGAGCTGGAACCGTACGGCTACCGGTGGTTCCGCATCGGAAACCGGTAAGCGCTACGCCAGGGCGTGAAGCCCCGCCCAGGCGAGGCCGCCGACAGCGAGGACCGGCAGCAGGAAGATCGCGGCGAAGAACAGCAGGAACGGGCCGACAATCACCGCGAGCACCAGCCCCACCACGCAGGCCACGGCCACGAGGACCGTCTTGATCACCACCCCGATCAGCACCAGGGGAATCAGGGCGATGTGGAAGAGCACCTTGATGATCAGGCCGAGCAGGACGAAGCCCACCACGACCGCACCCAGGATCAGGAACAGCGCTGCGAGCTCGAACATCGTCATTCACCTCCCGAGAACACCCTACGAGGGGAGGGGGCGGGGGGTTTCAGGCGGCTTCGTCGATGCGCACCGTGATCTTCTTACCCAACAAGGCGAGTGCCGCCTGAATCCTGGGGAGCTTCGAGAGATGGGTCGGGTCGAGCAGGCGCCGGACCTCCTTCTCGTCACAGTGGAGGCGTTCGGCCAGCTCGGATTTTGTGATCCCGGCTTCGAGCAAGGCAAGGTAGAGGGCGGCTTTCGCGGCGGTCAGAGCAGGCACGGGGATGAGGGGTTGGGCCGGCCCTGCCTCGGACGGCTCGGGGATCAGGTCTCCGCGCCGGATGCGGCCGGCAATGGCCTCCTCCAATGCGTCTGACGCCTCGGCCAAGGCTCCTGCGAGATCCTCTCCCTGAGTAACGGCTTCGGGAACGTCCTGGAACGTCACGACAAAACCGCCGTCGGTCTCGTCAGGAGTCAGGGTTGCCGGGTAGGCGAATTCTTGAGTCATGGCTACCTCCTAGCTACCGAGATCCTCGCGGTCGAGCCCGAGCTGCTTCAACATGGCATGCAGCGTTCCGGATTTCAACTCGTCCTTCAGGTTCCTGACGACCGTAAAGCGGGCCCCAAAGTAGAGCGTTGCGTGGCTGCCCTTGCCCCGTTCCGGCCGAAGCTCGACAGGAATCCCGCGCTCTCTTCCCACTCGCCGCACCCGTCGGACGAACTCGGATCCCTTCACGAGAAGAGTGTCGGACAAATTTGTCCGAAAAGCAAGATCCAAGCTCCTATTGCTCCGGCCACATGAGGTCGAACCTTTGGCTCTTCCGACCCCTATTTGCACCGTCGAGGACGACAGTAACGGGCTCAACATCACCTGGCCGGATCACTAATTAAGAATGACATGCTCAGCCGCATACCTTGTTCGCTGGGATAGAGGTCGGGCTGCCGCTAGTCAGGCGATAAGATCGGCCGCCAAATACTCAGCGAGGCTGTAAATACGACTTCTATGCTCGCCGCGAACGCCAGTTTCTGCGGCCATGCTTCAGTTAAGAAATGCCTCGCTTGTATCATTGATCAGAATTGGATCTGCCGATCTGCTTCGGGCAAACATCTCGCGACGCTTCGGCCACATTTTCGACGGGCCCACTGCTGAGGCGGATCGACACTCTGCATCCAAGACAAGGCTAAGGAATACAGGCTTGGCATCTTGAATTCGACGAGCCTTGTTATTTATTGCCTGAATCGTTCGCTGGACCGAGGCAACCACCGTAAATTCAAGTGCTCCATACAAATGGACAAAAAGATTCCCTTTGCCACTTTTGTAGCAACTCGAATAGAGCCCGGCCGGACAGGTGATATCTCCTTAATTAACTCCAGAAACAGACGGGCCTCGCGAAGCCGTCCAGCAGAGGTGGAACGTACATCCCCAAGGCTCATTTTCCTCAAATAAGTCAAAGCGTACGCTCATATCACTCTTGTCGCTAATGGTCGTAACCTTAAGCGGTTTCAGAGAGAATTGAAGCTGAATTGATGGAGGAAGATCTGTGAAGAACAGCCCGTTAAAATCGTCCAGCTTTTGGAGGTCTGTTAATTTGAGAGGAGCTGAGTGGTTTATCATAGAGCGAACCGATTCGTCACCAATAAATCTAATCAGCGTACTGAGCCTTTGTACGCCGTCAATTAACTCCCATCTCCCATCTGAATTTGCAGCCATGAATAAGCTTGGCACAGGAATTCCAAGAAAAACTGATTCTACGAAGGTCGACTGTCCAGCCTCTGTCCAGCGGAACTGGCGCCACCTCTTCGATACTCATGGCTCGTCCTCGGGCAAGAGGATAGGTCAGCCCCCGATCGAGAAGGCCAGCGTGAGCAGCGTCTGCTGCTCCATCGTGTGTGCCTTGCCCGAGCCGGTGGCCGGGCTGCCGGACGCCGAGCGCTTGAGCGTCCGGATCGGCCGGCCGGCGAGGCGCTCGATGCGCGGCTGCACGAAGAACATCGCGCCCATGTTCGCCGGCTCTTCCTGCACCCAGAGGATGTCGCGCAGGTTCGGGTAGCCCTCCAGCACCTCGCGCAGCTCGGTTTCCGGGAACGGATAGAGCTGGTCGAGCGCCACGATCGCCGTGGCCGTGTCCTTCCTCTTCTCGCGCTCGCGCCTCAGCTCGTGCACGATCTTGCCCGTGCAGAGGATCAGCCGTTGCGCGTCCTGGACCTGGTTGTCGGGCACCACGTTCAGGAAGCGGTCGCGCGCCAGCTCGTCCACCGGCGAGGAGGAGTCCTTGTGGCGCAGCATGCTTTTGGGCGTCATCACGACGAGCGGCTTGCGCCACTTGCGCAGCGCCTGCCTCCGCAGCAGGTGGAAGTACTGCGCCGCCGTGGTCGGCTGGCAGACCTGGATGTTGTCCTCACCGCAGAGCTGGAGGTAGCGCTCCATGCGGGCGCTCGAATGCTCCGGGCCCTGACCCTCGTAGCCGTGCGGCAGAAGCATCACCACGCCGGAGAGCAGACCCCACTTGTCCTCGCCCGCGGTGACGAACTGGTCGATGATGATCTGGGCGCCGTTCGCGAAGTCGCCGAACTGCGCCTCCCAGAGCACCAGCGCCTCCGGAAAATCGCGGCTGAAGCCGTACTCGTAGCCCAGCACCGCGGCCTCCGACAGGAACGAGTCGTAGATCTCGATCCACGTAGTATTGGATGAAGTGCGCGGCGCCACGTGCGCGAGCGGCACGTATTCCTCGTTGTTCTCCACGTCGATCAGCACCGAGTGGCGCTGGTTGAACGTGCCGCGCCGGCTGTCCTGGCCGGTCATGCGCACCGGCACCCCCTGGTCCACCAGCGACGCGAAGGCCAGCGCTTCGGCCATGCCGTAGTCGAGCGGCCGCTTGCCCTGGCCCATCTCCGCCCGCTGCTCCAGCAGCTTGCGGATCTTCTCGTGGATGTGGAAGCCGTCCGGCCAGGAGGTGAGCGGCTTCGTCAGCTCGGCGATCTTCTCCAGTTGCACGCCGGTGGGGACCTCGTGCTCCGGCTTGTGCCGGCCGCCCTCGAAGGCGCTCCAATAGGGGGGCAAAGTGCGCAGCGTCGGCTTCTTCTCGATCGTCGCCGCCTCCTGGTGCGCGGCTTCGAGCTCGGCGCGCACCGCCGCCACCCGGCGGTCGAGCTCCTCCTGAGCCACGCCGGAGGCCTGGGCGTAGATCTTCCAGATCGCCGGATGGGCCGCGATCTTCCTGTAGAGCACCGGCTGGGTGATGGTCGGGTCGTCCACCTCGCTGTGGCCGTGGCGGCGGTAGCCGATCAGGTCGACGACCACGTCGGTCTTGAACGTGTGGCGGTACTCGACCGCCATCCGGGCGACCCGGGCCACGGCCTCCGGCTCCTCGCCGTTGACGTGGAAGATCGGCACCGGCAGCCGGCGGGCGACCGAGGTCGCGAAGCGCGAGGCGTGCAGGCTGCGCGGCTCGGTGGTGAAGCCGATCAGGTTGTTGACCACCACGTGCACCGTGCCGCCGACATCGTAGCCCGGCAGGCCGGCGAAGTTGAGCGTCTCGGCGAGGATGCCCTGGCCGGCGAACGCAGCGTCGCCGTGCAGGATGATCGGCACCACCACCTGCCTCTTCCTGTCGTCGAGGCGGGTCTGCTTGGCGCGCACCCGACCGGCGGCCACCGGATCGACCGCCTCCAGGTGGCTCGGGTTCGAGACCAGGTGGATGTTGATCGTGTTGCCGCAGCGGCCGGTGAAGTCGCCGGTGGCGCCCATGTGGTACTTGACGTCGCCGCCGCCGAGGATGCTGCGCGGATCGACGTCCTCGAACCCGGCGAAGATCTCGGACGTCTTCGCGCCGACGGTGTGGACCATGACGTTCAGCCGCCCGCGGTGGCTCATGGCGAGGACCACCTGGCGCGCCTCGCGCTCGCAGGCGGTCTCCAGCATCTCGTCGAGGAGCGGCAGGAGCGACTCGATGCCCTCGATCGAGAAGCGCTTGGTGCCGAGGTAGCGCGACTGGATCATCTGCTCGAACGTCTCGCCGCGGATGAGCAGGTCGAGGATGTGGGAGGGGTCGGCCCGCAGGGGCTCCTCGCGCTCCATGCGCTCCTGGATCCAGAGCCGGCGGTCGCGGTCGGGGATGTGCATGAACTCGACCCCGACGGGACCGCAGTACCACCGCCGGGCCTGCTCGGCGGAAGCCGGATCGGTCTCGCCGAGCAGCGAGTCCGGCTCCGGACGAAGCCGGTCGAGCGGATCGAGGTCGGCATAGAGATAACCCAGCCGGCGGTAGGCGTCGAGAGTCCTCTCGTCGAGCGGCTGGGAGGTGGAAGCAGAAGGCGCGGCGGGGGCGATCGTTTCCATGACCCTGCGAGGATAGCGCAGATGTCAAAGCAGGAGCTGAGGGGGCCTGCCCCCGCCCGGCAGCACCCCGGCTCCTATGCGTCGATTGTCAATGAACGCCTCCTCTCCACGCTTTTTCGGCGATCCTTCTGGAGAGACATAGATCTTTGGTCGCTTTGGTCTGGATGTCAAGATACCAAAAAGTGTGAGGCGCACACTTTTTGCCCTCTTGACTTCTGGCTGCCATCATTTACCGTAGAGACCGTAGAGCGAGCGGCCGGCGCGCACGGGTTTTCCGCTGCGCTCGGTGTCGTGCCGCTGCGGCTCGGGTGTGTGCTGCCGCGGCAAGGTGTCGAGCGGCGGCGGCTCGGGTGTGCTCAGCAGCGGCAAAGCAGTTTGCGGCAGCGGAGCGGAGTGGGGCGGAGCGGCACGGAGGTTTTCCGCCGCGGCTCGGGTCCGTGCCGCCCGCGCTCGGTATCGAGCGGCGGCGGCAAACCGGTGAGCGGCGGCGGCAAGCTCGTGCGCGGCAGCCGCTCGACGGAGGGTTCATTGACAATTTGGAGGGGTAGCGGCCGCCGAACCCAAGGACGTCGCCACCCCGGCCCGGGAGGCCTGCGGGAGGCGGCGGGCCCATGCCGGAGGTGTGCGGAGCTGGGATTCCAGGCTCCGCACACTCCGGGACCGGGTTTCGGTGAAGTGCTTTTCTCTCGAGGTGGGAAGCGCCCCCTTTGGGGCGCCGGCACCTAGCCCCGGGTTTCAACCCGGGGTACGGAGGTCGCCAATCTTCATTGTCCAGCCCCTTCAGGGGCGACGGCCCGGGCCGGGGGCAAAGGTCTTCGACGCCCGCGTGCCATCGCCCCTGAAGGGGCTCAGGGAGCGGGATCGATCCCCCATGCCCCGGGTTGAAACCCGGGGCTACGTGCCAGCGCCCACAAGGGGCGCTTTCCCCCGACCTCCAGAAGAGAACGAGGACGACGCGCTCTCGTGTTTGAGTGAAGCGCCAGCCGCGAGTATGCTCGCCGATACCGAGGTTGACCTGAAAGCCATGCAACAGATCGTCGACTTCATACTCGAGCTCGACAAGCTCAAGGGCGTCACCCGCAAGACGCGCCCGCTGGGTCTCGACCGGTACGAGAACTCCGCGGAGCACAGTTGGCAGATCGCGCTGCTGGCGGCCTCGCTGGCCCACCTGGCCGAGACGCCGCTCGACGTCGATCGTGTGATCGGCATGCTGCTGGTCCACGACATCGGCGAGATCGACACCGGCGACACCATGGTCTACGTCGAGGAGGGGCTGGCGGAGCGCAAGGCGGCCGAGCTGGCCTGTGTGACGCGGATCTTCGGGCGTCTGCCGGAGGGGACGGGGTCGAAATTCATGGCTCTCTGGCAGGAGTTCGAGGACGCCGCGACCCCCGAGGCCCGCTTCGCCCATGCCATGGACCGGGCCATGCCGGTCCTGCTCAACCTGGCGAACGACGGCCAGAGCTGGCGGGAGAACGGCATCACCCACGAGCGCGTCGTGCGCCGCGTGGGTCCGCCGATCCGGGCCGGCTGCCCGGCGCTGTGGGAGTATCTGGAGGCGAAGCTCGACGAGGTGAAGCGGGCGGGTTGGTTCGGAGGAAGTGAAGGGGCGTAATGGATCACGCCCCTTCTCCCGGGGCCTCTTACGGGCAGACCGCCATCGCGTTGGTGTCGAGCACCGTGTCGATGGTGTGGTTGCGCGGGTTCAGGTAGGTCTTCACCGTGCCGGTCTTCAAGTCGGTCACGGTCACCTGGACGCCGACGTTGGTCAGGCCGCTCAGGAAGATCCAGTAGCGGTTGTTGACCGTGCAGGCGTCGAGGACCTTGATCGTGAGCTCGACGTTGGCGGGGTTGAAGAACCAGAAGTAGCCGCTCAGGTCGGTCAGCGGCACGGCGGTGCCGAAGCCGGTCCCGTCCTTGGTGTTCCAGGCGACCTCGACCTTGAAGCGGCCCTCGTCCAGGCAGAGGGTGCCGCCGCCGTTGAGGCACAGCGCGCTCAGCTCGACGGAGCCGATATCGCAGGCGGCCGCCCGCTCGGCGCCGCGCTGGTCCACGGGCTCGCAGCCGGAGCCGTGGTTGAGCGCCGGGCTCCCGGCGGACGGCACATGGACCGGGGTGGTGCCGCCGACCGCGGCCAGCGGGGCGAGGAGCGGGTTGACCGGCGCCGCGACGGTGCCGAGGATGTCGCCTTTGGAGACGTTGAAGTCGCCGCAGCCGGTCCCGAGCCCGGCGCTGCCGATGCCCAGGAGGTTGTGGCCGCCCGAGCTCGCGTAGCCCGAGCAGTCGCCCTCGACGCCGGTGTTGGTGCCGTTGCGGGCGATGATCGAGTTCTCGAAGGTCGGGTGCGTGACGCTGATGAACGGATCGCTCACCACGTAGACGCCGCCGCCCTGGAATGCGATGTTGTCGGTGATCGTCGAGTTCAGGACCTCGCCGTCGGAGTCCGACTGGCTGGTGGCGTACAGGCCGCCGCCCAGACCGGCGGCGGTGTTGCTGGAGAGGGTCGAGTTGACCACCTCGACGAGCCCCTCGATGGACAGGCCGCCGCCGTTGACGGTGGCCGTGTTGCCCCAGACGGTGCTCTGCACGAGGCTCACCTTCGAGCCCGTGCCCTGGCCATAGATGCCGCCGCCGGAGCCGGACTGCGCGTGGTTGCGGAAGACGACGCCCCGGGTCATGGCCAGCTCTCCGAGCACCCGGATGCCGCTGCCCGACCCTTCGACGGTCCGGCCGTTGGTGACGGCCAGGTCCACCAGCTCCAGCTTGCTGCCGGACTGCACGTCGAAGACGCGGTCGAGCGCGCCGCCGTCGATCACGGTGTTGATGGCGTCGCGGCCGACGATCGTCACGTCGTCGCGGATGTCGAGGTCGCCGGTGGCGCCGAGGTCCTCGCCGGCTCCGGCCAGGCTCAGGGTGTAGGTGCCGGTCTTGAGGAGGATGAAGTCGGGGCCTTCCGAGGCGTTGGCGGCCTGGATGGCGTCGCGCAGGGAGCAGTGGCTGTCGCAGTCTCCATCCGCGCTGTCGGTCAGGGTGGTCGGGATGAAGACCGCCGCACGCGCCGCGGTCCAGGCGGGCAGGGTCAGGACGAGAAGGGGCAGAACGGTACGGAACTTCCTACGAAACATGGGTCGAATCTCCTTAGGGATTTGACGCTGCAGCGTTCGTCTGCATGGTGTACGGCCGGGTGCGGTTTCGCGTCCAAGATCTGGAATAAAAAAGAGGGACGGCAGGGTTCCGGGGCCCTGCCGCCCCTGCAGGCCTTTCGTCTCAGGGGCAGACGAAGGCGTTGGTGTTGAGCCGGGGCTCGAACGGCGCCTTGCCCGGGCTGTGGTAGATCGAGGTGATGCCGGCCTCCGTGTCCTCGACCCGGATTTCGACCTCGACGTCGGTCAGGCCGGTGACGAAGACCCAGAAGCGCTCGTTGACCGCGCAGCCGTCCAGCACCTTGAGGGTCAGCTCCAGGTTGGTCGGGCTGAAGAACCAGAAGGCGCCGGTATCGGGAGTCAGCGGGACGGCCCGGGCAGCGCCCTGCGCGGTCGCGGTCTTCCAGGTGGCGGTCGCCCGGAAGCGGCCGCCCTGGAGGCAGAGGTCGGTGTCGCCGGGCACGCAGGTCCGGGAGACCTCGACGGCGCCGGCGTCGCAGCCGGAGGCCGGCCGCGGCGCACCGCGCTGGTCCGTGGCGGAGCAGCCCTGGGCGAAGTCGAGGACCGGGCTGCCCGCGAGCGGCAGGTGGGTGGGGGTGGGGCCGCCGTGGTCGCCGAGCGGCGAGAGCTTCGGGTCGAGGGGGTTCTGGGCGGTGCCGGCCCGGTCGGTCGCCGACGCGTTGCAGCCGTCCGGCACGCCGAGCACGTTCCAGCCGGCGGACGGGAAGGGCAGGCCGTCGCAGTCGGGTAGGAGGGCAGCCTTGTTGCCGGCGACCACCGACCGCGCCAGGACGAAAGGCGTTTCGGGGCACGAGTCGGGACAGGAGAGGCTCTCGAATGCGATGCCGCCGCCGCGGGCGGCACCGTTGCCGGTCACCGTCACCTGGTCGAGGGTATTGTCGCCGGAGAGGAGCAGGAGGCCGCCGCCCTCGTCGCCGGCGTGGTTGCCGGAGACCGTGACGTTCCGCAGGTCGAGCTCGAGCGCGTAGGCGATGCCGCCGCCGTCGAAGTCGGCCGTGTTGTCCGTGATCGTGGTGTCGCGGGCGGTGAGGCGGATGGCCTCGACGGCGCCTCCGTTCTCCGCCCGGTTGCCGGTGAGGACGCAGCCGACCAGCACGGCGCTGCCCGAAATCGCGCCGCCGTTGCCGTGCCCGGAGTTGCTCGTGCGGCTCCGGGCACGGCCGTTGCGCACGGTGAGGTCGTGGAGCTCGATCTCGGCGGTGGTCTGGCCGTCGAAGACGCGGTCGAGGCCGGCGCCGTCGAGGATCGTTTCCCCCGCGCCGGCTCCCAGGATCACCAGCCGTTCCGTGTAGTCGAGGTCGCCGGTGAGGCCGGAGTCCTCGAAGGCGCCTTCGCGGGTCAGGATGTAGACGCCGGGGCCGAGGAGGATGGCGTCCTCGCCGGGGTTCGCGTTGGCCGCCGCGACCGCCTCGCGCAGGGAGCAGTCGGCGTCGCAGGCGGTGTCCCAGGTATCGGCGGTCTTGGTGACGTCGAACACCAGGGCGGCGGCCGTCGAGGGGAGGAGGGAGGCCGCGAGGAAGGCCAGGGCGATCTTGTTCATGGTTCCTCTTTCCTCAGTCCGAGCAGGTGCGGAACGCGTCGGTGTCGGTGACGGTCGGGAACGGGGTGCCGCGCTGGTGGCCGTACATCCAGGAGGCGCCGGTGCGGGTGTCCTCGACCGTGATCTCGACCCCGACGTCGGTCAGGCCGCTGGCGAAGACCCAGAAGCGGTCGTTGACCGCGCAGCCGTCGAGGACCTTGATCTGGAGCTCGAGGTTCTGCGCGCCGAAGAACCAGAAGGCGCCGGTATCACCGGTGAGCGGGAAGGCCTGAGCCTCGCCCGAGCCGTCGCGGGTCGTCCAGCGCGCGGTGGCCTGGAAGCGGCCGCCGTCTCCGAGACAGAGGGTGCGGGCGTCGGGCTGGCAGCCGGGCGAGCGCTCGACGGCGCCGGCGTCGCAGCCGAGCAAGCCGTTGCCGTCGCCGTCCGCGGGCCGCGGCAGGCCGCGCTGGTCGGCGCCGGAGCAGGTGACGGAGGGCGAGAGGTCGATCGCCGGGCTGCCGGCGAGCAGGGCGTGGGTCGGCGTCGGGCCGCCATGGGCGCCCAGGGGAGAGAGCCGCGGGTCGACGCCGGCCCGGTCGGGTCCGGCCGGAGAGCAGCCGTCCGCGACGCCGAAGAGGTTGGCGATGTGTCCGGGTGCCGGCGCGGACAGGCTCCAGCAGTCCGGACCCTTTTCGGTCGCCGTGTTGCCGGCGATCAGCGAGGCCTCCATGGCGAAGTGCACCTCGCAGAGGCCCGGGCAGTTGACGTCGAAGTTGGAGCGGATGCCGCCGCCCTCCTGCGCCCGGTTGCCGGTGATCGTGACGTGGTCGAGGTCCACGGAGTAGAAGGGGAGGAAGGCTCCTCCCCCCATGCCGAGAGCGCGGTTTCCGGACAGCGTGACGTTGGTCAGATCCACGGCGAAGAAGGAGGAGATCCCGCCGCCGACCTGGGCCTCGTTGTCGGAGAAGGTCGTGTCGCGGGCGATGAGGACGGTCGCCTCCGCGCCCCCGCCGAAGCTGTCCGATCGGTTGCCGGTCACGTGGCAGCCGACCAGGGTGAGCGCGCCTTCGGCGTGGATGCCGCCGCCCGAGGTCTGGAGAGAGGACGGGCCGTCCGTCCGGCCGTTGCGGACGGTGACGCCCCGCACCTCCAGGTCGGCGTCGGCCAGGACGCCCTCCAGCACGCGGTCGATCCCGCTGCCGTCCAGGACGGTGCGGTCGGCCCCGGCGCCCAGGATGACGAGGTCGTCGCGGACGTCGAGGTCGCCCGAGAGATTGGCGCCTTCGGGCGGGCCGACGCGGGTCAGCCCGTAGGTCCCGGGCCTGATCCGGATGAAGTCCAGGCCGGGCCGGGCGTTGGCCGCGGCGACCGCCTCGCGCAGGGAGCAGTCGGCGTCGCAGGCGCCGTCCAGGGTATCGGCGGTCTTCGTGACGACGAAGACGTCGGCCGCGGCCGGAGCCGAGAGCAGGACGAGCAGCGCCGGGAGCCAGCTTCTGTTCATGGAGCCTCCGGGCAGATGTCCAGGGCGTTGGTGTCGAGCCGGGGCTGGAACGCGACGCCGGCCGGACTGTGATGGGTCCAGGCCGCGCCGGTCGCGGTGTCCTCGACCCGGATGTCCACGGCAACATTGGTCAGGCCGCTGGCGAAGACCCAGAAGCGGTCGTTGACCGTGCAGGCGTCGAGGACCTTGAGGGTCAGCTCCACGTTGGCCGGGTTGAAGAACCAGAAGGAGCCGGTGTCCACTTCGAGCGGGATGGAATGGGCGTCGCCCTGCCCGCCCTGCGCCGCCCAGCGGGCGGTGACCTTGAAGCGGTCGCCGGCGCCGAGGCAGAGGGTGGTCTCGTCGGGCTGGCAGCCGGGCCGGAATTCGACGGCGCCCGCGTCGCACAGGGGGTTGCCGTTCGCGTCGCCATCCACGGGCCGGGGCCGGCCGCGCTGGTCCCGGCCCGGACAGTCGGCCGCGGGTCCCAGGTCGATCGCCGGGCTGCCCGGCAGCAGGGCGTGGGTCGGCGTGGAGCCGCCATGGTTTCCGAGCGGGGTGAGCCGCGGATCGAGAGGCGACACGATCGTTCCGGCGCGGTCGGTGGGGCCGGTGCCGCAGGCGGCGTCGATGATGCCATAGACGTTGTAGCCGTGCCCCTCCAGGCCGTAGCAGTCGGGGCCCTCCGCTCCGGTGTTGCCGGCCACGATCGAGCGGATCATGGAGAAGTCGGTCCGGCAGATCGCCGACGGGCAGGTCGCGGAGCTGAAGTAGATGCCGCCGCCCTGGGGAGCGCTGTTGCCGGTCATGGTGACGGTGTCCAGGGCCTGGTCCTCGGCGCTGATGATCACGCCACCGCCGGCGGTGGTCGCGCGGTTTCCGGACACGGTGACGTTCGAGAGCCGCAGGGTGGAGGCGAAGCCGACTCCGCCGCCGAGGTCCGCCCGGTTGTCCGAGACCGTGGTGTCGCGGGCGGTGACGTCGTCGCCCGCGAAGCCGCCACCCCAGGTGGCCGCCGAGCTGCCGGTGACGTGGCAGCCGATCAGGGTCAGGGCCCCGCCCCGCAGGGCTCCGCCGTCCCCGGCCTCGGCCCGGCCGTTGCGGATCGTGACGCCATGGATCTCCAGGCTGCTGTTCACGACCGCCGCCTCCAGGACCCGGTCGATCCCGCCGCCGTCGATCGCCGTGCGGTCGGCTCCCCGGCCCAGGATCACCACGTGGCCGAGGACGTCGAGGTCGCCGGTCGCGTTGCCGGCCTCGTTGCGGCCGGTGCGGCTCAGGGTGTAGGTGTCCCGTCCGAGGACGATCACCTCGAGGCCTTCCCGGGTGTTGGACGCGGTCACGGCCTCGCGGAGCGAGCAGTCGGCGGCGTTGCAGGAGCCGTCGAGGGTGTCGGTCCCCTTGGTCACGACGAAGACGGACGAGACCGGATCGAGAAAGAGGCCACCCGGCTCGTCGCCCGGCGGGGCCGGCTGGCCGTCGCAGGCGTCCAGCGCCGAGGTGTCGAGCCGCGGCCCGTAGGTGGTCCCGGCCGGATGGCTGTGGGTCCAGGCCTTGCCGGTGTAGAGATCCTCCACCCGCAGGTCGACCCCGCGGTCGGTCAGGCCGCTGGTGAACACCCAGAAGCGGTCGTTGAGCGTGCAGCCGTCGATCACCTTGACGGTCAGCTCGAGGTTCTGCGGCGAGAAGAACCAGAAGTTGCCGGTGTCGTCGGTGAGCGGCGCGGCCGTGGCCGTTCCACCCGTTCCGCTTCCGGACCAGAGAGCGGTCACCTGGAAGCGGCCGTTCCCGAGACAGAGGACGGGGCCGCCCGGATGGCAGGCGGGGTGGAGGGGCTTCTCCACGGCGCCGGCTTCGCAGAACACGTCGCGCGGCTGGCCGAGCTGGTCGGCCGCCGTGCAGGCGTCGGCCGGCGCGAGGTCGAGCGCCGGGCTGCCGGGCAGGACGGCATGGGCCGGAGTCGGCCCGCCCTGGCTGGCCAGGGGCCCGAGCCTCGGGTCGAGCGGCGCGGCTTCGGTGCCGAAGAGGTCGAACGTGGCGGCGCAGCCCTCGCCGGCTCCGAACACGTTGAAGCCCGCGGAGAGGGCCCCGACGCAGTCGGGGAAGTCGGGCGCCGCGTTGCCGGCCACGATGGAGCCCCGGATGTGGGGATCGACGGCCGAGGGGAACAGGGGCAGCGGGGCGTAGATCCCGCCGCCGGCCGTGCCGGCCTGGTTGTCCGTGATCGTGGAGCCCCAGATCGGCGGCGAAAGCAACTCGGCATAGTAAACTCCGCCGCCGAACAGGCCCGCGGAGTTGCCCGACACCGTGGAGTCGGCCAGCCAGAACCAGTTGGAGGAAGCAAGGCCGCCGCCCCTCACGTCCGCCTGGTTGTCCGTCAGCGTGCTTTCGAGCACCGCGAAGACGCCCGAGGTCTCGCTCGTCAGGCCGCCGCCGTTGCCGAAGGCGCCGCGCGCATGGTTGCCCGAGATCACGCTGCGCCGGACCACGAAGTTGTAGCTCAGCGTCTGGTGGCGGGCGTAGGCTCCGGCGCCCGGCCCTTCCACGAGGCCGTTCCTCACGGTCACGCCGAAGATCTCGGTCTGCGCGCGGATGTCGAGCACCCGGTCCGTGCCGTTGCCGTCGAGGATCGTGGAGCCGGCGCCGGCGCCGACCAGGATCAGCGGACGGTTGACGTCGAGGTCGCCGCCGACGTTCTGGTTTTCACCGGTACTGGCGCGGGTCAGGGTATAGACGCCGGCCGGCACCTCGATCACGTCGACGTCCTCCAGCCGGTTGGCCTCGGCGACGGCCTCGCGGAGCGAGCAGTCATAGGGATCGCAGGCGCCGTCCAGGGTGTCGGCGGTCTTGGTGACGGTGAAGACTCTGGCGGACGCCGGGAGGGTGGACGCCGCGAGCAGGGCCAGCGCGAAGAGGGTCTTTTTCATGGGTTCACCTGGCAGATGTCGAGGGCGTTGGTGTCGAGCCGGGGCTGGAACGGAGTGCCGGCGGGGTTGCGGTGGGTCCAGGTGCTGCCGGTCGCGGTGTCCTCGACCGTAAGGTCCACGCGGACGTTGGTGAGGCCGCTCGCGAAGACCCAGAAGCGGTCGTTGACGGCGCAGCCGTCGAGGACCTTGAGGGTCAGCTCGACGTTGGCCGGGTCGAAGAACCAGAACGAGCCGGTGTCGAGGGTCAGGGGAATGACGTGGCCCTCGCCCGACTCGCCGCGGGCGGTCCAGCGGGCGGTGACCCGGAAGCGGTCGCCTTCGCCGAGGCAGAGGGTGGTGGCGTCGGGCTGGCAGCCGGGCTGGCGCTCGACGGCGCCCGCGTCGCAGCCGGGGCCTGCGGGCCGGGTCCGGCCGCGCTGGTCCACGACCGGGCAGCCGGCTGCGGGGCCGCGGTCGATCGCCGGGCTGTCCGCGAGCAGGGCGTGGGTCGGCGTCGGGCCGCCATGATCGCCGATACCGCCGAGCGGGGTCAGCCTCGGATCGAGCGGGCTCGCGGGCGTGCCGGCAAGGTCCGTGGCGCCGGCGCAACCGTATTCCTCGCCGGCCGCGACCCCGAAGACGTTGAAGCCGGACGGTCCCGGCGGGAGGCCGGAGCCGTAGCAGTCGCGATGGTCGGGCGCCTGGTTGCCGGCGACGACGGAGTGCCGGATCGCGAAGTCGGGCGCGCAGGTGTCGGGGCCGCCCGAAGGGCAGTCCGGATAGGTGACGACGATGCCGCCCCCGACCGCCCCGGCGCTGTTGCCGGCGACCGTCACTCCGTTCAGCTCGTGGCGCGCGAAGTACAGGCCGCCGCCGTAGCCCTCGGTCCGGTTGCCGGACACGGTGACGTTCGAGAGGCGCGCGAATCCCAGCGACAGGATGCCGCCGCCGGAGAACGCCGCCTGGTTGTCCGAGACCGTGCTGTCGCGGGCATCGAGGAGGAAGCTGTTGACGCCGCCGCCCTCGCCCTCCGACCGGTTGCCGGTGACGTGGCTGGCCACCAGCGTCAAGGAGCTGGCGTACACGGCTCCGCCGTTGCCGTAGTTGACGTGCCCGTCGAACCGGGCGTTGCCGTTGCGCAGCGTGACGCCGTGGATCTCCAGCCGGCTCTGGAACACGGTGGCCTCGAGGATGCGGTCGACGGCGCCGCCGTTGATCACGGTGCGGGCGGCCCCGGAGCCCAGGATCGCCAGCGCGCCCTTGACGTCGAGGTCGCCCGTGAGGTTCTCGTCCTCGCCGATGCCGGCGCGGCTCAGGGTGTGCGTGCGGGCTCCGAGGAGGATCACCTCGGCGCCGGGCCGGGCGTTGGACGCGGCCACGGCCTCGCGCAGGGAGCAGTCGGAATCGCAGGCGCCGTCGAGGGTGTCGGTCCCCTTGGTGACCACATAGACGGCCGAGACCGGATCGACCTCCAGGGTGCCCACGAGGTCCGGGATGAACGGCGAGCCGGGCGGGTTACAGACGTCCAGCGCCGAGGTGTCGAGCCGCGGCGGGAAGGTGGTCCCGGCCGCATGGAAGTGGGTCCAGACCTCGCCGGTCGCGAGGTCCTCCACGCACAGGCCGACGCCGCGGTCGGTCAGGCCGCTCGCGAACACCCAGAAGCGGCCGTTGAGCGCGCAGCCGTCGAGCACCTTCACCGTCAGCTCCAGGTTGTCCGGCGAGAAGAACCAGTAGTTGCCGGTGTCGTCGGTGAGCGGCACGGCCGTCGCCGGGCCGCCGGATTCGGTGGGGCTGGACCAGTCGGCGGTCACCCGGAAGCGGCCGTTCCGGAGGCAGAGGACGGGGCCGCCCGGGACGCACGCGGGCTGGAGCGGCCTGTCCACGGCGCCGGCCTCGCAGGGCGCGCCCCGGACCTGCCCGATCTGGTCGGACGACAGGCAGGACGAGGCCGCCACGAGGTCGAGCGCCGGGCTGCCGGGCAGGACCTCGTGGACCGGGGTGGGTCCGCCCTGCCTCAGGAGCGCTCCGAGCCGCGGGTCGAGCGGCGCGGCCTGGGAGCCGTAGCGGTCGAGCGGCGAGACGACACAGCCCTCGTTGGCCCCGATCACGTTGTAGCCGTCGGAGTGCGCGTTGACGCAGTCGGGGTGGACCGGGGCCGTGTTGCCGGCCACGATGGACCCCTCGAGCTGGGTCTCGACGTTGGTCGGAAACTCGGGCTGCACGGCGTAGATTCCGCCGCCGTCCTGCCCGGCCTGGTTGCGGGTGATCGTGGAGCCCGCCACCCACGCGTACCACGTCAGGGGATAGTAGAGGCCGCCGCCCTGAAGGCCCGCGGTGTTGCCCGAGACCGTGGAGCGCAGGACCGACATCCACCGGTCCGCCGCGAGGCCGCCGCCCTTCGCGTCCGCCCGGTTGTCCGACACCGTGCTTTCGAGCACGTCGAGCCCGCCCCCGGTCTCGGTTTTCACGCCCCCGCCGTCGCCGTTGAGCCCCAGGGCGCGGTTGCCCGAGATCACGCTGCGCCGGACGACCAGCCTGTAGTCGAGGATCACCTTGCGGGCCAGGATCCCGCCGCCGGGTCCGCTCACCTGGCCGTTGCGCACGGTGATTCCGAAGATCTCGGCCTCCGCGCGGACGTCGAGCACGCGGTCGGCGAGGTTGCCGTCGAGGATCGTGGTGGCGGCGTCCCGGCCGACCAGGATCAGCGGGTCGTTGACGTCCAGATCGCCGGTCGCGGCCTCGTCCTCTCCGGCGCCGGTCCGGGTGAGGGTGTAGGTGCCGGGAGGCAGCTCGATCACGTCGGTCCCGGGCGTCTGGTTGGCCGCGACGACCGCCTCCCGGAGCGAGCAGTCGTAGGGCTCGCAGGCGCCGTCTAGGGTGTCGGCGGTCCTGGTCACGGTAAAGACCACGGCCATTGCCGGGGTCGGCGGGGCCGCGAGCGCCGCCAGGGCCAGGGCGAGCAGGGCTCTCCTCATGGATTGATCCCCAGGCAGACGTCGAGAGCGTTGGTGTCGAGCCGGGGCTGGAACGTCGAGCCGGCCGCGCTGTGGTGGGTCCAGGTCCGGCCGGTCGCGGTGTCCTCGACCGTCAGATCGACGCCGACGTCGGTCAGACCGCTCGCGAAGACCCAGAAGCTGTGGTTGACGAGGCAACCGTCGATGACCTTCAGGGTCAGCTCCACGTTGGCCGGGCTGAAGAACCAGAACGAGCCCGTGTCCAGGGTCTGGGGGATGGAGTGGGCCTCTCCCTCGTCTCCCCGGACGGCCCAGCGGGCGGTGACCTTGAACCGGTCGCCGCCGCCGAGGCAGAGGGTGGTGGCGTCGGGCTGGCAGCTGGGGAGACGCTCGACGGCCCCCGAGTCGCAGCCCGATCCCGCAGGCCGGGTCCGGCCGCGCTGGTCCGCGGCCAGGCAGCCGGCCGCGGGCGCGCGGTCGATCGCCGGGCTGTCCGCGAGCAGGGCGTGGGTCGGCGTCGGACCGCCATGGTCGCCGAGCGGGGTCAGCTTCGGATCGAGAGGGTTTGCGGCCGTGCCCGCGACGTCCGTCGAGCCGGAGCCGCAGCCGTTCTCCCCATCATCCCCGAACACGTTGTACGAGCCCGAGAGGCCGAGGCAGTCGGGGTAGTGGGGAGCCTGGTTGCCGGCGACGATCGAGCGCTGCGCGGAGAAGTCGGTCCGGCAGCCGGGGTCGGAGGACGGGCAGGTCTCGAAGGTCGCATAGACGCCGCCGCCGTACAGGCCGGCCCTGTTGCCGGTGACCGTCACCCCGTTCATCTCCTGGTCGAAGGCGTTGAGGTTGATGCCGCCTCCGGCCTCCAGAGCCCGGTTGCCCGACACCGTGACGTTCGAAAGGCGCATGAACCCCAATGACTCGATGCCGCCGCCGAAGGTCGCCTCGTTGTCCGAGATCGTGGTATCGCGGGCGTCGAGGTCCCAACTGCTGACGCCGCCACCGCTGTAGGCCCGGTTGCCGGTGACGTGGCTGGCCACCAGACTCAGGTAGCCGGCATAGATGGCTCCGCCGGAGCCGCCCCAATCGCCGTTGCGCAGCGTGACGCCATGGATCTCCAGCCGGCTGAGGGGCCCGTCGGAGTCCAGGATGCGGTCGAGGCCATTGCCGTCGATCACGCTGTGCCGGGCCCCGGAGCCCAGGATCACGAGCTGGCCCAGCACGTCGAGGTCCCCGGTGACGTTGGCGCCCTCACCGCGGCCCGGGCGGGTGAGGGTATGGACACGGCGTCCCAGGAGGATCACGTCGGTGCCCTGCCGGCCGTTCGACGCGGACACCGCCTCGCGGAGCGAGCAGTCCACATCGCAGGCGCCGTCGAGCGTGTCCTCTCCCTTGGTAACCACGAGGACCGAGGAGACCGGATCGACCGCCAGAGCGCCGCGGACGTCCGGCCCACCCGGGCCGGGCGGGTGGCAGGCGTCCAGCGCCGAGGTGTCGAGCCGCGGCGCGAACGGAGTGCCGGCCGTCGGACGGCTGTGGGTCCAGGTCTTTCCGGTGAAGAGGTCCTCCACCTTCAGATCGACCCCGCGGTCGGTGAGGCCGCTGGCGAACACCCACCAGCGGTCGTTGAGAGCGCAGCCGTCGAGGACCTTCACCGTGAGCTCCAGGTTCTCCGGCGAGAAGAACCAGAAGTTGCCGGTGTCGCCGGTGAGCGGCACGGCGGTCGCCGGACTGCCCCCGGCCAGCAGGGCGGTCACCCGGAAGCGGCCGTTCTGGAGACAGAGGACGGGACCGCCCGGCAGGCACGCGGGATGGAGCGGCTGCTCCACGGCGCCGGCGTCGCAGGGCGCGCTCCGCGCCTGGCCGAGCTGGTCGCCCGGCGTGCAGTCGGCGGCCGGCACGAGGTCGAACGCCGGGCTGCCGGGCAGCAGGGCGCGGGCCAGGGTCGGCCCGCCCTCGAAAGTGGAGAGAATCCCGAGCTTCGGATCGAGCGGCGCGGCCAGGGTGCCTGTTCGGTCCAGGCCGGAGACGAGGCAGCCGTCTTCGACCCCGATCACGTTGTGGCCCGCGGAGTACCCCCGGTAGCAGTCGGGATAGTCGCGCGCCGTGTTGCCGGCCACGATCGAGCCCCGGATGTGCGGCTCGATGATGACGGGGGACAGGGGCGGCCGGGCGTAGAGGCCGCCGCCGGCCACCGCATGGTTGTCCGTGATGGTGGAGCCCTGGATCGGCGACGAGGATTCCTCGGGATAGTACAGCCCGCCGCCGGCCTCGCCCCCGGAGTTGCCCGAGACCGTGGAGTCGATCAGCCAGAGCCGGTCGGCGGCATAGACTCCGCCGCCGCGCGCTTCCGCCACGTTGTAGGACAGCGTGCTCTCGATCACCGCGAGGGTGCCCAAGGTCTCGCTCATCACGCCGCCGCCCTCGCCGCCGGAGCCGAGGGCCAGGTTGTTGGAGATCTCGCTGCGCCGGATCACGACGTCGTAGCCGAGCGTCGAGGCGCGCGCGAGGATGCCGCCGCCGGGCCCGCTCACGGTGCCCTGCAGGATGCTCACGCCGAAGATCTCGGTCCCGGCGCGGAGGTCGAAGACCCGGTCGGCGCGGAGGCCCACGATCTGGGTGATCCCGGCGCCCGCGCCCACCAGGATCAGCGGGTCGTTGACATCCAGGTCGCCGGTCTCGTTGTAGTCCTCGTTGGGGCCGACCCGCAGGAGCGCATAGCCGCCGGCGGGCAGCTCGACCACGTCGGTCCCGGGGGTCAGGTTGGCCGCGGCGATCGCCTCCCGCAGCGAGCAGTCGCGCGGAGCGCAGGAGCCGTCCAGGGTGTCGTCGGTCTTGGTGACGGTGAAGACAGTGGCCATCGCCGGGGGCGCCGGAGCGGCGAGCCCGATCAGGATCAGAAAGAGAGTCGTGTTTTTCATGCACCCCCCGGGCAGATGTCGAGCGCGCCGGTGTCGAGCCGGGGCGGCAGCGCGATGCCGCCGGCGTGGATGTGGTTCCAGGTCTTGCCGGTCACCGTATCGCGCACGGTGATCTCGACGCCGACATCGGTCAGGCCGCTCACGAACACCCAGTAGTGGCCGTTGACCGCGCAGCCGTCGAGGACCTTGATCATGAGCTCGAGGTTGTTCGCGTTGAAGAACCAGAAGGCGCCGGTGTCGAGGGTCAGCGGCACCGCCTGCGCCTCCCCCGTCCCGTCACGGGTGGTCCACCACGCGGTGGCGTGGAACCGGTTGCCGGGGCCCAGGCAGAGCTGGTTGCCGTCCGCGGCGCAGTCGGAGTTGATCTCGACCGCGCCGGCGTCGCACCCCACGAACCCGTCGCCGTTGCCGTCCGCCGGACGGAGGTGGCCCTGCTGGTCGGTGCGTGCGCAGGTCGTTCCGGGAGCGATGTCGACCGCCGGGCTGCCCGGCAGCGGCGGTTGGGTCGGGGTGGGGCCGCCGTAGGAGCCGAGCGGGGAGAGCCTGGGCTCGGTGTTCGCGCGGTCGCCGACCCCCGGCATGCAGCCGTCGTCGGAGCCGAACACGTTGTAGAACCCCTCGTGTCCCAATAAGTAGCATTCGCGGTTCTGGGGCGCCTTGTTGCCGGCGACGATCGAGCGGTCGAGCCGCAGGAAGGGGCCCGTCGGACACGGGGCGCCGGCCGGGCAGGCGATCGGGTCGAGGTAGATACCGCCGCCGGTCGAGGTGGCCTCGTTGCCGGAGACCGTGACGTGGCTGACGCGGAGGCCGGCCTCGGAGTCCACCAGCATGGCGCCGCCGCCATACCGCCCGACGTTGCCGGACAGCGTGACGTTCTCCATGTCCAGGCGGAAGCCGGAGAAGAGGCCGCCGCCGTCCATCGCGCTGTTGCCGGTAAACGTGGTGCCGCGGATCTTCAGGTCGAGGCCGAAGACCCCGCCGCCGCTCTCGGCGCGGTTGTCCGCGATCAGGCAGTCCACGAGCTCGAGCCGGCCGGTCGCCCGGATCCCGCCGCCCTGGCCGTCCTGGAACGACGAGATCCGCGCCCAGCCGTTGCGCACCGTGACGCCGCGGAGCTCCAGCTTGCCGTCCGGCTGGACCTCCAGGATGCGGTCGATCAGGCCGCCGTCGAGCACGGTCCGGTCCGCGCCGGCCCCGAGGATCGCGACCTCGCCGAGGACGTCGAGGTCGCCGCTGGCCGACTCCTCCTCGAACGGGCCGAGGCGGGTGAGCCGGTAGGTGCTCGGACCCAGGTTGATGGTGTCCGGGCCCGGCGAGGCGTTGGCCGCGACCACCGCCTCCCGCAGGGAGCAGTCGGCGTCGCAGGCGCCGTCCAGGGTGTCGGCCGTCTTGGAGACGGTGAGCACGGCGGCGCCCGCCAGGCCGGAGGCCGGCAGCAGGACCAGCAGGACCAGCGGGGTGAGGCGGATGGCTTGGCGCACGGATCCCTCCTCTCCAGAATGCGTGAAACAACCTGTATATGATGCCACACCATAGAATTTCATTTCAAAATCCCATGGGGTGAGGGGAGCGCGGGCCGGTGCTAGACTCGCCGGCCGGCCCGTCCATAGGGGCGGTCCGCTTCTTCCGGAGACCTTGGAGATGACACGCCGGTCCGCGAGTCGCCCTTCCTCTCTTCTTCTTCTGGCTCTCACTTTCGCCGGGCTTGCCGGGCTCGCCCCGGCGCTCCTGACATCCCAGACGGTCGCGCCATCGGCCCTGGAGCCGCCGGCGACCGGCGGCCTCACCGTGGTCGATCGCGCCCTGGCGAAGCTCTCGACCCACCGGCGGCTGCTGGTCATCGCGGCCCATCCGGACGACGAGGACACCTCGCTCCTGACCCTGGTCTCGCGCGGCATGGGCGGCGAGTCGGCCTACCTCGCGATGAGCCGGGGAGAGGGTGGCCAGAACCTGATCGGACCCGAGCTGGGCGTGGGCCTGGGCCTGATCCGCTCCCGCGAGCTGCTGGCGGCGCGCGGCGTGGACGGCGGCCGGCAGTACTTCACCCGGGCCTTCGACTTCGGCTACACCCGGTCGCTGGAGGAGACCCTCCGCCTCTGGCCGAAGGAGGCGCTCCTGGAGGACACCGTGCGGGTGATCCGCCGGTTCAAGCCGCAGGTCGTGGTCTCGATCTTCCCCGGCCAGCCGCACCCGAACCACGGCCAGCACCAGGCCGCCGGGGTGGCGGCCCACGAGGCGTTCCCGCTGGCCGGCGACCCTAAGGCGCTGCCGCAGCTCGCCGACGAGGGCCTCCTGCCGTGGACGCCCCAGGCGCTCTACCGCTCCGGCTTCTTCAACCCGCCGCCGGATGCCATCACGCTGCCGATCGGCGGCGTGGACCCCCTGGTCGGCCGCTCCTACGTCCAGATCGCCATGGCGAGCCGCAGCCAGCACCGCTCCCAGGACATGGGCCTGCTGCTGGAGCTGGGTCCGAGGGACACCCGGGTGGTGCCCGAGGCCGGAGCCGCGGTCGGCGCGAAGGAGCTGTTCTCGGGCATCGACACGCGCCTGGCCGGCATCGCCTCGACCGTGGCCGATCCCGAGCGCCGGCGCCACGCCGCGGACCACCTCGACTCGGCTCAAGTCCTGGCCGAGCGCACCCGGGCCGCGCTCGCCCCCGGCAAGCTGGGCGACGCCGTGCCGGGCTTCGCCGAGATCCTGAAGCACCTGCGCGCGGCCGAGGCCTACCTCGACCGGCCCGAGGAGCGGCCGGTCCGCGAGCTGATCGCCGAGAAGATCGACGTGGCCGAGGCCGGCCTCGTGGCGGCGGCCGGGATTGCCCTCGACGCCACCACCGAGCGCGAGATGCTGACCGCCGGCGAGGCGTTTCCGGTCCAGGCCGTGCTCTGGAACAGCGGCGGCCGGGAGGTCGCGAAGGCCGACGTCGAGCTGGTGCCGTCCGCGGAGTGGGGCGGAGACCCCTCGACCTCCGCTGCCCAGGACGCCGCGCCCGGCGCGCTGGCGAAGTGGGACCTCCAGGCCTCGGTGCCCGCGGGCGCCGCGGTCACGACGCCCTACTTCCTGAGGAAGCCGATGACCGGGGCGCTCTACGACTGGTCCGCCGCCGCGCCCGCCGAGCGCGGCGAGCCGTTCGGACCGGCGCCGCTCGTCGCCCGCTTCTCCTTCGCGGTGGACGGCCTGCCGGTCACGATCGAGCGCGAGGTCGTCCACCGTCACCGGGACCAGGCGCTGGGGGAGATCCGGCGGCCGATCCGGGTGGTGCCGAAGGTGGAGGTCTCGGTGGCCGACGAGCTGCTGGTCTGGCCGGTGGCCCGCAAGGAGCCGCGCCGGCTCCAGGTGACCCTCGCGTCCCACGCGGCGCAGGCGGTCCAGGGCCGGCTGGAAGCCAAAGCCGGATCGGGCTGGGCGCCGGTCGAGCCGGTCCCGTTCTCGCTGGAGCCCGGCGAGGAGAAGGTGGTGGAGGTCGCGGTCCGGCCCGCGGCCAGCCTGGCTCCCGGCCGGTATCGGATCGAGCTGGCAGCCGTGCTGGCCGATGGAAGCCGTTACGACTCGGCCGCGCCGGTGATCGACTACCCGCACATCCGCGCCACGCCGCAGCCGAAGCCGGCGGCGGTGGCGGTCAGTGCCGCGGACCTGAAGCTGCCGCCTCTGAAGAAGGTCGGCTACGTCCGGGGCGCCTCGGACCGGGTGCCGGAGTTCCTGCTCCAGGTCGGGGTGCCGCTCGATCTGCTCGGCCCCCACGAGCTGCTCGAAGGCGACCTCGGGCGCTACGACGCGATCGTGATCGGCAGCCGGGCCTACGAGACCGACCCGGTGCTCGGCCGGGCCAACCACCGCATCCTCGATTACGCGAAGGCCGGCGGCCTGGTGATCGTCCAGTACCAGCAGTACCCGTTCATCGACGGCAAGTTCGCGCCCTTCGCCCTGGAGATCGCCCGGCCGCACGACCGGGTGACCGACGAGACCGCGGCGGCGACCGTCCTCGACCCGGCGAGCCCGGTCTTCAACGCTCCCAACAAAATCGGCCCGGCGGACTGGGAGGGCTGGGTCCAGGAGCGCGGCCTCTACTTCGCGCACACCTGGGACCCGGCGTTCGTGCCTCTCCTGGCCTTCACCGACCCGGACCAGCCCGAGATGCGCGGCGGCCTCCTGGTGGCGCCTCTCGGCAAGGGGCACTACGTCTACACCGGCCTGAGCTTCTTCCGGCAGCTCCCGGCCGGCGTGCCGGGCGCCTACCGGCTGTTCGCGAACCTGCTGGCGCTGAAGTAAAGGACCGCGTGCTATCCTAGTGTTGCTTCCCGGCGGGTTTCATGCTTTGATCCCGCAACCGCCGGGGAAGGAGGTTGTCCATGGCCGCGATCCCGCTGCGCGCCGAGCGCGTCGAGGAAATTGAATACCCCACCTCCGACGGCCGCCCAATGGCCGAATCGACTCTCCATCGGAAGGTGATGGCCGACCTCATCGCGGCGCTGGAGCGGCGCTACGAGGACGATCCCGGCGCCTGGGTCGGGGGCAACCTTCTCCTTTACTTCGAGCAGGGGAACCCCCGGGCCTCGATCTCGCCCGACGTGCTCATGGTCCGGGGCATCGCGAAGTGGGACCGTCCTCTCTACAAGCTCTGGGAGGAGGGCCGGCCGCCGGACTTCGTGATCGAGGTCACCTCCAGCTCGACGCGCCGGGAGGATGTCTCCAAGAAGAAGAACCTCTACGAGCGCCTCGGGATCTCGGAGTACGTCCTGTTCGATCCCGAAGGCGACTACCTGAAGCCGCGCCTCCAGGGGTATCGCCTGGAACAGGGACGATACGCGCGTCTCAGTCCGGAACCGGACGGCTCCCTGCTGAGCTGGGTGACGGGGTTGCGCCTCCGGCCCGAGGGCCTGAGCCTGCGGCTGATCGACGCCCGCACCGGCGAGAAGCTCCTTTGGGGCTCCGAGGAAACGAACGCCCGCCGAGCCGCCGAGAAGAGAGCTGAGGCTGCCGAGGAGCGGGCCGACCGTCTGGAGACGGAGCTCGCCCGCCTTCGGGCCGAGCTGGAGCAGATTTAGACGAACGGTTGAAGGAGATACCGCTGTCCCCCCGATAAGCCTTCAAGCGTCCTCGTTGGCATCGGCTTGGTCGGAGGTCTGAATCCAATCGCGGAACTTGGCTACCAGACGTCGATCTATCGGGTCATCCCATTTCTCTAGATCAACACCCTGACTCAGGTCATGCACCTCCTCCAACGGTAATTTTTGGGCCAAGCCACGAAGATCGAAGAGCTCGAGCTCGCCTCTGCTCAGTTGCTTGCTTGGCACGGCGATACGTAGAAGGACCGGCAAAAGCTCGGGCGTTGCTCCAAGGTCTCGTGTCACCAAGGCGCGAATGGTTGCTGCGTCAGCCGTCTGAATGAATGCAGCAAAGTCATCGCCAGGTGCCGATAGGAGGGTGCCGGTTTGACTGAAGCGCTGCTCAACTCGTGTCATAAAGGAATCTCGTACAGCTTCTAGGTTCGGGGTGCGGTCCAGCAGCACTTCCCTGAGCGCGGAATCGTCAGCGAGTTTTTTGAGAGTACGTTCGATGTTTGCTGCGAAAGCGAAGCTCGTTGTTTGCTTGATGGCTTGGGTCAAAACAGCCGTCGCAGTCGCATCGTCGTCCGTAAATCCGGCTATCTGCATGGCTACCACTGCTGCAAAGCGCAAGTCGGACTGACCCAAAAATGGCGCCTCAGTGGAGAGGATATCGGCTGACCGTGCGATACCCTCGGCAAGGTCAATCGCAAGTTCCGAGCCCAGAGGATTGTTGTGAGCAAGTACTAGCTGTAGCTGATTCATAAAAGACTCGATCCTGCCGCGCTTGACCTCCTCTCGCATCCCAGTTTCAACTGTATTTCGGCGCAGTGCGCGATCCTGGATTGTCATAATCTTATCCAGGAAGTCTTCGGCCTCAGCTTCTGTCACCGAACGCGCTGGTATATATTGGTGAAAATAGCGGTTGTAATTATCGGGGTGAAGTAGGCGTCGCTCTAAACGTGCATTCCTCTCTGAGGGTCGGGGGCTTAAAGCTCCTTTTCCCGCCACACCCGGCAGCAGTCTTCTGAGTAACTTCCGTGCTGCTTGTGATTCCAGATCGGATGATGACTCCAGATCCTTCAAGTACTGATCTCGAGCTTCTGCCCACTTCTCCTTCATGTGAAAGTACCAGATATCTTCACCCTTCCACTCGGCGACCACAAACCATCCGGGATGGGCGCGCATCATTCTGTACACTCTTGGAAAGCGATACTGGATCACATTGAGGATGAACAGGTCGAAGAGATTGAGGTGACGCTTCATTCTCTCCCATTGCCACGCGGTTGCCGCTGCAACCCTTCTTATTTCGCGAGGTGTTGGGAGCACTTCCACCAACTCGGAGATCGGCTCTTTCTGTAGGTCATGGACAAACGCGTCCGCAATCTTGTCCCCTGATTTTTCCAACAGTGGCCGAAGCCCCTTCTCGAGTATCCGGGCTGCCAAGTCGGAGGGCGGATTTCCAATTGGTAATTCAACATGCAGAATCTTCCCCAAGAAGTCTCTTGCGCGATCTCCGGTCGGGTCGTCGGAGAACAAGACTCTGTAGACTTGTTGCTGGTCATAGGCCAGGACGTGGGCCAGATTCGGCAGGTCTCCGACCAGACGGAGCGTCCTGAGCACGGCGGTCAATTCGTCGGCTTCAAGCCGATCGAGATCGTCGATAAGGACAAGCACCGGAGCCTCGAGAGACTTCAGTGCCTCTTCCAGCTCAAGCCGCAGGTCGTCAAGGGAAGTTTCTGTCCACCGATTGAAGATCCTACCGACGAAGTCCGTAATTGGACCAGCGCTTACGTCCGTCAAGCCTGCAGCCATTTTGTAGAGCTTCCTTCTCAGGCCGGGAAGGGCGATCAGATCACTGAGGGCTCCTTCGAGCTGGTCAAAATAGCCACGAATGAGACGGTCCGGATCACGGTAGTCCCAGAGGCTGAAGGAGACTACGGGAAATTGTCTTGCCCGAAGCTCTTTCTCGAGGGCATTCAGAAGAGTCGTCTTGCCGGAGCCCCACGGACCCTCGATGCCGAAGGTCAGAGGGCTGCTCCTCTTTGCAGTCACCATCTCCAAAAGGGATTGAAGAAGAGGAGCGCGCTCCAGTTGATCTTCAGACAGATCCTGGAGAGGACCAAGCCCCTCGGGCCCGAGCACTGCGTCTATGACGGAGCGCGCCGGGGCCGGCGTACTCATCCGTCCCACTCGAACCAGCGCAAACCGCAATGCCAGGACGGCAGCCGCAATGCCTGCCCACACCATCGCGCCTGTTGCGAGCGGATTGTCGGCGTACAGGGTGGTTGCCGCCAAGAAGAATACAAGACTTCCAGCAAATATGTCCCCAAGGGTTACGCGTCTCCAAGCTGCCCAGAGCTTGATGTGCCGCCAGATCCAGGGGAGAACAAAAGTGAGTAGCCAGAGTATTAGGACTGCCGCTAATGGGGCAAGTTTAATGATTCCATCATTTACCTTATAGAGCCAGCCATAGAGATCCCAGTACACAAAGGCTTCACTGGTGACTGCGATTGCAGCCCAGCATAGAAAACCCACCAGGACTGCTTTGGTCGCCTTCCTGAGACGGTCAACATCGATGGTGAGGCTCTGTCTCAGCGGTTTTTTGACTTCCATAGGCGCTAGCCTAATCTAATCCCTTTCTTCCGTCGCCGACCCTCCCTGGCCTCTCGGCCAGGGCTCTACGGCTCTCCCGGGGCTCTTCCGGGCTGTTCCTGAGAGCTTCAGCCGGCGCTCACAGGGGCCAGCCAAAAGCCGACAGGCTCCGGCGAGACGCCAGCAAGCAGCCGGACGGCTGAAACCGGGATAAGATCCGCCGGGGCCCGGCCCTGCCAGGACATCCCGGCCATGAAGACCACCCGACTCCTCTGCGCCCTCGCGGCGCTCGTAACCTTCCCGGGCTGCGGCGACGGCCGCACCCCTCTCGTCGTCTACTCGCCTCACGGGGGCGACCTCCTCTCCCTGATGGAGAAGAGCTTCGAGGCCGAGCACCCCAAGATCGACGTCCGCTGGCTCGACATGGGCTCGCAGGACGTCTACGACCGGGTCAAGTCCGAGGCTGCCAACCCGCAGGCCGACGTCTGGTTCGGCGGGCCGCAGACCATTCTCGGCCGCGCCGGGCGCGATGGGCTCCTGGAGCCCTACCGGCCGCAGTGGGCCGGCTCCATCCCGCCGGAGAGCCAGGGGTCGCAGGATCTCTTCTTCGCCTCGTACCGAACGGCCGCGGTGCTGGTCTACAACTCGAAGGCGGTCACCGAGGCCGACGCGCCGCACGACTGGGACGACCTGCTCGACCCGAAGTGGAAGAAGAAGATCCTGATGCGCGACCCGCTCGCGAGCGGCACGATGCGCACCGTCTTTGGCATGGTCCTCTCCCGCTCCGTCAAGGAGACCGGCAGCCCCGATCGCGGCTTCGAGTGGCTCCGCCGGCTCGACGGCCAGACCAAGGAGTACCTCCAGCAGCCGGCGCTCATGATCGAGAAGCTCAACCGCCAGGAGGGGCTCGTCACCATCTGGGAGCTGACCGACCTGCTCTGGCAGCGCAAGCGCGGCTCGCCCCTCGACTTCCACTTTCCGGCGAGCGGCACGCCGGTGATCGACGACTCGATCGGCCTGGTCAAGGGCGCCCGCCATTCCAAGGAGGCCAAGGAGTTCATCGAGTTCGTCGGCAGCCCGGCGGGCCAGGCCCTCGCCGCCCGCGAGGCGTTCCGGCTGCCGGCCCGCACCGACATGCCCGCCGACCAGCTCCCGGACTGGGCCAAGGGCGTGCTTCGGGACTGGAAGCCCACGCCGGTCGACTGGGACCTCATCGACAGGAACGGCCAGGAGTGGATGGCCACCTGGGACCGGACCATCCGCGGCAAGGGCTGATGTCGTTTCTCATCCTCGAACGGCTCCACAAGAGCTTCGGCGGCAACCCTGTCCTCCGCGATCTCTCTCTGGAGATCGGCAAGGGCGAGGTGCTCGCGCTGCTCGGCCCGAGCGGCAGCGGCAAGACCACGGCTCTGCGCCTGATCGCCGGCTTCGAGTCGCCGGACTCCGGCCGCATCCGGGTGGACGGCGAGGACGTGACCGGCCTGCCGCCGGCCCGCCGCCGCTTCGGCATGGTCTTCCAGCACTACGCCCTGTTCCCCCACCTGACGGTCGGCGAGAACGTAGCCTTCGGTCTCGAAACCCGGGGCGTCGGGAAGGACGAGATGCGCCGGCGGATCTCCGAGGCCCTGGCCCAGGTGGACCTGCCGGGCTTCGAGGACCGCCGGGTCGGCGAGATCTCGGGCGGCCAGCAGCAGCGCGTGGCCCTGGCCCGCGCGCTCGCGCCCGAGCCGCGCGTCCTCCTCCTCGACGAGCCGCTCTCGAACCTCGACCCCACCCTGCGCGAGCGCACCCGCCGCGAGCTCAGGCGGGCCATCCGGAAGGTCGGCATCACCACGGTCCTCGTCACCCACGAGCAGGAGGAGGCCTTCCACCTGGGAGACCGCGTGGCCGTCCTCCACGGCGGTGTCCTCCAGCAGGTGGGCTCGCCGGAGGACCTTTACGAGCGGCCCGCGACCCGCTTCGTGGCCGGCTTCGTCGGGCGCGCCAGTGGCTTTCCGGGTGTCTTCGAGACGGACGGCGGCGCGAGGGTGCGATTCTCGGGATTCTCCTGGCCGGGCGTGCCGGCGGAGGACCTGAAGCCCGGCGAGCCGGCCGAGCTGGTGGCGCGGCCCGAGTCTCTCGCCTTCGCGCCACCTGGCAGCTCGGGATCGTTCGCAGGGAAGATCACCGAGCGGCGCTACGCCGGCCCGGTCTCTTACTTCGTGGTGGCGCTCGACTCCGGGCCGGAGATCGAGGTCATGGCTCCGTCGGGAGCCGCGTCGGAAGGCGACTCCGTTGCTGTCGCTCCGGGAACTTCCGGGCCTCCGCCGCGTATCTTCCGCGGGACCTCGCCATGAGTCGCCGACCGCCCATCGCCCCTATCCTCCTCGCGCTGCTCCTCGCCTGGCTGGTCGGTTACCCGTTGCTCATGACCCTGGTGGACGCCCTGCGCGGTCCCGAAGGCTGGACGGCCTCTCATCTCCAGCAGTTCGCCGCGCGGCCGGACGAGTGGATCGCGCTCTGGCGGAGCCTGTGGATCTCGCTCGCCTCGGTCGTCCTGGCGGCGCTGATCGGCGTGCCGCTCGCCTTCCTCTTCGAGCGCGCCGACTTCCCGGGCCGGCGGTTCCTGGCGGCGGTGACGGCGCTGCCGGTCGCCCTGCCGCCGCTGGTCGGCGTCATCGCCTTCCTCTTCCTCTACGGCGAGAGCGGCTTCGTATCGCGCGCGGTCCAGGGGCTGCTCGGCCTCGACGGGCCGCCCTGGCGCCTGGCCGGTCCCGGGGCGATCCTCCTGGTCCACGCCTACTCGATGTACGTCTACTTCTATCTCTTCACGCGGGCCGGCCTGTCGCGGCTCGACGCGGCGCTCCTGGAAGCCTCGGCCTCGCTCGGCGCCGGCCGGGTGCGGACCCTGTTCCGCGTCACCCTGCCGCTGCTGCGCCCGTCGCTCGCCGGCGCCGCGCTCCTGACCTTCATGACCTCGCTCGCCTCGTTTTCGGCACCGTATCTCTTCGGGGGCAGCTTCCGGGTCATGACCACGCAGATCGTCGCGTCCAAGCTCAACGGCGAGACCGCGCTCTCCCAGGTCGAGACGGTCATGCTCGCCGGGCTCGCGCTGCTCGGCCTGGTCGGGATGCGCTGGATCGACCGCCGGGGACTCGCCGCGACCGGCGTGCGAGGCGTCGCGCCGGCCCGGCGCCGGCTGGAGAGCCCCCTGGCGCGGATCGCCGCCGGCGTCCTCGGCTGGATCCTGGCCGCGTTCCTCCTGTTGCCGCACGCCGTCCTGCTGCTGGTCTCCTTCGTGCCGCCGTTCACCTGGACGACCGAGTTCTTCCCGCCGGCCCTCGAGCTGCGCAACTGGCTCGGGCTGGCCTCGACCGAGAAGCTCCGGCCGGTGCTCAACTCGCTCTGGATGGCCGCGGTCTCGACGATCGCCGCAGTCGCTCTCGGCCTCGCGGCGGCGCGGATGGCGGTGGCCCGGCCCGTGGACGGCCGGAGCCCGCGCTGGCCTTGGCTCGCCGGCGTCCTGGAGTGGCTGGTGGCGGTGCCCTGGGCGGTGCCGGGCACGGTCTTCGCCATCGCGCTCGCCACCACCTTCGGCGTCAGCCAGCCATGGGTCGGCCGTTTCGTGCTGATCGGCACCCCGTGGATCCTGCCGCTTGCCTACCTGGTCCGCAGCCTGCCGCTGACCGGCCGCGGCTCGATCGCCGGGATGCGCGGCCTCGACCCGGCGCTCGAAGAGGCCGCTTCCTCGCTCGGCGCCGGCCCGTGGCGTCGGCTCGGCCGGGTGGTGTTTCCCCTGCTGCGGCCCGCGCTCGCGGCCGGGGCGGGCCTCGCGTTCATCACGGCGCTCGGCGACTTCGTGGTCTCGATCGTCCTCTACACCTTCGACACCCGTCCCATCTCGATCGAGATCCTGTCCAGCCTGCGGCTGCAGGACCTGGGGATGGCGGCGGTCTACGGCGTGCTGCTGATGGTCGCGAGCGCCACGGCGTTCCTGCTGTGGGGCCGGAGCGAGGCCCGCTGAGGTTTCCGGATGGAGTCGCGCAGCCTCAAGCAGCTCAGCGTCCTGATGGCCACGGTCTTCGTGGACATGATCGGCTTCACGATCGTCCTGCCCCTGCTGCCCTTCTACGCCACCCGGCTGCAAGCGGACGCCTCGATGGTCGGCGTGCTCATCGCCGCCTTTCCCGCCGCCCAGCTCGTGGTGTCGCCGTTCTGGGGCCGGCTCTCGGACCGCTACGGCCGCCGGCCGATGATCCTGGCCGGCCTGCTCTCCTCGGCGGCGGCATACGTGCTGTTCGGCCTCGCCAACACCCTCTGGCTGCTGTTCGCCTCGCGCTTCGTGCAGGGCGCCGGCGGGGCCACCACCGGGGTGGTGCAGGCGTACGTGGCCGACGCGGTGGTGCCGGAGGAGCGCACCAAGGCGCTCGGCTGGATCACGGCGGCGACGAGCGCGGGCGTGATGATCGGGCCGCTGATCGGGTCGGCCTCGACCCACCTGGGACCGACGGCGCCGGGGTATCTCGCGGCCGGCCTCTGCCTGCTCAACGCGCTGTTCGCCTGGAAGTGGCTGCCGGAGTCGAAGCGGGAGGCGGCGACCGTCGAGACGCAGACCGCTCCCGCGCCGCGGCAGTCGCTGCGGGCCACCGTCTTCGACGTACTGGCCCGGCCGGCGGGCCCGGTGAGCTCGCTGATCTGGGTCTACACCATCGGGATGATGGGCTTCATGGCGATGAACGGCGTGCTGGCCCTCTACCTGAAGCAGGTCTTCGGCGTGACCGAGCAGAACATCGGCTACTTCTACACCTACGTCGGCAGCATCTCGCTGGTCATGCGCGGGGTGCTCCTGGGCCCGGCGGTCCGTCGCTTCGGCGAGGTGGGGGTGACGCGCCTGGGGGCCATGAGCCTGGTGATCGGCCTGATCGTCATCCCGATGCCGAAGCACCTCTGGGGTCTCGCGATCTGCGTCCTCTTCGTGCCGGTGGGGACGGCGCTGCTCTTCCCGGCCACGACCTCGCTGGTCTCGCGCCGGGCGCGACGCTCCGAGGTCGGCCAGGTCATGGGCGTGCAGCAGCTCTTCGGCGGCGTCTCGCGGATGCTCGGTCCGCTCTGGGCCGGCTTCGTCTTCCAGGAGATCGGCATCGAGTACCCGTTCTGGATCGCCGCCGCCCTGATGCTCGGTGTGAGCTTCCTCACCCTGCGCATGCAGAACGAGGCGTTGCCGACGGCCTCCGTCGGCAAGGTCAAGCCGGTCCAGCCGTCCTGAGGACGGCTCGCGGAAGCCTGTCGGCCTTTCGCCGGAACCTATCGGCGTTCGGCCGGCCCCTTCCGGCCGTTCCCCGGAACCTATCCGCGTTTGGCCGGTGGCTATCCACGGTTCGCCGAAATCTATCGGCGTCTGGCCCGTCCCTATCGACGTTCGGCCGGAACCTATCCGCGATTCCGCGAAACCTATCCGAGCTCGGTCCCAGTCTATCCGCGTCTGGCTGACCTCTATCGGCGCTTCGCCGGAACCTATCGGCGTTCGGCCGATCTCTATCCGGCATGGACCGGAGCCTATCCGGAGAAGGGCCGAGCCTATCGGCGTTCGGCCGAAGCCTGTCGGCGTTCCGCCGATAGGTTGGGGGATTCCGCCTGCAGCTCCCTTTCTTCCGCCGATAGATTCGGGAGCGACGGCTGGACGTTCCGGCGACAGCCCGGAAGAGTCCCGGGAAAGCCGGAGAGCCTCGGCCGAGAGACCGGGAAGGGGAGATGAAAGAAGGAAGAGGACGGACCGCGCAAGGGAGCCCTCCGTCGAACCGCCTGCAACGAGGCGGGCTCGGACTGAAGGGGCAGGAGCTCCGCCTTGAAGGCGAGCCGTTGCCCGAGCCGTCGGAATGACGCTCCGAGAGTTCAGGGGAACTTGACTCAGGCATATACCCGGGCGGGCGAGCGGGCCAAGCTGATAGTAGAAATTCTTGGACGAGACCCATTGCAGAAGGTATAGTGCTGTTGTTGCAATCGAGGGCTACCACTGGCCTGAACCGGACGGATACCGCGCTATCGCACGGTCCCGCCGCTCACCGTGTTCGCCGACGTGCGACCGATATGAGCTTGAGGATTCGAGAATGGGATACATGGCAACGATTATAAAGGAGTACGGCACGAAGGAAGTAAAGAGCCTGTGCCTGCAGCCTTATATAGATGGGAGCAAGGCAGCGTTGTTTGTAGAGCATATCAATAGGGAGCTTGGAACAGAGTTAATCGTTACCAGCGTGCTTCTTCTTTTTATTGAGGATGTGTCAGGCCGGGAAGTAAGCGGCGTAGCAATCACCGACAATTATCTCCTGGTGAATTTGGGGATGGTCGGGATTTTCAATCTCGGGTCACTCCAGGTAGTTGACATTTCTGGTCTGGTCAACAAGAGGCTCACGGCAAGATTTGAAGAAGGTCAAGTAATCAGCTTTGTGTTGACAAGAGGTAATAAAGGGGCAAAGATAGTCGCGGAAGTATTGGGAAAATTTTTGAAGAAGCTTGAAGAAGAGGAATCGAGGGATAGTTCGGTCAATAAGAAATAAGTGCCACCCAAATCTGGAAAGTCCATCCGCAGATAGCTGCGCCGCCGTGTTCTCTTCACTCCCAGCCTGGTATTGGGTAGGGCCGCGTCAGGCGAGTGTCAGTCTTCCGAAATTCCATAGCCAATCTCCGTACCGTCTCGGGCTTCAAGCTGCCGCGTTCCACCGCCTTACGGAACAGCCTGAGGGTTGATCGGGATACATCCATCAGCTTCTTGTTCAGCGACAACGGCTCCATTTCTCGGGCGATCTCCTCAACCTTCGAGTCCTTGCCTTGGCAGATCAAGACCACCGCTACGTCGAGCGTGGCGCTACCGGCTTCAAAGAGATGACCGGCGGCAAGATGTTCGGCCCGCACCAGTTGAAGGATATCCAAGGCCTCAGCCCATTTGCCGAGCCCGGCGGAGATACGCCCTTCCAGCCAGGAAAGCTCTAGCCGCTCGGCAGCGTTCGCTTCGTCGGCCGCGAGCTCCCGGGCCCCCGCCAGCAGAGCGTCAGCCTCGCAAAACCGATCCGCTTGACAGAGGAAATAGAGCTGATCCAGACGCAAGCGCAGCCAGACCGATGGCTCCTTTTCACCAAGACCGAGGCAACGCTCGGCCTGTTGCAGGGCTTCCAAAGCCCGTACCTCGCGGCCCAGCTCGCCGAGAACCGCCGCCTGGGTGAGAAGAAGGCGGCCGGTACACTCTGGGCTCAGATCAGCCCGTGTCAAGGCTTTCTCAAGCACCTTCAGAGCATCTCGAAACAGCTTCTGGTCGATGTTCAAAGCTGCCTCGACCTGGTGCAGGCTGGTCCAGGCCTCGCTATCGGTAGGGGGGCGCCAGGGTGCGCGGCACCGCTTCAGCGCGTGATGTACTCGGCAACTGACCTCATCCGTCAGCTTTGAAGGGTCGACCTCATACTCCCGGATTGTCTGCTCGGGCAGGTCGGCTTTTCGCGCCAGCGCTGCCTCACTCCAGCCGCGTTTGATCCGCATATTCTTAAGGTCGGAGGCAAGCGTGGTTTTCATCTCATGGTTCATGAGTCACATCCTAATGCAGGCCCTTCCGAGAGCCGAACGGAAATAGGAAATAGGTGGCACCCAAACCTGGGAGAGTCCGGACCGTCTCCTCTACGAGCGAGCCCCATCGGGTGAGCTATAATAAGACTATGCGGAAGGAACGGCAGAAGGCAACGACGCGGAAGCGCTGGGAAATGAGGGTCCAAACAGAGGAGACATCCCATGAACAAAGTGACACCTTTCCTCATGTTCAACGATCAGCTCGAAGCGGCGATCGAGTTCTACACCGCGACGTTTCCGAGCTCCGAGATACGCAACGTCGCCCGCACGGGCAAGGACGGTCCCATCAGCTCCGCCGAGTTCGTCGTTGGTGGTCAACTCTTCATGGGCTACAACGGAGGTCCGTACTTCAGCTTCTCTGAAGGGGTCTCGCTCTACGTGGACTGCGCGGATCAGGATGAAGTGGATGAATACTGGGACAAGCTCGTGAAGGCAGGAGCGAAGCCCACGCAATGCGGTTGGATCAAGGACCCCTTCGGTCTCTCCTGGCAAATTGTCCCGAGACGATTCACCGAGCTGATCCGTGATAGGGACCCCAGGAAGGTGAAGGCTGTAATGGAAGCCATGATGACGATGGTGAAGCTCGACGTGGCTGAGCTCGAGAGAGCCTACAACGAGGCAAGCCCCGGTCAGGGATGAATCGAAAGCGCCTGGCCCTGCCGCTGCTCGGCGCTTGCATCCAGTCCACCGCAAGCGTATTCTGCTAAAGTCCTGTCATCAAGGTGCTAATTCTACGGAAAGGGGTTTTTATGAAAAAAGCTCTGATCTTGGCGGCCCTTCTCGCTCTGGCACTGCTTGGCCCGCTCGTCTCCCCTCTGGCTGCAGCACCCTGGTGTACCTCGTTTTGCGACTGCGACGTCCCCTGCTTCCAGCAGTGCTATGACGAGCATGGCTCCAATGTTTGCTACAACTATGTTTGCCAGGGCTCCTGCCTGGCTCAAGCCGCAGATCACACCGAACCGTGGTTGACCGCCGTCACCGCTTCCGCCGGAACCATGTCGGGCGGGGCTCCGATCACCCCGGCCTGGAACTGTTCCTCTGCCGTGCCGTCCACTGGCAAATAATAAGCCGGCCTGAAAGGAGAACGCCCGGCAGAAGCCGGGCGTTCTGTCTGCGGGCCGTAACGCCCATCCTCTCCGTCCGCCCAACTTCTTCGGAAGCTGGTAAAGGAAAGGAGACTTCCATGACCCGCAGGATCCTGTTCCTGTTGTTCGCCGTTCTGTGCGCGATGCCCTCGATGGCCCAGACGATCCCGTGGACGGCTGCCGGCACGACCGCCGTCATCGATGAGAGCTCGGTCCCGCTGTACGCCCTGACCCCGCCCTACATCGGCTTCAACGGCAGCGGCGTCGGCGTGATCACGGCCTACTTCAACGTGACCGACACCTCCGGCACCGGCCTGCCGGGTTGGAGCACGCTACGGATCAGCTACTTCGACAACGCCGCTCCCAGCCAGGTCTCGGCCGCGCTGTGGCAGGTCGACAAGTGCGACGGCACCCAGGTCCAACTCTGCTTCGTGGCCGGCTTCGACTCCGCCACGAACACCTGCCACTCCTGCTCCTTCACCCAGATCATCGACTTCAACCGGTACGAGTACTACATCCAGGCGCAGCTCTACCGAGCGACCACGGCGCTTCAGCCGAAGCTCTTCGCGCTCCGCCTGTTCTGAGCGGGGGCGCCTCCGGGATCGCAGGGGAAGCGTGCAGGCCGACCCTGCGATTCCAGGAGCGCGCACGGTAGAACCCAACCCCGAGCGCGCTTTTCACTGGGACCGCCGGCGTCCCGCCGGCTCTAACCAGACGTCGCGGGATGCCGCCGCGAGCAGGGCAGGCTTCGGGCGGGACGTTGACGGCCGCGCCAGGCGTTCTCGCAGAGGAAGCCTCCCAGACCTCTTCCTGTTTTGCACGAGAGGCTCTGACACTTCAAGGTTGAGCCGGCGGGACGCCGGCGGTCCGTGCGCCCGTGAGCGCACTCGTTCAGAGAGGTGCAAATCCTCTTCAGGCAA